>NZ_JACSLK010000005.1:0-228283 GCF_018618075.1 Exiguobacterium sp. s5 | reverse complement strand
AAACGGCTTGAGCCCTGTCGAATACAGGTCTCAAGCCGCCTAGGCTGGTTTTCATTATTTGTCCTGTCTACTTGACAGGGAGCACTTCAAATCGTCTGCAGTTTTTTTGTTGGGGTGATGTAGACGTGAGATAAACCATCATGCCCATCCGTTCATTCATTTGAAATTTTTGGTAGGCATATAGGAGGTAGGCTTTAAAATTTGAACAGTTAAGACATGATGAATGGTTATCGTTTATTTCAAACACCGTATTTTGATCAAAAAATCTTAAGAAAGATATTAGGAGTAGGCTAACCTTCTTTTGATTGTCTGAACATATTTTTTTCTTGGCTGGGGTCCGTGTGCATCTGGGGAACAAATATTGTTTCAAGATTTAGAGGAGCCAACGCTGATGGGTGATATAGTTCCCAGTCATTTTCTTTTGGCTATCCACATCAAAAAGCAAGGCCCGTGGCCCTGCTCAAAGAATCAACATCCCGCGGAATCCACGGGCCGCATAATACGAATCGGCACCATTATGATAGAGGAAGATATGGTCGTAGCGGCGGTCGCAGAATAAGGCGCCGCCTTTTTGACGAATCGTTTCTGGAGTGAAAATCCAGCTCGATGTTTTCAAATCGAACGAACCGAGCGTCTGTAGATGACGATACGTTGCTTCGTCGAGTAGCTCGATTCCCATCTCCTCAGCCAATGCGACGGCGCTCCCATCCGGTTTGTTCTTCTTCCGTGCCGCCAACGCCGAAGCGTCATAGCATAGGCTGCGTCGACCACTCGGACTTTCTGGAGAGCAGTCGCAAAAAGCTAAGGCGCCATTCGGAAGTCGAATCACATCAGGTTCGCCGCCGGTTCGTTCCATCTCGGCAAGCACGACGAGTTTCCGGTCGTCCTCTTGAAGGCGAGTCAAGACGTCGGGCCAAGTTAGATCAGGATGTCGTTCGGGATGGGCGTTAAATCGTACATGTAGAGTTTGCAATATCTCGTCCTTTTCCTGGTTTGATAACGTGTTCATATTTAGATTCCTCCTAACTAGTATTTTCATTTTAGTATACGTGATGCGGAATGAATCTGTTGTAACCAAAGGAATTGTAAATCATATAAGGGGGCGCCTTTTTGTTATGAAGATTGGACCACATCTCCCATCTGGTCGATTTGTCGACCGACCCAGACGAGCGGAACGGTCAACGCTGCGCCAATCAAATAGACGATGGCAATCGGCAATCCGTCCGCGAGTAGTCCGAACGTCAGGCTGCCGATGCTGAAGGCGAGGGTGTAGGCCGTCTGTTGGACGCTATACACGTACGGAAGTTGCGAGGCAGGTGTCATTTCTTGGAGCACCGTGTTCGTCTGGATGATGCGGAGCTGGGTGGCGTATCCTTGAACCGCGAGCGCGATGAGCGCGAACGCGATATGAGATGTCATGCCGAACAATAGGGCCGCTAAGACAGACAAGATGGAGCTGACGGCGAGCGAGCTGTTGCGCTTTGCGCGATACAGGTAAGCGCTGGCCAGAATCATGCTAATCAAGAAGCTCGCGTTCATCGTTCCCCACCAGCCCGTATCGATGTGGAGGTGGCGTTCCAAATAGACGAGCAAGAGCGCCGAGATCCAGAGTGTGCTGACGAACGACTCGAACGTGACGAACACCGTGATTAACCTGGCGAAAGGAGCAGTGCGCACGAAGGCGAGGCTGTCCTTAAGCGATATGTCTGATTCGCCATCTTCTACCGTCACGTCGCGGTCGAGTGAACGGACGAAGCGAAGCGTGACGAGCGTCGAGAGCATGAACAACATCAACGCGATCATCAGAGCGAGCTCGCTTGAGAAGGAAGCGACGACCATCGTGCCGAGAGGCCACATCGCCAGCTGAATGAACTGGTTCGACCCTTGGACGAGACTGTTCGCTTGTTGGCGATTCGTCGTCAGCCTGGGGATGAACGACGCCTGGACCGGACGGGCGAACCCATCCAAGAAGGCGATGAGCACGACGAGGCCGAGGACGAGAATCGACTCCGACCAAATGACGGCCCCGAGCAAGACTGTCTTCAACAGTTGTGTGACGAGCAACGTCTGACCGAGGGTGAACCGAGACAAGACGCGGGCAAAGAACAGACCGCTCACGGTCATACCGATCGTGACGGCAATCGGGAAACTGGCCGCAGCCAGGGCGGAACCGGTCTGTTGATATAACAAAGCAATCAAGGCGACGATATAAAGCACGTCGCCGATATTGGCCAGCCATTGACTGACCAGCAGCAGGTAAAACGACTTCATCATGACTCTCCTCCGGAACTATTCAATTTTGGGTGGATGACATGAGGTCGAATTACATACTTTCACCGCTTTCAAATTATTTACAAATAGTTTACGATGAAATGATGAAGAACACAATAATTGGTAACTTAACGGGGGAAATGACATGTTACGCTATGACATCAATGATCAGCTTCAACTACGAATGTTCACCATTGACGACGCGGAGGCGTTGTTCCAATTGACGATGGCATCGAAGCCATACCTTCGCGAGTGGCTCGGGTGGCTCGATTACACCGAGACGGTCGAAGATTCGCGGCAAAACATCGAAGGACGAATCAAAGGATTGATGGAGACGGGCGGCTATCCGAAATCGTTCGCGATTGTGTATCAGGACGAGCTCGCCGGGACGATCGGCTTCAATGACATCGACCGGGGCATCAAATGCGGGACGGTCGGCTATTGGCTCGGCCAAGACTTTCAAGGCAAGGGCATCATGAGTCAAGCGCTCGAGACGGTCATCGATTATGGGTTCCGTGATTTGAAACTCGATAAAATCGAGATTCGGGTCGCAACTGGGAACGTGAAGAGCCGGGCGCTGCCCGAGCGATTCGGTTTCCTCGAAGAAGGGGTGCTTCGCAATGCGGAGTGGCTCTATGACCGCTACGTCGACCACGTCGTGTACGGGCTGTTGCGAGATGAATGGGCCCATTAACATACAAAACCCCGTCCTGTTACAAGGCGGGGTTTTCGTTTGGGATTTGTTCGCCGTAGAGTTCGCTACCGAACTCCGCGTACGCCTGTTCGTAGCGCCGGAGTGATGACTCTTTATGCATACATGTCACATTCATCCGCTCGAGTGACGTCATGTCGGTCGCGTACGTCTTCAAGACGTGGGCGTTCCGGAGCATCGATGGTGTGACCGAGCGGGTGAGACCGCTCCGTTCGTTCAATTGGCGCATCATCTTCGTGATCATGACGATCGTCAACTGTTTCGGCTGGTTCTTCGCATACACCCAGCGGAATGTCATTCGGGCGAAGTCGAACGAGACGAAGACGGGGTCGTCCGAGTACCAGCGCGGACGGACGGGCGTCGGGATGTCGGCCAAGTAGTTCATGAGGAGCGTTTGGTCTTCTTGACTGAGTTTCAACGTGAACCGGTTGCCGAGCCGGTCATAGACGTCGAACTCATGGCTCGCGAGATGCAGGTCGTTCATCCGGAGACGAATGATATGGTGGACCCGGAGACCGTATTTATAGAACAGCGTGACAATCAACTCGTTTCGGTTGACGAGATATGGGTGCGCCTGGAGCTGATTCTCGCTCAGACCGCTTGTTGAGCGGATCGTCCGGACGAGCTTGTTGAACTCGGCAGGCAAGGCGATCTGGTCGACGGTGAGCGTGTGGGCCGGTTGCGCATACGTCAGCATCTTCTTACGGAGCGGGTTCAAGAAGACGGTCAGGCTATTGATGACGGTGACAATCCGGGCGACCGTCGCCTGTTGATATTGCTTCTCCTCGATGAGGAAGTCGTTGACGAACGTCTTCCACGATTCGAGCGGGACGGCGAGCCACGCCTCCGGGGCATCGAGCTCGACGTTATGGTCATGAAAGTATTTGTGCACATCGATCAAATCGTACCGATAGCGTTTCAGCGTCGACGGTTGACGGCCGCTCGCGCCGAGATGGAACAAGTACGCCTCGATATATTCAGGCAATGGATACTCTTTTCTACGTTTCGTCATGGACGTTCCTCCTTCTCCTCATATCGTACCACAAACGGACGTTCTCCATTCGTCGTTTCGTGGTAAGATGGAGGATGAGACTTATAGGAATGAGGGATTTTTATGCAACGAGAGAAAGTCATTATCGTCGGGTGTCAATTACCGACCGTCGACGATTGGACATATGAACAATCGATGGGGGAACTCGTCGAATTGGTCGATACGGCACGAGGTGAGGTCGTCGCCCGTCTCGATCAGAAACGGCAACAAGTCGACCGCCGCACATTCATCGGGAAAGGGAAGGTCGAGGAGCTCGCGGTGCTCATCGAACAGTTCGAGCCGGACATCGTCATCTTCAACGCCGAGCTGTCGCCGGCCCAATCGAAGAATATCCGCATCTCGCTGAACGACCCGGACGAGATGAAACTGATTGACCGGACGCAATTGATTTTAGACATCTTTGCCGGACGGGCCCAATCGAAAGAAGGGAAGCTCCAAGTCGAGCTCGCTCAGATGAACTACCTGCTCCCACGTTTGATCGGACAAGGCACGCAGTTGTCACGTCTCGGTGGCGGAATCGGGACTCGGGGACCGGGTGAGACGAAACTCGAGTCCGACCGTCGTCACATCAAGCGCCGCATCGATGAAATCAAGAAAAATCTCGAAGGCACGGTCGCGCACCGTGACCGTTACCGGGAGCGTCGGAAAGAAAACCGTGTGTTCCAAGTCGCGCTCGTCGGTTACACGAACGCCGGGAAGTCGACAATCTTTAACCGCTTGACGGATGCGGATACGTACGAACAGGACGAACTGTTCGCGACGCTCGACCCGCTCACGCGCGAGCTCGAGTTGCCGCGGGGCGGTAGAGTGTTGATCACGGACACGGTCGGATTCATCCGGGACTTGCCGACGAAACTCGTCGCCGCGTTCCGCTCGACGCTCGAGGAAGTGCTCGGGGCCGACCTCGTCTTGCACGTCATCGACGCATCGAATCCGCATTACATGAACCAAATCGACACGACGAATTCGGTCTTGTCGGAACTCGGGGCGAGTGAGGTACCGCAGCTCGAGGTATACAATAAGAAAGACCGGTTGACCGAAGACTTCGTCGGCGGACCGCTCGTCATCTCGGCGCTCGATTCGACCGATATCGAGACGCTCATCGGCGCGATTGAAGATAAGATTGCGGATGTGTTGACGAAAGTACACGTCGTCTTGCCGGTCCGCTCGTTCGAGCATTACCATCCGGCCAAAGATTCGATGTATCGTCTCGAGGAGAAGTTCCTCGATGACGGTTCGGTCGAACTCGTCGGATATATGAGAGAAGACACGCGTCTATATGCGACGCTGAAACCATTTGAGGTGTGAAACAATGATGTGGCAAGAAAAGATTGCGTACTATGATGAATTGGCCCCGTTCGTGACCGAGGCGGAAGAACGGGTAAAACCATATTTTGAAACGATCGAGGCGACGGCGGAGTTCAACCAATACCGTGTCCTCGAGTCGTTCAAGAAACACAAAGTGTCGGATTTCCATTTCAATCCGACGACCGGGTACGGCTATGACGATATCGGGCGCGACACGCTCGAGTCGATCTACGCCGACGTGTTCGGGGCGGACCTCGCCCTATGCCGTCCGCAAATCATCTCCGGGACACACGCCATCGGGATTGCCTTGTTCGGTGTGTTGTTGCCAGGAGATGAGCTGCTCTATATCACCGGCAAGCCGTACGATACGCTCGAAGAGATCGTCGGGATTCGGGGAGACGGCCGTGGGTCGCTCAAAGAGCTCGGTGTCGGCTACGACACTGTCGAGCTGAAAGAGGACCGAATCGACGTCGAGACCGTCATCGGACGGATTCGTCCTGAGACAAAGCTCGTCGGCATCCAGCGCTCGAAAGGTTACGCCAATCGTCGCAGCATCCCGGTCCAAGAAATCGGTGAGGCGATCAGGAAGATCAAAGCGGCACATCCGCACGTCTTCATCTTCGTCGACAACTGCTACGGCGAGTTCGTCGAGACGATCGAACCGACCCATGTCGGGGCCGATCTCATGGCCGGCTCGCTCATCAAGAACCCGGGTGGCGGCTTGGCGAAGACGGGCGGCTATATCGCCGGGACGAAAGAACTCGTCGAACGCTGTTCGTTCCGCATGACGACGCCAGGCATCGGGAGCGAGGCCGGTCCGTCACTCTACTCGCTTCAAGAGATGTACCAAGGGTTTTACATGGCGCCACATACGGTCGCCCAAGCGTTGAAAGGGGCACACTTGACGGCGAGCCTGCTCGGATTGCTCGGTTTCGAGACCGACCCGCATTATACGACGCCCCGGACCGATTTGATTCAATCGGTGACGTTCCGCGACCGTGACAAGATGATCGCCTTCTGTCAGAGCATCCAAATGGCGTCACCGGTCAATGCCCACGCGTTGCCGGTACCAGCCTATATGCCGGGCTATGAGGATGACGTCATCATGGCGGCCGGGACGTTCATTCAAGGCTCATCGATTGAACTGTCGGCCGATGGACCACTCCGGGCTCCATACACGGCATACGTCCAAGGCGGATTGACTTACGCCCACGTCAAGGTCGCGCTCATGCTCGCCTTGAGCCAATTGCGGACGAAAGAGCTCGTCACATTTGACCGTGACAATATCTCACAGAAGTTGTAACCGAAATGTCATGTTAACTTTCTTAACATCTATTGACAGGTAAGTTGTCATATATTATTCTCACAGTGTGAGACAGAAAAGGAGGGGTAAGAGATGGCCGATCAATTTCGTCGCTCCAACCCGTTGTTTCCGATTGGAATCGTTCAAGATTTGACACAGCTGACAGGTAGACAGATTCGGTACTATGAAGAACAGGGTCTAATTTCGCCTAGTCGGACGGAATCGAAACGACGGCTCTATTCCTTTAATGATGTCGAACGTCTACTCACGATCAAGGATTTTATCGACCAAGGCTTCAACTTGGCGGCGATTCGTCATATGCTCGACAACACGGACGCCAAAGATGCGGAATCACCAAAGCCGCCGGTCGATGAAGCACCGAAGATCTCTGAACAAGAGTTACACAAATTATTGAAAACACAGCTTCAAGAAGCTGGCCGTTTCAATAAGACGTCGCTCATTCAAGGTGAGCTGTCACGTTTTTATCGATGACGCCAGTACACTAACCATTACACAATGTGAGAGGGGACATTTCACCATGGCCAGAAAAACGTTCACGAAAGAAGACATCAAACGCATCGCACAAGAAGAGGACGTACGCTTTATTCGTCTTCAATTCACGGATATCCTCGGTACGATCAAAAACGTCGAGGTACCGATCAGCCAATTGGACAAAGCACTTGATAACAAGATGATGTTCGATGGCTCTTCAATCGAAGGGTTCGTACGCATCGAGGAATCAGACATGAACCTCTATCCAGACCTTGACACATGGGTTGTCTTCCCGTGGACAGACGGCAGCGGTAAAGTCGCTCGCTTGATTTGTGATATTTATACGCCGGACGGCAAACCGTTCAGCGGTGACCCGCGCGGCAATTTGAAGCGTAACCTCGAGCGCATGCAGAAGCTCGGCTTCACAGCGTTCAACGTCGGACCAGAGCCTGAGTTCTTCCTCTTCAAGAAAGACTTGAACGGCCAACCGACACTCGAACTCAACGACCAAGGCGGTTACTTCGACTTGGCACCGGTCGACCTCGGCGAGAACTGCCGTAAAGAGATCGTCATCGAGCTCGAAAACATGGGCTTCGAAATCGAAGCATCACACCACGAAGTCGCACCAGGTCAGCACGAGATCGACTTCAAATACGCAGATGCGGTCACGACGGCCGATAACATCCAAACGTTCAAACTCGTCGTCAAGACGATCGCAGCGAAATACGGTCTTCACGCGACGTTTATGCCGAAGCCACTCTTCGGTGTCAACGGTTCAGGGATGCACGCCAACATGTCGCTCTTCAAAGGTGACACGAACGTCTTCTACGATCCAAACGGCGAAATGGAACTCTCTGACACGGCTCGCGCCTTCACGGCAGGGATTCTCGAGCACGCTCGTGCGTTCACGGCTGTCTGTAACCCGACTGTCAACTCATACAAGCGCCTCGTTCCTGGTTACGAAGCACCTTGCTACGTAGCATGGAGCGCGCGCAACCGTTCACCACTCGTTCGTGTACCAGCGGCCCGTGGCCTCTCGACACGGATCGAAGTACGTTCGGTCGACCCGGCGGCGAACCCGTACCTCGCTTTGGCCACGCTATTGGCTGCAGGTCTTGATGGAATCGAGAAAGAAATGGCGGCTCCGAAGCCGATCGATAGCAACATCTACGTCATGGACAAGCCAGAACGTGTTGCTAACGGGATTGACGACCTTCCGGCTACGCTCTTCGACGCGCTCGAAGTACTCCGTACCGACAAAGTCGTCATGGAATCACTCGGTGAACATATCGGTGAGCACTTCCTCGAGTTGAAAGAAATCGAGTGGGATATGTTCCGTACGCAAGTGACAGAGTGGGAGCGCGATCAGTACATGACGCTCTACTAAGTCGACTAATAAGGGATATTCCCTTTAAAATCAGAGTCCTGAACGAGTCTTCGTATGAAGTGCTCATTCAGGACTCTTTTTCTATAATTCGCTTCAACTAATCAATATAATGAGGGAGAATGTATATCACTATAAATGTAATGGAATGGGATAGGGGGACGAGAAGTGGCAACACCATTAAAAGACGTGTATGATGAGACCTTTTTGTTGGAATTTGGACGACGTATTCAAACCGTGTATCCGTCATTTGACGTACAGGCTTTGATCGCATCAATCATAGATGAATCGTGGGAAGCGTTGGCACTCAAAGGGCGTACTCGACGTATTTCGATAAAACTAGGTCAGTATTTGCCACAGAATTACGAATCAGCTTTGGACGTATTGGTTGAAATTGCAGATGACTGCGTCGGCTTTCCTTATTTGTTTTTCCCGGACTTTGTAGCAGTGTACGGGCAGGCAGAAGGGTATTGGGAACGCTCGATGTCAGCGCTCGAACGCTTCACGCAGACGTCGTCTTCTGAATTCGCCATCAGACCTTTTTTGTTGCGGGATCCAACACGTGTGATGAACCAAATGACAGCTTGGGCAATTCATCCGAACGAACATGTTCGGCGTTTGGCGAGTGAGGGTTGTCGTCCTCGCCTTCCGTGGGCGGAATCGTTACCGATGTTCAAAGAAGACCCAGCTCCAGTGTTGGAGATTTTAGAGTTGTTAAAAGAAGATCCATCATTATATGTGAGAAAAAGTGTCGCTAACAACCTCAACGATATCTCGAAAGATCACCCAGAAGCTGTACTCGCAGTCTCGCGACGATGGCAGGGCGAGCATCCTCATACCGATTGGATCATTAGACACGGATGCCGGACACTGATCAAGTCAGCCCATCCTGACGCGTTAACGATATTCGGTTATACGCAGGAAACAAATTTAACCGTCGACTCATCGATTTCTATACATCCGAACGTGATCCGCATAGGGGAGGCGTGCGAGATTCAGTACGATGTGTCCATTCGTCCAGGGGATGCTGCTTATGTTCGTATCGAATACGCGATTGAGTTTATAAAAGCCAACGGGAAAGCGAGTCGTAAAGCATTCCTGCTAGCGAATAGAACCGTCGCTGGGGGCGCGCGACTTGCAGCGACCAGAGTGCACGACTGGTCAGATTTGACGACCCGTCGGCATTATCCAGGGGAGCATCGTGTCGTCTTGTTGGTAAATGGACGAGAAGTGGCTGAAAATCATGTCATGTTGCATAAAAGTTGTTGAACTTCTATATAATAAACGGTTCAAAAAAGGGCAACCCTGTCTATTTAGACGGGTTGCCCTTTTTGGGTGTGTAGCATAACGATCTGATTAAAACGCACGTTTTAAGAACGTGGACGCATAGTCGAGCGTCGTATGTAGCGTCGTCGCGAAAACGAGTCCGAAGAAGCATGCTGCCCCGTTCAGGTCGAGCCACGATCTGATAGCTTCCTCATACGGCGTGACCGTGAGCAGAAGCGTGAGCGGGAAACCGAGATAGATGACCCGGATCAGATCGCTCAAGAGCGGAAAATGCGAGAATAACGACCGATGGGGCATAATCTTCACATAAGGGAGCCAAAAGCCCCGAAGCGGTCCCCATCGATAATAGGCGTCCGACTTCAAATCGAGATCCGGGGAGAGCCAGAACGTCCCGATGAGGGCGCCAAGCAGGAACACGGTCGGAACATCGATGTCAATAAAAGGCGTGGCAATCGCAAGAGCACCGATTGCCACGAGATTCGTACGGGTATGTGTCTTGCCACTAGCCATTAGTGAATCGTGCGGTATACACCGATGACCTTCCCTAAAATCGACACGTTATCGAAATACATCGCTTCGAGTTCGTCGTTCTCCGGTTGAAGACGCACTTTCGAAGCTTCTTTATAAATCCGCTTCACGGTCGCTTCACCTTCATCCGTCATGGCGACGACAATCTCTCCATTGTCGGCCGTGTTCTGTTGACGGACGAGGACGCGGTCCCCATCCAAGATCCCCGCGTTAATCATCGAGTCTCCTGAGACAGAGAGCATGTAGACGTTGTCGGAACCGACGACGTGAGCCGGGAGCGGGAAGTGTTCTTCCACGTTCTCGATGGCCGTGATCGGCGTACCGGCTGTGACTTTCCCGATGACCGGCACGTACATGACGGCATCGTGGTCTTCGACGACGGACATCTCTTCATCCAAAATCTCGATGGCGCGTGGCTTCGTCTTATCACGTCGAATCAATCCACGCTTCTCAAGACGGTCCAAGTGACCGTGTACAGTCGAGCTCGATGCGAGCCCGACAGCCTCGCCAATTTCGCGGACCGAAGGGGGATACCCTTTCGCCCGGACCTCAGCTTTTATAAAATCAAGAATCTGTTGTTGTCTTGCTGACATTTTTTTCAATGGATTTCACCTCGATTATGTCGAATAACCTGCGAACGCATCCTATTCTTTATGGGTTTAGTTTAACACAAGAACACATGAGCGCACAAACATTCGTTCGTTTTTTCTGCTTGACCGAACAGAAGTTCTTGTTTTATGATGAGAACAGATAAACGAACAGACGTTCTCGAGAACGTGTATTCTTATTCCCAGGAGGCAATGATTATGAGAGACACAATCAATGGAATCATCTTAGTCGGCATGTTGGCACTCGGTATGTTCGTATTTTTCGCGGTCGGAGAGCTTCGCGACAACGAAGCGGTCGTCGTGACCGAACAAAAAGTCGAACACAGTATTGAAGAAGAAGTCGCCTTGAAAGAGGCGGAGACGCTCGAAGCGCACATTCTCGCTAAGCGAGATGATGAAAAAGACGACAAGACGACGTGGTTCGCCGCCGAATAATCGTTTCTGATTGCGAACATCCCTTCATCCTGTGTATCGTAGAGGGCGAATGGAAAGAAAGGAAGTGACGCGATGCGAGTCGTCATTTATTGTCGCGTATCGACGAACAAGTCCACCCAAGAGACGTCGCTCAGTCGTCAGGCGGACGAGTTGAAGCAGATGGCGAGACGTCTTGAGGCTGAGGTTGTCGATGTGATCAGTGAACAAGAGAGCGGGTATGAGGTCAATCGGGCGGGACTGCTCGATCTATTGGAGCACGTCTCGACGTCCGATCTCGATGCCGTGCTCGTGAGCGACGACAGTCGTCTCGGACGGGGAAATGCAAAAATCGCTATCTTGCATACGCTCATGAAACATAACGTGCGCTTGTTGACGATGCAGTCGTCCGATGAATATATCGTCTCCGACGCCGAGAAGATGGTGCTCGAGATCGTCAGTGTCGTCGAAGAGTATCAACGTAAGATCCATAACGCTAAAATTTCACGCGGAATGCGTCGGGCGGTCGCGAACGGATTTAATCCGCATCGGAATATCCAGCACCATGACCAGGGAGGCCGGAGCCGAATCGAAGTTCCGATTGAAGAAATCGTCCAATTGCGTGAACGTGGACTCACGTTCGCTGAAATTGCCGCCACCCTCCGCGGTTTTGGTTATGAGGTATCGAAAGCGACCGTGAACCGGCGCTACTTGGAGCACGTGTCGGTACCAGAAACTTGATTCCTGCTCGTTGATTTTGTACAGTAGAAGGACAAATTCAGTAGAGAGGGGGCGAGCCCGATGCTAGCACCTGAACAATTGGAGCGAATCAATTTCCTCGCCAACAAAGCAAAGACAGATGGTCTGTCACCACAAGAGATGGATGAGCAGCAAGCGCTGCGCCAACAATATTTGCAAGCGTTCCGCCAATCATTCAAATCACAAATGATGGGAATGAAGGTCGTCGATCCGGAAGGAAACGACGTAACGCCAGAAAAATTAAAAGATGAGCAGGAACGTTACCGCTCAGAATGACCATGAATGCACATCCTATTTCATATAGGATGTGCATGTTTGTTATACGCGAACGTTGATCAGGGGGACTCATTGATGCGTTTTCAAACGAAAGGAAGTAAACGATTCCATTTAATGTGTTATACTAATTAATTAGTTGTGACACACGAATGAGTGTGCTAAAATATGACGGGTAGAAACTTTGTTAACAACAGAGAGGATGAAATTAGTGGAAACAACTACTAAAGAATTATTAGCGATTAACTCGATTCGGACACTCTCAATCGATGCGGTCCAAAAAGCGAACTCAGGTCACCCGGGTATGCCGATGGGTGCGGCTCCGATGGCGTTCACACTTTGGACGGACAAAATGCGTCACAACCCGAAAAACCCGAACTGGTTCAACCGTGATCGGTTCGTCCTTTCAGCGGGACACGGTTCGATGCTCTTGTACTCGCTTCTTCACTTATCTGGTTACAATCTCTCAATGGACGACCTCAAATCGTTCCGCCAAATGGATTCGAAAACGCCTGGACATCCAGAGTACCGTCACACGGCAGGTGTCGACGCGACGACTGGACCGCTCGGACAAGGGATCGCCATGGCTGTCGGGATGGCAATGGCAGAGAAACATTTGGAAGCGACGTACAACCGCGATGAGTTCAAAGTGGTTGACCACTTCACATACGCGATTTGCGGAGACGGTGACTTGATGGAAGGCGTATCGGCAGAAGCTGCTTCGCTCGCTGGTCATTTGAAACTCGGCAAACTCGTCGTCCTTTACGATTCAAATGATATCTCGCTTGACGGCGACCTTCACAAATCGTTCTCGGAAAGCGTTGAAGATCGTTTCAACGCCTACGGTTGGCAAGTGATCCGTGTCGAAGATGGTACGGATATCGATACAATCGCGAAAGCGATCGACGAAGCGAAAGCTGAAACGTCGAAACCAACCCTCATCGAAGTGAAGACGGTTATCGGCTTTGGTTCACCGAACAAGTCAGGCAAATCGGCATCACACGGTGCGCCACTCGGCGAAGCTGAAATTGAACTCACGAAGCAGTTCTACAAGTGGGAAGGCGAGAACTTCTACGTACCGAACGAAGTATACGACTTGTTCAACGATAAAGTCGTTGAGCCAGGCGCGAAGCATGAAGCGGACTGGAACGAACTCGTTGAAGCTTACAAGTCAGCACACCCTGAACTTGGTGCCCAGTTCGAACGTGCGATGAACAACGAGCTCCCAGAAGGTTGGGACAGCGAATTGCCGACGTTCGAAATCGGTTCGAAAAAAGCGACTCGTCAAACGAGCGGTGAAGTATTGAACGCGATCGCCAAAGCGGTTCCGACTCTCTTCGGAGGCTCGGCTGACCTCGCTGGTTCGAACAACACGATGATCAAAGGCGCTGCGGACTTCGATGAAGATCCAGCCGGCCGCAACATCTGGTTCGGAGTCCGTGAATTCGCGATGGCAGCAGCCGTCAACGGGATGGCGCTCCACGGTGGGGTCCTCCCATACGGCGCGACGTTCTTCGTCTTCTCGGATTACCTTCGCCCGGCAGTTCGACTTGCTGCGCTCATGGGAATCCCATCAACGTTCGTCTTGACGCACGATTCAATCGCGGTCGGCGAAGATGGCCCGACGCACGAACCGGTCGAGCACTTGATGAGCTTCCGTGCGATGCCAAACTTGTCTGTTCTCCGTCCAGCTGACGGAAAAGAGACGATCGCGGCTTGGAAGCAAGCAATCACGACGAAAACGTCACCATCACTTCTCGTCTTGACGCGTCAAGCATTGCCAGAACTCGAAGGCACGTCGATTGAAGACGCAGCTAAAGGTGGCTATGTCGTCGCGGGCAACTCAAGCGAGGCAGACGTCCTCCTTCTCGGTACAGGTTCTGAAGTACACGTCCTCGTCGAAGCACGCGAAGCACTCGCTGCTGAAGGCGTGAACGCGGCTGTCGTCTCGATGCCTTCTTGGGAATTGTTCGAAGCGCAATCGGCAGAGTATAAAGAATCGGTCCTTCCGTCGTCGATCACGAAACGTGTCTCGCTCGAAGCGGGCGCGACGCTCGGTTGGTACAAATACGTCGGTTTCGGCGGAAAAGTACTCGGCATCGACAAGTTCGGCGCTTCTGCTCCTGGGGATCTCCTCATGAAAGAATACGGCATGTCTGTCGACAACGTCGTCGCAGCTGTCAAATCACTTTAATCGCATGTTGTCAGTGGTGGCCCGGAGGTTTTGGGTCACCACTTTTTTTTCAGACGACTAGCGAATTAGCGTAATATAGTGTATAGTAAAAAACGATGTTTCATATGGTAGAGGAGGTTAAGCCTTGAGTACATTATTCTGGATTCTTCTGATCGTGGCAGCACTAATCGGGGGTATTGCGATCGGTTTCTTTATCGCTCGTAAATACATGATGAACTACCTCGAACAGAACCCACCGATCAACGAAGATATGATTCGTACATTGATGATGCAAATGGGTCAAAAGCCGTCACAGAAGAAAGTCAACCAAGTGATGCGCGCCATGAACGTTCAAATGAAGAACGAAAAGAAATAAACTCGATTGACCGAAGCACTTTGCGCCCGCAAAGTGCTTTTTTCATCCAGTTTTTGTTAGACAATCGAACAAACTTTCGCTAATCTAATAGAATAGTCTGAATTCAAGACAACATAGGGGGTGTTTCCAATTCGTGTATTCAAACAACTAGCTTGGTTCTTCAAGCTCGAGTGGCGGACGTATGCGCTCGGCATCGTCTTACTCATGTTCGTCGCGGCGCTCGAACTTATACCGCCGCGCATCATCGGACGAATCGTCGATGAAATCAACCGGGGAACGCTTGGAACAGATTTATTATGGATGTTGCTCGGCGGGCTCGCGGCCGTCGGGATCGGGAACTATGTGGCCCGTTTCTTCTGGCGATACTTCATCTTCGGGGCTTCGATTCGCCTCGGTCGGATGTTGCGGAGTCAGCTCTATCGTCATTTCACCGATTTAGATCAACGGTTTTATAAGAAGTCGCGGGTCGGGGATTTGATGGCCCATGCGACAAACGATGTCCAAGCCGTCTCGACGACGGCGGGTGCGGGGATTTTGACACTCGTCGATAGCATCACTATGGGAACGTTCGTCATTATCACGATGGTGACGACCATCAGTTGGAAGTTGACGGTCGTGGCATTGTTGCCGCTGCCAATCATGGTCGCGTTGACGACGCGATACGGCAAACTCTTACATAATCGGTTCGGGGTCGCCCAAGCGGCGTTCTCTGAACTGAACGATAAAGTCCAAGAGAGCGTCAGCGGTGTCCGGGTGTTGAAGTCGACCGGGGAAGTCGGCCGCGACGTCGACTCGTTCGAGAAGCTATCCGACGAAGTCATGGCGAAAAACGTACGTGTCGCGAAAATCGACGCCTTGTACGACCCGACCATCTTCGGGATTGTCGGCCTCTCGTATATCTTGTCGATCGGTTATGGCGCGTATTTGATTGAACAAGGAGAGCTGACCATCGGACAGATCGTTAGTTTCACCGCCTATCTCGGCTTGCTCACGTGGCCGATGCTCGCTTTCGGCTGGCTGTTCAATATCGTCGAACGAGGGCGGGCGTCTTACGACCGGATCGAGCGGATGCTCGCCGTCAAACCTGAGATTCAGGATGACCCGATGGCGGCGACGAAACTCGCCCATTCGGAGATTGAAGCGGATATTCGTGCGTTCCGCTATGACGAGACGCCCGTCCTGCAAGACGTCACATTCCGCCTCGAACGCGGACGGACGCTCGGACTCGTCGGCCGTACCGGTTCTGGTAAGACGACGATTGTACGCTTGTTGACACGAGAGTATGACGTACATGATGGGACGATCAAAATCGGTGGTGTCAACATTCGCCAAGTGAAAAAATCACTCCTGCTCGATAAAGTCGCCGTCGTCCCGCAAGATCATTTCTTGTTCAGCGATTCGATTGCGAACAATATCGCATTCGGCAAACCGGAAGCGAAACTCGACGAAATCATGGAGGCGGCAAAAATCGCCGAGGTTCATGATGACATCATGCGGCTGCCGGAAGGATACGCCACGCTCGTCGGGGAACGGGGTGTGACGTTGTCGGGTGGTCAGAAGCAACGGATTTCAATCGCACGTGCCCTCATGATTGAGGCGGACGTGTTGATCCTCGACGATGCCGTCTCGGCTGTCGATGCGAAGACGGAGGAGGCGATCATCGAGCATTTCCGGACCGGGAACCCTGACCAGTCCCGCTTGATCGTGGCGCATCGACTGTCTGCGGTCGAGCATGCTGATGAGATTCTCGTCCTTGAGGACGGTCGAATCATCCAACGCGGGCGTCATCAGGACTTGATTCGCCAGCCCGGTTGGTACAAAGACACGTACGATCGCCAACAACTCGAGGCGATTGTCGAAGGAGGTGGCCACCATGAAGCATGACGTTCAGGAATGGGCGGTCATCAAACGCCTGTTGGCCTACACGAACCGCTACGCACGTCCGCTCGGACTCGCTTTTGTGTTCTTGTTGCTCGCCACCGGCGCAAAACTAGCAGGACCGTTCTTAATCAAAGTGTTCATCGATGAGTTCGTGACGCCTGGCGTCTATCCGACAAACTGGGTCGTCACCTTGCTCGTCGTCTATCTCGTCCTCCATATCTCGGCAATCATCTTCGACTACTTGCAGTCGATTTCGTTCCAAAAGATTGCCTTGAAGATCGTGCAAAACATCCGGATGGATATCTTCCGACATGTGATGGGGATGCGGCTCGCCTACTTTGACCGGACTCCGGCGGGAGTGCTTGTCTCTCGAATCACGAACGACACCGAGGCCGTCAAGGAACTGTACGTCGGGGTAATGAGCACGTTCGTACAGTCAGCGGTTCAATTGGTCGGGACGTACGTGTTCCTTTATATCCTCGAACCGACGCTCGCGACGATGGGGCTCGTCCTTGTTCCGCTGTTCTGGCTCATCATCTGGGCGTATCGCCGCTATTCGACAAAATATTTTGCCCAAGTGCGTGACCTGTTGTCACAACTGAACGGGCAATTGAATGAATCGATCAACGGGATGGGAATCGTTCAACAGTTTCGTCAAGAAGAGCGGCTCGTCCGCCAGTTCGAAGAAACGAACGAGGCCCACCAAGAGGCACGTTATCGAAACTTGAAGCTCGACAGTATGTTGCTGCGACCAATCATCGAGCTGTTGCTCGCCTTCTCCATCATTGGACTGCTCGGCTATTACGGCGTCTTGTCGACGACCGAGCAAGTGCAGGTCGGGGTCGTCTATGCCTTCATCAGCTACATCGAGCGCATCTTCCGTCCGGTGCTCGACATCATGCAACGCTTGAGCGAGTTTCAACAGGCGGTCGTCTCGGCGGACCGTGTCTTCAAAATCTTGGACACGGATGAACCGGCTCCAGGAAAGAGTCTCGCCGGTCCTGCCGAAATCGGCTCCGGGGAAGTCCGGTTCGAGAACGTCACGTTCAGCTACGATGGGGAAGTCGATGTATTGAAACAGATATCATTCGTCGCCAAACCAGGCGAGACGGTCGCCCTCGTCGGTCACACGGGTAGCGGAAAGAGTTCGATCATCAACCTGTTGACCCGGTTCTATCCGTATCAATCAGGCCAAATCACGATCGACGGGTATCCGATTGAGCAGTTCGAGGAAGCCGAGCTCCGAGCCAAAGTCGGGCTTGTGCTCCAAGATCCATTTTTGTTCACAGGGACGATCGAGGATAACTTGAAACTGTTCAATCCGACAATCGACTCGGACAAAGTCCGGGAAGCGGCCGAGTTCGTGCAAGCTCATACGTTCGTCGAGAAGCTTGAGGCCGGTTACGGACATACGGTCGGTGAGCGCGGCGCGACATTCTCGAGCGGGGAACGGCAACTGCTCGCCTTCGCCCGGACGGTCGCCCGTGACCCGAAGATTTTGATTTTAGATGAGGCGACGAGTTCGATTGACACCGAGACCGAGGAGCGTGTCCAGCTCGCCCTCGATCGGATGAGACGGGGACGGACGACGATTGCCATCGCGCACCGTCTGTCGACGATTCAAGATGCCGATTTGATTCTCGTCCTTCATCGGGGTGAGATCGTCGAACGAGGTAACCATCAGGCGCTTTTAAAACAGGATGGGCTGTACAAAAAGATGTACGAACTTCAATCTGGACAACGTCTGATGTCATAAATTACAAAAAAGACACCGTCAAGGTGTCTTTTTCCATGGAAAAAGCCCGCCACTTCAAGGAAGGACGGGCCGTTTGGTTCGATTAATTTATGTGGTCTGAAGCGTGTATGGCTAGGACGTGACGTGTAATCAGCTTGTCCAATTCTTGGCTGACATGAATCACTTCTGGAGACGTCCAACTGTGCTGCGAGGCGATTTCATACAGTTCATCGCGTTTCTGTTCAATGGCATAATGTAAGTTTTCAGCTGTGATGACCGCCACGGTGTTTCCCCCATCATTGTAAGATCGATACTGACTAATAAGAATATCCAAATCTTAGCATCTAACACTACCGTTTACAAGTTTCATTTCCATTTCAAAGATTACAAATTCAATCATGTAAGGTGCTCGGAAAAAGATGCGAGCATTTTGAAAAGGTTTTCGCTATAATGGGGCTGAAAGGTGGAAGATCGCATGGAAGTCACACTTTGGCTCGCATTTGGGGCGGGCGTCTTATCATTTTTATCGCCGTGCACGCTACCGTTGTATCCAGTCTTTTTATCGTATATCACTGGGGTCTCAGTCTCTGATTTAAAGAGCGAGGGACTGCGACAACGCACGGCCTGGTTTCACACGTTCTCATTCTTGATTGGTTTCTCGATCGTCTTCCTCGTGCTCGGTCTGTCGACCTCGCTCATTGCCGACGTATTCATTCAATATAAGGATAGTTTGCGCATGTTCGGTGCCATCCTCATCTTCGTATTCGGCGTCTTTTTGGCGGGACTTTGGCAACCTAGTTTCATGATGCGCGAGAAAAAGCTCGCTTTAGGGGAGCGTAAAAGCGGCTACTTTGGAACGGCATTGATTGGAATTGGATTCGCGGCGGGATGGACCCCGTGTACCGGACCGATTCTTGCCGGTGTCATCGCGCTCGCGGCCTCGAACCCGAGTCAAGGGATGGGCTATATGTTGGCGTACGTCATCGGCTTCGCCATCCCATTCCTCATCATGGCGAGATTTGTCGGGAAAATCAAATACTTGGCGCGCAACAGTGCCAAGGTGGCAAAATTCGGAGGTTATTTGATGATGGCCTTCGGCGTCGTATTATATTTTGATGGCATGAATCGCTTCGCTGCTTGGATGAGCGAATTAGTAGGATTCACCGGATTTTAAAAGGGGTTGACCGAATGTCGATATTTTGGGGATCGACCCTCGTCGCACTAATGATGGGCCTGATTGCGAGCTTCGTTCGCGTCAAAGCATCAGCACGTCCGACGAATGCTAAAAAGATCTTGATTCCGCCCTTGGCGATGTCGACCGGAATGTTGCAATTTCTCGTCCCGGCGTTTCGATTGACTTGGCTCGAGGTCGGAGAAGCTTTAATCGTCGGATTGATTTTCAGCGTATTTCTCATCAAGACATCGAACTTCGAGAAACGTGATGGTGAGGTGTACTTATCCCGCTCGAAAGCGTTCTTTATCGTCGTCTTCGTCTTATTGGCGATTCGGACGGTCATGAAGGCGTTTCTCGGAGACGAAGTCAATATTTTCGCGACGGGCGGACTGTTCTATTTGATTGCCTGGGGCATGATCGTCCCATGGCGCATCGCCATGTACCAAAAATATAAACAAATCGCTTCAACATGAACGGCGTCCCTCGCGAGGGACGCCGTTTTGTCGATTATGAAGATTTTTTCGTCATGGCAGCTTCCGTCTCGGCATCGATCCCGGTGTTCGCTTTGACGAGGATGCGTTCGAAGTTTCCGGCGACTTCGTCCGACTTCGTCACGTACGTCCCGACGATGGCGGCCAGGAAGCCGAGCGGGATCGAGACGATTCCCGGGTTCGTGAGCGGGAATAACGCCTCACCGATAAAGATTGCCGAGCCATCCGGTGCCCACACGTTCGGGCTGATGGCGACGAGGAAAAGCGACGAGAATAATCCGACGACCATGCCGAACACGGCTCCGTCCGTATTGAACCGTCTCCAATAAATCGTGAACAAAATGACCGGCAAGTTCGCGCTGGCAGCGACAGCGAATGCGAGAGAGACGAGAAATGCGACGTTCATCGATTGGGCGAAGAAGGCGAGTCCCATCGAGACGAGTGCGACCGCGATTGAAGCGATCCGGGCCGCTGTGACTTGTTCTTTTTCGGTCGCTTCGCCCTTCCGGATGAAATGACCATAAAAGTCGTGGGCGAACGCCGAGGCCGCCGATAAGACGAGTCCTGCGACGACGGCAAGAATCGTGGCGAAGGCGATGGCGGCCACGAAAGCGAACAATAAGTCACCGCCGAGCACTTGGGCGAGGAGAGGCGCGGCCATGTTCCCGGCCGGGTTGGCGGCGACGATGGCGTCCGATCCGACGAACGCGGCGGCCCCAAATCCGAGGAAGATCGTCAGTATGTAGAACGCACCGATGACCCATGTCGCATAGACGACGGATTGTCGTGCCGTCGGTGCATCCTTGACCGTGAAGAAGCGGATGAGAATGTGCGGTAGACCGGCCGTCCCAAGGACGAGTGCCAAATTGAGTGAAATCGTATCGAGCGGGAGCTTGAACTTGTTGCCAGGGTTCAAGAAGCTCTCCCCGAGCGGTGTCGCCTTACTGACCTCGGAAAACATGGTGAAGACGGAGAAGTCAAAGCGGGCGAACACGAGGAATGAAATGATGGCGGTCCCGATCATCAACAAGACGGCTTTTGTGATCTGTACCCATGATGTCGCGGTCATCCCCCCGAAAACGACATAGACGGTCATTAAGATTCCGACGACGATGACGCTCGTCGTGTAGGGGATGCCGAGCAAGAGCTCGATGAGTGCCCCGGCGCCGACGAGTTGGGCGATCATATAAAAGATGGAGATGACGATAGCATTCATGGCGGCAACCCCTCGCACGCGCGGCTTGTTGAAGCGTGCCGCAATCATATCGGCCATCGTATACTTTCCAAGGTTACGGAGCGGCTCGGCGACCAAATATAGGACGACGAGGTAGGCAACGAGGAAACCAATCGAGTAAAAGAACCCATCGAACCCGGCGAGGGCAATCATCCCGGCAATCCCGAGGAATGAAGCGGCCGACATATAATCACCGGCGATGGCCAGACCATTTTGGAATCCGGTCAAACCACCGTCGGCCGTATAAAAGTCGCTTGCGGTCTTTGTCTTTTGGGCGGCGAAAAATGTGATGACGAGCGTGAGTCCAACAATCGCGACGAATAGAAGAATAGCTGTCCAGTTCATCGTCCCTCCTCCTCTTGTTTGATGGCTGCGACGAGCTCGTCGAAGCGGCGGGCCCGGCGGCTATACATGACACAAAACGTCCAGGTCATGAAGAATTGAGCGAAGGCGAGCACCCAGGCCCAAGTGATCTCACCGGCGACAGCGATGTTCAAGAACGTGAAGTAGCTCGTGGAGATTGGTAACGTAAAATAAAAGATGAGTGAGAAGATGATGGATGGAACAATGAACCGGTTCTTTTCTTGCATCAACTTGTGGAATGAAGGGCTCTCGACGATTGTTTCGGCGGAGCGAGTGCTGTCAGTTTGCGTGACGTGCGTGACATCATGCATCGGAAAACCTCCTTTTGGAATCAAGATACGTACATTATAGAAATGTAAATAAAGGAAAAGCTATCCATTTTTATTGCTAAAACCCATGCATGTTATACTAATATTGGTCATACCACTTTATTGTAATCGTTTTTAATATTGTCTATATTATGAACGGTATTTAAGAATAATTAATCCGTCCAAAAAAGGTACTTTGGACTTAGTATTCGTATGGCACAATTTCCGTTTCGTATAACTTAGTTGAACTGGTGAAGACAAAAAAAGATGCCAAGCCCAAGGCCGGCATCTCGTTTCATCATTGTTGGAAATAATGTTGATACATTTTCCAGTCGATTTGTTCTTCTTCAAGCGCCTTTTTTAAAAATTTATGGTCCCGTTTCGGTGTCGCGGCGATATAGCCTTTGACGACGAGCTCGGTCGTCATTTCACGGGCCCGCGTCTCGAGAGCGAACTGTCCGATTTTGCCCGCAATCTTTCGGATGGCGACGTCGCGGAACAGCTCCGGTACCGGTGTGACGAGACGATCAAGCAATGTACGCGTCTCCGGTGTCCATAAGTGGCGTGTCTTGTCGATGTAATCATCCTCGATGTCGAGGAGTGAGCGCCCGTCTTCTTTCGGCATTCGTTTTAAAAATTTGCGGAACATGAAGTAGCCGCCGATCGACATCAATCCGATCATCACGAATCCCCAGAAGACAATGAAATACATCACCAAGTTTTCTGGCATCGTCTTTCCCCCGTTCTGTCATTTCACGATCATTCAAGCTAAGTATACAAAAAAGGGGGGAGATACAAAAGCTACAGCTATCCGTTCCTTACTATAAAGATGGACGAAACGCGTGGGCTTCGTTAGAATAGATAGCGTTGCAATGAGCAAGAGCCAGTGTAAATCGTAATGTTCAGAAAGGAAAGAGCCATACATGAACCAATTAAAACAAGAAGTTGAGAAGCGGCGTATTTTCGGCATCATCTCGCACCCGGATGCCGGTAAGACGACGCTCACCGAGAAATTGCTCCTTCACGGGGGAGCCATCCGTGAAGCGGGGACGGTCAAAGCCCGCAAAAACTCTAAACACGCCAAATCTGACTGGATGGAGATCGAGAAACAACGTGGAATCTCGGTCACGTCATCGGTCATGCAGTTCGTCTATCAAGACAAGGTCGTCTCGATCATGGACACACCAGGACACAACGATTTCGGGGAAGATACGTATCGCGTCTTGACGTCGGTCGACAGTGCCGTCATGGTCATCGATGCGGCCAAAGGGATTGAGACGCAGACGAAGAAATTGTTCCAAGTCTGTCGGATGCGCGGGATTCCGATTTTCACGTTCATGAACAAGCTTGACCGCCAAGCGAAAGATCCGCTCGAGCTCATGGAAGAACTTGAAGAAGTGCTCGGCATGCCTTCGGTCGCCGTGACTTGGCCGATCGGGAGCGGAATGCAGTTCGAAGGGGTATACGATCGCTTAAAAAACGAAGTGCACTTGTTCCGTGGTGACAAAGCGACGCTCACGTTGAACGAGGATGGGGTCAATGATCCAATCCTCGCCGATCACTTGACGGAAGAGAACTTGACGAACCTTCGAGATGAAATCGATCTTCTCGACGGTGCCGGCAATGAAATCGACGTCGATGCAATCCAGCACGGGAAATTGACGCCGGTCTTCTTCGGGACGGCGCTCGTCGACTTCGGGGTGACGTCATTCTTGAATCACTACCTTGATATGTCACCGGCGCCTGAGGCACGTAAGTCGAACGTCGGTCCAATCGACCCGACGTCAGAGGACTTCAGCGGCTTCGTCTTCAAGATTCAAGCGAACATGAACCCGGCCCACCGCGACCGCATCGCTTTCGTTCGCATCTGTTCGGGCGTCTTTGAGCGCGGCATGGACGTCACGCTCACACGGACGGGCAAAAAGATCAAGTTGAGCCAGTCGACACAGCTCATGGCCAACGACCGGGAGACGGTCGACAAGGCGTTCGCTGGAGACGTGATCGGGATTTATGATTCGGGCACGTATCAAATCGGTGATACGATCACGACATCGAAACAAAAAATCGCGTTCGAGGCGTTGCCGACGTTCCCACCAGAACTCTTTATGCGCGTCTCGCCGGTCAACTCGCTCAAGTCGAAACATTTCCACAAAGGTGTCGAGCAGCTCGCCCAAGAAGGAGCCATCCAAGTGTACCGTAACGAGTATAACGAGATTTATCTCGGTGCGGTCGGTCAACTCCAATTCGAAGTGTTCGAGTATCGCTTGAACAATGAGTACGGCGTCGACATCCGCATGGAGCCGGTCTCATACAGCGTCGCCCGTTGGGTGAAGGACAAGGAATTGAAGGCGCTCAAGCCGTTCCAGGACTCACGCAACATGCTCGTGACGGACCGCTGGGAGCGTCCCGTGTTCTTGTTCGCCAACGAGTTCACGTTCGATCGCTTCAAAGAACGGTATGAAGATGAGCTCACGCTCGTCGACGCCCTCGACGTCAACGTCGAGATCGGCGCAGAATAATGGATGGACGGCTCTTCATAGGGCCGTCTTTTTTTGTTTCAGTGACTTGGTTGATTTTGATAAGTTTTACTTATGACTAATTTGTGACGGAATGTATTTTACGTCACGCTATAGTTGTATTATGATAAACATGTGATAAGTAAGCGATTACGGCACATGCCGAAGTCGCCGCTTTCAAAAAGGGGGATATCGTATGGAACAGACGAACGTATTAGACGCTTTCAAATCTCGGACGCAGTTCGAGGTCAATGGCAAAGCGTACGATTATTACCGGCTCAAAAAGCTTGAAGAAGAAGGGGTGACGGAACTTAGTCGACTTCCGTACTCGATTCGTGTGTTGCTCGAATCTGTACTTCGCCAGCAGGATGGCCGCGCCATCACGAAAGAACATGTCGAGAACTTGGCTAAATGGGGTACTGCCGAAGTCTCGAAAGACATCGATGTTCCGTTCAAACCGGCTCGCGTCGTCCTTCAGGACTTCACGGGTGTACCGACGGTCGTTGACCTCGCTTCACTTCGTAAAGCGATGGCCGACCTCGGCGGAGACCCGAACAAGATCAACCCGGAAATCCCGGTCGACCTCGTCGTCGACCACTCGGTCCAAGTCGATGCGTACGGTTTCGCCGGCGCACTCATGAAAAACATGGACATCGAGTTCGAGCGTAACGAAGAGCGCTACAAGTTCTTACGTTGGGCCCAGACGGCGTTCGACAACTATCGTGCCGTCCCGCCAGCAACAGGGATCGTCCACCAAGTCAACTTGGAATACTTGGCTTCGGTCGTGCTCGAAAAGAACGATGGAACGGGCAATGTCGCCTATCCAGACTCGCTCGTCGGAACGGACTCGCACACGACGATGATCAACGGACTCGGTGTCCTCGGCTGGGGTGTCGGTGGAATCGAAGCTGAAGCGAGCATGCTCGGACAACCGTCTTACTTCCCGGTACCAGACGTCGTCGGCGTCAAAATCGTCGGTGAAGTCAACCCGGGTGTCACAGCGACTGACGTCGCGCTCGTCGTCACAGAGATGCTCCGTAACGAGAAAGTCGTCGGCAAGTTCGTCGAGTTCTTCGGACCGTCGCTTCACACGATGCCGCTCTCGGACCGGGCGACAATCGCCAACATGGCACCTGAATATGGTGCGACATGTGGCTTCTTCCCAGTCGATACAGAGACGCTCAACTACATGCGCACGACAGGTCGCCCAGAAGAATTGATCGACCTCGTCGAAGCCTACTCGAAAGCGAACGACTTGTTCTATACGCCAGACCAGGCCGACCCGTCGTTCACGAAAACGCTCACGCTCGACTTGTCGAAAGTAGAGCCGTCGCTCGCTGGACCGAAACGTCCACAAGACCGGATCAACTTGTCAGACCTTCAGACGGCGTTCGTCGACAGCGTGACAGCACCAGCCGGACACAGCGGTTTTGGTCTTGAAAAAGCCGAGCTTGAGAAGACGGCAGCTGTCAACTACACGGACGGCGCTGTCGACATGCGTACAGGTGACGTGGCAATCGCAGCGATCACAAGTTGTACGAACACGTCGAACCCATACGTCATGGTCGGAGCAGGACTTGTCGCGAAGAAAGCCGTCGAACGCGGTCTCACGGTTCCGAAATTCGTGAAGACGTCGCTCGCACCAGGCTCGAAAGTCGTTACCGATTACCTCGATAAAGCCGGTCTCACGCCGTATCTCGACCAACTCGGTTTCAACACCGTCGGTTACGGATGTACGACTTGTATCGGAAACTCGGGTCCACTCGACCGCGAAGTCGAAGAAGCGATCACATCGAACGATTTGCTCGTCTCGTCGGTCCTCTCGGGGAACCGTAACTTCGAAGGCCGTGTCCACCCGCTCGTGAAAGCGAACTTCTTGGCGTCACCGCCACTCGTCGTCGCGTACGCGCTCGCCGGATCGGTCAACTTCGACATCATGAACGAGTCGTTCGGAACGGACAAAGATGGCAACGAGGTCTTCTTCAAAGACATCTGGCCATCAAACGATGAAATCAAGATGGTCGTTCAAGACGTCGTCTCACCGGAAGCGTTCCGTAAAGAGTACGACACGGTGTTCACAGGGAACGAGCGTTGGAACGCCCTCGACGTGCCAGAAGGCAACTTGTATGACTTCTCGGACGATTCAACGTATATCCAAAACCCGCCATTCTTCGAAAACCTCGAGCCGGAAGCGGGCGTCGTCCATGCGTTGAACGGACTCCGCGTCATCGGGAAGTTTGCTGATTCGGTCACGACCGACCACATCTCACCAGCCGGAGCATTCTCGAAAACGACACCAGCTGGCCAATACCTTCAATCAAAAGGTGTCGCACCGCTCGACTTCAACTCGTACGGCTCACGCCGCGGAAACCACGAAGTCATGATGCGCGGTACGTTCGCGAACATCCGTATTCGTAACCAAGTCGCACCAGGCACTGAAGGCGGCTTCACGACGTACTGGCCGACGGGCGAAATCATGCCGATGTACGATGCGGCCATGAAGTATAAAGAGCAGGGCACAGGCCTCGTCGTCTTCGCTGGGAACGACTACGGAATGGGCTCGTCACGTGACTGGGCAGCCAAAGGAACGAACTTGCTCGGCATCCGTGCCGTCATCGCGCAAAGCTTCGAACGGATTCACCGCTCGAACCTCGTCATGATGGGCGTCTTGCCGCTCCAGTTCATGGACGGAGAGTCAGCGGACTCACTCGGACTCACAGGCGAAGAGGCGATCGACATCCAAGTCGACGAATCGGTCCGCCCACGTGATATCCTGAACGTCAAAGCGACTCATGAGAACGGTACGGTGACTGAATTCAAAGTTGTCGCCCGCTTCGATTCTGAAGTCGAGATCGATTACTACCGTCACGGTGGAATCTTGCAAATGGTCCTCCGTAACAAATTGAAATAAGCCAACTGACCTTCCTTTGAAAAAAGGAAGGTTTTTTTAGTGAATGTGCGAATATAAGGTGAGACGGTGCACGATATCGGGAAGAGAATGGGGAGAGGGGGGAGTGTATGGAGCGACAAACGAAATCAGGCAAAAACTGGTGGCAACGGCTGACGCAAAAAGAGGAAGTGACGGAACAGGAAGTCGACATCACGCTTCCTCAGTTGCGAGAGGCGATCCACGAGTATGAGCAGACGTTGCCGAAAGGCGTCAATCGGACGGTGCTCCTCGATGAAGCACAGGAGATCGACCTTGCGCGTTTGAAGAAACATTTACCCGGCAAACCGAGGCAGCGATTTTACATGTCCAAAGAGACGTTTCACATCGTTCCCGAAACTGAACGGGAAGTGGTCTATGAGATGGATCAAGTCCAGCGGGCGCTCGATTTATATTTCGAACAAGAAAAAAAATTACCGCTCCGAAAATTCCAACAGACGTTACAACTTGATTTGACACGATTACGTGAAGGCGGGTATTTAAAAGTGTTGCCGAAACGGCCTTATTACGTCGTGGACGAGACATTGATCGTCTCGCTAGAACCGAAGCCGCAAGAGTGACGAAACCGAATCGTCACTCTTTTTGTCAGCGGCGCGATTACACGCCGAGGGGTTGAGTCGGGTTTATAAACTATGTTACGGTGGAAAACGTATATGAAAATAAGAAAATTGAATAGGAGTGAGATTATGGAAAGAAAAAGCCAAGTGACGACCGTTTTCCTCGTTTCAGCCATCATTACGGTCTTGTTCACGATTTGGGGTATCTTCCCTGAGCGCCTCCTCGGTAACGCGAGTCTCTTGAACGTGACGACGAAGTTACAAGGTTGGCTCTCGAACGGGATGGGTTGGTTTTATTTGCTCAGCGCGACTGGGATTTTACTCGTCGCCGTCTTTCTAATTTTTTCGAGATTTGGTTCGATTCGACTCGGCAAAGATACGGACCGACCAGAATTCAGCTATTTGACATGGTTCGCCATGTTGTTCAGTGCCGGAATGGGGATTGGCCTCATCTTCTGGGGGGCAGCAGAACCGTTGTCGCATTTCCATGCACCACCGTTTGAGTCGCCGACGCCGGAAGGCGATGCGCGCACTGCGATGCGTTATTCATTCTTCCATTGGGGCTTCCACCCGTGGGCGATTTATGCGATGATCGCGCTCGCCATCGCTTACTCGACGTTCCGCAAAGGTCGTCCGGCGACGATCGGAGAGACGATCGGATCGCTCGTCAATGACCGCTATGAACGTCCGGTCAAACAGACCGTTGATATTTTGGCCGTCATTGCGACCGCTTTCGGTGTCGCTACTTCGCTCGGATTCGGGGCCCAGCAAATCGCTGGTGGTCTGCATTACTTGATTCCAGGAGTGCCGAACGCGTTCTCGACACAATTTATCATCATCGCTGTCGTGACAGTGCTATACATGATTAGCGCTTCGACGGGTCTCGAGAAAGGGATTCGGATTTTAAGTAACACGAACATCTTCCTTGCCATCGTCTTGCTTGGAGCAACACTGGTGGCCGGACCGAGCGCGTTCATTCTCGATTTGTTCACACAGACGATCGGGACATATTTGCAACAGTTGCCGTCGATGAGTTTCCGTACGGGTGCATTTGAGCCTGTCGAACGGGAATGGATCAACGGTTGGACGATTTTCTATTGGGCATGGTGGATCTCTTGGTCACCATTCGTCGGAACCTTTATCGCCCGCGTCTCAAAAGGACGTACAATTCGTGAGTTCATCATCGGGATTCTACTCGTTCCGACATCGTTCGGTCTACTTTGGTTCTCTGTCTTCGGTGGATCGGCGATCTGGGCTGACTTGTTCGGCGGCGCAGCACTGATCGACCAAGTCAACGAGATCGGGACGGAAGTCGGGTTGTTCGCCTTGTTCGAGACGTTCGGCGGATTTGGGACGGTACTCAGTATCGTGGCCATTTTCTTAATCTCGACGTTCTTCATTACGTCGGCGGATTCGGCCACCTACGTGCTCGGAATGCTGACGACAAACGGTAAACTGATCCCGCCGATGCGCATCAAGTTGATTTGGGGCTTTATCCAATCTTCAATCGCTGCCGTCCTCTTATATGCAGGTGGGCTCGGAGCGCTGCAAGCGGTCGCGATTCTCGTCGCCTTCCCGTTCATCTTTGTCTTGATTCTGATGATCGTCGCCTTGTTCAAGGACTTGGCCGACGAACCGGACGAGCGGGACAAGTGGATTGAAGCGTATAAAGACGAAGAAGATAAACTCGGATAAGTTGAAAGGTCTCCATACGGAGGCCTTTTTTAGTGGTTAATGTTTTGCAGGACCCTCTCGCTAGTGTAGGATAGTAAGTGAAGAAGATTGGGAGGGCATTCTATGAAACAACACGTAAAGAAGCGATTGAGTTGGGTGATTTTTGCCGGTATTCTCATTGTCGGCGCCCTGCTCGCCTATAACTTTTATTTGGTCACCAATTTAAATGACGACGACGGCCGCACCAATCGGGCCGAGCCTTTCTATACGTCTGTGGTCATCGGCTATGAAGAAAAAAAGTTGCCTGAGGACGGGGAGACGCTAGAAGTTCGTGAATATAAAGTGACATATGACGAAGACGGGCACTTCGTGTCCGAGGTCGTAGAGGGACCGAACGTCGGCGCCCGTGCTGAGTGGGATGGGACCGTCTATCGTGAGTTCAATCCGGACGGCGATGAGACGAACAGCCAAGAGACAAGTTCAGGCGCGGTCGCCCCGCACCCGTTCTTGTCGAGGGCGACGAACGAACAGATTCGTAAATGGCTAGACGACGGAACACTTGGCTCGAGCGAAGGCGATGTCGATATCATCGGTCGTACGGCACAAGCGTTCGTCAAGAAAGAAACACCGGAAGCCGTCCCAGCGGAATGGGTCGAGAAGTATCCATCGATTTTCAGTGAAGATGAGAATGAAGAAGCGGTGACCTATTACGTCGATGCGAACGAGCGAATCCTGCTCGCCGCCGAGTCGCGTAACAACGGAAAGTTGTTCCATTCGATTCGCATGACTTCTTTTGAATCACGATAATCCGGCGAGGAGCAGACTGAGACGTCGGCTCCTTTGTCGTCTAAAAAGGAGAATATTATGAAACAGATCACCTTGGAGCAAGTCCAAACCGATTTGACGGCTTGGGAAGAAGGTGGGCGCGTCGATGAAGCGGCTCTCCTGTCTTACGCCCATTGGTCACGCGCGACCGGGCATCGCCAAGAATTGATTCGCACACTGACACTACTCGCGACGAGACGGTTACAGCACCGTCAGTCGATCGACCCGCTGTTAACTCGTTGGGTGAAAGAGTTGGAGTCGCTCGGTGCTTTGCCGCCAGCCCTTCGTGTCAGTCAATTGTATGATCTTTTGCGGCGCCACAAGCAACAGCTGCATGTCGAGTGGCCGAAGCTGCGTGAGACGGATTACGCGTCGATGAAAGTTCAAATATTGACCGAATATGAGTCGAAGACATCCGAGTTGCTCGAACATCTCGAGCAGCTTCACGATGAGATTGACCGCGCCAAATCTGATTTACGGGACTCGGAGTTTAAAGGGCAACTCGAACGTCTGTTCATCGTCGTCATCGAAGCGATGCAAGAAGTGGCCGCGCTCGAAGACGACACAGCCTCACTCTTGGCGTCGATGCAAGGGAATTATTTCAGCCGCGAGGCGTTTCACCGCTTCGGCCAACGAGTCGGTCTCGTCAAGGAACGACTCGACGCGATTGTTGCATTGTTACCAGAACAAACTGAAGCGACACGGTCGAGTGCGATTGAGTCGCTTGAGTCGATGATTGGCTTGTCTGACGTGAAGCAACGTGTCAAAGCATGGTATCGGTTCTTGTTGTTCCAGAAAGAGCGTGAGAAAGCGGGGTTCTCGTCCAAACACCAACCTTCACTCCATCTCGTGTTCACCGGCAATCCAGGGACCGGCAAGACGACGCTCGCGCGTCTCATGGCCGAGATTTATTTCGAGCTCGGTCTGCTCGCACGTCCCGATGTCGTCGAGGCGGACCGGTCGAGTCTCGTCGGTGCGTTCGTCGGTCAAACGGAAGAACAAGTCATGAACAAGGTGAAGGAAGCCGAGGGCGGTGTCTTATTCATCGACGAGGCGTATGCCTTGAAACGTCAAGATGCGAGTGGGAGTGACTATGGACAAGCAGCCATCGACACGCTCGTCGCCGCGATGACGAGCGGGGAGTATGCGGGAAAATTTGTCGTGATTCTCGCCGGTTACCCGGAAGAAATGCGTCATTTTCTGCTTGCGAACCCAGGACTTCGTTCCCGCTTCCCGGAATCCAACCATTACGAGCTCCCGAATTACAGTGATGACGAACTCGTCGCCATCGGTGAAAAAGTGGCGGCGGAGAACAACTACGTCCTGACGGTCGAAGCGAAGCGCGCCTTGATTGCGCGAATCGACCGGGAACGGGTCGACGCGACGTTCGGCAACGCGCGGACGGTGCACAACATTCTACTCGACGCCATGTTCAAGAAAGGGTCGCGATTTGGTGCCGATGCCCCACTCGACGAGATGGCCCTCCTGACAGAAGTCGATTTTGATATGGATGCGACCGAGGATACGTCCGGTCCGACACTCGACGATTTGGTCGGGATGGATGAGGCGAAACGTCAACTGCGCGAGATCGAGGCACTCGTCACGATTCAGAAGCGTCGGCGTGAACTCGGGTTGAAGACGGCACCCGTCCAGCTCCATGCCGCCCTCGTCGGGAACAGCGGGACCGGAAAAACGACGTTCGCCCACCTGTACGCCCAGCTTTTGAAGAAGACAGGATATTTAAAACGCGGACATTTGAAAGTCGTCAGCCGGGCCGATCTCGTCAGCGGCTATGTCGGGCAAACGGCACAAAAAACGAAAGCCGCGATTCGCGATGCACTCGGTGGCGTGTTGTTGATCGATGAGGCATACAGCCTGAATGGAGGGCCGAACGACTACGGGCGCGAAGCGATTGATACGCTCGTTGACGAGATGCCAAAGCATGGAGACAACCTCGTCGTCGTGATGGCGGGCTATGAGGCGCCGATGCGTCGCCTGATCAACTCAAACCCAGGGCTCAACAGCCGGATCAAGCGGACGATTCACTTCGAGGACTACTCGCTTGAACAGATCGTCGATATCGCCAAGAAGTATGCCGCAAAATTCGGCTATACGTGTGATGAAGATGTCAGTCAGGCACTCCTTGACCGTCTAAAAGAAATCGACCGACCGAATGCACGGACGGCCCTATCGTTGATCGATGAAGCGATCGCGAGACAATCGTATCGTTTGATCGAAGCATCGTCACAAGACAGTGAATTGAATCAGATTTTAGAAGTAGATATTAAGACCAAGTTATAATATAATCAAGTTGAAAGTGAGGACGATTCAATGCATACGATTCAGATTCCGGTCCGCTATCAGGAGACCGACATGATGGGCATCGTCTATCATGCAAACTATTTAGTATATCTTGAAATGGCACGCACCGAATTGTTGCGCCAGCTCGGGGTCGAATATAAAGACATGGAGGAAGCTGGATTTGTTTCCCCAGTGACGAACGTCTCGGTCGATTATAAGAAGAGCGTGACGTACGGAGATACAGTCCACGTACGAGTTTGGGTCGATAGTTATTCGAAGGTCCGGACGGTCTATGGTTATGAGTTGACTGATCAAAACGGTCATCTCGTCGGTTCGGCGAAGACGACACATGTCGTCGTCAAACGCGGTGACTTCAAACCGATTCGACTCGATCGTGAGTTTCCTGAGTGGCATGACATGTATATGCGCGTCATGAGTCCCGTCTTATAACAGTGGTTCTTTTGTACCGTCAGTATGGTATCATATCTTGACGGTATTTTTTGTACAATGAAAGGGGAAGATCGCATGCGAAAACCATCTATGCTGATGGTGTGCTGCGCCTTGACGCTCACATTAGTGGGCTGTACCACAAGCGACCAAAGCAAAACGGAAGAAGCCGAGAACAAACCGGCCGAAACCGAACAACAAACAGAAACTCCGGCCGAAACGCCGACGGATAAAGAAGACGAGCAAGCAGAACAACCGACTCCGGAAACGGAGGAACCGACAGCGGAAGAGCCTTCCGAGGATCAGCCTGAAGAAGAAGTGCCGGTTGCCGAGGCGCCTCCTGTAGAGGAGCCGACTGAAGCGCCGAGCGAACCGCTTGAACAGAATGGGACGGCGAATTTGAAGCTCGACACACTCATCCTTGTCAATAAGCAAATCGCCTTGCCAGCGGGCTATAAACCAGCCGATCTCGTGACGGCGAATATCGATTTCGTCGAATCGGCGACCGGGGAGCGGAAGATGCTTCGTAAAGAAGCGGCACAGGCCATCGAGAAGCTCATGACGGGCGCGAAAGCGGCCGACATTGAGTTAAAAGGGACGAGTGCGTTCCGTTCCTACGATTATCAAGTGCAACTGTTCAATAACTATGTCGCTCGGGACGGGAAAGAACAGGCGATGAAATATTCGGCACCACCAGGACACTCGGAACATCAGACCGGGCTCGCCATCGATGTTTCGAGCGCCTCGGTCGGCTATCAATTGACACAAAGTCTAGAACAGACGAAAGAGGGCAAGTGGTTGGCCGACAATGCCCACACGTACGGATTCATCGTCCGTTATCAACGTGCATATGAGGCCGAAACCGGTTATATGTACGAACCGTGGCACTTACGCTATATCGGGGTAGAGCATGCGACTGACGTCCACAAGGCGAACGTCCCGCTTGAGCACTATCTCGAGCAATTAATGGATTAAGGGGAATTGCGATGCCTTACATGACAGAAATCATCATCATTTTAATCAGCTATTTACTCGGTGCGATTCCGTTTGCTCTTATCGTCGGAAAACTCGGCTATAAGGTCGACGTCCGGGAGCATGGGAGTGGGAATTTGGGCACGACGAACACGTTCCGTGTGCTCGGCAAAAAAGCCGGCACGCTCGTTCTGCTCGGGGATATGGGTAAAGGGTTGGTCGCAGCGCTATTACCGCTCCTCTTCGGGAGCGAGATGAGCTTGCTCCTCGCCGGGATCCCGGCCATCATCGGTCATTCGTATCCGGTGTTTGCCAAGTTCAAAGGCGGAAAATCGGTGGCGACGAGTGCGGGCGTTCTGCTCGCGGCGTTCCCATGGTTTTTCGTCGTCGTCGTCGGGACGTTCCTCGTGACGCTGTTCGTCTCGAAGATGGTATCGCTATCTTCGATGGCTGCCGCAGCCGTGGGGCTCGTGACCGTCGTCACGTATGGTGTCATCGCGAAAGATTGGCTACCGCTCATCGTCATCGTTCCGCTCGCCTTGTTCATCATCATCAAACACCGCACGAACTGGCAGCGGATTCGCTCCGGCACTGAACCGAAAGTACCACTGTTCCAAAAACGAAAATGAATGTTTCGATGACCGGCAAGATCTCGGAGGATACGGAGAGAAGGTCGGTCATTTTCATGAGATGCGCTCGAGATTGAAAGCAAGACGTCAACATTCGACTGTCTTTTTTTGTGGATTTCTGTTGATTTTCGTCGAAATGAGCGAAAAATCTGTTGGATTTGCCCGTTCTTTACTTTCTGTTTACGTTAAATTTACATCCGTTCGCTACACTGAGAAAGGAAGCGATATTTGCGGAGGAGGCAGGGAAGTGTCTTTAATTGGAGAAGAACGTAAGCAAAAGATTGTGGAATGGATTGAACGAGAAGGCAAAGTGAAGACGAGTGAGTTGATTGAACGGTTGAACGTCTCTGGGGAGTCGATCCGCCGCTACTTAGAAGAACTTGAAAAAGAACATCGCATCAAACGGGTGTATGGCGGGGCGGTGCTGCATCAAAGCGTATCGTTCCAACCGATGATGATTTCAAACATGGACGGGATTCGTCGCATCGCCTATACGGCGTTTCAGCTCGTCGAGGATGATACCCTCCTTTACATCGGTCATGGGGTCGCCCCGGAACAAGTCGCCGCGAGACTTCGCGGACGAAATTTGACGGTCGTCACACCGTCACTCATGGCGGCAAAGGCGCTCTTCGAGCAACGGGCCAAAGGCGTCTTCACGGGGGACATCCAACTGCTCGGCGGCACGATTGATCCGAAGCATCTCGTCACCGTCGGCGAACACGTCTTGCAGCAGTTAAAGACGTACATGTTTGACATGGCGATTTTCTCCGTCGAGGGGGTCGATCCCTCGCTCGGTTTGACGTGTGATGCTCACGGTCTCTCGACCGTGACGCAAGCGGTACTCGACCAAAGTAGACAATGTTTTCTACTGGCCGACCATACCCAGTTCAACCAACAAAAGCGGTATCGGGTCTCCGATTTTTCCAAGGTGACGACAATCATCTCGGATTTCCCGGAGCCCGCAGATTGGAAACGTGCGTTAGCGGAGCACGAGGTCGAATGGCGCTTCGCACCTTAATAAGGAGGCAGAAGACATGATTGAAGTGATCGTGACCACATTGAAAGAAGCGAAACAGGCAGAGCGTTACGGGGCGGACCGTCTCGAATTGATTGCGGATATGCGAGCTGGCGGGACGACACCGAGTTTCGGTACGATTCGAAACGTGCTCGAACAAGCGACGATTCCGGTCCACGTCATGATTCGTCCGCATGCAGACTCATTCGTCTATGATGAAGCGGACGCGGAGACGATTTTGGCAGACGTCGGTCTGTGTCGTGAGCTCGGAGCCGATGGCATCGTGTTCGGTGCTTTGACGAATGACGGACGCATCGATGAGGCACTGCTCGGGGAAGTGATTAAACATAAGGGCGAGATGGCATTGACGTTCCATCGGGCCATTGATGACGCGGTCGATTTGATGGACGCTATCACCGTGTTGAATGATTTCCCTGAAGTGGACCATGTGCTGACATCTGGCGGTCAAGCGACGGCATTAGAGGGCTTAGAGCGGTTGAGCGCGATGCACGACGTCGCGGAAATGAACATCCTTCCAGGCGCTGGGATCACGGCGGACAACGTGTCCCAACTCGTCGACCGATTAGGCATTGACTTTGTCCATGTCGGTAGTGGTGTAAGGACCGATGGACAGCTAGATGAGCAGAAGTTCAACGCCATCAAGGAAACGATGACACGCTAAAAACAGTCGGATGACTGTTTTTTTGCTATAATGAAAAAAACGATACAGTAGGTGAAGTCATGCAATCATCAGTCTATAAACAATTTGCCCTTCGGATGTTGTCCGGGAACTGGGGCATCTCGCTCCTTGCGGTCGTGGCAACGATGCTCGTTCAAGCGGTCATCACGACGCAGCTCGATTTAGAATCGACCGACCCGAGCATCCTGTTCGTCTCGATCGGTTTACTATACACCGCGACCGTCTTGCTCGCTCCGCTAGAACTTGGCCGCAACTGGGTATTCCTCGACATCGCGAAAGCCGAGAAACCGTCGTTCGGTCTGCTATTCGAAGCGTTCGGTTCGCTCAAAGATTACATGCGTGCCGTCACGTATTATGCCATCTTTTATCTCGGCTTGAACGTGCTCATGCTGTTCTTGATCGTGCCGGGAATCTGGTTCTATTTGACGTATCGGATCGTCCCGTTCGTCCTACGGGACCGCCCGGAACTATCCGCTTTCGGCGCGATGCGTGAAAGCCGCCGTCTCATGTTTGGACACAAGCGCACGATGCTTCGTCTATATGCGAGTTTCATCGGTTGGTATGTGCTCGTCTTATTCACCGGCGGATTGGCCTATATCTTCGTGCAACCTTATATCAACACGGCGCTCGCCGGACTGTACGTCGAAATCAAGGCAGAAACAGAAGCAAACGAACAACCGGTCGGCTGAATGAGCCGACCGGTTGTTTTTATGTCCCGTGCCGATCCGACTTTTGTGGGTCGGGAGCGTCACGGAACTCGTCTTTCTCTTCTTTTGAGGCATGTTCATGCCATTTTTTCGCTTGTTCCGTGGCGATCGGAATCGCCTTTTGATCGGAGTGGCCTTGGGCGAGCAAGGCGTTGGCGATATCAATGGCTTTCTTTTTGACGAGCGGGTCGAAGTTTTTCAGTGATTCCGGATAATCTTTCATATTCCATGGCATCTTACATCGCTCCCTTCTGTACTACTAATTCCACGAGCGAGCCGATTCAAACGTCCTGGTGCATGTAGTATTCGATGAGCGCCTGCGTCCCGTTCTCGCCGTAGCCGTTCTCTTCGAGGATCGAGTACAGTTTATGCGCCAACTCGAGGCTCGGCAGTTTGATATTCAACTGGTCTGCGCTCTCGAGGGCAAGTTTCATATCTTTGATGAAATGTTTGATGAAGAAACCAGGAGCGTAGTCCTCGATGATCATCCGCGGGACAAGGTTCTCGAGCGTCCAGCTGCCGGCTGCGCCGCCTCGGATCGTCTGGCGCAGTTGATCGGGATTGAGCCCGGCTTGTTTCGCAAAGGCGAGCATCTCGGCGTTGCCCATCATGATGCCGGCGATTGCGATTTGATTGGCGAGCTTTCCATATTGGCCACTCCCGGCATAGCCCATCCGTTCGATCGATTGGCCCATCGCCTCGAACAGCGGTCGTGCCTTCGTGAAGGCGTATTCGCCGCCACCGACGAGAATCGACAACGTCCCGTTCTTCGCACCGACATCGCCACCCGTGACCGGTGCGTCGAGCGGGAGTAAGCTGCGATCGATTGCCGCCTCAGCGATACGTTCGGCAAGCGTCGGCGAAGACGTCGTCATATCGATCACGAGCGTTCCCGGCTCGGCCGACTGCAAAATCATACCGTCCCCGAAATAAAGGCTCTCGACGTCAGACGGGTAGCCAACGATGGTGATGACGGCATCGGCGTTTTGACAGACGGCTTCGACCGAATCACACCAGCGGACACCTTCCGCCAATAAATCAGCCGCCTTCTCTTTCGTCCGCGTATACGCTTGGACTTCGAATCCCGCCTTCATTAAGTTTCTGACCATCGATTGACCCATCACACCGAGTCCGATAAATCCGATTGTCTTCATAATTGATTGCCTCCTAAAAGTTGTTGTTTCACGAGTCGTTCATAGAGTTTGTTGTCCCGAAGCAACTCTTGGTGCGTCCCGAGCCCGCTGATGCCGCCGTCCTCGAGCACGACGATTTGGTCGGCATGTTGGACGGTCGAAAGGCGGTGGGCGATGACGAGCGTCGTCCGGCCTTTCATGAGCCGGTCGAGCGCTTCTTGGACGACACGCTCAGATTCCGAGTCGAGACTTGATGTCGCCTCGTCGAGCAATAAGATTTGCGGGTCGCGTAACAGCGCCCGGGCAATGGCGAGTCGTTGTCGTTGACCACCCGACAAGCGGACGCCGCGCTCACCGATCTCTGTATCGAGCCCGTCCGGCATCGACTCGATGAACGACCAGGCGTTGGCCATGTCGCAGGCTCGTCGAATCTCGTCCTCGGTCGCTGTCCGGGTCAAGCCGTACAAGATATTTTGCCGCACCGTCCCGGATAGGACGGGCGAATCTTGGGCGACGTAGCCGATGACTTGCCGCCATTCGTTGCGGCCGTAGGTTGAGATATCCCGGTCCCCGTAATAGATGTGACCGCTCGACGGAAGGTAGAACTGCTCGACGAGGGCAAACAGTGTCGTCTTGCCAGCACCGCTGCGTCCGACGATGGCTGTCGTGGCACCGAACGGGACAATGAGGGACACGTCGTCAATCACAGGCTGGTCGCCATAACGGAACGTCAGGCCCTCGAACGAGAGCGACGACTGTCGAATCGTCGACGGCTCAGCCGTGTACGGTTCCGGCTCGATGGCGAGCAGTTCCGATATTCTTTCGGTCGCCCCGCGTGCTTTTTGAAGCCGGGTGATAAACTCCGTCATCGTGATGAGCGGCGTGATGATTTGGAACAAGTACAGCATGAACGCGAGCAACGAGCCGGTCGACAGGGCACCGGTCGAGACGCGATAAGCCCCGAAGCCGAGAATAGCGATCAGCATCGCCGTCAACGTGACGTTCAAGAGCGGAATCAAGATCGCTTGAATCCGTCCCTCGCGCACACCGAGGCCGAAGAGACGCTCGATGCGTCGTTTTCCTTCTGCGACCTCGACGGATTCGGTCGCCTGTGATTTCACGAGCCGAATCTCCCCGAGCAGTTCGGCGAAAAACCCGGACAAGTCACCGAGCTCATGTTGGGTCGCCTTGGCGATTTTCCGAAGTTTACGCCCGAGCGGGATGACAATCAAGAGTGTCGTCGGCACCGAGAACAAGATGACGAGCGTCATCTGCCAATCGAGTGTGAATAAGATGCCGACAGCGCCGATGACCGAGACGAACGACGTCAACAAGCGGACGCTCTGTTCGGACAAGAGCTGCTGCAACGTCGTCGTGTCATTGTTGAGCCGCGAGACGAGATCCCCCGATTTGACGCCGTCATAGAACGGAATCGGAAGCGCGACGAGATGCTCCCATAACGTCGTCCGCAGGTTGGCGACGACGCGTTGTCCGACGATATGTAACCAATAGATCGAAATCGCGCTCGAGATAACTTGAATCAGAAACGCGATGACGAAAATGGTGACGAGACGGGCGTCAAGCGCGGCCTCGCTCCAATTGTCGACGACGCGTTGCAAGATGAGCGGGATGGCGAGTGACGCCATCGCTTGGAGCAACGAAATCAATACAGCGCCGATGAACAGACCTTTCGGTGGTCGAGCGACGCGGAACAAGCGCAAAAAAGCTTGCCATGTGGATGTGGACTCCATGATACGTCCCCCTTTCCTTTTAACTTTCGCTGTTTCGAAAACAAGTGTCAAGACGTCGAATCGTGCACCGGAATAATGCTAGAATGGAATCAGAGGTGAAGTCGCATGAAATGGATACATACGGCCGATTGGCATTTAGGTAAAATCGTCCACGGTCGCCACATGACAGAAGAACAACAATATATATTATTTGAATCATTTTTACACATCGTCGACGAGGAGAAGCCTGATGCCATCGTCGTCGCCGGTGATTTATACGACCGGGCCGTGCCGCCCGTCGAGGCCGTCGACTTGCTCGATGAGATGTGGCGTGCGCTCGTCCTCGAGCGGGGCATCCCCGTGCTCGCCATCGCCGGCAATCACGATTCGGCCGAGCGGCTCCAATACAGCTCCAAACTGTTGACGAAAGTCGGTCTCCATATCGTCGGGAAATATGACCCGGGAACAGAGCCGATTGTCGTGAACGACATCCCGTTTTATTTGATGCCGTTCCTCGAGCCGGCGCGCATCCGTTACGCGTTCGGCGACGAGTCGATTCGGACTCACCATGACGCGCTCGCCGCAGTCGTCGATTCTTACGGGACGATCGACGCACGAGCGGTCGCCGTCGGCCACAGTTTCGTCGCCGGCGGACTCGAGACCGACTCCGAACGGCAACTGTCCGTCGGGACGGCCGGGCAAGTCGCCAAAGGACTATACGCGCCGTTCGGCTATACGGCGCTCGGACACCTGCATAACCGTGACGCCATTCGCGACGACCGGATCGCGTACAGCGGGTCGCTCATGAAATATTCGTTCTCCGAGACGACGCATGTGAAATCGGTCGACGTCATCGAATGGGACGGGACGTGGACACGTCGACGTCGTCCACTCCAGGCGCGCCGTGACTTGCGCATCTTGACCGGGACGCTGAACGAGCTGCTCGACCCGTCGTTTTATCAAGACGAGGCCGTCGACGACTATTTAAAAATCGTCTTGACCGATGAACGTGCGTTATTCGACCCGATGGCGAAGTTGCGGACCGTCTATCCGAACATCTTACACCTCGAACTTGAGTTGTTGCGTCGCCAAGACCAGACGTCCCGCTTCGAACGGGAGAAGCTCGAACGGCAATCGGTCGAGGATGTATATATGGACTTCTTTAAAGCCGTCCACGGCCGCGATGCCGATGCGACGGTGCAACGCTTCTTAGAAGGGGAGGAATCGATTTGAGACCGGAACAATTGACCATCACCGCCTTCGGTCCTTACGCCGAGACGGAACAAATCGATTTTACGCAGCTTGAAGGCCGTTCGATGTTCGTCATCAGCGGCCGGACCGGTGCCGGAAAGACGACGATTTTTGACGCGATGACGTTCGCGCTTTACGGACGGGCGAGTGGGACGCTCCGAAACGCGAGTGATTTCCGAAGCCAATATGCGGACCCGGAGCGAAAGACCGAGATCGACTTTTCGTTCACGATTCGCGACGAACGGTATCGGATCGTCCGCCAACCACAACAGCCGCATCCGAAAAATAAGACGCCAATCCCGCACGAGGCGGTGCTCTACGAATGGAAAGACGCTTGGAAACCGATTGCGACGAAAGTGAACGACGTTGAACAGACGATTGAATCGTTGTTGCAACTGAGCTATGAGCAGTTCAGCCAAATCTTGCTGTTGCCGCAGAACCAGTTCCGTCAGCTCCTCGATTCCGATTCAACGAAGAAGCAACAGATTCTGCAATCGATCTTCAAGACGGAGGCGTACCGTGCCTTTCAGGAAGATTGGATCGAACGTTACGGCAAATACCGCAAACGAGTCGAATGGGCGGTCGAGACGACGCGCTTAAAACTGTTGGAACTTGAAGACGAGGCCGTCGAGGACATGTCGACCCGTAACTTGCCTGAAATCGTGACGTGGCTCGACGCCCGGGAGGAGCGGCTCTTGGCGGCGAGGGACTCGCTACAGGCACAACGCCGGACTGGTGAAGAACGGCTCGAGGCGCTGCGTCGAGAAATGAATCAGGCGACCACGCTCGCCGAGTTGATGGAAGAGCGGGACGTGCGCGCGACCGCGCTCCAAGCATTCCGCGAAGCGGCACAGGAGCGCGAAGAACGCCAGACGCTCATTCAACGACTTGAACAAGTGGCAAGCGTCAACCCGCTCTATCAACGTACCGAAACGGTGCGTCACGACATCGAACGATTGACCCGTGAACGCGATGTATCCCGTCAACGAGACGAAGGCTACACGAGACAGCTGGAAGAGTTGAAGGCAGAAGCAGAAGCCATCACGACCATGCGCCAGGAGGCAGATCAAGCCACAAGTCGCGTCAATGCGATTGACGAGATGTTGCCCTATGTCGACGAATGGCACCGGGCCACGAGACGTCGGGATGACTTGAAACGCCAGTTGGAGCCGCTCAGCCTGTTCTCAGAAGAAGCGCGTCTCAAGGAGCTCCAAGCGACTGAAGGCGAACTTGAGGCTAAGCTGGAACACGCACCGGCCCCAGACCAACTCGTCGAGGCCGAACGGCTGTATAGTCAGCTCCAACATCAGGTTCGGCTCGAGGCGAAAGTGGCAGAGGTCACGGAACGACTCGGTGCCTGTGAACGCAACGGGAAGGAAGTCCAGCGACAATTCACTGCCCAGACGAAGCAAGTCGACCAATTCGTCGAGGCCGAGCATGCGCTCATGGCCGACACGCTGCGCGAGCAACTCGAAGCGGGGGAACCTTGTCCGGTCTGCGGTTCATTGACCCACGGACACGTCGAGCGAACGGGGACGTCCATCGACCAAGCCAGTCATCGCTCAGCCATCGAGACGCTGAAACGGATCGAGGCTGAGCTACATGAAGCACGGGCGGATTATCGGGCGCTCAAACGCCAACTCGATGAGCTGATCCGTGAACGTGATCTCGCTCGACTTGAATTGAAGCTCGATGGTGCGGCTGACGCTGCGATGCAACACCAAGACGCCCGCGTCCGGCAGTTGCGTCAAGAAGCCGAAGAACGACAACGGATGGAGCGTCTCTTACGCGCGACCACGACCGAATTGAAGCAACTCGAGACGGCGAAGCGTGTGCAGGCAGATGAACGACAGAAGTTGTTCGAACAGCTCCAAACCGTCCAAGAGCAGCTTCAGTCGATGCGTCAACCGGATGGGACGACGTTAGAAATGTTGCAGACCGAGCGGAATCAGCTCGCGACGCGACTCACTCACATCGAACGAAACGTGGGGACGTATGAACGTCGGCTTGAAGAATTGAATCGATTGAAGTGGGGGGAAGCGGAGCGACTCCGTCTCCTTGGTGAACAACTCGAGTTCGAGCATGTTCGTCTTTCCGAAGCGACGGCTGAACTGGAGGCTGCTCTCGAGAAGATTGAGTTGACTGAAGTTGTGTTCAAGGAGTATCGCGCGCGCGTCGAGCAACTGCCCGAGCTGCGCGAACGTCAAGCGACCGAACTGGAGGAAGGTGTCCGGCTCGAACACGCCGTCAAGGCGCTGAACGATAAAATCGGGGACCGTCCGCGACCAGACCTTGAACGACTCCAGGAGAAGTTGCACGAGGAGAACCGTTCGTTCGAAGCGCTGTCCGAACAACTCGTGACGGCGGACGGGCAATTGAAACGTCATCGTCACATCGTAGCCGAATGGAACGCGCTCCGGGAGAAGACGGATGAGGATCAACGGAATCTGGAGACGGTCAAATTGATCGCCGACACCGGTCGAGGACTGAATCCGCAAAAGTTGACGTTCGAGACGTACGTGCAGACGGCGTTCTTCGATCAAATTCTCCATGCGGCCAACGTCCATCTCGATCAAATGACGAGCGGACAGTTCCAATTGGAGCGGAAAATCGAGACGGCGAGAGGAAATGCCAAGTCCGGTCTCGAACTATTAGTCTTTGACGCCTATACGGGTCAGTCACGCCGCGTCCAAAACTTGTCTGGTGGGGAAGGGTTCAAAGCATCATTGTCGCTCGCCCTTGGACTCGCCGAAGTCGTCCAGCAACTGAGTGGCGGGGTCAGCCTTGAGACGATGCTCATCGATGAGGGGTTCGGGACACTCGACGCTGAATCGCTCGACCAAGCGATCGAGCTTCTCATGTCGCTCCAATCGAGCGGGCGGCTCGTCGGGGTCATCAGTCACGTTCAGGAATTAAAAGACCGGGTCGACGCCCGGATTGAAGTCAAAAAATCAAGGAGCGGGTCGACGATCCAGCTCATCGTGGAGTGAATCCGATGAAACATATCGAAACGAAAACAAGTTTAGTTGCCCACTTACAGGGTGCCGGCGTCAAGCCGGGGGACACCCTATTCGTCCACACGTCCTTATCAAAGCTCGGATGGGTATGTGGCGGGGCTCAGACCGTCATCGAGGCGCTCCAAGATACGGTCGGTCCGGACGGGCTGATCATGATGGCGACCCAGAGCAGTGATAATTCAGACCCGGCTGAATGGGAAGCCCCACCCGTCCCAGTCGAGTGGTGGCCAACGATCCGGGAGGAAATGCCGGCGTATGACCAGGAAAAGACACCGACTCGAGGCATGGGCCGTGTCCCGGAACTGTTCCGTACGTATCCGAACGTGTTTCGGAGCGATCATCCGATGTGGTCGGTCGCTGCGTGGGGGAATGGTGCCGAGGAGATCGTGGCAGGACATACACTTGAAGTCGGTTTTGGGCCGTGTTCGCCAATCGAACGCATGATCGAGCGTAATGCAAAAATCCTACATCTTGGTTCACCGCTCGATGCGACGACGTTATGGCATTATGCCGAGTATGGAATTGACGGACCGGTGAAGTCGTTTGGGTGCGCGCTTTATGAGGACGGGGTGCGGGTGTGGAAGACATTCGACCATACGGATGTCAACAGTGACCCGTTCGGTCCAATCGGTGAAAATATCGTTCGACGTGCCGATGTGACGACGTTTCACATTGCGGAGGCGACGTGTTACGTCATTCCGTCTGAGACATGGGAACCGGTACAACATGCGTTAATCGCTTTACGGAGTTGGCTCCGATGAGTCAACTGAAAGCAAGTGGACAATGGAGAGGGGCAGTGCGATGAATCGTTGGGTTAAATATATAGGGATTGCAACCAGTGTGTTGCTTCTCATCGTGTTTCTCGCCGTCGTGGGCATCTCGGCCCACATCGGCGATCAGTTGACGTCGCCCGAACGTGAGACGTTGACGTATACGCCGAAGACGTTAGGTGTCAAATACGAGAATGTGACCATCGAAGCCGAGGATGGTCACGATTTGTACGGGTGGTGGATCCCGCACCCGACACCGCGCGCAACGATCGTGTTCGCACATGGTTATGGGAAGAACCGCGAGCAGTCCGATTTGCCGCTCAAAGAATTGATTCCGGAGTTTCATGAACAAGGATATCAGTTCCTGACGTTCGATTTTCGGGGGTCAGGCATCTCGGAAGGTGACCGTGTGACGGTTGGGGCGAAAGAACAAGCGGACCTCGCTTCCGCAATCGCCTATGCGAAAGAACGCTCGGACGGTCCAATCGTCTTATACGGGGTGTCGATGGGCGCGGCAACGGCGTTGTCTGCGGCTGATGAGACCGACGTGGCCGCTGTGATTGCCGATAGTCCGTTCAGTGACCTCCGGGGCTACCTCGAGACAAACTTGCCTGTATGGAGCGATTTACCGAACTTTCCGTTCACACCGGTCATCATGACGGTGACGCCGTGGTTCACGGGTCTCGATGCCGATGTGGTCAAGCCGATTGACGATATCGCTCAAATCGAGGCGCCGGTGTTGTTGATTCATAGTGAGGGCGATGATGCCATCCCTGTGAGCGAGAGTGAACAATTGGCCGAGGCCGGGGAGGAAGTCGAACTGTGGGTGACCGAGAATGATGGGCACGTGCAGTCGCATCGCTCGTTCCAAACCGAGTATCGTCAAAAAGTATTCGGATTTTTAGAGAAGGTATTATAAACGAGGGGCGCCATAAAGCGCTCCTTTTTTGTTATGATTAATTATGAAAAGGAAAGAAAGAAGGTTTTTTCATGGATGTCACAGCATTACTATCGTTTCTACTGCTCGGAACGCTCATCGGGATTTTGAGCGGATTCTTCGGCATCGGGGGCGGGATCTTACTCACGCCGCTACTACTCGTCTTCGGATACGAGGCGAGTGCGGCCATCGCGCTCAGTCTGATGCTCACGCTCGGGTCGACCACGGCCGGTACGATCTCCCATCTTAAATTAAAGAACGTCAATCCGAAACATGCCCTCATGATTGGCGCCTTCGGTGTCGTCGGGACGTGGGTGGCGACGCCGCTCGTGTTCTACCTTGAGACGCTCGACGGTGCGAAGCCGGTCATCTCGCTCGCCTACATCGCGCTACTGACGTACTTTGCCGTCTCGTTCTTCCGGTCGAAGCAACATGAAGAAGGAAGTGTCGGCTCGGAGTCGGTCCCACGCCTCGGTTTTATCGGGTTGTTCGGCGGGTTCATCTCGTCACTCATGGGTGTCAGCGGCGGATTCGTGTTGACACCGCTTCAAGTCAAACTGCTCAACACCGAGATGAAACGAGCCGTCGGGACGAGTATCGCCGCGGCGTTCCTCATCGTCGTCTCGGGCGTGATCAACTATGCCGTCGCCGGGGCCGATGCGAACTATTGGCATGGTCTCGCGCTCATCGCCGGGGCGATGATTGGCTCACCGATCGGGGCGAAGCAGTTGCAACGGTTCAGTTCGCAACTCGTCAAAAAGGCGCTCGGTGGCTTCTATGTCGCTGTCGCCATCAGCGTCGGACTCAACTTGCTCGGCTTCAACGACATCTCGCTCGGACTACTCGTCGTCCTCGCGCTCTCGTTCATTGTCGCGCTGTTTATCCGGCCGCGTTCGAAGTGATGATCGACCCTCGTCTACAGACGAGGGTCTTTCTTATAGTGATAGTCGGAGCATGATATATCCTACATATAAATATCACCATCGGTATAACGTGTGCTGAAGCGCATTAAAAAAACCCTGTCCGAGGACAGGGTGTTAACGTCTGGCGATATGGTCAATGTTCTCTTGAATCTCTCCGACTTTGCTCTTCGCTTCACGCAACCGTCGTTCGAACGCCTCGGTGTCGCGTTTTTCACGTTGCGGCTCGTCTTTCCCGCGACGCTGTCCTTTCGGGGAGCGATGGATATGGGTCGCTTTCATCAAGCGCTTTTTAAACGTTGAATCGCTCATCAGGACACCCCCTTCCATACTATATACGTTCCACCTCTTCTTTCCGATGAAACGTTTGAACCTTCACGAGGCGAGGGTTCTGCGCATTTGCGGGTTCGTTGAGACTTTGTAGGCGATGCCCGCAGCTAACACTGCTTTGATCAAGTCACCGAGGATGAACGGGATATTCACTTTGAGTGCATCGATGAACGTCAGTCCGAACACGGCTTGGAGACCGAGACTGCCGACTACATAGACGAAGCCGAGTCCGATTAGGATGTTATAAGCGACGAGGGCGGGGAACGTACGATGCCGTTCCGATAACCAACCGATCAAAAAGGCAGCGATCGGGAAGGCGATCAAGTAACCGACCGTCGGACCGACAAACGGGGCGAGCCCGCCCGATCCACTTAAGACGGGTAGACCGATCAAGCCGAGCAATAAGTAGACGACGACGGCAAGACCACCTTTTTTGGCGCCGAGCACGGAAGCGACCGTCATGATGCCGAGCATTTGAAGGGTGATCGGTACGGGGCCGATCGGGATGGCGATGGAGCCGATGCTCGCAAGCAAGGCGGCGCCGATGGCAACTTGTGTCAAATCATGAATTTTCAATATGTAAACCCCTTTTCTGTTAACGTTGACTAAAGTTAGGTTAACATCATTTTTTTCGTCTGACAAGCAGAAAAATGAGGACCTGGTCGCAAATTGATATGCTCCCCAATAGGTAGACAGATGAAATAACAAATCTGTTTATCTGATTGGGGAGTGTTTTTTTATGGCGAGAAGTCGGCATTCTATCGAACAAAAATTGGGTGCGGTGCGCATGATGGAAGAAGAAATATATAGTTGGAAGGAAATCATGGAGGCCCATGACGTCTCTTGGGATACCCTCCGGGTATGGAAAGCCAAATTCGATACCGGTGGAATTGACGCGTTGAATGAATCGAGGACACAAAGACTTTACACGAGGGATCAGAAAATCGCGGCCGTGCGTGACTATCTCGACGGTCTCACTAAAATGGAAACCCTCTCCAAGCATCACATCAGTAGTTGGTCTGTTCTTTACAGATGGATTAAGAAGTATACTGGTCATAGCGAGTTAACAGATTCGAGAAAAGGGATGGATCGAGCTATGGCCAAAGGAAGAAAGACCACATTCGAGGAACGGATCGAGATCGTCAGATATTGCCTGGAGAACGAGCGGAACTATCAACGGACAGCCGAGCTATTCGCTGTGTCTTACCAGCAGGTCTATGGCTGGACGAAAAAATATGACGCCGACGGCGTGCATGGGCTCGAGGACCGGCGTGGACGGACGAAGCAAGAAGAGGAACTGACCAACGAGGAGAAGCTCGAACGTCGCATCCAACAGATCGAGCGGGAGAACGAGCGCCTGCGGGCCGAGAACCTGTTCCTAAAAAAGTTAGAGGAGATCGAGAGGAGAGGTTGATCAGCCAAATCCGGCTACAGCTGCGGTACACGGCCATCGAGGAACTGTCGACAACCGACACATTCTCGGTCGTGCTCCTTTGTGAGGTCGCGCAGGTCTCACGGGCCGCCTATTATAAATGGTTGAAGCGTACCGTCTCGGTACGTGAGGAAGAGAACTTGAGCCTACTAGAGGACATCCGTCTCCTATACGACCAGGTGAACGGGACCTACGGCTATCGACGGATCACCATGACGGTCAACCGCAGACGACGCCAGCATGGCCTGCCGGCATACAACGAGAAGCGCATCTATCGTCTCATGCGCATCCACGAGATCCGTTCGGTCATCCGCCAGAAACGAAATCGGTACAAAAAATCGTCACCACAACATGTGGCCGAGAACCTGATGAACCGAGAATTCGGTGCGTCCCGATCGGACGAGAAATGGTGTACCGACGTCACCGAGTTCAAATATGGTGCCGGGAAGAAGGCTTATCTGAGCGCGATCATCGACCTGTATGACGGCTCGATCGTCGCCTATCGTATCGGAAAGTCCAACAACAACGGGCTCGTCTTCCATACGATGATGCCGGCCATCGCGGGGCTCCGTACAGGAGCACGTCCGATGATCCATAGTGACCGAGGGTTCCAATATACCTCGAGAGGGTTCAAACGCATGGTAGAAGACGCGGGACTGACCCACAGCATGTCCCGGATCGGACGTTGTCTCGACAACGCCCCGATCGAGAGTTTTTGGGGCACCTTGAAAGTCGAGATGTACTACTTGCGTGAGTTCCAGGCCTATAGCGAACTCACATCGGCCATCGAGGCCTACATATCGTTCTATAACCATGATCGTCTCCAGAAACGACTAAACGGCTTGAGCCCTGTCGAATACAGGGCTCAAGCCGCCTAGGCTAGTTTTCATTATTTGCCCTGTCTACTTGACGGGGAGCAGTTCAAATTGACCAGGTCCTCATCGTTTACGCATGTGTCGGTAGGTTCTCTTTCGCTTCTGTCAGTTGAATCCGAACTGAGTCAAAGCCCGTCCCGCCGTAACTGTTGCGGCGTTTGACGGCCGTCACCGGCGAGAGTGCCTCGTACACATCCGCTTCAATCAACTCAGAGTGGGCTTGGTACGTCTCAATCGGTAATTCTGATAAATACAGACGCTGGTCGATACAATACCGGACGAGCGTGCCCGTCACTTCATGGGCCTCACGGAACGGCATCCCTTTTGCCGTCAAATAATCGGCGAGTTCGGTCGCGTTCGAGAAATCGCGCTCGGTCGCTTGCTTCATCATCTCCGTGTGGAACGTCATGTCTTGAATCATACCGGCCATGATGCTGAGACTGCCCTGAACCGTCTTGACGGTGTCGAACATGCCTTCCTTATCTTCTTGCAGGTCCTTGTTATAGGCGAGTGGGAGTCCTTTCATAATCGTCAAAAGTCCCATCAGATTGCCGACGACGCGACCTGACTTTCCGCGGACGAGTTCGGCCATGTCCGGGTTCTTCTTCTGAGGCATCATGCTCGATCCCGTAGAGAACACGTCAGAGATCGTGATGAACCGATACTCTTCGCTGCTCCAAAGGATCAACTCCTCGCAGAACCGTGACAAGTGCATCATGAGCAGCGACGCATTCGACAAGAACTCTAAGATGAAGTCACGGTCGCTGACGGCGTCCAGACTGTTCGGATAGACTTGGGCGAAACCGAGCAACTCGGCCGAGCGATGACGATCGATCGGGAATGTCGTCCCAGCGAGAGCACCCGCTCCGAGCGGGCTCATGTCAATCCGTTTCAAGCTGTCACTGAAGCGCTCCTTGTCGCGCTCGAGCATCCAGAAGTAAGCGAGCAAGTGGTGGGCGAGCGAGACCGGCTGGGCCCGTTGCAAGTGTGTATAACCCGGCATGATTGACTCGACGTTTTGAGCGGCGTGGTCATAGAGCGCCGTCTGCACGGCCTCGATTCCGTCAATCGTCTCGAGGACGCGGCGTTTCAAATACAGGTGCATATCCGTCGCTACTTGGTCGTTCCGGCTCCGCGCCGTGTGCATCTTGCCAGCGACCGGGCCGATTTCTTCATGCAAGAGGGCCTCGAGGTTCATATGGATGTCTTCATGGAAGACGTTGAACGTCAATTCGTCCGCTTGTGCCTTCTTGGCTAGCGTCTTCAACCCCGCGACGATTTGCGCGACTTCGTCCGCCGTCAAAATGTGCTGCTCCCCGAGCATCGTCACGTGGGCGATGCTCCCTTCAATATCTTCTAACACGAGCTGGGCGTCGAAATGAATCGAGGCCCCGAATTCGTCGACCCATTCACTGGCCGTCTGTTCGAACCGGCCGCCCCATAGTTTACTCATGCACCATCGTTCCTTTCTCCGCTAGCACTTCCGCTTGCACTTTCGTCGGCAGTCCCCATAACTTGATGAAACCGACGGCGGCTTGTTGGTCGAACGTGTCGGCCGACGTGTACGTCGCGAGATGTTCGTCATAGAGCGAGATCGGCGACTTCCGTCCGTCGACGATGGCTTGTCCTTTGAACAGTTTCATCCGGACCGTACCGGTCACGGTCTGTTGCGTCTCATCGATGAAGGCGAGAAGCGCTTTCGTCAGTGGCGAGTACCAGAGACCGTTGTAGATCGTCTCCGTCAATTTCTGTTCGACGATTGGTTTGAAGTGGGCGACTTCCCGAACGAGTGTGAGCGCCTCGAGCGCTTGGTGTGCCGTGATGAGCGTCATCGCACCCGGTGCTTCGTACACTTCCCGCGATTTGATCCCGACGACCCGGTTTTCGATATGGTCGATTTTCCCGATACCGTGAGCCCCGGCGACGATATTCAACTGCTCGAGAATGGCTGTGAACGTCGCTGCTTGTCCATTGATGGCGACTGGTACGCCGGCGTTGAACTCGATTTCGACATACGTCGGTTCGTTCGGAGTGTCTTCGAGCTGTGCCGTCAATTCATAAGCGCTCGCCGGTGGAGCGGCCCATGGGTCCTCAAGAATGCCGCATTCGACGGCCCGGCCCCAAATGTTTTGGTCGATCGAGAACGGCTCTTCTTGGACGATCGGAATCGGGATACCGTGCTCGGCCGCATAGGCGATTTCTTCTTCCCGTGACCATTTCCACTCCCGGACCGGCGCGATGATTTCAAGCGACGGGTCGAGCGCATGAATCGACACCTCGAACCGGACTTGGTCATTCCCTTTCCCCGTGCACCCGTGAGCGACGGCGATGGCACCTTCGGCTTGCGCGACCTCGACTAGCTTCTTCGAGATGAGCGGCCGCGATAGGGCAGAGACGAGTGGATAGACGCCTTCATACATTGTATGTGCCTGCATCGAGTAACGGGCGAAATCGTTGACGAATTCATCGACCGCATCGATGACGACCGATTTGACGGCCCCGACTTTGAGTGCCTTCTGTTGAATGCGCTCCAGGTCTTTCCCTTCTCCCACGTTCAAACAGCAGGCGATGACGTCATATCCCTGTTCATCCAACCATTTGATTGCGACCGATGTGTCAAGTCCACCTGAATAAGCTAATACGAGTTTTTGTTTCATTTCCTTACACCCCTTATACATAATTATTCATCTGTATTTATAAATATACGACTTAGTCTAACGGATGATTTCATGTAAAGCAACCTTTTTTGGCAAAAAAAAAGAATCACTTGTGAAAGTGATCCTTCATTGAACGATTTCGAGTTCTGGCATCCATTGCGACATATGTTCGCTCGTGGCATCGAACAACTCGGGTTTTGCCGTCTGTAACGGCACGACCTCGAACGGTCCGTCCGCACTAGAGCGCCGGGTGAACGTCGGATAGAACATCGGATTGGCGAGTTCGAACGTCGTCTCATCCGCTTCGACGGTCTTGACGACATCGATGCCGACGATGCCACCCGTATTACGATCGTCCCCTTGTTGGCCGGACAGGAAGTTGCCGAGCGAGTAGGCGACGAACGTTCGGTTGCCTTCAGCGCCGTCCACCCAAGCGACCGGTTGGAGGACGTGGGGGTGATGGCCGATGATGAGATCGACCCCGAGGTCAGACAGCTCTTGGACGAGTGTCTGTTGTGCCTCGTTCGGGAGTATCTCATATTCATTCCCGAAATGGAGCGAGACGACGGTGAGGTCGGCTGCTTGTTCGGCCGCTTCAATCTCAGGCTTCATTGCCTCGAGATCGATGTAGTTGACATGGTACGGTTGTTTCGGAACGACCCCGTTCGTGCCGTACGTGTAGGCGAGAAACGCGAACGAGATATCATTCTTCGTCAACGTCCGAATCTCAGCCTTGTCCGCTTCCGATAAGAACGAACCAGTATACGGCATACCGATCTCGTTCCAGTGGGCAATCGAATTCTCGATGGCCGTGACACCTCGATCGAGCGTATGGTTGTTCGCCGTCGTCACCAGGTCGATGCCAGCGTCTTGGAGCGCATCACCGACCTCATACGGACTGTTGAAGGCCGGGTAGCTCGATAAGCCGATCTCACTGCCACCAATCATGCTCTCTTGGTTGGCGATGGCAATATCGGCCTCGGTCAAAATCGGGGCGATCGGTTCGAAGGCGGCAGTGAAGTCATAGCCGTCCCCGCTCTTGGCGGCATTATATACGTTGTCGTGTAACAAGATATCGCCGATCGCATAGACGGACGTCGTCGTCACGACTGATTCTGGCTCTTCCGGAACAGGTGCCGGCTCCTCCGCCTCGGTCTCTGGTGCCGGGGTCTCCGTTTGCTCCGTAGACGTCTCGACGTCGGCGGTCGCACAGCCGAACAGAAAGAGGAGGGGCAAGGTCAATATGGCTTGTTTATACGGGATTACTCGTTTCAAGGGACGAGTCACTTCCTTTCTTATGATACAAATTGATCTATATGTACCTTTCGCTATAGACTGTCAATTTCCTTGTTAGGCGACAAAAAAAAGTGCCAGGCTATAGTAGCATGGCACTTCGATCGTTAAATCCGTTCTGTCTTCAAGATGTGTTCCATTTCCTCGAACTCGTTCGTGATCGTCGAGCTCGGTGGTGGTGTCATCAGACTGACGACATAAATGGCGAGGCTCGACAAGAAGAACGCTGGAATCATCTCATAGAGCTCACCGACGGTCCCGAACCAATCGGCGGCAAAGTTTTTCCAGACGATGACGATGAAGGCACCGGTTAGCATACCTGCGAGCGCCCCTTGTCGCGTCGTCCGTTTCCAGAACAGGCTGAACAGGATGAGTGGCCCGAACGACGAGCCGAAGCCGGCCCAGGCGTAACCGACCAAGTTCAAGATCGTATCATCCGCCCCGAACGCCAGCCAAATCGAGATGAGCGACACGAGGATGACCGTGATCCGGCCGACCATGACGAGCTCACGGTCGCCGGCGTCTCTTCGGAAGAACTTCTGATAGAAGTCGGTCGTCGCAGCACTCGACGAGACGAGGAGCTGTGACGAGATGGTCGACATGATGGCAGCGAGCAACGCCGCAAGCAAGACGCCGGTGATGAGATCGACGAATAATAAATCAGATAAATTAATAAAAATGTTTTCTGGGTTATCGATCTCAAGTCCACGCTGCGTATAATAGGCGAGTCCGAACAGCCCGGTCGCCATCGCGCCGACGACGGTGAACAGCATCCATGAGATGCCGATCCGTCGTGCCTTCTTGATGTCCTGTAACTTCTCGATGGCCATAAAACGGACGATGATGTGCGGTTGCCCGAAGTAACCGAGCCCCCAGGCGAATAGGGAGACGATGCCGATGAGCGACTGACCAGTCAGCGGATCAAGCAGCGCCTCATCGATGTCACCGATCGTCTGGAAGGCGGCGCTCACGCCGTCGGTCGCCGTGATGGCGATGGCCGGGACGAGGATGAGGGCGAACAACATGATCAACCCTTGAACGAAATCCGTCCAACTGACCGCCAAAAATCCTCCGATGAACGTATAGATGATAATGATAGAAGCCAAAATCAAGACGCCCGTCCCGAACTCAATTCCGAAGACGGCATTGAATAACCGGCCGCCGGCCACGAATCCGCTCGTGGCATAGAGGGTGAAAAAGATGAGTGTCACAGCCGCCGAGAACGATCGCAACGTGCCGCGTGAATCTTTAAAACGTTTCTCGAAAAAATCTGGAATCGTGATGGCATCCTCGGACAAATACGAGTACGTCCGCAAGCGAGGTGCGACGAGCAACCAGTTCAAGTACGCGCCGATCGTCAACCCGATGACGATCCATCCGCTCGAGAGTCCGGTCGCGAACATCGCACCCGGTAGTCCCATCAACAGCCAACCACTCATGTCGGAAGCACCTGCCGACAAAGCCGCGACGGCGGGACCGAGTCCGCGCCCTCCGAGCATATAGTCGCCGATGCTCTCCGTCCGCCGATAGGCGATGACGCCGAGTAGTACCATGAGCGCCATGTAAACGGTGATGGATATTAAAATCCCGTTCATAAAACATCCCCCTCAATCATAATGAAAACGCTTTCTTTGTTTATGGTATGCACCATGTCAAAATTTTGTCACAAAATTGAATCAAGTGCACGATTTTATTGAAGGATTGACCAAATAATCAAATTATTTAGCGAAGCAAGAGGTCAAGTGGTCATTGACGAGTCCGGTCGCCTGCAGATGGGCATAGACGGTCGTCGGCCCTAAAAATTTGAATCCACGCCGTTTCAAATCCTTGCTGATCTGATGAGACAGTTCGGTCGTGGCGGGGATGTCGTCATTGGCCGCCCATTGGTTGTTGATCACTGTATTGTCGACGAACGACCAGATGTAGGCATCGAACGTGCCGAACTCTTGTTGAATCTCGATGAAGCGCTTGGCATTATTGATTGACGCCTCGATTTTCCGGCGGTTTCGGACGATACCGGGATTGGCCAACAACCGTTCAACATCCGTTTCGTCGAACGAGGCGACCGCTTCGACGTCGAAGTTGGCGTAGGCTTCCCGGTAATGGTCGCGCTTTCGTAAAATGGTGATCCAACTGAGTCCCGCCTGGGCGCTCTCAAGGGTCAAACATTCGAAGTGCTTCTGATCGTCGTGGACGGGTTTGCCCCATTCCTCGTCATGATAACGGACGTACATGGGGTCTGTACCGCACCAAGGGCAACGTATCGGTTCGGTCATTGTCGTTTCCTCGCTTTCGTTCAAGTACTTCATTTTAGCACGTCGGGACGGTTTTTGAAGTGAGGTGACGGGTATAATAGGGGATATTGGAGGTTGAACGATATGAGAGAGTGGATGATCCAGGTCATTGAACAGTTCGGTTATTTCGGTATCGCGTTCATGATCTTTATTGAAAATGTGTTCCCGCCGATTCCATCAGAGGTCGTGCTCTTGTTCGGTGGATTCTTTGCCGTGAAAACTGATTTGAACGTCCCGCTCGTCATTTTCGCTGCGACAGCCGGTGCCATTTTAGGAGCGATTTTGTTATATGGGATCGGATTATATTTAGATGTCGAACAGATTGAGAAGTGGACGAAGAAATACGGGAAATGGATTCGGCTCGATATCGCGGACGTTCGACGGGCGGATGCTTGGTTCGACAAATATGGGGGCTGGATGGTGTTCTTTGGACGATTGATGCCCGTCGTCCGAAGCTTGATCTCGTTACCGGCCGGCATGTCGAATATGCCGTTTCTGAAGTTCTTGTTGCTCAGTACGGCCGGCACGGTCATTTGGAACACGATTCTCATTTATATCGGCATCCGGGTCGGTGAGAATTGGGAATCGATTTTACGATATTTAGATGTGTATTCGTACGCGATATATGGATTATTGGCCGTCTGTCTGATTGTCTTTTTCATCTGGCGCAAGAAACGGAAGAAAAAACAGTCGAAACAAGCATCATCATTTTGACGAACAAAGGAGGACCTTCACGCGAAGGTCCTCCTTTGTGTTCTATCATTGATCTTCTTTATTTTTTGTCTCATCGGGAAGTACTTTCTCAAGTTTTTCCTCCGTCTTGTTAGCAAGAATCTCAGAGAAGCGGAACAAGACGATGCCGACGATGGCCGAGACGAAAATATAGAGACCGACAAATAAGTTGATCGCTCCGTTTGATAGGGCGGTGAACAAGATCGAGAACTCGCCACGCGGGGCGAGTGAGAAGCCGGCCTCGTTCGCCTGCACCCGCGTCAAGCCATACATGCGACCCCCGACGCGTCCGACGATCCACTTCGATAACACGCCCCAAACGATCAGGACGAAGAAGAGGGCATTGACGATGACCCCTTGATCGAGATTGATGGAGATCCCGAACGAGATGAAGAAAATCGGCAAGAACAAGTCGCGAACGGGTACGGTCAATCGTTTCAACGGCCGCACATCGTGGATGCCCGCAAGCATGATTCCGGCAATGAACGCCCCGAGAATCTCGGACAGGCCGAACACCATGCCAATCCCGGCAAAGAATAAAATCAATCCAATCAAACCGATACTCGCATCATCTTGTCGCAACAGATGTTTGACGAACCGCTGTCGGTTCAAAACGAAACGAGACCCGATGAAGAGGAGCACTCCGAAAATCAGAAATCCGGCGAACACTTTCCCGATGTCCGTGAAAGCGATCGGTTCGTCTTGGATGATGAACGGGGCCACGGTCAAAATGAGCGGGGCGAAAATGTCTTCGAAGATAAGGAGCGCCAGTACGAACTCTTTCACATCTTCATGTTTTTCAGAATGTCGCTCGAGAAGTTTCGCCGAAATCGACGAACTCGTCGCATAGAGGACGGCACCGATCAAAAATGCTTGTGAGAAGTCGAGACCAAACAACAAAGCGATTCCAATCGTGACCCCGAAGGCGAGAAGGACATCTAGGACGCCTGCTTTCCACACTTGTTTCATTCGCTTGACGAGCTCGCTCAGCGGAAACTTTAAACCGAGTAGAAAGAATAACAGAATAATCCCGATTTCCCCGGCGATTTTGAAGACCTCATTCCCGTCCCAAAAGAAGCCGACCGCGACGCCGATGGCAATGAAGGCGAGGATACTAGGAAAGAACAACCGCTCGATAATCAAACTGAGCACCGAAATTACGGTGAGTGCCAATCCGAGGAATACGATTACATTGAATACGTCCATACGTCACCCCCTAAAAAAGGGAAGGATTGCTTCACCATCAGTTTTCACTCCATTGATATTCCATCCCGACCGATTCGGGACGAGAATAGTCAAATCCGAACTGGCGATACAGGCCGTCTGCCGGAATGTCAGCAATCAGACTAATGATGGCCGTCTCGTCTGCTTCCTGTAAAATCCAATCCATCAATCGTTCCATGATCAATTTACCAAGCCCAAGGCCTTGACACTCGGGATCGACGACGATATCGACGAGATGAAACACCATGCCGCCGTCCCCGACGACACGTCCCATCCCGACCATCGTGTCGTCTTTATATAAACAAACGCCGTATAACGTGTTAGCGAGCCCTTTCACCGTGCCTGAGTCGGAACGTTTCGGCATGCCTGCTTTGACGCGAAGGCGTTGATGCTCCTCCGGTGTCGGTGTCTCAATCCGTACATCTACTTCATTCACCATGTCACTACTCCCTCTCTGCGCATAAGTTAAAATTATTTTCCCGCTATATTGAATCGGTAAACCTTGATTTCCGGATGACGTTGTACAGATAATGAGAGAAACTGGAATGGAGAAAGGTTGTGTGGGAATGATTGAAGGTCAAACGATTTTGCCTGCTCTCCGAGACATGAAAGACCTCGAGACATTTGTGAGAGGGCCATTCAAAGTTGGCGTCTTGCTTGAAGTACATGTGGCCCGGCTTGATGCCGTGTTTCAGTTACTAGCGGCCCATGACAAGCAAGTGTTCGTCCATCTCGATTTGATTCAAGGTCTGAAGGCGGATGAATATGCGACCGAATATGTGTGTCAGACGTTTCGACCGTATGGAATCATCTCGACGAAAGGCAGTGTCATTTTAAAAGCGAAACAAAAGCAAGTTAAAACGGTGCAGCGTCTGTTTTTAATCGATTCGAGTTCGCTCGAGAAGAGTTATCGCCTCATCAACCGCACTCAACCGGATTATATTGAGGTATTACCAGGTCTCGTCCCGAAATATATCCGGTGCGTGAAAGCAGCGACAAACATTCCAGTCTTCGCCGGCGGCTTGATCTCGTCGTCTGAAGAAATCGAGGCCGCCCTTGAGGCAGGTGCGACCGTCGTGACGACGTCTGACCAAACACTTTGGTCGAACTGATAGGACTCATTTTCATGCAATCAGGGTATTCTACTGTTCAGGAGGGATGACAATGAAACAGACGATGATTATAACCGGTGTCAGCCAAGGAATCGGGCGGGAACTGGCCCGCCATTTTAGCACGACATATCGTGTTGTCGGACTCGATATCGGGCAAGACCCACAACTTGAAGGAGTGACGTTCCATCAGATGGATTTGGGGGATCATGAGGATGTGAACAGCGTATTCAAAGTAATTCATCAAGAAGTCGGCACCGCCCATGTGCTTATCAATAACGGTGGCGTATCCTCACTCGTCAAACCGATGACCGAACTCGACGTCGAGACGTTCAAACGCGTGATCGATGTTAACCTCGTCGGGACGTTCGCTTGCTCGAAAGCTTTCTTGACGTTGAACGAAGGGGCTGATTTCGGCCGCATCATCAACGTGGCCTCGACCCGCGCGCTTCAGAATGAGGCTGATTGGGAAGCATACGGCGCCTCAAAAGGCGGGATCGTTTCGTTGACTCAGTCGATGGCGGTCTCTTTGGCTGAACGACCAATCACGGTGAATGCGGTCAGTCCCGGATGGATCCATACCTCGGATGAAGCCCTTCGTGATATCGATCACGCGCAGCATCCGTCAGGACGTGTCGGGACGCCGGAGGATATCGTCCGTGCCGTCTCTTATTTGATTGACGAGAAAAACGATTTCGTCAACGGGCAAAATTTGATCGTTGACGGGGGCATGACGAAAAAGATGATTTACGAAGCTTGAATCAAGAAACTGGGACCATTACCCTATCTTTCAACAACCGATATGCGTGTAAAGGCCTAGTGACGGGTATAGGATGGGGAGTACATTGAAACTAGCGAAGGAGGAAGCGTCGTGCATCAAATCATCGAGGAGGCACTCCGTTTCGCGGCCGTCCGTCACGACGGACAGTTTCGAAAAGGAACGAATATTCCTTACTTGACCCATCCTGTGGCGGTCTCCATGTTGCTCGTCGAAGATCGGCAACCCGTCCCGGTCGTCGTGGCGGGTCTGCTCCACGACTTGCTCGAAGATACGTTGACGACACCTGATGAACTGAGTGAACGATTTGGACATGAAGTGACACGTCTAGTCAAGGCTGTGTCCGAGCCGGGGAAACACCAGTCGTGGGAAGAACGCAAACGGATGACGATTCAGCATGTGCGGACGATGCAGTATGATGAAGTCGCACTCTTGGCCGCGGACAAGCTACATAATCTGCGTTCGATTCGTCTCGACGTCGAGTCTGCCGGCAAACAAGTATGGGACCGTTTCAATCGGCCGCTCCGCGACCAGTCCTGGTATTATCATGAACTGCTCCATGCGTTGAAGCCGTTCGCGCAGACGACGACGCTCATCGAAGCGTTCGAGACGGAAATGAACTTGTTGTTTTACGGAGTCGAAGAAGGGCGGACCGAGAAGTTAGAGAAGTTGTTCGGTGTCATCAGACATGGGTTCCGTGAAGAAGAGTGGCTTCAAGAGACGACGACGCTTTGTCAGACCGCTTTCGAGCTGAACGAGACGATGCGCGAAGGGTATCGTCACGGGACCGAGGTCAATCAACTCGAGCTCGACGCCTTGTCGGCTCAATTGAAAGAAGCTGGACTGTGGGAACGCTTGTCGCTCCCGGCACTCCAAGCGATCGATGAATTATCGTATCGAATGGCATTGCAGTCGGACGAGATCGTCGCGTGGCTTGAGTGAAATGATTGTCAAGTGACCTTAAACGTGATATATTCATCGTGAACATAAGAAGGGGAGTAGCGACCACGAATGTGGTCGATGGATCGTCACTACGGTGCAACGCACTCGGTCCATCGAGCTTCTGATCCAAGTCCGCGAGACCTTTTTATGGATGCTTCTTCGGCGTCCATAAAAAGGTCTTTTTTGATTTTTTGAAAAAGGGGAGACACAGAAAATGGTATTTATTTACTTCATCTTGGCCGCAGCACTCACCGTGTATGCTGCCATCAAATTATCGACGTATGCCGACGTCATCAGCGAGAAGTCGACGATGAGCGGCATGCTCGTCGGGACCGTGTTGCTTGCCGGAGCGACATCGCTTCCGGAAGTGACGACGAGCGTATCGGCCGTCATGATCAATAACCCGGACATCGCCATCGGGAACATGCTCGGCTCGAACTTGTTCAACATCTTTATCTTGGCGATGTTTGACTTGTATTATCGTCAGAAGCGTCTATTTAACGAAGCAAGTCGGGATCACCTCTACACGGCGAGTCTCGGTTTGATGTTGACGCTCGTGACGATGCTCGCACTCGTCATCCGCATCGACTTCACGATTCTCGGGATCGGGATCGATGCCTTATTGATTGCAGGGTTGTACGCGGTTGGGATTTACTATATCGGACAACGTCCAAAAGAACCTACGACAGAACGGGAAGTCGAGCAAGAAGTCGGTGTCAGCGTCACCGACTCAATTCCGATCAAGCGCGCGGTCATCGGCTTCATCATCGCCGCACTCGTCATCATGGCGGCCGGAACGGCGCTTTCAGTGTTAGGTGACCAAATCGCCGTCGTGACCGGACTCGGTTCGAGCTTTGTCGGCAGTTTCTTGATCGCGGCCTCGACGTCGCTCCCAGAAGCGGTCGCCGTCTTCGTCGCCTTGAAGCTTGGTAACGTCAACTTGGCGTTCGGTTCGATTTTGGGGAGTAACATCTTCAATATGCTCATCATCGCGATGTCGGATGTCTTCTACCGAGGCGGTTCGATTTTGGCGGATGTGTCCACGTCACACTTGGTGACGGCGATCGGGATCACGATCTTGTCGGTCTTGGTCATGTACAGTGTCCTTCGAAAAGATGTCACGTCGAAGTTCCGCTACGTCTTGCCGTCCGTTCTCGTCGTCCTCGTCTATTTCGCGTCGTCTTACTTCATCTTCATCGGTTGATCGACCACACGGTGTCCTCGGACATCGTGTTTTTTGTTTGAGGCGGTTCGAGGAATCACTTTTCACTCACTTGGGTATAGAAGGAGGGAAGGAGGGGTGGCGATGCAAATGCATTCCGTGGAACGTCTTGATGATTACGTCATATTAATCCCAGCATATAATCCCGATCAAGCGCTCGTCACACTGGTCCGGGAGTTGAAAGAAGAAGGGTTCGTCCATCTGTTCGTCGTGAACGATGGGAGTGCCGAGACGTCCCGTCCGATTTTTGACGAGGTCGGAAAATGGGTCACGGTGCTCGAGCATACCCGGAATCAAGGGAAGGGTGCGGCGTTGAAAACCGGGATTCGACATGTCGTTCAGCATTTCCCTAGAACGAACGGGGTCATCACGGTCGATGCGGATGGGCAACATCTGCCGGCCGACGTCTTGAAGCTGTATGAAGAAGGCATACGTTGGCCTCATCATTTGATTATGGGCTGCCGCGACTTTTCAGGGTCCGATATCCCGTTCCGGAGCCGATTCGGAAATCAGATGACGCGCGGCGTCATGTTGCTCGGCAGCGGTCTTCGTCTGAAGGACACCCAAACCGGCCTCCGGGCGATTCCGCTGCGGTATGCAGAACAATTGCTTGATGTGCCGGGGAACCGTTATGAGTTCGAGATGAACATGTTGACGTTCACGAAACGATTGCAAGTTCCGATTCATCAGACACCAATTCAAACCGTCTATGTGGCAGAAAACGCCTCGTCCCATTTCCGGCCGGTGATCGACTCGATTCTTATCTATCGCATGTTTTTGGCCTATTCATTATCATCGGTCGCATCATTTCTGTTAGACATCGGGTTCTATGCCTTGTTCGTCTATTTGTTGAATCCGTGGTTCGAGACGACGCACGTCTTGATTGCGACGGTCGTGGCCCGTATCCTGTCATCGCTGTTCAATTATTTCGTCAATCGGAAAATTGTGTTCCATTCGAAGGCGAAGCGGGCGATGCCGAAATACTTCGGTCTCGTCGGATTGCAGATGGCGCTGTCGGCCGGTCTCGTCTATGCGCTGTTCTATGTCATCCGCGACGGTGAGGTGTGGATCAAAGTGTTCGTCGACAGCTTCTTGTTCGTCGTCAGTTATTATGTCCAGAAAAAATGGATCTTTAAACGCTAACAGGCCAAGACGTGTGTCTTGGCCTGTCTGGCATGCATATCGTTCAATAAGCGAGTTTTCCGAGCTTGACCGATGTGTACCGGTGCAGTTCACGCGGATCATGGATCCCGGTCTTCTGCATCATGTCGCGCATGAGCAGGGCACAGACGCGAGCATCTTCAGCCGCATCGTGGTGGATGAACGGGACGTTCAAATATTCCGCCATCGTGTTCAGCTTGTGATTCGGCAGACCTGGATACAGTTTTCTCGACAACTTGACGGTACAGCCGTACTCGATCGTCGGAAACGTATATAAATCGTATTTGGCGATCGCTTTCTTGAACGCGCCCATATCGAACGAAGCGTTGTGTGCCATGACGAGATCGACATCCCGCAGCGTCGGATAGAGCTGTTCGAGCACCTCGGGTAACGCTGGGGCGTCCCAGACATCGCTTGGCCGGATGCCGTGGACCCGGATATTGCCGGCATCGAAGTCTTCCTCCGGATTGACGAGCAGTTGGTTCGTTTCGATGATTTCACCGTCGACGAGCAGGCTCCAGCCGACAGAGCAGATGCTGCGACTATCGCGGTTCGCCGTCTCGACGTCGATGGCAAGAATTGAATGTGGCATAATTGATCCCTTTCTCGTAAAAACAAGTATAAAAAAAGTCTAACATATCGTTAGACTAAAAAGCGATTATGCGGCCACGAGGTTGCGGCATGCTTCGGCACAGCGGAGACATGCTTCGGCACAGCGTTGGCAATGGTCGTGCAAGTGGCGGCCACATTCGACGGCGCACGTGTCACACACCTGGGCGCAGAGTGCACCAATCGGTTTGGTGAAAGCCGAATCGGTCTCGAGCGCGTTCAAGGCGAGTGCACACACTTCCGAACATTCTTTCGTCAGCCGGATACACTCGGCGACCATCAACAAGTCTTCTTCTTGTAAGCATTTTGAGAAACAATGATTGCTTGCCCGCATACAGTCGATGACGGCTAAAATGGTCTCTTCGACAGAGGCTCGGTCCATGATAAGTCCCCCTTTAGAATAATGATGTCTTACAATCATTACCCGCTAGCGGATGAGTTAAACCGAGCGGCGACGCAAAAAAGTCACCCCTCGAATGAGTGGTGACTTCAATAATGGAGCATAGCGGGCTCGAACCGCTGACCTCCACGCTGCCAGCGTGGCGCTCTCCCAGCTGAGCTAATGCCCCGTTCGAAAATTATTATATCATCCTAGTAAAACATTTGGCAATGGCTATTTTTAATTTTTTTGAACAAAGTTTAATCAGCACTGAACGCGGGAAAATCACAAATGATGTTATATTACGAAAGCAGGTGTCATGTATGGAAATGATTTTACTCGCACTCTTACCTGCCTTGATGTGGGGGAGCATCCCGCTCATCGTCTCAAAGGTCGGCGGGAAGCCGATTCAACAGTTGATCGGGACGACAATCGGGGCGATGGTGATGGCAGTCATTATCGCACTCGTGTTCAATCCCGGGTTCACGACGCTCGCAATCGTGACCGGATTCATCTCCGGCGCGTTTTGGGCACTCGGACAATATTTACAGTTCCAATCGTTTCAAATTTTAAGTGTCTCGAAGGCGATGCCGATCAGCACCGGCATGCAGCTTCTCGGTACATCGTTGTTCGGTGTCATCGTCCTCGGAGACTGGAAAACGACGACCGAACTATGGCTCGGATTTTCGGCGCTCGTTCTCATCGTGATTGGGGCTGCGTTGACGTCGTATCAGCAGAACAAAGACGGCGACAGCAGCGGCGCCTTGAAGAAAGGCTTGCTCGTTCTGCTCGTGTCGAGTATCGGTTACGTGACGTACGCCGTCCTGACGAACTATTTCGAGGTCGACGGGATCACGGCGATCTTGCCACAGTCGGTCGGGATGTTCGTCGCGGCGCTGTTGTTCAGCCTGCGTGAGAAAGATGTGAAGAAGTTCGATCCGAAGACGTTCAAAAACATCTTGGCCGGGATCGCCTGGGGGATCGGGAACTTCGGGCTGTTCGTGTCGAGCGGTGAAGTCGGAATCGCGACGTCATTCGCCTTGTCGCAATTGAACGTCGTCGTGGCGACGCTCGGCGGGATCTATCTATTAAAAGAAGAGAAGACGACGAAAGAACGTGTCTTCGTCTTTATGGGTATCGGCCTCATCGTCGTGGCCGGATTCATGCTCGGAATCGCTAAAAGCTAAAAGACGGGTCAGACGACCCGTCTTTCGCTTACCAGGCTTGTTCGATGAATGCGTCACGCCCAGATTTTTTCCGGTCCTCTTTATAGTGGGCCGGATTTTTTTTATGGAAGTCTTGATGGTACTCCTCGGCCGGATAGAACGTGTCGGCCGGTAAAATCTTCGTGACGATCGGCTGTTGGAAACGTCCGCTCGCCGCGAGCGCGTCGCGACTCTGCTCTGCTTTCACACGTTGTTCTTCCGTATGATAGAAGATGGCCGGCGCATATTGACTGCCTCGGTCTTGGAATTGACCGCCGTCATCGGTCGGATCGGTCTGAATCCAATACAGTTCGAGCAGTCGCTCATAAGCGAACAGCGTCGGGTCGAACGTGATCTCGACGACCTCATAGTGTCCGGTCGTCCCTGTCTTCACTTGTTCATACGTCGGATCGTCGACGTGACCTCCCGTATAACCTGATACGATCGACTCGATGCCGGGTTGTTCCTCGAATGGCGTCACCATGCACCAAAAACAGCCGCCTGCGAATGTTGCTTTCTCCATTATCTTGTCCCCCTCATCTTCATTCCCAAAAAAAGCGCCCATGTCATCGACATGAGCGCTCTGTCATATCGGCCAAGGCAATCGCCTTGCTGGTAGTAGCACCTTGCCGTAGCAGGTTGCTGTGAAGTCATAGAGCCAGGTCTCTCGTTCACTCAAGATATCGATATGTAGTTGGTGACAGCATCATACCATCAGATTTGAAGCGGCGTCAACGGTTTGGCTTGCGCCGTAGTTGGAGCAAGGTGGCACCGAGGATCAGGATGACGAGCACGATGGAGAGCGGTAGCGTATACGGGGCGTCCCCGGCATATAACTGTAAGAAGAACAAGGCAAAGACGGACAATAAGACGAGTACGTACGAACGGTTCATAGTAACCTCCCTTTTCTTTCAGTGTACCAAGTTACACATTCGTTGGCGAACGAAAACAGGAAATCAAATGTCGATAGCGAATACCATCGAGTGACCAAAGGAGGAATCAATATGACTGACACATTTGATTTTATGGAACTCGATATCGAATCTGCCCATCGCGGATATAAAGAAGGAACGTTTACGGCACGTGACGTGACGGCCTACTATTTGACCCGGATCGCCCAGTTCAACGACAAACTGAAGGCGGTCATTCAAGTGAACCCGGACGCGTTGTTCGAGGCCGAGTCGGCTGACCGGGCGTTTCGTCGCGGGCTACGCTTGCCGCTACTCGGCATCCCGGTGCTGATCAAAGACAATGTCGAGACAGCCGGACTCATGAAGACGACGGCCGGGGCCGTCGCCCTCGAACATCACTTCGCAGGCCGGGACGCCCATCTCGTCCAAAACCTGCGAGCGAGCGGGGCCATCATCCTCGGGAAAGCGAACTTGTCCGAATGGGCCAACTTTTTGACCGAGGGCATGCCGAACGGCTGGAGCGGTGTCGGTGGGCAGACGCTCAATCCATATGGGGATAAGCTCGATGTCGGAGGTTCGAGCTCAGGTTCGGCCTCTGCGGTCGCAGCGAACCTGACACTGCTCGCTGTCGGTAGCGAGACGAGCGGCTCCATCATCCATCCGAGCGTGCACAATGGCATCGTCGGCATCAAACCGACCGTCGGCCTCATCAGTCGGAGTGGCATCATCCCGATTTCGCGGTCGCAAGACACGGCGGGACCGATGGCACGAACGCTCGAAGACGCGGTAAGGGCACTTGAGGCGATGGTAGGGGAAGACCCGGCGGACCCGGCGACACTCAACCTCCCGGCCGGCCCGCCGTATCGGACGTGCCTCGACGAGCGCCAAGCGGTCGGGATGCGTGTCGGGATCGTCAAAGCTGATTTATCAGCAGAAGAACAAGCATTATACGGTGAGACGACCGAGCTGTTGAAACAGAGCGGCATCGACCTTGTCGAAGTCGAACTGCCCGCCCATGATACGCTCGACCAAGGCGATATTTTGTACCACGAGTTCAAACTCGGGATCGAGGCGTACCTGGCCACGACGACGCTCCCGTACGAGACGTTGTCGGATTTGATGGACTGGAACAACAGACATCCTGAGACGATCCCGCACGGACAAAAGACGTTCGAGAAAGCGGAAAGATTGTCGGGACGTCTCATCGAGGCGGCCTATTTAACGCGCCGGCTCGATGACGTACGTGACGCCAAGACGGACGGACTCGACCGCCTATTAAACGAACAGCAGTTGCACGCGCTCGTCTTGCCTCACGATTTGAACTATGACATGGCGGCAAAAGCCGGGCATCCAACCATCACGATCCCATATCGCTTGAAAGCGAGCGGGGCGCCGTTCGGCCTATCGTTCACCGGGACGAGTTATGCCGAACGTGACTTGATTCGTCTGGCGTATGCGTTCGAGCGACATATTTCGCGTCCCGTTCCACCGTTATAAGAACGTTGCACCCGTCGTCCACGTCCGCTACAATGGTACGTATGCGGATTGAAGAAAGGACAGATAGCAATGAAACCATCTATATACGGGCTGACGTTCGATCAGCTGACAGAAGCGTGTGTCTCTTGGGGATACAGCGCCTTCCATGCGAGACAAATCTGGGACTCGCTCTACATCGACCGAGTGAAACAAATCGAGGACATCTCGGTACGGGCCGAGGTGCGTGAGGCGATCGCCGCCGAATACGTCATCTCGACGCAAGACCTGTTCGTCAAACAAGAGGCGGGCGACGGGACGGTCAAATTTTTACTTAAACTACACGACGGGCACTATATCGAGACGGTGCTCATGCGACATAAGTACGGCCGTTCGGTCTGTGTGACGACGCAGGTCGGGTGCAATATCGGCTGCAGCTTCTGTGCGAGCGGTCTCTTGAAGAAGACACGTGATTTGACGGCGGGCGAAGTCGTCGAACAAATCATGACCGTGCAACACTACTTGGACGAAGTCGGCGAAGGGGCCCGGGTCAGCCATATCGTCGTCATGGGGATCGGCGAACCGTTCGATAACTTTGACAACTTGGTCGACTTCCTGCGTGTCGTCAAGGACGAGCGCGGTCTCGCGATCGCGCCGCGTAAAATCAACGTCTCGACGAGCGGACTCGCCGACAAGATTTACAAGTTCGCGGACCTCGATTTGCGCATCAACTTGGCGCTGTCGCTCCATGCGCCTAACGACGCGCTACGGACGCAAATCATGAAAATCAACCGGGCGTTCCCGCTCGACAAGCTCATGCCGGCCATCCGGTATTACGTCGAGAAGACGAACAAACGAATCACGTTCGAATATATTCTCCTGTCGAAAGTGAACGATCTACCGGAGCACGCCGAGGAATTGGCGGCGCTCATCGACGATATTAAGGACAAGTCGTACGTCAACTTGATCCCGTATAACCCGGTCAACGAGCATATCCAATACGAGCGCAGTACCTCGGAGGACATCATGGCGTTCTATGATGTCTTGAAGAAGCGTGGCATCAACACCGGTGTCCGCCTTGAACACGGGACTGACATCGATGCGGCATGCGGCCAGTTGCGCAGTAAACATATGAACGTCGAAGGTGCGAAATAAGTGGACTCCTTGAATCGAATGATTCAAGGAGTTTTTTTTCATAGAGCCGCTCCGGCGAAGGAAAGACGGACATCGCCCCTAACTCTGCGGAACGATTTTGAAAAATCTTGAATAGACCTCGTCCGCTCAGGGAATAGTCAGTTGAAATCAATGTAGAGAGTGGAGGCAATTCAATGGAGACAGTAAACGCTGCGTTATGGATTCGAGTCAGAAATACACTTGGGGAAGGCCCGTGTTGGGATGCTGAACTGAAACGGTTCTATTGGGTCGACATCGAAGGACACACACTTTGGTGGTACGACGAAAAGGAAGACGAGCTGTCATCGTTCGATATGGGACAACAGATCGGGTTTGCGGTCCCGAAAGTGACAGACGGCGTCGTCGTCGGCTTGAAAGACGGCATCTATGAATGGGACGAGGGATCGAAACGACTCGATAAACTCGTCGAACTCGATGACCCGGAAGGGGATCTTCGCTTCAACGACGGAAAGGCCGACCCATACGGACGAATCTTTGCTGGGACGCTTCATCTCAACGACGAGGAGAACGAGGCGACGCTCTATCGCTTGAACCGTGACGGCACGACCGAGGTCATGCTCAGTGAACTGACGCTGTCGAACGGTCTGACATGGTCTCCGGACCACTCGACGTTCTACCATATCGATACACCGACCGAGACGGTCCGCAAATACCCGTTCGACTTGAAAACAGGAACACTCGGGGATGGGGAAGTCGTCATCGATTTCAAAGATGAGGAAGGATTCCCGGACGGCATGACCTCCGATGAGGACGGCTTTTTATGGATTGCCCACTTCGCGGGCGGACGCGTCTCGCGCTGGAATCCGAAGACGGGTGAAAAAGTGCTCGAGGTGCTCGTGCCGGCCCCGAATGTCACGTCATGCTGTTTCGTCGGTGATGACTTGAAACAACTTGCCATCACGACGGCGCGCGAAGGGATGGATGACGCGGCGCTCGAGGCCCATCCGGACGCAGGTTCGGTCTTTAAAATTGATACAGATGTGAAAGGGATGCCGCTCTATCGGTTTGGTCGATAAGGAGGTACGAAGATGGTAAAACGATTGCTCGTTCGTGCGGGAATCGGTTTGGCGCTCGCGGCGGTCGCTCGGGTCGGGATTCAAAAGCTGTTGGAAGCGAATCGGGAAGACGATCATACGTATTTGAATCCGCGGTGGGATGAGACGCCGAGTGTGGATGCCGACAAGGACGCGGATGAGGTCGGTCTGACCCAGCTCGACTCGATTTATCGAGCCGAATGGCAGGCGAACGCCTATCCACGCTCAGAGGCCGAACGCAAGGCGTTAGAAGAATAGGCAGGAGAACACGTCCGGAAACGGGCGTGTTTTTTCTTGACAAGACGTCACCGACCCGTCAATATCTAAAAAGTAATGATTACTATTTAGGAGTGGGTAGAATGAGACGAATCCCGATCACCGTGCTGTCCGGTTATTTAGGAAGCGGTAAGACGACACTATTGAACCACATATTGAACAATCGGACGGGCAAGAAATACGCCGTCATCGTCAACGACATGAGCGAGTTGAATATCGATGAGCGATTGATTGAACAGGGCGGTTTTTCGAGGACGGACGAAAAGTTGGTCGAACTATCGAACGGCTGCATCTGTTGCACGCTCCGTGAGGACCTGCTCGAGGCGGTAGCAGAGCTTGCGAACGACCTTGACCTCGACGGAATCATCATCGAGTCGTCCGGTATCTCAGAGCCGATCCCGGTCGCCCAAACGTTTACATATGCCGATGACGCCCTCGGCATCGATTTGACGAGCCGAGTCTATATCGATGCGATGGTGACCGTCGTCGATGCGTTTCGGTTCTTAACAGATTTCAACTCGGGCGAGTCGCTCCATGAACGTAATCAGGCGATTGAGGCGACGGACGTCCGCGAAGTCGTCGACCTACTCGTCGACCAAGTCGAATTCGCCGATATCATCGTCTTAAACAAGGCGGATCGCGTGACCGAGACCGAACTCGGCGAGATGACCGGACTGTTGAAGGCGCTCAACCCAACCGCGAAGCTGTTGACGTCTGTCCATGCGAACGTGGAATTGACCGAGCTGTTGGATGTCAATTTGTTCGATTTCGAACAGGCGATGCATGCGGCCGGGTGGATTCAAGAACTTGAGACAGATGTGCACACGCCGGAGACGGAAGAATACGGCATCAGTTCATTCGTCTATCGTCGGCGTCGGCCGTTCCACCCGGAGCGTCTCCATGCCTGGATCGAGGCGTTTCCGGAAGAAATCGTCCGCGCGAAAGGGTTCTTATGGATTGCTTCCCGGAACGACCTCGCCTGTCTGTTTTCACAAGCGGGTTACGCCTCGACGCTCGAACATGCCGGGCGCTGGCTCGCGACGCTTCCGGAAGATGAGCGTCGTCACATGTTCACGGCCGAACCGGAACTCGCCGCCGACTATGTCGAGCCGTACGGGGACCGACAGACGGAGCTCGTCTTGATTGGGCAGCGGATGGATCGAGCCATCATCGAACAAGAGCTCGATCACTGTCTGCTGACAGATGAGGAGATGGCGCTGGATTGGTCGACGCTCCGGGACACACTTCCGGGGAACGAGGTCGTCACGTTCTCATAAGACCGTTTACAAAATGAAAGCGGTCGTCTATACTGATTCTTGCATAAACAACCGCATACATTGGACTACACTAGGGGTGCTTCGGCTGAGATGTGAGCATGGCTCCAATCCCTTATGACTCGATCCGGGTAATACCGGCGTGAGGAAGTGTGGCACTTTTTCTAATGGATTAAAATTGGACGAGTGGCCGCATTCTCATGGATGCGGCTTTTTTGTGTACACATAATAAGGGGGAATAGAACATGAACAAACAATGTGGAACGAGCCCGATCGTCGGGTTCCGCTTTACACTGAGCCCGATGACGACTGATTTCGTGAGCATCATCAAAGGGGCGTTGAAGGAGACGGATTTACAAAACGTCTGGCGACATACCGATGACGTGTCGACGGTCATCCGTGGACGAAGTGAGCATGTATTCGATGTGGCTAAGACCGTGCTGTCACACGCGACGAAGACAGGGGAACATGTGTCGATGAGCGGGACGTTCTCGGTCGGGTGTCCAGGGGATACGGCCGGAGATGAAGTGCTCGTTGTGTCGAGCGAACCGCTTAATGGTCCCGTCGGTCCGCAATATGTCTCCTCACAGTTCGCGCTCTATCCGCTCGGTGATGACGACTATATGGACATCATCTACGAAGAAATCGCTTTTGCGAAAGAGCGAGGTGTCTTCAATGACTCGATGCATTACGCCTCAGGTATACATGGGGACATCGAGCCGGTGTTCGCTTTCTATGAGGCGACGTTTGATCGCGTCCGACAGAAGACAAGCCACGTCGTCATGACGGTGACGTTCAGCGTGAATAGTCCGTCACACGAGGGACGCATGGATGCTTAAATCGTGGAAGTTAAAAGAGATCGTCTTGTTGTCGATTTTATCGGTCGTGTTCGCGGTGGTCTATTTGGCGTTCGTCCATGCTGGGAACTTGTGGGCCGGTCTGATTGGACCAATCGCCTACGAATGGATTTTTGGGATATGGTTCATCGTCTCGATTATCGCAGCTTATATCATTCGCAAGCCTGGGGCTGCATTCTTGTCCGAAGTGCTTGCGGCGACGATTGAGATGATGATTGGCAACGCCATCGGACCGCGCATCATTTTAGTCGGGATCGTTCAAGGGATCGGCGCCGAAGCGGCGTTCGCTTTGACGGGTTATAAACGCTATGATCTTTGGGTGCTCATGCTCGCCGGATTCAGTGCTGCTGTGACAAGTTTCGCATATACGTACGTCATGGGAGGGCTCAATGCCCTCAGTCCGACATATGTGGCTACGATGTTCGCACTACGCGCAACGAGCGGGATGTTGATTGCTGGTCTGGGCGGTAAGATTTTGAGCGACTTGTTGCTTCGGACGGGCGCGCTTGATGGGTATGCTCTCGCGCGACAGGACCGTATGCATGGTTGAGGCAGAACATCTGACATTTCGTTATCCGAACAAGAAATGCGATGTCTTGACGGATATCACACTACGTCTAACAAAAGGGAGAACGGTCATTACAGGGGCAAGTGGGTCGGGAAAATCAACATTGCTCGCTTTGATGAATCGTCTCTATCCGGACAATTGTGATGGCATCGTGACGGGCAGATTGCACTTGTTCGATCGCTCTTATGATACGTATGAAGCTGGCGAAGTGAACCGGCGCGTCGGAACGGTCTTTCAGGACCCGGACAGTCAGTTCGTCATGCAGACGGTCGAAGAAGAATTGATTTTCACGCTCGAAAACTTTGCCGTCGCGAGAGACGAGATGATGGCCCGTGTCACCACAATGTTAGAGGCGTTGCATTTGACCGATTATCGTCACCGTACCATCCATGATCTATCGGGGGGAGAGAAGCAGCAAATTGCCGTCGCTTGTGCCTTGATTGGCCGCCCCGAGTGGCTCCTCCTCGATGAGCCGCTCGCTCACCTCGATCCTGAGACCGCCCATCATTTCGTCCGTTGGCTCGACGGCGTCGCACAGACCGTAAACGTTGTCGTCATCGAGCATCGGCCATACATATGGGGTGATTTCTTTGACCGACAAGTGAAGCTCGTGAACGGGCGCATCGACTATGATGGGCCGTTCATCGTCCGACCGGATTATGCGTTCTCTCCAATTAAAGTTGAACGAGGAAAGGAAATGTTATTTCACATACCGGAATTAAAACGAAAAACATTTCAATTAGCAGCGAGCGAGTTAAAGGTCGCTGAGGGTGATCTCATTGCGGTGCTCGGTCGAAATGGTAGCGGAAAGTCGACATGGCTGCGAAGCCTAGCCCGGAAACAGCGTAAAGTCGGCCTCGTCCCGCAATCACCGGCGCATCTATTCGTTACGAATGATGTGACTCGAGAACTCGCATATGGCCATAATCGCCCGATTGAGGACGTCTCAACGCGGCTCGGGCTCGAATCAGTGCGTGACCACCATCCACTCTCCCTTAGTCACGGTCAAAAACGAAGGCTCGCCATCGGAGTGATGATGCTGTCTAATAAACAACTGATTGCGTTTGATGAACCGACTGCCGGACAAGACGAGGTATCGCTTCGTGCGCTCTATGACTTAATGGTCGAACGAACACGATCCGGCCAGACGATTTTGTTTGTGACGCACGACCTCAGCTTCGCGCGGATTGCGAACACATATTATTTGATGTGTGACGGCGACTTGAGTGGGCCATATGACGCTTCACTCTGGGATGAAAAAGAATTACTACGCACCCACGGCTTATTGATGGAGGAATCGCGATGACATTTCATGAGATGAACCCGACGATTAAATTTCTGACCGTGGCATGTCTCATGTTCGGTCTCGCCTTCATGTATAACCCTTGGACTCCGCTTGCTGTTTTTCTCGGAACAGTTACACTTCAAACGCTATTCTCTGCCGTGAGCTGGAGAAGATGGGGGTTGTTCATGATCCCATTCTTATTCACCGCGCTCGGGACATTGTGGACGACGCTCGTCTTTGGAAAGCAATCAAGCGGAGATGTCGTGTTCAAGCTGTTTGGCAATGATGTGACCGATGAGAATGTGATGCTAGCAGCGACGCTCTCCTTACGTGTGTTGGCATTCACAGCCATGTCGCTTCTGTTCACGCTGACGACGGACCCGAAACGGTTCGTCTACAGTTTGATGCAACAAGGAAAGCTATCACCAAAAATCGCATATAGTGTCTTCGTCGGTTTTCGTTTCTTTCCGATTCTAAAAAAAGAACTGATGCAACTATATGAAACGCATGCGCTACGAGGCGTACGTTTGGAGACGAGACTCGATCACATCCGCCACGTCCCCAAATTAATCGTTCCGCTTCTTGCTGGATCTATTCGCCAAGCGGAACGAATCGCGTTCTCGATGGAAGCACGTGGGTTTACGGGGGAACCTCGAGCGACGTACGAGGTTGTCCCCGTCACCAGGAACGACTTTCTGTTGGCGTCGCTTTTGCTCCTATTGTTTGGAGTGAGCGTATGGATTGGCATATAAACGAAACAAGACGACTCACTCGGAGTCGTCTTGTTTCGTCTCTTTTACAATTCTAAATTTCGGTTTGATCGATTCGTTATTGAACGCCTCGAGCACGGTGTTCTCGTTGGCCATACGAATCTGTTGCGGCTCGCCTTTGGAAGTCGTGCCGATACAGAACATATGCGCCTCATGGTCGGCAAAGAGCGCCTTATACGGGGTGGCATGATGCATCAAGCGTCCCGGAGAGCCCCAGCCGACGATAATCATACCTCCGCTCACCTCGACCTCGTCGAGCGTTTCCTCAACGTAATGAAAGTTGACTTCGTCGAGTTGCGATTCGACGTACGGCAGATTGTCATTGATGGCGAGTGTCGGGACGAGGCTGATGACGCGCATCTCACGGATCGGTTGATCGAGATGGTTCCGCATGAGCATATACGCCCGCTGCGTTGTCGTACCGGACAAGAAAGCATCGCTCATCCGTGGCGAATAGATGATGACGGCACAGATGACGCCGTCGACGACATCTGTGAATTCGTACGAACGCAAGTAGCGCTTCGTCTTGTCCTCATTGAAGACCGACTTGACACGAATCGTCACTTCCTCGATATGGGTGTTCATAAGGTTTCCTCACTTTTAATCAAATAGTGCCGGGTCAGACCCAGCCTGAGAACCATTCCAAGTAGCGGATTGTGTAGCGCGCGACACTTTGGGTTGCCGACGCCTTGTCATCCGGTAAATAAGACACATCGGTTTGATATGACTCATAAAACGACATCACATCATTGACATACTGTTCACTGCGGTTGTACTCGAAGATGGCGTTTCGAATCGAGTCCGTCGTGTCTGCCTTCGTCCCGCCGTGCTCGCTCAAATAGTAAGCGGCCGTATGGGCCGAGTCGACGAGACTGTGCGGGTCGGCTTTGCCATCATTGTTGCCATCGCGTCCGAGACCGCCGTACTGTTCGATGAGCGCGAGATCCGTCAAATCGACTTCGTCCTCAGGGACATCGCCTTTTTGATCGTCCGTGTCATATTGCCAACCGAGCCACGTCCGCGGCATGAATTGGAACGGTCCGATCGCCCCGACCGATGAACGCATCGATGAACTGTGGGAGAAAATTGTCTCGACGCGATGGACGGCGGCAAGTAAGCGCCAATCGACGTCATACGTGGCCGCGGCATCCTCATACACATCGCGATGGACGGACGGGACGCCATGGTCCCCGTAATAGGCCCGGTACAGGGCGTTGTTCACTTTATCATGTTGACCAAACCAGCCGATTGCGCCGAGGCACAGCACGATCACAAGCATGAGACCGGTCAGTCGCAAAATCAATCGTTTCAAGATTCCGCCTCCTAGCTTTCTAGACAATACCCGAATAGTGTAGCATATAGCTAACAGGAAGGACAGGAGTGGATATAGATGCTCGAACAGGCCGTCTTTACCATCATTCTCATGTATTTGTTGATCGTTCAATTGTTCAACGCCCGGTTGATGAAGCCGATGATCGAAACGCTCGGTCGTGGACGTGTCTATGAACAGACAGTCAAGTCGTCGTGGGGGCTCAGCCTGCTTTTGCTCGCCCTCGTCTTCTTGTTCGGCGTCCCGCCAGACATGGTCGGTCTCGGATTCGCCCCGCTCGAAGGGGACATGTCCGCTTGGAAGTTTTTCTTTTTCACGACCATCCTCATCTCCGTGCTGCTGGCGTTTTACTTGCTCGTCAAAACCTCGTCTCGGTTACGGCGGCGGTTACGTCCGTACTATGAGCTCGAAATCGAGCGGTTGCTCTTGCCGCGGACGGATATTGAGGCGAAGGCCTGGAGCGCCGTCTCGTGGACGGCAGGTGTGACCGAGGAGTTCATCTTCCGTGGTGTGCTCCTCTACACCGTCAGTCTCTATCTTGACGTCTCATCCCTGACACTCGCCTTCATCGGCGGCGCCTTGTTCGGGTTGGCCCACGCTTATCAAGGCGTCAGGGGCGTCCTGGTCACCGGGATCGTCGGCTGGGGACTCGGCTATTTGTACTTGGCGATGGGTGTATTATGGCCAGTGATGGTCGTCCATGCCTTACTCGACCTTATCGCCGGGCCGATTCATGTCGTCGATGCAGAAACTGACTGACGGCCGCCTCATAGGCGGGTTGATCTTTCAAGATACAGTTTGTGTGCTCGGCCCCATGGATGAGGGCTAACTCGTTTTGCCGGTTGAGCGCGTTCATCTCGACCGACATCCACGTCGGCACGAAATCATCTTTCGTTCCGTGGATGAACAAGACGGGCGCGTCAATCGCGGCGAGATCGTGTTTGGGCCGGACTTGATGCATCCGGAAACCGGCCCGCGTCCACAAGAAATAGTTGATCCCTGGCAAGAGCAGGTCCCCGGGCAACCGGTGCAACACGTTCAGCTGATGGCGCATGAGCTGTCTCATATCGTCAAACGGACATTCGGCGATCAAGAAGTCGACGTCGGTTAACGGTCCGGCCTGTAAAATCGAGGCAGCTCCCATCGAGACACCGTGCAACCCGACTTCCGTGACCACTTCATTGGCCCGCAACCAGTCGACCCAATCGGTGATGTCATGCTTTTCGTGGAAACCATAAGAGGCGTATACGCCCTCTGACTCACCGTGCGATCTCAAGTCGACAGCGAGCAGGTTGTACCCGAGGCGATGGAACATCGCCAAATGCGGGGCCATGAAACTGTGGGAGGCGGTATAGCCGTGAACGAACACGATCCATTTCGTCGACCCTTCATTGCGGTAGACGCGTCCATACAGCCGGTAGCCATCCTGAGAACGGAGCGAGACGTGCTCGAACGGCACGTCATGATAAAACGATTGATCTTCTTTCGTATACGGGGCCAAGAGCATCTCTGGCGTCTTGCGTTTGCCTCGCGTCATGCGCTTGAACGCATAATAACTGATGGCATAGTAGCCGGTGAATAGTGTTGCAAGTCCAACTTTCCATCTCTTCTGCATCTGAACCGCTCCTTTCTCCATTATTGTACCCGAAAACGTGACGATAGTTCACCCGCAGTGTCGGTTTGACGGCGGGTTCATGCCGTTAAGCAAGGGACATACCGATGATTGTCCCGTTCGTTTGAGCAGTATCGTCTTGCTATGATGGAACCAGACAATCATCAAGGTGAAGCGGGAGGAGACGAAGCGATGGGGCGAGAGGTGATGGATCAGTTGCTGCACGCGTGCTTGACGGGGCAGGTGGATTACAAGACCGCCGAAGGGGTGACCTTCTATCGTGCCCCGGTCAACGGCCATCGTCAGCATGCGATGGTACTCGATGTGCTGATTGACCGCTATGTGCTTGAGCCGGCACGACCGATTGAACTGTCCGTGTCGGACGTGGCGCAAGCGATTGGGTCATCGGCGGACGAGGTCTTCCAATCAGTCCTAGCGCTCGCCCGCATCACTCTCGTCTCGCAACATATCGAGGAAAGACTAATCCGGGTCGATTCGGCCGGAATCGACGAGCATGGGAACATGACACTCATCATCGGTTTCAACGCCTGGTTGACGCATCATTTAGGAAAACTCGTAAGTGCATCGATTGAGGAGCCACTTCACGCGCACGTCATCTGACAAACAACAGGGAAGGCCGCCTCAATCGCGGTCTTCCCTGTTTTGATGTCGGGGCGACGGTTGGAGCAGGCCGTCCTGAAGCATGAGGACCCGGTCACAGACGTCGAGCATCCGTTCGTCATGGGTGATAACGATGACCCGTCGCGCACTCATCCGTGCCTCAGTAACGAGCAACTCCATCACCCGTCGGCCATTCTCATAATCGAGGCTCGCCGTCGGCTCATCGGCCAAAATCAGTCGGGGGCGATTGACCAAGGCCCGAGCGACCGCGACACGTTGACGTTCGCCTCCGGACAGTTGCCCTGGCAACTGGTCGAGACGATGCCCCAAACCGAGCGCGTCGAGCAGCCGAATCGGATCTTGTTTCGACTCGCTCTCGGCCTGGACGAGCTCGAGTTGTTCCCGGACCGTCAAGTAAGGGACGAGATGTGCTTGCTGGAACACAAATCCGATTTCGTTCAGTCTCAAGAGGCGTCGCTCTTCTTCAGTGGCCCCGAGCAAGTCTCGTCCTTCGAGCTCGACCTGTCCCGAGACCGGTCGTTTCAATAGTCCGAGAATTTGGAGCAAGGTACTTTTCCCGCTGCCGCTCGGTCCGATGATGCCGATACATTCCCCGGCATCGACCTGCAAATCGATTCCACGCAACACAGATTGTCCGTCATAGGCGTGGCTGATGTTCATCAATTTCATTGTAATGTCCCTCCTAAAGCGTCGGCGGCGTCAAGGTGACGCAGTTTCCAAAGCGGTAACAACGTACCGATGAGTGAGAGCCCGAACATGATCACACTGTAGAGCAGCACATGTCCCGCATCGAAACGGAATGGGATATCGGTTGGGACGAACGAGGCGACGAGGGCCGTCAAGGCGGCTGCCGACAGGCTCGCGACGAGCACCGTTGCCATGACTTGCGTGACGAGCGCCGTGCCGATCACACGAGGGCGAATCCCGATCGCTTTCAAAATTCCGAGTTCTGGCAGTTTCTGGAGCGTCAACATATAAAAGAATGCGGTCAAGATGAACGCACCGATGAACAACAAGAAGCCGCGCATCATCGTGAACGTGCCTTGTTCGGCTGTATAGCCCGGTACGGCCTCGACGACGTCTTGTTTGGAGAGCGTTGCGAGCGACGTCTCAGTTTCCCCGAGCCAGGCCGAGACGTATTCGGGTTGTCCGCTGTCTGCCTGGAACGCCTCCCACGTCTCCATCGATGCCCACATGACGGGTGCATGACTGTAACGTCCGTCCGTCGTCCCCGCGATGGTGAATGAGTAGCCGGTCGTGAAATCTTGAATCGTGTCCCCGAGTTTAAAGTCCCCGAGAAAGCTTGGATCGACGAGGACTTCGCCGACGGCGAGGTCGAGGGCGGGCCCGATGTCAGAATCCCGCGGTAACGTGAATAGCGTGGCGTCCTGTTTCACGGTCCCATCGACGAGTGTCAACGGTTTGACCCCGAGCGGTGTAAGCGTTTCTGGCGTCGGCAGTTCGATGAACGAGCGGGTCAGTTGCCCGTCCGCATCCTCAGCCAACTGAAACGTCTCGGTGTCGAGTTCACGCAAACTGGCCCCGTTGTCATAGGCGAGCCCATCGGCAAGCCCGGTGATCAACGTCGACAATAAGACGATTAGTAGGGTGATGACAAAAATTAATGAAAATTTTCGTTTTTGCCGCCACATTTCTTTAAATGCTAAATTCATACAAAAAAGCCTCCTTCATAGCGATGAAGGAAGCATAACTGACGGATATGAACAGAATATGAACGGGACTAAAACCGGACGTAAAAGGTGCTTCCTGTCCCGAGATGGGATTCGACCGTCATCTCACCGCCATGCAGGCGGACGATGTCTTGGGCAATAGCAAGTCCGAGACCGGTGCCCCGGCCGGTCCGAGAGACGTCTCCTTTATAGAAACGTTCGAATAGGCGTGACTGCGTCGCCTCATCCATTCCGACGCCGGCATCTTGAATCGAGACAGTCGGACGATCGGCTGCATACGCTTTGATGGTGATCAGCCCCCCGTCATGAGAGGCGTGAATCGCGTTCGTCAACAAGTTGGTCCAGACTTGGGCCAATAAGAGCGGGTCGCCGGTCACGACGAGCGATGTGTCAAGCTCTGTCGCGACGGCGATCCCTTTCTCATCCAGCTGGAACGCATGGCGACGAATGACGTCCTCGATCGATGCGCTCACATCGACTTGTTCGGAGAGCGACACGTTCGACTCGTCGAGCCGGGCGAGCAGGAGCAACTGTTTTGTCAAATCCGAGAGGCGATCCGTCTCGTCACGAATGATCCCGGCATACATCAAGGCGTCCCCTTCGGTTCGGGCGGCCAGTTCCGAGGCGTAGCCTTTGATTGAGGTGAGCGGTGTTTGGAATTCGTGCGAGACGCTTGAGACGAAGCGACGCCGTTCACCCTCGGATTTCTCCAGTGAGTCGACCATGTCAGAGAAACGACGGGCGAGGGTTCCAATCTCATCGTTGCGCTCGGTCGGGAGATCGAGCGGACGGGCCCCGGATGCGACGGAGCGGGTCGCATCTGTCAATGTGCGCACCGGTCGGACGATCAGGCTTGTCGATAGGGCGATCAAGATGAAGGCGAGGCCGGTCAGGAGTGCAAAGAACAAGCCGACGAACAAGTGCAATTCTCGGATTTGGGCGCCAAGGTCGGGGCGGATGAAGACGGCATCTTCCCCGTCCAGGCTGAAGCCATACGTGTTGACGACTTCATTGTCGAACAAGCCGAGCCAAAACAAGTGGAACGGATAAGCGCGCATCCCGTCGTAGCGTTCGCCGGACCGGACCGAGGCGATGACGGCTTCGTCGAGTTGCTCGTCCCGGAACGAACCTCCATAGCGGTCGACCTCACCGTCAGGACGTACGACGAGGAGTTGATAGCCCGTCTGAGCGAGCAATCGATAAAAGGCCGATGGCTCACCGTCCGTATGCGTCTCGAAGTAGTCAAGGGCGGCTTGTGCCGTCTGTTCGGTCTTTTCGCTGTAGGACGGCTGCCACCAGACGTAATAGGCGACATTGCTGACGAGAAGGGCGATGGCGCCGGACAAGAGCAAAATCATGAACACGGTCAGGACGATCCGGGTATAGAGCGTTTTCATAACGTGACCTCGAGCGTATAGCCGACGCCCCGAACCGTTCGAATCGTGATCGTGTCGTCATGCAAGCGGCCTCGGAGCCGTTTGATGTGCACGTCGACGGTCCGGTCGTCGCCCTCAAAGTCAAGGCCCCATACTTGTTCGATCAGTTCATCCCGGGTGAACACCCGGCCCGGGAACGCCGCCAGCTGATAGAGCAGCTCGAACTCCTTTTTCGGCAGGTGGATCGTCTCACTGTTCAGTTCAAGGCGATAATCGCGCAAGTCGAGCTTGAGCGGTCCAACTGTGACGAGTGTGGCCGCATTTTTGGCGTAACGTTTTGCGACGGCTTGAAGGCGGAACAGCAGCTCTTCCGGGATGAACGGTTTTGTCATATAATCATCGGCCCCGTGTTCGAAGCCGCTTCGTTTTTCTTCCCATTCCCCGAGAGCGGTCAATAAAATGACGGGAATGTCCGTCATTTGCTTCAGACGTGAGCAGAGCGTCCGTCCGTCGAGGCCCGGCAGCAAGATGTCGATGATCGCGGCATCGGCAGGGTTCGCCATAAACAGTCGCTCGGCGTCGGCCCCATCCATGACAGCTGTCACCGTATGTCCGGCTCGCTGTAGCGTGGTCTCAACGAGGTGAAGGATAGCCAAATCGTCCTCTACAATCAGTACGTGCATCGCTCTCTTCCTTTCTATCACGACACCGAAAACAGGTGACCCGTGGCAGGTCACCTGCATGTTATGTCGTTTTGGTCAGTTCTTTATGCAAGGCTCGAAGCGCCCGCAAGAAGGCATCTTTGAAATACTTGTCTTCTTGCGCCTCGAGTGTCTGAAGAGCAGAAGCGTCGCCGGCGCTCGCCTTGACGAGCAGGTTGACGACTGTGCCCCACCGCTTGAAGTGCTCGGGCTTCGGATGGTTCATCGCGACATTCAACGTGAACCAGTACGGTTGGTCACGGCGTTGGAGCGTGGCAATCATCTGTTTAGCCGTCATCGCTTCATCCTCGGTTGGTAACGTGGCGGTGGCGAACCAGCCGAGCAGCGCGGCGCTCATCGCCTCGAGCCGGACTTTGGCGTCCGGGTCGATCGGTTCGCGCCCGAACTCGGAAATGTTGACAAAGACGAGTCGGTCTTTCCGGTCGAGGTGGGTGATCCATCCTTTGACCGATTTGAGTTTTTCTTTATCTTTCGACTGGGCTTTCACCGTGTAGCCGTTCAGTTTACCGATGTAAATCCGGAACTGACCGCGATCGAGCTGTTTATCGACCTTGAACTCGATATCTTGGCCTACAGTGAACGGTTGATCCTTTTTGCTGAGCGTCTCGCCTTTCTTCAGCTCAGGCCGGCGCACGATATAGCGGAGTGCCTCCTGCTCGGTCCGATCGTCAAGCGTCCAAAGGTTGTTCGGCGTGACGTTTTTGAAACGGTGTCGTCGGACATAGATGTATTGGTCGAGCGCCTCGACGGCGTCGGCGACGGAATTTTTTCCACTCAAATAGTCGTCTGCGATATCCCGGAGCGTGATCGACTCGAGCCGGTCGATGTGCCCGACGTAAGGGACGTTCCCGACGACGAACAAGGCCGTGGCGATCAATTCACTCTCGCGAGGGGTCAAAGGGCGTTTGGCCATACTGCACTTCCTCTCTTCATGTCATCTCATTCAGTATACCAAAAACAGATTTCGTCATGTTGTATGAATCGACCAGATGGAAAATTTTACAGGCATACAGGATTTCGCGGTTTCGTTCCGAATATTTGTTAAGATAGAGCTATGTGGAAGTTGAGATGAGGTGATGAGATGAAGCTATCGATTGATCCGGGGGACTATGTCGTCTTGATTGAAATCAATAAAGAGGTCTTGAAATGTACGTCCCTCGACCAAGCCGAGTATGCCGATCGGGTCCGCTATGAATTGGTCGGCCGCATGAGTGAGCGGCTTCCGGCCGAAGTGATCGTGCCTTCCATCATCGATTATATCCGGTTCGGGAGCGGCTATATCGGCGACAATATCGTCTGGGACAAGGAGACGGAATCGTTCTTCTGTCAACAGTTCGAGACGATCGACGGCTCACCGCTTGGCGAGGACTTGGACGGATTCACACCTGACCCGTATCGGACGGAGCTGGCGCGCTATTACACGTATTTGACGATCGGAAAAATCATTGAATACGAGATGCACGACCCTGACCAGCCGGACTATTGGTAAGCGTCGCAAAAATGTCACAATCTATTTTTTGAAAAAAAGGGAAATTAACCGCGTGATTTGAGATAATGGGGTCATCTTATGAAGTGTGGATTGGAGCGGAAGGCGATGAAAAAAATTATGATTGCAGCAGCGCTCGCGCTGCTTGTCCCTACGTCTGTGGACGCGGCCAAACCGGTGCTGTTGGAAAAGCACGGCTATGTCGTGGCCGAGCCTAGGGTCGGTCATCAGTACTATATCAAGCAAACGGGTACCGACTTGACGTGGAATACGACCCGAGGGGCGTCGGACATCGTCATCGCTTTGATCGATTCATCGGCCGACCGGAGTCATAAAGAGCTGTATAACGTCCCGCGTGTCGTCAACTCGATGAAAGGCCCGTATAGTGTCGACTATCACGGCACGCACACGGCAGGCATCATGTCCGGACGTCACAACAAGTTCGGAATGGCAGGGCTCGCTCCAAACGTGCGTTATCATTTTTATAACGTCTTTTACGGCAAAAATTCGGAGTACACGGATTCTTGGACGGTCGCCAAGGCGGTTGACACGGCGGTCGCGAAAGGGGCGAACGTCATCAACATGTCGCTCGGAGGTCAAGACTATGACCGCGTCCTCGCCGACTCGATTCGTCGGGCCCGTGCCAAAGGTGTCGTCATCGTCGCCTCATCCGGGAATGACGGGAAGAAGAAAACGTCGTTCCCGGCCAATATGAAAGAAGTCATCGCGGTCGGGGCGATCGACGCAAACCGCCGTGTCGCTGCTTTTAGCAATATGGACAGCCAAGTCAAAATCGTGGCGCCCGGGGTGAATGTCTTGTCGCTCGGCGTGAAAAATAGCTTCGTCTACATGGACGGGACATCGATGGCGGCGCCGATGGTGTCGGCTGGGATCGCGCTCGTCAAATCGGTCAATCCGTTCCTGACGCCGGCCGACATCGATGCTTTGCTTCAAAAAATGCCACGTGCGAGCCGGAAGACGTATACCGAGCTCAACACGAAGCGGCTGATCGATGCGACGCCACGACCGGTCGCGCTCTCCGCACCATCGACGCTCAAGAGCCGCTATGTGAAAGAAGCGAAACTGACGGTCATGAAAAAGTCGAACTTGAAGACGACGTATACGTTGTATCAAGGAACGCGTAAAGTGAAGACGCTCTCAGCCGGGAAATCGATGTTTACGATGTATGCCGGAGGAGATTGGTTACCGAGCGGGAAATATCGCCTGAATGCCACCGTCACCGACGGGAAACACAAACGCTCGGTCAATCGTTCGTTCACCTATGTGAACGCCGTCAAGCCGTTAGTCACGGTCAGAGCGGCCGATGCCGGAACGTTTGAGTTGACCACGTCCCGAAAAGGCGTCGTCACCGTGCTCGACGCGAACAAGAAAGTCGTCTATGAAGCGCTTCATGTACCGGGCAAGTTCCCTGTTCGTGGTGACACGGGATCGGCCTATACGGTGCTGTTGAAGCCGACCGACGTCACTGAAAAAGTGGTGCCGGTCAAATATGCGCCGCAACCGGTTCAAGACGAGACGGACACTTCGGCGGAATCGACATAAAAAAACACCCGGAGCCAGTGCTGGCTTCGGGTGTTGATTTATGCTTTCGTGATGGCTTCACCACTCCAACGGATATTCGCTTCTAAGACGTTGCCGTTATCGTCGATATGTTCAAAACTCAGTTTCCCGTCGACGATGATCTCGCAGAGGCCGACGCGGACGTCGTCGCTCCAGGCGCGACGTGTCTGTGTCGACGCGTCGAACGTCGGGATTGATTCAGGAAAACGTTCCTGTAAGTGGGCCAAGTTATGATGGTCGAAGTGATACGAACGTTTGGACAATTCATTTGGTGCTTTGATGTCAAACGGCTCGAATCCTCGAACGAGTCGATTATTCCGGTAGAAGGCGAACACGCCGTTGTTCGGGTGGAGCGCTTTAATGTCATCGATTTCAATCACATAGGTCAGTCGTTGAATCCAACCGTTTTTTGCATCTTGACGCATCAAAATCCCTCCTTGTTCAATGGAACACGCCTTATTTTAGCGCTGACGCCCATGAAAATCAAGTTCAGGTTCTCGGTTGTCATTTCGCGGGTTATCCGCTACAATGGGTAAAGTGACTATGAGGTCTGGGCAATCGCGGGACGCAAGTCTTGAGGAAAGTCCATGCTCGCACAGCCTGTGATGGCTGTAGTGATCGTGCTACACGAAAAGATAAGTGTAGGCAACGCAAGTTGACGGCAGAAGAAGCACCTAAGTCCTCGGATATGGTGCAAGCTTCTTGAAAGTGCCACAGTGACGGAGTCTGATCGGAAACGTTCAGAGTGGAACGAGGTAAACCCCACGAGCGAGAAACCCAAACTATGGTAGGGGAACTTCCTGACTGGAACCGAACGGGACGGAAGGCGCCAATCGGCGCAGATAGATGATTGTCACTCCATCGTGCCAGGGAGACCGTTATGAGCACCGGAGTACAGAACATGGCTTACAGGGCAGCATAGTCTCTCATTTAACATTGACCAGGAGTTCAAGCAATCCTACTTGAGCTCCTTTTTACATGACCATTTTAGGAGTTACACTATAGAAAGTAGGGATAGTATGGCAAAACGTAAACTGATCGCCACCGCGGCGATGGGCATCGAGGCTCTCGTCGCCAAAGAAGTACGTGACCTCGGCTACACGTGTGAGGTCGAGAATGGACGCGTCTATATCGACGCGGAGATGGAGGACATTCCACGTCTCAACCTTTGGCTCCGGACGGCCGACCGCGTCAAGCTCGTCGTCGCCGAGTTCAAAGCGACGACGTTCACGGAACTGTTCGACGGTGTGGTCGAACTGCCTTGGACGGATCTCATGCCGTGGGACGCCCGGTTCATCGTCGACGGCCGCTCGGTCAAGTCGAAGTTATTCTCGATCCGCGACTGTCAGAAGATCACGGAGAAAGCGATCGTCGACGCGATGCAACGCGGATACGACAAGCCGGGCGAGTGGCTTCCGAAGACAGGCGCGTACTATCCAATCGAAGTCGCCTTGTTGAAAGATGTCGCGACGATCACGATCGACACGTCAGGTGACGCGCTTCACCGTCGCGGGTACCGTGAGCTTCACTCACAGGCACCGCTCAAAGAGACGATGGCCGCGGCGATGATCCAGCTGACGAACTGGAAGCCGGACATGCCGTTCTATGACGTCTTCACCGGTTCTGGGACGCTCGCCATCGAGGCGGCGCTCATCGGTCGCAACATCGCACCTGGCCTCAACCGTGAGTTCTGTTCACAAGACTGGCCGTGCGTACCGAAGAAAGCTTGGTATGAGGCGATCAATGAAGCGAACGAGAAAGCGGAGTGGGACAAACCGCTCAAAATTTACGGCATCGACCTCGACCCACGCATGGTCAAGCTCGCCAAGGACAACGCCGAGCTCGCTGACGTCCGTGACGCCATCACGTTCGTCCACAGTGACGCGGCTGCCTTGAAGCCGAAAGAAGAGTACGGTGTCATCATCGGTAACCCGCCATACGGTGAACGGTTGCAGACCGAAGAAGAGATTATCGACCTGTACGAGCGGATCGGTCAACAGTTCGCCAAGTATCCGGGCTATAGCGTCTACATGTTGACGAGCTATGAGGACTTCGAGAAGGCGTACGGCCGTCCGGCGACGAAACGCCGTAAGCTGTACAACGGAAATATTGAGACGCAATACTACCAGTTCTTCGGCAAGCGTCCGCCGAGACGCCCTGTTGAGTCGACTGACTCAAAATAACAATTGGTCGAAGGACCGTAGACACTCGTCTATGGTCCTTTTTTGCTTGATTTTATGTCTTACAATCTCATATCGACGCACCATAAAAAAAACGCTCTCCCTTTGGTCAGGAAGAGCGTGACGTCGATGATTCTTTCATATCGTTGTGGGCGATGCAAAGAGCTTATTCTCCGACCATCCCGTCGCCATCATTGTCATGCATGTAAGGATAGAGCCAATGATCGCTCGTAATCGGCATGGTGAACCCGGCGTCCTTCGCCTCTTGGATCGTCACTTGGCCGTTCCCATTCATATCGATGCTCGCGACGTCACCGTCTTCAGACACGGACTCGGCTTCAGTCGCACTCTCGGTCAGCCCGAGCGACTAGTTCACCTCGTCCGGGTTCACGTTGTCGAACGAATCGGTAATGACATTTCCTTTGACAGTGTATGTGTACTCATAGTGTGAAGGGATTTGTGTCTCCGTATCCGGATAGGTGATGATGGCCTCGAAGTCGGTCGCGCCGCCTGCGCTCCGGATCACGCTCTCCATGTACGCCTGGTCCCCGTGGCGGTTGAGCGTGCTGTCTTGCGGAGTGATGTTGAAGGCGTTCGAGACGCCGCCGAGCGAATCGGCGATGACGTGCCCTTCGTCGAGGTCGCGATGCTCGACACCAGGCACTTTCGCCTCGTCTGAATAATAGCGACCCGAAGACGTGACGTCCTCGAGCTCATCATCTTGCAAGACGATCTCGTCGGCGAGCACTTTCACGAGTTGTCCGTGCTCGTTCGTGAACGCCCAGTACTCGCGTTCCCCGTATCCGATATCGACGACGACATGATGCTCGCGGTCGCCTGACAAATCTCCACCCTCGACTTCAATCAAGTCGTAGCCCGTGAAGTGATCGTTCGTTCCGGTCTGGTCAGGGGGCTCCGTCTCAACGGTAACCTGTTCCTGAGGTTCCGTCTTCGACTCGGGATTCGGTTCTGTCTCGTTCGTGCAACCGGCCAACAACAGCATGGCCAGCGGGAAGGCAAGATAAGTAAGATTGTTTTTCATGTTAAAACTCCTATGTCTTTGATGCATACTTGTCCATTCTAGGAATCTTCGCCCACATTTACAAGCAAACGGATTGGAGGCGGTTTTAATCGTGCTTCCGACAAACGAGACAGATTTTGTCACAGATGGAGGAGGCGTCGCCCTAGGTACGAATGGTACAATGGGGGAGCGCGGGTCGAACAGGGGCTCTCGAGCGATTTGTGTCGCACACCCGAGGCGTTTCAATCGTTTCGTTTCAGGCTATACATACGTATACATCGCTTGAGAGGAGACGTGTCATGCAGACATATACGATTGAATATGCGTTTCAAGATAAGGAAAAGACGACACGAACGTGTGAAGTCGAGCTCGACCGGACGCCAGATTTAAAGGATAATGAGCAACTCGCCGACCTATATCAAATCGTGTCGGATGCGATTCGCAAGCCGATCACGAGTTTTGAGATTCTTGCCGTCCATTAAGTGAACCATCGACCCCGGGCGTACGCCATGGGGTTTTGTTCAGTCCATCGAAGAGGAGAGATGTTGAAATGAAGATCGTAGTTGTTGGGTTAGGGGATGTCGCGAAAAAAGCGTATTTACCGGTTTATGCCGGATTAGAAGAGGTGGACGTCTATCTCGTTTCAAGAGATGAGGCGAAAGCGGGGCAGCTCGTCGACAAATACCGATTCAGCGGCCATTACCGGTCGTTACAAGACGTGCCGCTCGATGAGGTGGATGGCGTGTTGATCCATTCGACGACGTCGGCCCACGCGGACCAGGTCGGCTACGTGCTCGAGCGGGGCGTCCATGTGTTCATCGATAAGCCGGTCACGTTCTCGCTCGACGAGACGGAGCGGCTCGTGCGGCTCGCGGCAGACAACGGGGTCGAACTCGTCACCGGCTTCAATCGTCGTTTCGCGACGGCGACGGCGGCCTTGAAGGAAGTCACGGACCAAAACCTCGTCCTCATTCAAAAGAATCGCACGTATCAACCGGCGACGCTCCGAGAGTTCATCATCGAGGATTTCGTCCACGTCGTCGACACGCTCCGTTACTTGACGGGGCTCGCACCGGTTGAGAATTTGTCGGTGCGGACGCGCTATGAAGGAGAGACGCTGAAACAGTTGCAGATTCAATTCACGGCGGATGGGATCGAAGCGCTCGGGATCATGAACCGCGACAACGGTTGTACGGAAGAAGTGATGGAAGTGATGTCTCCGCGTCTGAAGCGGGTGTCCCGCGACGTCGAGCGCGTGTATGACTTCACGCGCGACGGCATGCTCGAGCGGGCTCTGAGTCCGTGGGAGTCGAACCTTATGCGTCGCGGCTTCACGACGATGATCGATGCGTTCATCAAGTTACTGAACGGCGAACCGAACGAGTCGGTGCTCGCTGCTGATAGTCTGACGACGCATGCGCTCTGTGAACGCATACTAGAAGAGGCTTCGCGCTGACCGTCTCGTTTCTGCGGTCCGTCGAGCGGGTAATAACTCCGTAAAAGGAGGGGATGCGCATGGACATTCGCGAGCTCGTCATGCAGGCGAATGATTTGTTATGGACGTACGTACTCATTTTCGTATTGATTGCCGGTGGGCTTTATTTCACGATTCGGATGGGGTTCGTCCAGTTCCGGATGCTGCCCGAGATGTTCAAGCTGTTATTCGTCAAAGGGATCAAGCACGAAAAAGGACAAGTATCGTCGTTCCAGGCGTTCGCCATCGGGACGGCAGCACGGGTCGGGACCGGGAATATCGCCGGCGTCTCGACCGCGATTGCACTCGGGGGACCGGGTGCCGTGTTTTGGATGTGGCTCATCGCGTTGATTGGTTCGGCGTCAGCGTTCGTCGAGAGCACGCTCGCCCAAGTGTACAAAGTGCATGATGGCAAAGCGTGGCGCGGCGGACCGGCCTACTATATCGAACGGGCACTCGGTCAGCGATGGCTCGGTATCGTGTTCGCCATTCTGATCACGTTCGCCTTTGGATTTGCATTCAACTCGGTCCAGGCCAACACGATCGCCTTGTCGGTCAACAACGTCTTCGAGATCGACACGCTTTGGATCGGGATTATTTTGGCCGTCGTGACGGGGATCGTCATCTTCGGTGGGATCCGGTCCATCTCGACGCTGTCAGGGATCATCGTCCCAATCATGGCTGGCGGTTATATCTTGCTCGCCCTGTGGGTCGTCTTGACGAATTTGGAGGTCGTCCCGGCCGTATTCTCAGCCATTTTCTCAGAAGGCGTGCTCGGGATTCGACAACTGCTTGGCGGAGCGGTCGGTGCGGCCGTCTTGCAAGGGATTCGCCGAGGCTTGTTCTCGAACGAGGCGGGGATGGGGTCGGCCCCGAACGCGGCTGCGACCGCCGAGGTCAGTCACCCGGTCAAGCAAGGTCTCATTCAGTCACTCAGCGTGTTCGTCGATACGCTCTTTATTTGTACGGCGACGGCGATGATTGTCCTCATTTCTGGCATGCCGGGTTCTGAAGATTTCCAAGGCATCGAACTTGCCCAAGAGGCGCTCCTCACCGAGATCGGGCCGGTCGCGACATCGCTCATGACGATCGCGATTTTATTGTTCGCCTTCAGCTCGATCTTGGCGAACTACTATTACGGGGAGACGAACATCGAGTTCATCTCGGAACGGAAAGTGTATCTCGTCATTTACCGGATCGCCGTCATCGGGATGGTATTGTTCGGTTCGGTCCGTTCAGCCGGGCTTGTCTGGTCGATCGCCGACATCTTCATGGGTCTGATGGCACTCGTGAACATGTACGCCATCTTCCGACTCAGTAAAGTCGCGAAACTGTTGCTTGATGATTACGTGGCCCAGAAACGAGCAGGGCGCGATCCGGTGTTCAATCGGGACGACGTCGAGCTGCCAGGGAAAGAGCACGTCGAAGCATGGGAAGCGAAACGAGAGAATATTAGTTGAGTGTAAGGCAAGGATTGACGTACAGCGCCAGTCCTGCCTTTCCTTTTTGAAACTTTTTTATTTCACATACCGTAATTATATAATAAAAATAGAAAAGAGCGCAGGATATGATACAACCATTTCTTCACACATTCAAACGATTTTTTGCCGAACGATTCTTCGATCAAGCCGCGATGTTGGCTTACTATTTCATCCTGTCCACATTCCCATTTCTATTGTTCGTCCTCGGCATCGTCGGATGGCTGCCGTTCTCGAGCGGAGACGTTATCTCGGCGTTGTCCTTGGTGATGCCCGAAGCGAGTTATCGATTGTTACAAGGGAACATCGAAGCCATTTTTGATGATTCGAGACTGCGCTTGGCCTCGCTCAGCATCTTACCGGCACTTTGGATCTCGTCGATGGCCGTCCAATCGCTCGTTCGCTCCTTGAACGACGCCTATCGACTGATCCGAAACAAAGCGTTCTGGCGCGGGGTGTTGCAAGACATCGCCGTGACGCTCGCGCTCATGTTCGTCCTGCCGTTCTCGTTGCTCGTCCCGGTCATCGAGACGGCGCTACGAGAGTTGGCGACCCATATCATCTTTATCGATGACATCGTCGCCCGATATGCCCAGATTTGGTTCTACTTCCGTTGGATCATCGGAACACTCATCCTGTTCAGTGTCTTCCTGCTCGTCTATAAGTGGTTGCCGAGCCATCGCGGCACGTTCCGAGACAGCTGGGCCGGGGCGGCTTTTGCGACAATCGGCATCTTGACAGTTTCGAACGTATTCAGCTACTATTCACAGTATGCAAACTATGAACAGTTTTACGGTCAGCTCGGTGCCTTTATCATCTTGTTGATCTGGTTCTACCTGGCGGCCTCGGTCATCCTTCTCGGGGGACTCCTGAACGCCACGCTCATCGAACAAAAAGAAATATCCGGTTGACGTGTAAATCGTTGTTATCAATCTTTGATTCAGGGAATGATATCGATAAGATCACATCTTTTAATCGGAGGTGGGAAACATGGATATGCAACGGCTCGTACACAATCGTCGTTTCATCGATCAAACATTGTTTTACCTCGCCTTACAATTATGGAAGTGGGTCATGTTACTGCCGATCTTGTTCTATTTGGACGTTGAGATGAGTAGCGCTCCGTTCACCCAGTATGTGATGGTCAGTCTGTTACTGTACGTGGCCTTCCGCGTCATGCAGTACGTGATTGCCGGTCGAGCCTCTTTGATGGAGCTCCTTGAGTTCGGTTATGCGGTCTTATCGCTTCTGCTCGTCCTCTCGTTACTGCTTGAAGTGGTCGCCTCACCGGGAGCCATCGCTTTGATCATTGGTGTGTTCTTGGTTCATCCGTCGCTCGCCTTGCATCATTACCGTGATTTCTCGGAGCGGAAATGGTTGAACAAACAGTTTCAACTGTTTAGCCCGATGTTACGAAAAGGTGAGATTCCGGTCCATGTGCTCGTATTGACTGAGGATGAAATCATCATCACGGCAGAGAGTGGAAAAGAATACACGTATCGACATATTTACTGGGGCGGGTTCTATATTGAAAATGTCTCATGAAGGTGGTCTAGTCATTGAATAGTATCATTGTGATGGTGTTTTGGATCGTGACGTTTATCGTATTCTTCAAAGGGGCGTTCGACATGTGGCGCGAATGGCGCACCACGAAACAACGCTCTGTGTTATATTTCTTTATCGTATTGATGCTCACCTGGTTCTGGTTCAACCCATATCAGCTGACGGCACTACATCCGTTCGTCTTGATGGCGTACTACTGGAACCGTAATCGATGGATGCGCAATGCGATGCTCGTCCTCGTATTGGTGCCATTTTTCATTCAATTATGGTTCATGGCGAGAGCGATGTAATCGAGTCTCAAGCCCGCAGATATCATATCTGCGGGCTTTTCTTTAATGCATTGATCACGGTGTTCTATAAAACAAGCCGTGTTAAAGTAAAGATACGTGACTGTGCGCAACAAAAAAAACGCGAGCCGTTCGGCCCGCGTTTTTGATTGATGTTATTCTTTTTTCGCAACGGCGAGTTCAGCTTCCATTTCACTGAATTCACGGTTGATTCGTTTTTGTTCACGTTGGCTCGTGAACGTGCTGACGAGAACGATGGCAAGCATACTGAGGAAGAAGCCTGGCACCATCTCATAAATCACGCTCGAGAGTCCAGTCACGATCCAAAGGATGACCGTAATGGCACCGACAAGGATTCCGGCGAGGGCACCTTGACGCGTCATCTTGTTCCAATAGAGCGACAAGAGAATCGCTGGACCAAAGGCTGAACCGAAGCCTGCCCACGCATAGCCGACGAGCGTCAAAATCGTGTTCGATGGGCTGAGCGACATGAGAGTCGCGACAACTCCGACCGTTAAGACACCGATTCGACCGGCGAGAACCATCGTCTTCTCACTTGCTTCTTTATTGAAGAACTTGCGATAGAAGTCTTCTGTCAACGCTGACGATGTCACGAGAAGCTGTGACGATACGGTCGACATGACCGCTGCTAGAATCGCAGCGAGCAAGAATCCAGTGATGAACGGGTGGAACAATACTTCTGAGAAGCGGATGAACACCGTTTCCGGGTCAGCCAGGGCATTCCCTTGACCACGGAAGTAGGCGATTCCGACGAGACCTGTCATAACGGCACCGATGATAGAGACTGTCATCCAGCCCATACCGATACGGCGTGCCGTCTTCAATGATTTCACATCACGGATCGCCATAAAGCGGACGATGATGTGCGGTTGACCGAAGTAACCAAGTCCCCAAGCGAGGAGACCGATAATCCCGAGCGTCGACGTTCCTTTAAAGAGGTCGAACAAATCCGTGTTGAGCGTCGTGGCCGTGTTGACGGCGTTTGAAACACCACCGACGTCTGTCAAAGCGACGATTGGGACGAGGACGAGCGCAAGGAACATAATGACACCTTGTGCAAAGTCCGTCCAACTGACGGCTGTAAAACCACCGAAGAGCGTATAAAGAATGACGACGCTAATCGTCACGATGACGCCCATCTGATAGTCAAGCCCGAACGAGCTTGCGAACAACTTCCCACCAGACACAAGTCCGGCTGACGTGTAGAACGTGAAGAAGATGATGATAACGGATGCAGACAGGATCCGTAGCCAGTTCGAGTGATCTCGGAACCGATTCTCTAAAAAGTCAGGAATCGTGATCGAGTCATTTGCCATCTCCGTGAAGACGCGTAGACGGGGAGCGACTAACAAGTAGTTCAAGTAAGCTCCGATGACCAATCCAACGGCTAACCAAATCGCTGATAATCCCGTGGCGTACATTGCGCCCGGAAGTCCCATTAACATCCAACCACTCATATCCGAAGCTCCGGCTGACATGGCGGTAACACCTGGCCCCATTTTACGGCCACCTAACATATAATCTGATGAATCGGTCGTTCGCTTATAGGCGACGTATCCGATGAGGAGCATCATCACGAGATAAAGCGCGATGGATACCCATTCTTGCCATAACATTTGATTACCTCCTGTACGTGTTCAATTGTTGTCGTTTTATCAATCGTAGTTCAACCATGTGTGAATCTCACACAAATGCGTCAAACTTGAATGACTCGGCGAACTTGTGACTAACCATAACGGACCTACTCAATCATTGCAAACTGTCATCTTTTCATAAAAATGGCTCTAAAGCGCATTGTATCAATGGATAAGGCCGATATTTTTCACGGTTAAAGCTTAAATATTCTGACAATTAGTTATATAGGTGTTATCCCTGTGTCATCTGATTGTCATATAACTCGTCTATTTTCTGATGTTTTAACACAACCACCCGCTCTTCCCTGTACAGGGAAGAGCGGGTGGTTGATGTCCATTTATTCATAAGTAATGCCAAAAGCAATCTGTTCAACCGTACGCATCGTCGGGAACGTCTGTCCTGACTTGGCCTGCATGGTTACCAAAGCGTATTGTTTGCCGTCGCGTTCCATCAAGAACACCATCGTGTAGCCTGATTCGTCCGTATATCCGGTTTTCGTTGCGGTGACAAGCTTCGAATAGTGGATGCTCCGCTCGTTGATGGCTGATCCGAGATGATACCACCAACGTCGTTTCAAATCTCCGGCCTGATCGACAAACTTCGCCTCGTATTCGTACGTCCCGGCAATCTCGACGAGCTCTGGATACGTGCCGAACGCGTAGGTGATTTTAGCCATGTCGAGTGCAGTCGTAAAGTGTTCCGGGTCGGAGTAGCCGTGCGCATTCCGAAATTGGGTCCCGGTCAACCCGAGTACTTTCGAACGGGCGTTCATCAACTTGACGAACTCGGGTGTCGAACCGCTTACGTATTCGGCGAGGCTATTGGCGGCGTCATTCCCCGACTCGAGCAGCGTCGCATAGAGCGCCTGGCGGACGGTGAGCCGGTCACCGACTGCGAGATGGACGATGTGACTGTCCCACGGGATATCGAGCGTCGACTGTTTCACCACGACCACGTCTTTGTCGAGCTCGTCTTTGTCGACTGCCGTCTCATAAGCGAGGAGGGCGGTCATCAGTTTTGTCGTACTGGCGGGAAAGACGCGTTCCGATGCGTTCTTATCTACTAAAATCTGACCGTCCGTCAAATTGACGAACGCCATCGATCCGACGAGCAGATCCGGTTTCTCGGCTGCTGCAATCGGTTGATGTGTCCATTCCTTGATTGGAATCTCCGGGAAAGTCGGTCCGGATTTGACGGGGACGGCTACCGGAGCGGATGGTTCTGCTTTTGGTTCTGAGTCTTGCTTGAAGCCGATTAGGGCAGGGATGATGGCGAGTAGTCCGATCAGGGCGAGGCCGACGGTCAATCGCCTCATGATGTACGTCTTTCTACGGTGTCTGCGGTTTCGTTTCACTATGTAATCGCTCCTTCATTGTTTACTTTTCTACCATAATGGATGGAGCCTATTGAAATCGTCATCAAAATAAAGAATCAGGTCAATAATTGACGCGTATGAAATAAAGTGGAATGGGTATACACAATAACAGACACTCAACCCACTAAAGGAGGCACCTTCATGCATCGTTATCCATTTACCAATTCCCTGTGGCGTCAACACGACGAGACCGTACCGTATCCAAAGTTAGAAAGCTCGGTCTCATGTGACGTCGTCGTCATTGGAGCGGGCATCGCCGGGCTCGTGACAGCCTACGAACTACAGCGACGCGGTAAACAAGTCGTCTTGCTCGAGGCGGCCGAGGTCGGACGGGGGACGACCGGTCATACGACGGCGAAATGTTCCGTGCAGCACGGGACCGTTTACTCCAAATTGATTCGAACGTTCAATCATGAGACGGCCCGGCTTTATTATGAGCTCAATCAAGAGGCCCTTCGCTATTTGCAGGGCCAGGTCGCGGACGGTTTCGACATCGATTACGAGACGAAAGATTCTTACTTATATTCTATCGACGGATCGAGCCAACTCGTCGCCGAACGGGAGGCGTATGAGCAGCTCGACCTCGCAGGCGGGGACGCGACGGAGGAAGTGAATGCCGCGCTCCCGCTCCAAGTGAAACAAGCCCTTGTCATCCGGGACCAAGGCCAAATGCACCCGGTCAAGTACTTGAACGAGCTAGCCGATCGTTTCGTTGAGGCGGGCGGTCGACTCCATGAGAAGACGCGGGCGACTGAAATCAGCTCCGGGCCCCGACCAATCGTCACGACATCGACGGGACGGCGCGTCCAGGCGAACCAAGTCGTCGTCGCCACCCATTACCCGTTCAATGATATCCGGGGACTTTATTTCTCGAAGTTCGAGGTCGAACGCTCTTATATCGTCGCTTGCGAGACCGAGCAAAGTGTACCTGAGGGGATGTATTTGAGCGTCGATTCACCGAGTCGGTCGTTCCGTACGTTCCAGGAAGGGGAGAAGACGTACGTGCTCGTCGGAGGGGAGGGTCACTTAAGTGGTCACGTGACGGAGACGCGCTCGCGTTATGACCGACTCGACCGGTTCGCCCATGACGCGTTCGATACGAAAAAGGCCAGCTTCCGTTGGTCCTCACAAGATTTGATCACACTGGATCATCTCCCCTATGTCGGACAGATGTTTAGCCGGGAGCCGGATGTGTTCGTCGCGACGGGATTCGCCAAGTGGGGGATGACGAATGGGATCGCCTCGGGGCTCCTCTTGGCTGATCTGTTGACCGGTGAGGACAATCGCTTCCGAGAACTATTAAATCCACTCCGTTCCAAGTTCAAGCCGGCGGATGTCGGTCAGTTCTTGAAAACGAACCTCGACACGGCGACCCAGTTCGTCAAAGGTTCACTCGAGAAACCCGGTTCGCTCGACGACCTGCAACTGGACGAAGGAGGCATCGTCCAAGTCGACGGAAAGAAGGTCGGTGCCTATCGAGACCTCGACAACGAATGCCATCTCGTCTCGACACGGTGCACGCATATGGGCTGCACGGTCAATTGGAACGACGCCGAACGCTCGTGGGATTGCCCTTGCCACGGGTCACGATTCGATACGAAAGGGAACGTATTGGAGGGGCCGTCGACGAAGCCGCTCTCGTATGAACGGAAAACCGATGTGTCGAAAGAATAGGCAACTTCCTTCGTCTATATTAAAGTAAAGAAGTAACGATATAACTGTCATAGGGGTGGAATCAGAATGGAACTAACAAAGCAGTGGCGTGACCATTTCAAACAATTGCGTGCCTTCGATGAGGCGATTTCTTTACTATACTGGGACATGCGCACCCAGATGCCGGAACAATCGGCACCGCTTCGGGCCGAGACGATTGGCTATCTGTCGACTGAGGCGTTCAAGCGCCAGACGAGCGAGTCGTTCAAAGACTTGCTCGCGCAAATGACCGAGACCGAGGAATTGACGCCGATTGAAGTCCGGTCGGTCGCCGTCGCCAAGACACAGTATGAGCGGAACGCTAAAATTCCTTCATCGGAATATCAGGCGTACGTGACGCTCGTCTCTGAAGCCGAGACGGCATGGGAGAAAGCGAAGGACCAGGATGACTGGCACATGTTCGCCCCATATCTCGAGAAGATCATCGGGTTCCAACGCAAGTTCGCGGAGTATTTCGGCTACGAGTCTCACCCGTATGATGCTTTGCTGTACGACTATGAACCTGGCATGACGGTCGAACAGCTCGATGCGTTGTTCCAGACGCTCCGGGACGAACTCGTCCCGCTCATCCGCGAATTGCCGGAACCTGTACAAGGACTCGACTGGGCGATGGACAAGTCGGTCCAACAGCGGTTGTGCGAGGATTGGATGCGTGTCGTCGACTACGATTTGACACGGGGCCGACTCGACGCGACGGTCCATCCGTTCGAGATTACGATCAACCGGCGCGACGTGCGCATTACGACAAAATATGACGAGGCCGACTTCCGCAACGCCTTGTTCGGGACGATGCACGAAGCGGGCCATGCCACGTATGAGCAACAAATCGACTCGGAACTCGACGAGCTCGGGCTCGGAGGCGGGGCCTCGATGGGAATCCATGAATCACAGTCGCTCTTCTTCGAGAATTTTGTCGGGCGAAGCGAAGCGTTCCTGAAGAGCGTCTATCCGCGTCTTCAAACAGAACACCCTGCGCTTCAGGACGTTTCTTTCGAGACGTTTTATGCCGGGGTGAACGAGGCAAAACCCTCTCTCATTCGAATCGAAGCGGACGAGTTGACGTATAGTCTGCATATCATCATCCGCTATGAGCTCGAAAAGAAACTGATCCAAGGCGATCTTTCGGTCGAGGAATTACCAGAGGCATGGAACGCGCTGTATAAGGAATATCTCGGTGTCGATGTCCCGAGTGATGCGAAAGGCGTCCTGCAAGACGTGCACTGGGCCGGCGGTTCATTCGGTTACTTCCCAAGCTATGCACTCGGCTTGGTCTATGCCGCCCAATTGACAGAGGCGCTCCGTGATGCCCATCCAGAGTTTGAATCGCTCGTCAGCAGTGGCGAGTTCGGCCCGATCAAACAGTGGCTCGAAGACAATGTCCATCGTCATGGGAAGGCGCTTACCCCGAACGAGTTGATCAAACAAGTGACCGGGGAAGACATCTCGGTACGTCCGCTCGTCCGCTACTTGACGAGCAAATATAAAACGAACTGAGGCGAATACAGATGAGATTCTTCGCGCATCGAGGAGTGATGGCCCGCCATCCCGAAAACACGATGACAGCGTTCCGAGCTGCACTCGAGGCCGGGGCAGATGGGATTGAAGCGGACGTTCATCTGACGAAAGATGGACGTCTCGTTCTCATCCATGACGAGACGATCGATCGGACGACAGATGGTCAAGGGCGGATCGCCGATATGACGCTATCAGAACTGAGAGCGGTCAATGCGGGCGTCACGTTCGCGGTCCACGAGCAGATTCCGACGTTAGATGAACTGTTCGATTTGTGTCAAGGGACGTCGGTGGTACTGAACCTCGAGGTCAAGACCGATATCGAACGGTATGCCGGGATTGAGCAGCGACTGGTCGATACGATCCGGAACCGACGTGTCCCCGTTGAACAAATCGTGTTCTCTTCATTCAATCATGCGACGCTCAAACGTTTGAAGCGGTTGGCGCCAGATATCGAGTGTGCGGTGCTCTTGGCCCAACCGCTCTATGACCTTGTGGCGTACTGTGCGAAGGTCGGGGCGACCGCCGTGCATCCGAACGTCCGGACGATGACCGATGAGGAAATCCTACAGCTTCAAACAGAAGGGCTCGCCGTGCGTCCCTATACCGTCAAGACGGTGCATGACCTCGAACGGTTTCGCCGGCTCGGGGTCGATGCGGTGTTCGTAAACGACATCGACTGGGCCAAAGCACATTCAACCCCGTAACGTTACGCGTTGCGGGGTTTTTACATTAAGGTGAAGGGGAAGTGTGGGTAATGTAAAGAAAGCGGTTTCTTCCCGATGTGTCCAGCGGCATATTCAGAGCACACCGTCACCTTTACGCCATTGCTCCGTTGTCTTAAATTTAAGATGTCACCAGCTACATAGCAATCAGATGTAGCACACTTTGCAGCACGCATCAAACTTGTCGTATGCAGTCAATCGGTCAACCCAAGCAGAAAAAGGAGGAAATTTCACATGAAGAAATTGATGTCTTTACTTGGTACACTCGCCTTGGCGTTTGCACTCATCGTACCGGTCAGTGCGGATGGACACGAGAACGCGATGGTACGTGTACTCCATGCTTCACCTGATGCACCGGCGGTAGATGTCTACGTCAACGGTGAAGTCGCAGTCGAAGGCGCAGAGTTCAAAGCGCTCACCGACTATTTGACACTCCCGGCTGGAGATTACAATGTCGAGATCAAGCCGGCAGGTGATGCCGAGACGGTCGTCGTTGCGGCAGACCTCTCGATCGAAGCAGGCAAGTTCTACACAGCGGCAGCAATCGGCCAACTTGAAAACATCGAGATCGCAGCAATGGAAGACGATGCGAACTTTGAAGACGGTAAATCGAAAGTCCGTGTCGCTCACTTCTCACCTGACGCACCGGCAGTCGATGTAGCCCCTAAAGGTGGCGACCCGCTCTTCTCGAACCTTGAGTTCAAAGCAGTCAGCGACTATGGCACACTCGACGCTGGCACGTATGACCTCGAAGTTCGTCCGGCGGGCGCGACTGACGTCGTGAAGGCACTTGACGGTGTTGCCCTCGAAGGCGGCAAAAACTACACGGCGTTCGCCATCGGACTCCTTGAAGGCGAACCAGCGTTTGAAGTCCTCCTTGCAGCAGACGGCGGTGAAATGGCCGGAGCTCCAGAAACAGGACAAGGCGGTCTCGCTCAGACAGCATCAATGAACTGGTTGCTCGCAGCAGCAGTCCTTGGTGCAGTAGCAGCTGGCTTCTACGTCTTTCGTCGTCAGAAGCAAGACGCTTAAGCTTCTCTTGATTGGAACGCTATCGTTCCTTATGATCGCACCGGGCGCGGACGCACCGGACGCGGACTCGAAACTGACGACCGTCGGTTTCGCCGAACCGCTCGTCCTGTCAGCGACCGAGATCGATCGTCAATCTTTTCACACAGAGACGTTCGTCCCAAAACGACTGAAGATTCCGTCAATTGATGTCGATGCCGTCATCCAACCGGTCGGGAAAGACCGACTCGACCGGATGGATACGCCGACAGACGCTGATGAGGTCGGATGGTATCGTTACGGGGCCAAAGCGGGTGCGACGGGTAACGTCGTACTATCCGGTCATCTCGATGACCTTCGCGGACCGGCCATCTTCGCAAACCTTGGCGAACTGCGCCTCGGAGAATCGGTGACGCTCCAGCGGAGCAAAAAGGTGATCGAGTATGAAGTCGTCTCCGTCGAACGGTACCGACTCGAAGACGTTCCGCTCGCCTCGATCTTTGCGGCGACCCAAGCGACACGGCTTCAGCTCATCACATGTGCGGGCCCATATGACCCGGAACACGGATATCGTGACCGGATCGTCGTCACGGCAATCGCCAAAGCATGAACGAAAAAACCCTCGCACAAGGCAACTGCCTTGACCGAGGGTTTTTTCGTTTATAGGACGACACAAGAAAAACGACTGCGGCCGAAATGAATCGGGCCCAGTCGTTTTTATGCGTCCATTCGATCAAGCAATTTGGACAGAAGAATCAATTCGTCATCTGAAAAGTCTTCGAACACGTCCATCAAGTACTCGATTTTCATATCTTCTAACGTCTCGAACAAGGCACGACCTTCCTCGGTCGCCTGTAACTCGACGACGCGGCGGTCGCGTTCGCTACGTTCGCGTGAGATTAATCCTTTTTTCGTGAGCTCATCTGCGAGTGCCGTGATCATCGAAGCCGAGAACTGAAACTCGTTCGATAAGGCCGAGGCGATTTGAGGACTGTTTTGACAAAGCGAACGAAGGATGAAGAATTCGTTGCGCGTCAAGTATTGAGAGAACATCGACCGGAGGTTTTTCTTCACTCCGCGATAGTTCATGCGAATCCCTCGCTCAGCATCAGCGACGAGCTGACGGCGAGATGCTGTTTGTACAGGTGTTGTCATCCTCAAGCGTACCTCCTAGGTAAATATCATTATTTGCATATATTTCAGAACATAAAAACATTCTACAACAAAAACATGAAGTCTGTAAAGTTATGATGGCTCTTCACGGATGCGAAGTTCTTGGATGACTTCATCGTAATGTTTCAAGTCCGGATAGAAGCGGCGGAAGAAGAACTCGATCTGCTGGTCATCCCCTTCGGCGAGCAGCTTGGCGAGGACTGCGTAGACGACGCCCATCCCTTGCCGCGGCAATAATGACGACGGTAAGAGCGTCGCGCATTGGATGGCCCGGTTGAAATAACGATCGAGCGTGTCACTCAAGTCCTGGAACGTGCGAATCTCGGCGTAATGGAACATGCGCGTCAGTTCGATGATCGTCGACAGGTCGGTGTCGAGCAACCAGTCGCTCTGGAAGATGGCGTTATCGAGCTTCTCGACAGTGACGTCATTGGCGATATAATAGTTCAAGTTGTCCCGGGTGATACTCACTTTGTCCGGTGACTCGACGATCCGTTCGACCGTCTCCTGCTCGAACGTCCGCAGTTGCTTGCGGATGTTGACGAACTCGGAATCAGCGATTTCGAGCAGTCCCGCGACACGACTGAAGCTGCGTTTGATCTCCGGCGGGACGGCGTTCGGGTTTTTATAGCCTAGGTCGTGCTCAATCTCGGCCCAGGCGTGTTGCAAGATGGACCGGACTTGAATCTCGGCCTCTTTCTCCTCGAAGCGGCGATACTCCCCGAGAGCGAGCCGCTTGTCACTCAAACCGACGACGTAATGGACCGAGAGGTAGCCGAACTCGTTCGGGTCGAGCAGGGTGGATTTATCAATCGACTGTTCACGGTCGATTCGGAACTCGTCCTCAAGGATTTGGGCCACGGCCCGGACGTCGTCATGGAAATAGGTCACGATCCGAATCCCCGCCAAGTCTTGGACGTCGCGCAATGACCGGTATTGGTACGGTTTTCGGGACAGTTTGGCATATAGACTCTCCGCTTCCTTGGCCCGGGCGACGATCGAGTGGAACTGAATCCCGGCGTCATTCAATAGTTCACTGAGAAGCGACTTCAGTTTGGCGGCGAACGCCTCGTAATCCTCTTTCTCATTCATATAGTCGAGCATGATCGTATTCATATCCTGTCTCGGCATCTACATCACTCCTTGTCTCATTATAAGTAGTATAGCATCATTGAAATCGCTGTCGCACCTGTCTGCCGTCCCTATGATACAATACGGCTTGGAACGGGAAGGAGTGTCGCATGTGAGAGTGAGCCATACATTGAAATCGATGGAGCGCGAGAAGCTCGAGATTGTTGCCGGCCTGTTGCAACAGGCCGGTTATCGTGCGGGGAAGATCGATTGGCAGACCGGGGTCAATATTGTCCGTCTCAGCCGTGAAGGGGTCTCGTCTGAACCGGAGGAACGGGCACGAATCCAAGACATCGTCGATCATTTTGGAATCGATGACTGGACCGCCACGTTTTCTTGAGTCCCTCTTTTTCAAATCGCTGACGGAAAATGGGTTTTACGACTCATTTTTCGGGAATAGTATATTATTCGATTTTAGAACAGCGGACGTTTAGGAGGATGAATATGTTAGAAACAAGAATCGTGCGGGATATGACCTCGGTCGACCATGAAGTGAATGGAATGGTGTCAGGCGGATGTGTCAACGAGAACATTTACTTATTTGCCAAAGATGAAGAATTGACGGTGCGTCTTGCCGCAGAAGCAGGTGTACAACCATACCGCATCACTGAAAAAGGATTGTGGGAATCACTCATGTCGAAGTTCACGAAAAACTCGGATGACCGCATCGATCAGCTCGAGAGCCTCGGTCTGACGAAAGAGATGGTCGAGTCACTCGAAAGTGAAATCCAAGCCGGGAAGATCGTCCTCGTTTGCGACAAATCATAAAAACAGCCGGAACTGATACGGATCAGTCCCGGCTGTTGTCATTTCGTCTCGTAATAGGCGTTCACGATCCGGCGCAGCGAGCGCTCATTCAAATCGAGCGGTTTGAACCCGGCGTCCTGCAACAGGCGTTTCGTGTTCGCATCCTGGAATGAGATGTTGCGGTTCAAGTACGGGTTGAATACTTTTACCATCTCGTTGAACGTCTGCTCGACGTTGCTCAACGAGGACGTGGCCGTCTCGGTGATTTTCAAATGCGGGAACTCGAGCGCCTGCTTCATATATTCGAGCATCGTCTCGTTGCGCGGCGGGGCATCGTTCGTCACGTTATAGATGGTATCCGGCTTGGCGTGTTCGATGGCCGCGAGCAGCACGTCGGCGACGTAGTCGACCGGGACGAGGTTCGACGTGCCCGTCTCGGAGCCGAGGAGTCGGATCGGACCGACAGGCGCGCCTTTGCGTTCGAGTCGACGCTTGAACACTTCCAGGGCCCGCATATAGCCGTACATCGTGAACTTCGAATCGGCCTCGCCGGTCTTCGAGTCGCCGACGATGATGGCGGGCCGGAAAATGGAGACGGCCAGGTCATGCCGGGCTTCCCAGACGGCTTGTTCGGCATGGGCCTTGCTCTCCTCGTACGGGTTATGGAACGTCTGATCGGTCGCATACAGCGACTCATCTCCGATCTCGCGTGCGCCGAGCGTATAGGCCGTACTGACGTGGAAGAAGCGGGGGCAGTGCAAAGCTTTCGCGAGGGCGAGCGCTTGCTGCGTCCCCGTCAAGTTCGTCTCGAACAGCTCATCGCGGAGCTCCTCGTCGAATTTGACGAGCGCGGCCATGTGGAGCACCAAGTCGAAGCTCCGCTCATGTTTTTTGATAAACTCATCGTCCGCTCCAAGGAACGGGGCGGTCAAATCCCCGGCCAGCACTGTCATCGAGCGGCGTTCGTCCTGCGAGAACATCGCCTCCACTTTTTCAGGCGTGCGGGCGAGGACACATAACGTGTGGCCTCGATGAATCAACTCGCGGGCGAGCCGTCCTCCTAAAAATCCGGTCGCACCGGTCATAAAAATGTTCACAGCGTTCTTCCTCTCTTTTCAGTCTCTCCCCATCATAACAAGCGACGGCGGAATGAGCCACTTTCAGCCCGATGTTTCAAATTAGGGGTTTAACATTTTTTAAAGTGGGTTATGACTTAAGGAGAAGCGTACGCAAGGTGCGTCATGACAGTGTTGATCTGTCAAATAACTTAAGTGAGGTTTTTTAGAATCATGGCTAATCTATTCGGAACTGACAAGGATGGCAACAGGAAGAAGCAAGAAGAGATTGAAAAAACGGTTCAGGAGAAAGGGATCACTCAGATCCACATGTACTTCTCCGACGTGCTTGGAGACTTGAAGCTATTGACTCTCTCTGCAAAATTGTTGCCGGAAGTTTTTGAAGGGAAGACGATGTTTGACGGTTCATCCATCGCTGGTTTTTCTTCCATCAAAAACTCAGACCTATTCTTGAGACCGGATTTAGATCGTCCACGCTACGAACAGGACGGGGACGAGAGCATCCTCGCGTTCTTCTGTGACGTCTGCACACCAGACGGGGAACGGTATGAGTTCGACCCGCGTAACGTCTTGAAGGATGCCCTCGAGCGCGCTGCTCGTGACGGATACTCGATCTTCGTCGGTGCCGAGCCGGAATTCTTCATCTTCGACGAAAACGGAGAGTTCTATGACGAGGCCGGATACTTCTCGACACGTTCGGAAGACAAAGGCTATGAGGTACGTCAACATATCGCCAACCGGTTGAGCGATGTCGGCTTCAACATCGAAGCGGTCCACCATGAAGTGGCACCGGCCCAGCACGAGATCGGCATCAAGTACGATGACGCGTTGCATACGGCCGACAACATCCAGTTCTTCAAAGAAATCGTCACGTTGGCAGCCCAAGAGAAAAACGCGAAAGTGTCGTTCTTGCCGAAACCGCTCCGCGACGTGAACGGTTCGGGGATGCACCTCAACATCTCGGTCTGGAAGAACGACAAGGACGGCAATCCGACGGTCAACGCGTTCGAAGAGCCGGAGTCGGATTACGGCCTGTCGGTCACAGCTCGTCATTTCATCGAAGGCATCTTGAAGCATGCCCGTGCGACGGCCATCTTCACGAACCCGCTCCCAGAATCATATGAACGTCTCGTTCCAGGCTTCGAGGCACCGGTCAACATCTGTTGGAGCCCGTCGAACCGCAGTTCGATGATTCGAATCCCGGCGTCACGCGGCAGTGCGACACGCGTCGAAGTCCGTAACCCAGACCCGAGCGCCAACCCATATCTCGCCCTCGCGGCCCTGATTTACGCTGGACTCGAAGGGATCGAGCAACAGCTTGAGCCGTCATCACCGAACGAGGACGACTTGTTTGAGTACTCGGCCAAACAAATCGAGAGTCAAGGCATCTCGTCACTCCCGGCGACCTTCCATGAGTCGATTCAATCGCTCAAGTCGGACCGGTTCCACGATTACTTCAACCATGACTTGATCGACCGCTACTTGTCGCTCATCCAAGTCCGTAAATAAGCAAAGCATACAAAAGCCCATTCCTCGGCCGAGGAATGGGCTTTTACGCTTAATGAATGCCGCGCATATACTTTTTGATGACCGGGGCGAGTGCGAACAGGATCAGACTGAGGACGATGGCCGCGCCACCGATAATCCCGAAGTAGAGCATCTCGTTCTCCGGTGAATAGAAACGGACGAGCTGAGCGTTGATCCCTTGCGCCGCAGCGTTCGACAAGAACCAGAGCGACATCGTCTGGGCCGAGAAAGCGGCCGGGGCGAGTTTCGTCGTCGCCGACAGACCGACCGGCGACAGGCTGAGCTCACCGAGCACGACGATGAAGTAGCTAAGGACGAGCCAGAGCGGGTTGACGAGCGTGTCCGGGCCTCCGAAATAGGCCGGGAGCAAGATCACCAAGAAACTTAACCCTGCGAACAAGATCCCGAACGCGAATTTCGTCGGGATGCTCGGCTCACGGTCACCGAGTCGGACCCAAAGCCATGCGAACACCGGTGCGAGCATGATAATGAACAGCGGGTTGAGCGACTGGAACCAGGCCGGTGAGAGCGTGATTCCTAAAAATTCAAGATCGGTCCGCTTATCGGCATAGCTGGCCAAAATCGTCGCCCCTTGCTCTTGAATCGCCCAGAACATGACCGAGGCGATGAAGAGCGGGATGTAGGCGATGATCCGTGACCGTTCGACTTCCGTCGTTTTCGGACTGCGATACATGATAATGAAGTAAATCGTCGGAATGGCGATCCCGAACACACCGACGAGGCCGATGAACGTGTTGATCGTGAACAAACCTTGCGGGATGAGCACGGCCAACAGGCCACCGATGAGGACGACCGCGATCGTCGTATACTTGATCGCGTTTCTCTTCTCAGACGGCGTCAACGGGTTCGGCACATATGAACCGGCAAGACCGAGGTTGCCTTTCTTCGTGACGAGGAAGACGACAAGACCGATGAACATCCCGACCGCGGCGAGTGCGAAGCCCCAATGGAAGCCGTAGCTCTTTTGGACCCCACCGACAATCAAAGGTGAAATGAAGGCACCGAGGTTGATCCCCATATAGAAGATGCTGAACCCGGCGTCACGACGACGGTCCGTCTCGTGATACAGGTCACCGACGATGCTTGAAACGTTCGGTTTCAACAAGCCCGTACCGATGACAATCAGTGCCATCGAGATGAACAAGAACGTCAGGCTGCCTGGAATCGACAAGACGATATGACCGAGCATGATGAACACGCCGCCGAAGAAGACGGCCCGAGACGTCCCGAAGACACGGTCGGCGAGCCATCCCCCAATGACCCCCGACATGTAGACGAGTGCGCCGTATACCGACATGATCGACAAGGCGACATTCTGGTCGAGACCGAGACCGCCCTCAGATACCTCGTAGTACATGTAGAACACGAGGATGGCGCGCATCCCGTAATACGAGAACCGTTCCCAAAACTCAGTGAAGAATAGCGTGAACAAGCCTTTAGGCTGTCCGAAAAAACCTTTTTGTGGCACGCTGTCCACAATTTTCTGTTTATCGATCCTTTCCATGAAAGATCCCTCCTTAACCGTATCATCATAAAAAAGAATCATTATGTTTGTAAAGAATAAACGAATGAAAAATTCAAAATTTAATGATGTTCGAACGAAATCAAAAACCACACTAAACGACTAGGTTCAGTGTGGTTTTATAAGTCAAGCTGTCTTTTGTTTCGCTTCGGCTGCGCTGACGCGGCGTCCAAGTTGCCAATAGATGAATCCCGACACGCAGCTGGCCGCCCCGACGAGGATCAACGCGATATGTCCGGCGCGTTGGTCGAAGAACAAGCTTGCCATGATCGGTGCGGTCACCCCGCCGATCAACCATTGGATGCTGGCGGCCCCGTTGTAGGCACCGCGCATATTCTCCGGAGCGATCAAGGCGATGAACGTCTGTTGGACCGGGGACATGATCATCTCGCCGAGCGTATAGAAGGCGTACACCGCGAGCAAGACGCTGACGAGAACGAGGTACGGTGTCCCGAGTGAATAGAGGAGACGCGGCATGACGGCGATCAGAATCATGCCGACCCCGAAGATGGTCGCCCCGGCGAGCATGACGTTGCCGAACGACTTGCGGCCGAGTTTCGAAGCGATCGGAAACTGGAACAACACGACCATGATGCCGTTCAAGGCGAGCATATAGGCGAAAGGGTTCTCACGATCGGTGTACGATGGCATCGACTCTCTCAAGAAGAGGGGCAGCATGCTCTCGATGAGCGAGAAGCCCATCGAGATGAAGACACCGGCAAAGATGAACACGAGGAACACCTTGTCATTGTAGAACACGCGCAGGACATCCCGGTTCGATGGCGTGTCGACATCGGTCGTCTCTGGGAGTGACTCCCGGATGAAGCGACCGAGGACGAGTGCGTACAAGACGAAGACGAGAGCGGCCGAGTAGAAGATATACTGCCGGTCGATAAAGAGGACGGCACTCCCGAGGAGCGGGCCGAATGCAGCCCCGATATTGTGCCCCATCCGCAACAGACCGAACGCCTCATTCATCTGTTCGGGCTCGGTCACATCGGCTACCATCGCGCTTGCGGCCGGGTGGAACAATGAGTTCGTCAAACCGAGCATGGCGTTCAAGAAAAGGAGCGGCCAAAACGTTTCGGCGAAGGCGAAACCGACTAGGGCGAGGGCGTCGCCAAGAATGGCAGCCATCATGATTGGTTTGCGGCCATACAGGTCTGCGAGCCGTCCACCGACGACCGATCCGATGAGCGCCATGATTGGTCCGGTCGCCATGATGACCCCGACCTGGATATAACTGTCGAGCTTGTCGCTATAGTAGAGGACGAGGAACGGTGCGATCATGAACATCATGACACCGGTGATCGTCTCTCCGAGGAAGCGGATCCAAATGTTACGGTCGAGCTGTTTGAGTGATTGAATCATTAAGGTCACCTGCTTTAGTTGATAGAATAAGAAAAGGGACGCAGCATGCACAAAGGCATACGCGTCCCTACGATCTTAGGCATGCCTCGGAAGGCAGGCGACATCACGGATTCAAATCACGGAGAGGCGCCTGCCGGTCAATATGAACTTGGACGTGCGAGCGTTGAATGACTGACATCGGTACCTCTCCTTTCTGCATTGGACTGTCTTCTCTTCAAGATTATGATATTTCCGTGAAATGTGTCAACATAAATCGTCAATGTGTCATAATAATTCGTTCAAATTCTTTCGGCTGAGCCGGTAGTCGATCAACCGAGAGAACACGACTTGAATCATCGCCGTGACCGGGACACTGATGAACATCCCGACGAGACCGAACAGGCTACCCCCGATGATGATCGACGTGATGACCCAAAACGGGGTGATGCCGACGCTGTCGCCGAGAATCTTCGGGCCGAGCCAGAGTCCGTCGAATTGTTGCAACAAGAAGATGAACAAGAGGACGATGAGCGCCGTGAACGGGTCATAGAAATAGGTGATGATGAACGCCGGAATCATCCCGAGCAGCGGACCGACGTACGGGATAAAATTCAAGACGCCGACGATGACGCCGAGTAGAAGCGCGTAAGGTGCCCCGATGATCAACAGACCGGCGACGGCCAACACCCCGATGATGAGGCAGTCGATCGACTTCCCGATGATATAGCGTTTGAAGATGTAATCCATCTCTTGAAAGATGTCGATCGTCGTCTTAGCCGACGCGACCGGGAACATCGCATACAACAGCCGCTTGAACATGCGGGCAAAAACCTCTTTGTCTTTCAACAGATAGATTGAGATGACGATCCCAATCAAGAAATTGATGAGCGTCATCGTGAAGCTCGACACGTAGCTGACCGACGACAAGACGGCGGTCTCGACCCAGCCCGAGTAACGTTCCTCGAAGCGGCTGAAATCGATGGCTTGGGCAATCGTCGCGTTGTACTCTTTCAAGTACGTGTTCAACTGGGCGAGGAACCCGTCAATCTGTCGGATGTAGAACGGGAGCTCTTCGATGAGTGAGGCCACACTCGAGTAGATGCGCGGGAACAATGTCACAGCGGAGATGACAAGAATCCCGATGAAGACGATGTAAAGGATCAGCAAACCTTGATAGCGTTTTAATTGAAACCGTTCTTCTATATAGGACAGGACGGTATTCAGGAGCAGCGCGATGGCAATTCCCATGATAATCGGCGTCAGCAACTGGAACGTGTAGTGCAACACACTAGAAATCGTGTCCGGTTCACTGATGACTTTCCATAGGACGAGCAGAATCAATCCGATCACGCTCAACTTCCAAATCAATTGACGATTTAATTCCAAAGGTCCATCCCCTCATCTTTTAAATTTTGTAGAATAGTGTTCACTTTGTACTATGACCTTTTTTTTATCGGGATTCAATAGGCCACACCCATTTTCGAAAAAGGATTGACAAGATTGGTAACGTTTGGTTAACTAAGTGACATATTACAAAAAGACAAATCGCATATAAAAACACTTTCTATCAAGAGAAGCGGAGGGACTGGCCCGATGATGCTTCAGCAACAGATTGTTCCAATACTGTGCTAATTCCAGCAAGGTGACCTTGAGAGATGGAAAGGTGGTTGTTTGAATACGTCCGTATCTCGACACCCCTTTCCGCGGAAAGGGGTGTTTTTTGCATAGGAGGACTATTCATGACAGACAGACGCTCACACTTACTTAAAACTTTACCACCCCAACACTTTGTCGGACTCGCCGATGAAGTCGCAGCACTTGAACAGGCCGGTCGCGATATCATCCGACTCGGTCAAGGGACGCCGGATTTGCCGACGCCTGAGCCGATCTGTGACGCGCTTCAGACGGCGCTCCTTGATGCCTCGACCCATCAATACGGTCCGTTCCGCGGTCAGGCCCGCCTGAAGCAAGCAGTGGCGACGTTCTATTTGAATGAGTATGGAGTCGAACTTGATCCCGAGACAGAAGTAGCGATTCTCATCGGCTCAAAATCTGGTCTCATCACGTTGCCGCAATGTGTGCTCGAACCTGGCGACGGGATTTTGCTACCGAATCCCGGCTATCCTGATTACATCTCGGGGGCACGACTCGCCGGTGCCGTCGTCCGTGACCTCGTCCTCCGGGAAGAGAACGGCTTCTTGCCGGACTATGAGACGCTCGATACGCAAGATGCAAGACTCATGTATTTGAACTACCCGAGCAATCCGACGGGAGCCGTCGCCTCACCCGCTTTCTTTGACGATACCGTCCGTTTCGCCCGGGAGCGGGACTTGATGGTCGTCCACGATTTCGCATACGGCAGCATCGGATTCGATGGCCATGTCCCGCCTAGCTTTCTGCAGGCGGAAGGGGCGAAAGAAGTCGGCATCGAGGTATATACGATGTCGAAAGCGTTCAACATGTCCGGTTGGCGCGTCGCCTTCGCCGTCGGGAACGCGGACATCATCGAGGCGATCAACACGTATCAGGACCACGTCCACGTCAGCGTGTTCTCGGCCATCCAGGCGGCGGCTGTCGCTGCGCTCGAGGCGCCCCGTACCATTCGCGATGACTTGGCACGACTGTACGAGGCACGGCGTGATCGCCTGATCGACGGGTTGAACCGGGCCGGCTGGGCCGTCGAACCGCCGGAAGGCTCGTTCTTCGTCTGGGCGAAAGTGCCTGAGGGTGATGCCAAGTCGTTCTCGCGGAAACTGCTGCATGAAGCCGGTGTCGCCGTCACCCCGGGCTATTTCTTCGGTTCGGAAGGGAACGGATACGTCCGCTTCGGTCTCGTCTCACCGGAACCGAAGATTGACGAGGCCGTCGAACGAATCGAGCGGTTGTTTGCCGCCTATGAGGAGGTGCGCGCATGATTCGTCAGGCCGTCCTTGAATATGACCACGCCGATGACGCGCTCGACCGTCTTGATGACTTAGTCGACGGCCGACGTGCCCACGTCCTGCACGGTCAGAACGGGTATGACGTCGTCCGAGCCATCTTTCCGGCCATCGCGGACTATCCGGCAACAAGGTTCAGCGGGGAGTGCACGGACTCGGAAGTCAAACGGCTCAAACCGTTGGACGCCGACGTGTTAATCGCCGTCGGAGGCGGCAAGCTCGTCGATACGGCCAAACTCGTCGCCTATCAACGGAACGTCCCGCTCATCGTCGTCCCAACGCTCGCCTCGAACTGTGCGGCGTTCACACCGCTCAGCGTCGTCTATCAGGAGGACGGGAGCTACGACCGCTACGACATGTTCCGCGTCGTCATCGAACGGGTCATCGTTGACTCACGGGTCATCTCGCGCTCACCATATGAATACTTTCGGGCCGGTGTCATCGACACGGTCGCGAAGTTTTACGAGGCCCGTTATTTGAGTGGTGACAGCTCAGCTGACGCCGGCGTCAACACCGGACTCGTCTTGGCCGAGCAGTGCGGGCGTCTCGTCGAACTTGAATTGAGCGAGCACGCTTTTGAGTCGTATAGTGACGACGTCCGCTTCGCGGTCGATCACGTGCTCGCCATTGGAGGTGCCGTCGGAGGATTTGGTGACGCCGGGACACGCGTCGCCGTGGGCCATGCGGTCCATAATGCACTCAGCCGCTTCGAGTCGACCCACTCTTTCTTGCATGGAGACAAGGTCGGCTTCGGCCTAATCGTCCAGGAGCGGTTGCGTCGCTCGGCCGATGCTCCGTATTTGGAGGCCTGGTTGAAACGGTTCGGTGCACCGACGACGCTCGAGGCGCTCGGGGTCGGGTCGGGCGACATCCCGGTACTGGTCGACTCCGTCATGACGGAAACCGAACTGCAACAGTTGCCGGAACCACTCGATAAAGACTTTTTGAAAATAATTTTTGAAAATTTACAATTTTCTATTTACAATTAAAAGAATTAAAAGTAAGATGATAACAACTTAATAGACCGATTGCTTATCAAGAGTGGTGGAGGGACTGGCCCTGTGAAACCCGGCAACCAGATCGTAATGATCATGGTGCTAATTCCAACAGACGATATCGTCTGGGAGATGAGCGTGTCCGACTTTGACTTGTCGTGCCCGCCACTCTGAATGAGTAGCGGGCTTTCATTTTGGAGGAGGAAAACAAATGAACATCAAACAGAAAACAGTACTTGCAGGAACATCATTACTCGCCGCCATCGCGCTCTCGGCATGCGGACAATCGGACGCGAGCGAGGCGCTCAGCACGGAGTCGCTCACGATCGGCGTCACGGGCGGGCCGCACCAACAGATCGCCGAGAAAGTGAAAGAACTCGCGGCCGAAGACGGCCTCGAACTCGATATCAAAGTGTTCAATGACTATAATACGCCGAACACGGCGCTCGCCGAGGGTAGCCTCGACGTGAACAGTTATCAGACGCTCTCATTCCTAGAACTGCAAAAGTCCGACAAAGGCTATAAGATCGACGATGTGTTCAAGACCGTCGCGTTCCCGATGGGTCTTTACTCGGAAAAGTTGACCGACATTGAGGACTTGAAAGAAGGCGACAAGGTCGCCGTCCCGAACGACCCGGCGAACGAACTGCGCGCACTCCGTCTGTATGAGACAGCGGGCCTCATTACGCTGAAGGAAGGCTTGACGGACAAGGCGACGAAACGCGACATCGCTGAAAACCCGCTCAACCTCGAATTCATCGAGCTCGAGGCGTCTCAGCTCCCGACCCAGCTCCCGGAAGTCGCACTCGCGGCCATCAACACGAACTTCGCGATGGGTGCCGGCCTGTCGATCAACGAGGACGCCTTGTTCCACGAAGACACGGTCGACAACCCGTATCCGAACTACGTCGTCGTCCGCACCGATAACAAGGATGACGAAGTCGTCGCGACACTCAAATCATACTATCACTCGGACGAGGTCCGGACGTTCATCGAAGAGACGTTCAACGGCTCAATCGTCCCGGCGTTTTAAGGAGGTCCTATGATCGCACTTAAAGGAATCACGAAGACGTTCACGGTGAACAAAGGTGCCGTCACCGCACTCGACGACGTCTCGCTCACGATCGAGAAAGGCGAAATCTTCGGTATCATCGGCCGAAGCGGGGCCGGCAAGAGCACGCTCATCCGCATGATCAATCTGCTCGAACGCCCGACGTCGGGCCAGGTCGAGATCGAAGGACAGGACATCACGAAGCTCGACAAACGTGGGCTCTCAAAACTCCGCCATCGAATCGGAATGATCTTCCAACACTACAACCTGCTCAAGACGGCGACTGTCGAAGAGAACGTCGCCATCCCGCTCCGGCTTGAAGGTCTCGACAAGGCAACGATCCGTGCTCGCGTCGACAAATACCTCGACATCGTCGGCTTGACGGACCATCGGAAACACTATCCCGAGCAACTCTCGGGCGGACAGAAGCAACGTGTCGCCATCGCCCGGGCCCTCGCGCACGAGCCGGATATCCTGCTCAGCGACGAAGCGACGAGCGCGCTCGACCCGGAGACGACCGAGTCGATCCTCGACCTCTTGCTCGACATCAACCGCGAGCTCGGACTGACGATCTTTTTGATCACGCACGAGATGGAAGTCATCGAGCGCATCTGTGACCGGGTCGCGGTCATCGAGGCCGGCCGGATCATCGAGGAAGGGGACGTGCTCGACGTGTTCTCGGACCCGCAGCATGCGACGACACGCAAGTTCTTGAAGACGAACCTCGATGTCCCGAAAGAGGTCGTTGATGAGTTGAGCACGCACGGGATGCTCGTCAACTTGTCGTTCATCGGTCATCAGAGTGAACAGGCTGTGCTCGCCCAGTTGACGAAACGGTTCGGCTTGCTCCCGAATATCATCGGGGGCGGCATAAAAAAGCTAAAAGGCGGTCTCGTCGGCAATCTGCTCGTCCATTTGGACGGCGATAAGGCCCAGACCGATCAAGCCGTCCGCTTCTTAGAGGCGAGCGGTGTGAAAGTGAAGGAGGTGACGAACCATGCTTCAGTTTTGGGAAAATTGGGGTGACTTGATTTGGACGGGGACGATCCAGACGCTCACGATGACCGGCATCGCGCTCGTCATCTCGACGTTGATCGGACTGCCGCTCGGGACGCTTCTCGTCTTGACGCGACCGAACGGCCGGCTCGCCAACCGTTATTTCTACGGCATCTTATCGAGCGTCATCAACGTCGTCCGTTCCATCCCGTTCATCATTCTCTTATTCTTTATCCTCCCGTTCACCCGTTTTATCATGGGTACGACGATTGGCGTCCAAGGCGTCCTGTTGCCGCTCATCGTGTTCACGGCCCCGTATATCGCCCGGCTCATGGAGTCGGCGCTACTCGAGGTCGACCGCGGGGTCGTCGAGGCGTATGAGGCGATGGGCATCTCGACCCGTAAAATCATCTGGTACGTGTTGATCCGGGAGGCCCGCTCATCGATCGTGCTCGGTTTGACGATCGCGACGATCGGTTTGATCGGGGCGACCGCGATGGCAGGACTCGTCGGGGCAGGCGGACTCGGTGATATCGCTTACCAATACGGGCATCTCCGGTTCGAGCCGGAGGTCATGTACGTGACCATCTTCGTCTTGATCCTGCTCGTCCAATCGATTCAATCGTTCGGTAACCGCTTGGCGGCCCGACTCAAGAAAGCATAAGAAAAGAGCTCTGCTTCGGCAGGGCTCTTATTTGTTGTCGAGCAATCGTTTCAATTCGGCGATTCGGTCATGGCGCGGGATGAACGTACGAATCTCTTTCTCGCTGAACCCGATTTGAATCCGATTGTCGTCGACGACGATCGGACTCTTTAAGATTTGGGGGTGCGACGCCACAAAGCTGTACAGCTCACGGAGCGACATCTCGTCAAGTTGGTCCGCCGCTTGTTTGTACACGCTCTTTTGGACGGACAACAGGTCGGTCGTCCCGTTCTCGGTAAGGCGGAGCATGTCTTTGAACTCGGTGAACGACATCCCTTGATCGGTCAATTTCTTCTCGATGAATGGGATGTTCTGTTCGCGTAACCAATCAATCGTCTTACGGGAAGAACTGCAGCTTGTATGTGTGAATACGGTGACCGTCACGGCAACCACTTCTCCTTTACGTAAGTATGGACTTCTCTATTTTCTCTCATTCATACGTTTCGAACGCGAAATATGTTTCAAATCACATATACTTTTTATCGCCATCGGACGATTTGTCGTCAGTCAGTTCGGGTACATGACGAAAGAGACCATAACCGAGGAGGGATTTACATGTTTGATTACACGGTCAAGACAGACCAGACGGTCGAAGCGGTCGTCGAGAAGCTGAAAGCGACGCTCAAGGAAGAAGAGTTCGGAGTGCTCTGGGACTTTGATTTGAGCGAGACGCTCGAAGAGAAAGGCCAAGCGATCGACGGGGACTATCGCATCCTTGAAGTATGTAATCCGAAAGAAGCGAAGAAAGTCATCACGGCACATCGGGAAGGCGGCTATTTCCTGCCTTGTAAGCTCGCTGTCTTCACGAAAGACGGGGCGACCCATGTCGGGATGCCGAAGCCGACGAAACTGATCGAGCTGATTGAGGATGAGTCGCTTCAATCGATCGCCCACGACGTCGAGACGCGACTGACGCGTGCGATTGATCAAGCCGTATAATTGAATGAGCGAACCCGTCCATGAGAGTGGACGGGTTTTTCCTGTTCCTCCTTAAAGTCATATAATGGTAAAATTGGTACAAATAGATTTTAAGGGGCGGATGATTTGAAAAAGTTAGCCAGTGCACTCGTATTATCCATGGGCTTATTGGCCAGTTGCGGTGGGGAAAAGCCAGACGTCGTGAACTTGTCGTATGTCGATGCGCATTGGACCGTTAACAAGTATTCCTTAGAGCAACCGGAAGCCCTCGAATCGGTCGGTGAGACGTTACAGGCCTGTACCGGGGAATTGACGACTGAATTGAAGGGAGACTTGACGGTTTACGATACGGTCATCGCGAATCGCCATCAGATGACCGATACGGGAGATGAATATGCATATAAATCGGTGACGTACATCAAAGGCGATGAGCATTATGCACTTTGTCGCGATATGCTCTCGGAACGCTTTCAAGCCGAGGTCATTGAGTCATTCCCCCCATTCGTTGATACACAGAACGGGAAGCGAATTCAACGAAACCCTTTCATCAAACCTGCCGACGAAACTACTCAAGCAGAATTCCTCGATACGGATGGATTATTGGAGCCGAATAATGCTGTCGAACCTTTTCCTGATACCATCGTCACGTTCATACCGGCCTTCCACGGCGAGGTGGAATTGACCATTGGAGATCGACAACTCGCTTTCCCAGTGCTTATGTTCGACCCGATGATGGCACACATAGATGAGGTAAAAATCGCAATCGGATATCATCCCGATGAAAAGAAACCCTATGTTTTATTGATGCTCGCGGACCTCTATTTCACAATGAGTCCGCTAGATGAACTTATCGACCCGGTAAAAGGAGAACAGTCGTATGAAGAGTTGACAGTCAAACGACTGCCACTTCGTTCGGAACTATTACCCGACAAATCCTATCCATTGTATGAGTTCAATTATACCCGTGACGGGAAAGCGGTGACCGAAATCGCGACCATTACATATCGTGCCTCTGAACTGTTAACGATTTCTGAACAAAAGGCGCTCAAAGACAATCCGGAAGAGCAGTATATGCCGTCTGTGAGCGGTCCTCTGATTTATCTCCACCAACAACCATTCAATCACGAGTCAACCTTGACGTATCCGACCATTTTGCGTGCGGTAGGTAACGAGATGGACGACCTGATTCAAGCAATCGATTCGGCTGAGCCGACAAAGCGCACAGGCAATCAAGGAGACTATCGTTACCTCACAATCGTCGACGGGCTCAAAGGCCAAGAGTTCGTGGTGACGTATAAACAGCGATCGAAGAAGCTGGATATCTACGTGACCGACCGATCAACCGAAGAGACATATAAACTGACGAGCGAAGGGGCCGAGACGTTCTTGTCTTACTTCCCTGATTTGAAGAAGAAATGAGTGGAATCAACATGAAGAAACGAGCGTTGATGGCGTTGTCACTGTTATGGTTGACGGCAGGCTGCTCGGAAGACGTGGACGTCGTCCGCTATGGCCATATCGAGGAGCACTGGCAAGCCGAACGGGTTACGATAAACAGTCAAGAGCCGGAAGTAAATGCCGAAACAATTTTGAACCAATGTGAAGACAAAGAACGATTGGCCGAACTAGACGAAGAGACGTTCTCGGTGCTCGGGATGGCGTATGCGACCCGGGCCCCGTTTATAACTGAAGATTATGATGGATATGCCTTCGACGAAGTGACATATGTTGAAGGGGATGCGGTCTATGCGCTCTGTAGGTCGCATCAAATGGATGGGATACCAGGGTACCAAGCCGTCGAGCTCGAGGCACGGCCGTCTTTCTTAAAAGACGAAGTTGGTACTGAAGTCTCGTTCCTTCCGACCGTCCATGTCGCGACGGAGAACGAGCGGGCCTCGCTACATGAGCCGGACGCCTTCTACGAGAATGGACAAGACATCGAGCCGTATCCGGTCACGCTCATGAGGATGTCCCCCGGATTTAACGGCACGGTCGAGATTGGGATTGGAGAATGGGGCTTCTTTAACCCATCCTTCGACTTTTCGCCGAACCTCAGACAGTTTGATGTGTTCATCGCACTAGGGCGGGATACGGAGACGAACCTGCCTCATCTGCTCATGTCCTATGGCGGGGACGGGGCTCGCTACTCTTCATCCATTCTTCAAGATACCGACCTGCTCAATGGGGCAGACAGTCTGACCTTCCGTCGGGTATTCGAAGGTGGAACGATGGAACCGTCGAAACAAATTCCGCTTTACGATATTACGGTCGAGGTGGACGGACAGATGGTGACGAAGACCTTGTGGATGCGGTTCAAACCGATCCCGTTGCTCAGTGATTCTACCGAGTTAGAGAAGGTTTCGATTGCTTACCTCCATAAGTATCCGTACCACCGTGAAGTCCCGCTCCCTTATCCGGACGCCGTCAGCGTGAGTGGCGAGGCGTATGATCGATTGGTCGAAGCCATCGAGACCGCGCGCCCGTCGACGAAGAGCGGTGAAACGGAAGATTATAAGTATTTGACGCTATTGCGTGGAAATCTTGGGCAACAGTTCGAGGTCAGCTACCAGCAACGTTCGAAAAAAGTCGATGTCTATGTGAAAGACGTGAAGACCGGGGAAGTGTTCAAACTGTCGAGCGTCGGGGCGGAGACGTTCCAAGAACTGTACCCGCAAGCTTTCGAATGAACAGATTGGACGTGAATCAGGGAGGGATGCGCTGTTGAAACGCATGTTAGCTGGATATGTCATCTGCGCGGGACTGTTGCTTGGAGGTTGTGCCAGTAGCGAGGAAGACGTGGATCCGTCTCGTATCGAGTACCAAACGATACATACTGATGGGGACTACGGGTCGACACGCACCATTACCGACGCTGAGACGAATGCCGAGCTTGACCGAACGACCGAAGAAATCAAATGGGAAGACCAGCCCGTCCCAATCGATCGTGACCCGGATGTAAAAGCGACGTTCGTGTTCACGCCGGACGATGCGCCCGAACGTTCGCTCGACTTCGGAATCTGGTTCGATGAGCGGATGATCGGCGGTATCGAGCCGCAGGACAGCCGGGGTGAACTCACGGCCGACCAAGTCACGCTGTTCAAATCAATATTCGATGACCAGGAATGATAGGGGACCCGTGCATGGCACGGGTCCTTTGTTCATGGACTTAGCAGTGAACCAACTGGAAAACACTTCAAATTCAAGATATTGACTCGATTTCAAAAACCGACGCTATTCAGGACTTTTCACACAGGGTACACTAGAATTCCGCTACATTCCAGGAATAAAGCACTAAAGGAAATCGAGAAAAGAAGGTAGGAATAATCGGAATGGAACTGACAAAGACCGCTAGCCTCTCATCCCCTGACGTGCTCCGTGCCCTCGAGGCCAACGTGGCGATGATCCGATTCGACCGTCAACGACGCGTCGTCGATGTGAACGACCTCTTCGCCAAGGCAATGAAATATAAACGTGACGAAATGATCGGGATGCACCATCACTTGTTCTGCACGCCAAGTTTCGTCAGCAGCCCGGATTATCAAGCGTTTTGGAACAAGCTGTTCGACGGTTTCAGTTCGGCCGACAAGATTGAGCGCATCGACGCCCGTGGCGATTCGATTTGGCTCGAGGCCACCTATATGCCGATCTATGAACAGGACGAAGTCGTCGGCGTCGTCAAAATCGCCTCCGACATCACGAGTCGCCAACAGACGATCGAAGAATACGCGCGCTCATTTCGTGACATGGCAGAAAACCTCGACACCCGGGCCCAACGCGGCATGGAAGAGAGTCAACAGTTGAAACAGACGATCGAACGCCTTGATGCGGACTCGAATCAGAACTTGAAGACGCTCGCAAACTTGCAAGAGCAGGCGGGCAAGATCACGAAAATCGCCAGTACGATCAAAGAGATTGCCGCCCAGACGAACCTGTTGTCGCTCAACGCCGCCATCGAGGCCGCACGGGCAGGTGAGCACGGTCTCGGCTTCAACGTCGTTGCGACCGAGGTGCGGAACCTGTCACGTCTCGTCGAACGCGCCGTCATCGAAGTTCGCTCGAACACGGATGGGATGAACAAAGAGCTCGTCTCGATCGTCGACGGTGTATCCCGCTCCAGTGCAGACATTCAAGAGAGTGTGCGCATCATGGAACAGACACTCGAGCGGTTCGAGCATATCGAACAGTCGGCCGAATCGCTGAACGGGACAGCCGAGCGGTTCACCTCCGCCATCTAAAAAAACCAATCGGACATGCCTCCTGAAAAGGGACACGTTCAATTGGTTTTTTTGATTTGCAGCGTATGGCCATGCTGTTTCAACCAGGCCATCGCGCCGGCGACGTCTGGATACACTGACGCTAGCTTCGACCAGAACGCTTTCGAGTGGTCGAAATGAACGAGATGGGTCCATTCGTGGGCGATGACATAGTCCATGACGTCCCGCGGGGCGAGCATGAGCCGGACGTTGATCGAGATCGTCCCGGTCGAACTGCATGACCCCCAGCGCGTCTTTTGGTGGCCGATGCGGATTCGGCTCGCCTTCACACCGAGCTGACGTTCATAGTGGGGCGCCCGATTCGTGACGTAGGCGAGAGCCCGCTCGCGGAGCCAAGCTTCGTGCGCTTTCCGAAGCGATGACTCGTCCCATGCAGCGGGACAGTGAAAGTTTTCGCCGTCGAAACGGAACCTTGTCTCGGTATCACGTTTGACGAGCGGGAACGTCTCTCCGTGCAAAAGCAGTCTGTCGGCTGGTAAGATGTCACGCTTCGGCAATGCGGCGAGGCGATCTTCGATCCAGCCGGCATGCTCCGTTAAAATCGTCTCGACGACCCGGTCCGGGAGCCTAGCTGGAATCCGCAGCTCGATTCCGTCCGGCGTCACGAAGAAAGCCGCCCGTTTCCGGCGTTTATGGCGGATGACGGTCACGTCCATCAGGTTCACCTCCTTGTAGTATCTCGGTCGATTATAGCCGACGTGCCCCGAATCCGCCATCGTTTTGCGGACTCGGACGTCCGTTTTTTGTTACAGTAGGAGTAGGAGGGATGAACATGAAATCAATCTTACATCAATCGCTTGACCGGACCGGAACGGATTCGGTGAAATGGGACGGGCTCGACCGCTGGTTCCATTTGAAAGATGACGTCTTGCCGCTTTGGGTGGCGGACATCGATATCCGCACGGCCCCGTCCATCTCAGAGGCGCTCACGGCGCGGGCCGCGACAGGCGAGTTCGGATACACATTATTCTCTAGAGAGGCGCAAGCGGCCGTGAGTTCATGGTACGACCGCCGTCACGGGCTCAACGTCGATGCCAATCACGTCTTGTTCTCGAGTGGAGTCGTACCGGGATTGACGCATATCGTCGAGGCGTTGACGGAGGAAGGGGATGGGGTCGTCATCCAGTCGCCCGTCTATCCGCCATTTCATGAACTGGTCACCGGGTTGAAACGGGAGTTGCTCGACGCCCCGCTTCGTCAAGTCGATGGTCGCTACGAGATGGACTTCGATGCGCTCGAGACACAGATGCGCAAGGCGAAGCTGTTCTTGCTCTGCTCGCCGCACAACCCGGTCGGACGGGTATGGACCGAGTCCGAGCTGAAGCAAGTCGTCGAGCTGGCACGTCGCCATGACGTCATCCTCGTCACTGATGAGATCCATGCTGATTTGACGTACCCGTCACAACGGCACACTGCCCTCCATCGACTCGATGACTCGGTCATCACGGTGAGTGCGCCGTCGAAGGCGTTTAATATCGCTGGACTGTTCGCTTCTTACATCATCTGTCCGGATGATGCGATGCGTAAACGAATCATCCAAGTCCAGAACAAACATCACGTCCTGCCGACACCGTTCGCGAACACGGCCATCATTGCCGCCTACACGGATTCGCGCGCCGAGCGTTGGCTTGACCAGTTGACGGCCGAACTCGAAGAGCAGGCGACGTACCTCGTCGAGCGGCTCCAGGAAGAACTACCACAATTGAAGACGTTCATGCCCGAGGCGAGTTATCTCCTCTGGATCGACTTCGCGGGGCTCGGTCTTGAACCGGAAGCGCGGAAGAAGTGGCTGCACGAGCAGGTCCGTCTGTTCTTGTCACCAGGCCTCCCGTTCGGTGCGTCAGGGACGACGTTCGAACGGCTCAATTTCGGGACGGCACGACCGGTGCTTGACGAGGCACTCAAGCGCCTGACAGAACACGCCGGTGGAAAGGCGTTTGTATGAATCAAGAAACGGGAAAAATTTCACAATGAGCCACAAAGCTGACATGGCAACGGAAAGCGAGTGAATGCGATGGAGACGATCAATTGGAAAAAGAAGATGGAAGAACAACTGAGGCGTAGCGGATTCACGTTACAGGTCGAGAACATGGCCAACCTTGGTCTGACGGAGATTCATGCATCTTCGTCCCCGTTGATCTCGTATCCGCTCCGGATTCGGCTTTATGTGCGTATGGGATGGCTCATGTGCACCGTCGATGCGACCTCGGTCGACCGGAACGAGGACCATCCGCTGTTCGAGCGCATGATCGCCGCCGTGTTCGAGCGCATCGTCCGCCATCTGTATCACGCCTATGACTTCCATGTTTTGACGTACATCGGTAACACGGGCAACTATATCGCACCGAAGGACTCGGAGACCGGGGAAATCGTCCGTTTGCTCGCACAACTGTGGACCGACCGCTCCTACCTTCACCTGGAGACGTATGAAGAGTATCCGGCATTATACGTGACGCCGCCATGGGCGCATCAAGCCTACGCGTTTGAGAGCACCGAAGACGAATGGATTGTCTATGCGGGCCGGAGCGGCCGTCCGGCGACGGACTATCGCGCCGACGGGACCGAACTCAAACCACATCGCCTGGCGGAGGGGGACTTGTTCTTCCCGGTGCACCGGATTCAGAAAGACCGAGGCACGCTCGCGCTCGCCGAATGGTTACGGCTCGAGCGTCGGGAGGTCGAGGATTTCATGCTCGCCTTCATGAAGACGATCCAAAAGTTCGATCCAGCCTTCGGATTTTCTTGGGGTGGGGTGGACACGTTCTTTCACGGGGTACCGGTCGAGCCATACGCGCAAGTACTCCGGCTGGAGAGCGGGAAACGACGTTATCGGGTCATGAACAACTCGGCGAAGCGATTGTTCGCGATGGCTGACGATCCGCTCGAATGTTTGAAAGAAGTCGAACAGACGTTACGGACGGTCCGATTACCGGAACAACGCGTCTCGGCACTCGGGCAGCTCGTCATGGGCATTTGGCAACAGTTCGAAGCCGACGAGACGACGTATATCCAAGAAGTCGCCTATCGCGGCATCTCGCAGTTCCAAATCGAAGAAAAAATTGGTCATGCCTTGGCGAACCGGCAACGAATTCGCTGGATCGAGAAGGCCGACCCTCGCCAGTCTGTCATCGAATTCGCCCATCTGCGGATTTCATTCCCGAAACGACCACCCGGTATCGTCACCGTCGAACCGGTCGAATCTTCTTATGAGAGAGGTGCGCTATGAGAATCGTTGATGCACGTGCCATGTCAATCAGCCATGAGGACTTGATCGCGGTCACCGAGACGTCCGTCTATTACCGCGAAAAGTCGGGTGAGACAAGTTTCTCGATCTTCCGCTATGACGAAGAAGACGGTTCCGTCACTCCGGTCGGCCGTCGTGTGTATGAAGACTACGGGATCTCGAAGCTGTTCGTCAGTAAGGACCGCGTCTATTTCTTGAACGAGACACCGGACCGGACCGGGGTCGTCCGAACGGAACTGATCGCCTTCGATTACCGCTCTGGACAGGAGGTTGTGCTCGCGACATTCGAGAAGCGAGGCAACAGTACGCTCTATTGGGTACTTGCCGATCGTTACTTCCTGTTCTTGACGAGTTTCGGGGATGCGGACGAGGCATGGTTGTATGATGCCGAGACGTCGTTCCAAGAACGGATCCGTGATGAACGGCTCGTCGGCCATGCCGGTAAGTTCCGCGAGCTGTATCTGTTCACGACCGAGCTGGACGGGGTCCCTTATATCGTCTGTAACGCCCGATTGGACGAGTTCGCCTATTACGAGGCGCTCGAGGACGGACGGGTCTCGCCAGACGATGCGATCGACCACTCCGAAGCGATCCTCATCTGTTCGCTCGACGAGGCGGTCGAGGCTATCCGGGACCGACAAGGGGAGATCCCATTCGAGGACTTGATTCGGCTCCATGGGGAAGGGGACACGGTCCAATATCTCGGGGAACGGGACGCGAAACTGCGGTTCTCTGCGTTCGTCGATGCAGCGAATGAGGAGACGATTTATGAGTTGGCGGCACCGGACGTGCTCCGGGAGGTCACGGTCGTCGACTGGGGGGCCTATGAACCGATCGACTTTACGTATGATGATGTCAGTTCGACGGTCTTTATCAAAGTCGAGGAATCGGAAGATCACACCGAACTGATTGACGCGACGACCGGTGCCCGCTTCCTCGATACGGCTCCGTTCGAGCGCGTACTCGCTTCGTCCTATTTCATCCATGAATCGGCTGAAGGAGGGGGCGGCGTGAGCATCTTCAACCTCGAGACGAACGAACGTCAAACGTTCGAGGACGCCTACTATACAGTGCTCGATGAGACGATTGTCATCCTCTCGACAAAACAGTTATGACAAAAACACCCGAACCTATCCTGTTGATAGATTCGGGTGTTTTATTTTGGTTTACATAATAAGTTATCGTAAACAGGTTAACGCTTGTTTTTTCTTCTCGTCACCGATATGGGCATATACTTGCGTCGTCGCCACCGACTCGTGTCCGAGCAGTTGTTGGATCGTCAAGACGTCGACCCCGCTCATGGCGAGACGAGAGGCGAACGTGTGTCGCAATTTATGCGGCGTGACCTGCTTGTGCGTCAAAAATGGCAGATATGGCTTCAGACGGTCGATGTGCCCTTTCAACGCGTGCTGCACCGTGCGGACCGAGATCCGTTTGCCTTTCTCGGAGCAGAACAAGGGACCTGCGCCTTGACCACGATATCCGTCGAGGAGCGGCTCGAGCGGGGAGGCGATCGGGATGACGCGTTCCTTGTTCCCTTTCCCGATGACACGGATCGTCCCGTTCTCTCGGTCGATGTCGTTCCAATCAAGGCCGACAAGTTCGGAGACACGCATCCCGGTCAACCCGAGCAGTTGGATCATCAGGAAGTCCCGGTCCCGATTGCGTTCGTACCAGCTCGCTTCGCGGTCGGACATGCCGACGTTGCTGCGGACGAGCGTCGAGAAGTCGAGCCATTCCTGTTCGGTCAAATAGACCGGGTTGCGCTTGGCGCGCTTCGGTCGCTCGACGGCCTGGAACGGGTTGTGCGCCGTGATGCCCCTCTCGATCAGATGATTGAACAGCGACTGCATCGACGACAGTTTGCGATTGATCACGCTCGGTGCGTTGTCGAGCTCGAGGGCGAGGTACGTCGCGTACGCCTCGGCCCCGGCATGGTCGAACTCGACGAACGATTCGATTTCGACCGATGACGGGTCGACCTCGGATGCACTCGCGGTCTCGACCCAGCGGAAGAAATCCAAAAAATCATACAGATAGCGCTGCGCGGTCTGCTCTGAGTAGTGTTTGGCGGCCAAGTGGTTCAAGAACCGTTGGATGAAGCCCGGCATGCGTTCATAGCCGCTCAAGTTGAAACGTCTCGTGTCGACTTTCGTCGGTGATTGGCCGAGCTGGCGGAATATACTCAAAAAATCGCTCCTCGCTTAATGATGGATTGACGTGACGATGCGGTCTTTCCCGGCCTGTTTCCCGGCCCGGAGCCGGTCGTCCGCCTCTTTGACGAGCGTGTCGACAGGCTTGAACCCACGGTGTGTCGTGACACCGAATGTCATTGTCACGCTGAGCCGTCGTCCCTCATAAATCGTCTCGAGAGATTTGATTTGCTGTCTCAGGTGGTCGATTGCTTGCGCCGCCTCGTCCTCTGACTGGTCCGTCAAGAACAAAAGAAATTCCTCGCCGCCCCAACGGACGGCAACGCCGTCGGTCCGCGTGAGTGCAGAGGCGACTTGTTTGAGCACAAGGTCGCCGCAGTCGTGGCCATGCCGTTCATTGAACGACTTGAAATGGTCGATGTCGGCCAAGACGACCGCATACGGGCGTCCCGACAAGACCGCTTCACGGATCGCCTCTTCGATTAAACGGTATCCGGTCGTGCGATTATAGAGACCGGTCAGACCGTCCCGCGAGGCGAGGGTATGTAGCCGTTCGTTCGTCTGTTCGAGTTCGGACGTCACCTCGACGACCGCCCCTTCGAAGATGAATGACAGCCCGGCGATCAAGGCGATGGTCGCGAGTAAACACGTCACCCCGATGACTTGCTCGAGGGTCGGGCCGAGCGGCGATGTCCCGTCCGTCACGTTCACATATAAATAGCCATAGATGCCCATGGCGAGCATCGTCGAGGCGATTCGGATGGCCCGGCTCACGTTCGGCATGAAGAACACGCCATAGGCGACCGTGAGGATGAAGTAGTGGACGTTCGCGCCCCAGCCGAGGACGATTGTCGAGATGATGGCGTTATAGACGACCTCGACGAAGAGACCAATGAAGAACGTCCGATAATATCGTTTATGTACAAAATAAAAAGACAATGTGTAATAAAGAACGCTGAGTACGTTCGACCAGGCAAGGACGGTTACGTCAAGTCGCCAAAACGTGATTAAGAACACGACATGGATGAGCCAAGCGAACACGTTCCCATAAAAAGTGATGCGGTAATTATATAGTGTACCGCGACGTTCCTCATAGGCTGTTCCCACGCGAACACCTCCTTTTTTCAGTATACCGAACCCATCCTCATTTGCCCATGCCTATCCAACAATCGATTAAAACCGACACGCACAAACGCCTTTAAATCGTGCATATAATTGCGTGAAATAGATATTTCACGCAATGTTCGTTCAAGCGTCATTTCCAAGTGAGTCACACATCGACCCGGGAAACCATAAAAATACGCCTTATAATATGGTTTACATAATAAGTTATGGTGAACCAATTGATTTGTTTTAAAAATTTGAAAGAGTTACAGTTGTATGATAAAAGAAAATAAAGCTTGAAACGGTGATTCAGGTAAAGGTACACTGAGTACGTAAACAAAAGGGGGATTTCAGGATGGACGATCAACGTTTGAAACAATGGCTCACCGAGGCGAAGACGATTGCTGTCGTCGGCGTGTCAGCCAACCCGAACAAGACCGCAAACCAAATCGCAGACTATCTGCTGTTACAAGGTTACACGGTCATCCCTGTCAATCCGACGCTCGAGACGTGGAACGGACGTAAAGTCTATCCGACGGTCGAGAGCATCCCGGGACGCGTCGATATCGTCGACGTCTTCCGACGCAATGAGTATTTGGCCGGCGTGGCCGAAGATGCGGTCCGACATGGGGATGTCGGTCTCGTCTTCAACCAGCTCGGGCTCACCAGCCCGGACGCCGAGCGAATCGCTCGCGATGCCGGACTCGACTACATCGAAAATCGATGCATCTATGTCGAGCACGCCCGCCTTCTCGGTTAAGACCTACCTCCTTGGTAGGTCTCCTTTTTTTCACGAGCCTTGCTCGCGGGGAGGCTTGCCAGAATCCAAAAACAGCTATACAATAGGATAGAAAAACGAACGTGTGTTCGAAATTGAGGTGACGAAGATGTCAACAGATCTATTTAATTACAATGAAGACGCCATTCAGGTGCTCGAAGGACTGACTGCTGTCCGGAAACGTCCGGGGATGTATATCGGTTCGACCGACCATCGCGGGTTGCACCATCTCGTCTATGAGATCGTCGATAACGCGATCGATGAGGCGCTCGCCGGATTCGGTGGCCAAATCGATGTGACCATCCATAAAGATGATGCCATCACGGTACGTGACCACGGGCGCGGCATGCCGACGGGGATGCACGCTTCTGGCAAACCGACGCCGGAGGTCATTTTCACCGTCCTCCACGCCGGCGGGAAGTTCGGCCAAGGCGGCTATAAGACGTCGGGTGGACTCCACGGGGTCGGTGCCTCGGTCGTGAACGCACTATCGAGCAAGGTGCTCGTCACGATTTATCGCGACGGCAAGGTGTTCGAGCAGACGTTTGCCGATGGCGGGATTCCGCAGACGACACTCCTCGAGACTGGCAAGACGCGCCAGACGGGGACGAGCGTCTACTTCAAACCGGATGCCTCGATCTTCTCGACGACGACATACAACTACGACACGCTCGCCGAACGTCTCCGTGAATCAGCCTTCCTATTAAAAGGATTGACGATCACGCTGACGGACGAGCGCTCTGCCAAAGAAGAGACGTTCCATTACGAGGAAGGGATCGCCGAATTCGTCCAATATTTGAACGACGATAAGGCGACGCTTCATCCGATCGTCTATTTCGAAGGGACAGAGAACGATATCGAGCTAGAGCTCGCCTTCCAGTTCACGGACGCCTATTCTGAGAACGTCCTCTCGTTCGTCAACAACGTCCGGACTCGTGACGGCGGCACGCACGAGGTCGGCGCCAAGACGGCGATGACCCGCATCGTGAACGAGTATGCCCGTAAGAACGGATTGTTGAAAGAAAAAGATAAGAACCTTGACGGCGGTGACGTCCGCGAAGGCTTGACACTCATCGTCTCGGTACGGATCCCGGAAGAGTTCCTCCAGTTCGAGGGGCAGACGAAATCGAAACTCGGTTCGCCCGAGGCCCGTACGAGCGCTGATGGTGTCATGGCCAAACAACTGACGATCTTCCTCGAGGAGAACCCGCAGATGGCGACGATGCTCATCAAGAAGGCGATCCGCGCCGCCCAGGCCCGCGAAGCCGCCCGGAAAGCCCGGGAAGAGGCGCGCAACGGCAAGAAGAAGAAACGTTCGAGCATCTTGAACGGGAAACTGACGCCGGCGACGTCGAAGAACGCCGCCAAGAACGAACTGTTCCTCGTCGAGGGTGACTCGGCCGGCGGTTCGGCCAAACAGGGCCGCGACCGGACGTTCCAGGCCATCCTGCCGCTGCGCGGGAAGGTCATCAACTCGGAGAAGTCGAAACTCCAGGACATCATGAAAAATGAGGAGATCAACACGATCATCCACGCGATCGGGGCTGGGGTCGGCCACGACTTCGACCTTGAAGACTGCAATTTCGACAAGATCATCATCATGACCGATGCCGATACAGACGGGGCCCACATCCAAGTGCTCCTGTTGACGTTCTTCTTCCGCTATATGCGTCCGCTCGTCGAGGCCGGCAAAGTGTTCGTCGCCTTGCCGCCGCTCTATCGGATTTCGAAAGGGAAAGGCAAGTCGGAACAGTTCGAGTACGCCTGGGACGAAGAGGCGCTCGAGAAGCTCGTCAAAGTGTATAAGAAGGGTTATATCCTCCAGCGCTACAAAGGTCTCGGGGAGATGAACGCCGACCAGCTATGGGAGACGACGATGAACCCCGACACACGGACGCTCATCCGCGTCACGGTCGACGACGCTGCCGTCGCCGACAAGCGTGTCTCGGTGCTCATGGGAGACAATGTCGCCCATCGCCGTGAATGGATCGAGGAGAACGTCGCCTTCGGCCTCCAGGAAGATGATTCAATCATCGCCAATGAACACGTGACTAAAGCGATTGAGGAAGTGATGTAACGATGTCGACGATTCAACATATTTTAAACTTGTCGCTCGAACAGGTCGTCGGTGACCGCTTCGGGCGTTACTCGAAATATATCATCCAGGACCGGGCCCTCCCGGACGCGCGCGACGGGCTCAAACCCGTTCAACGCCGCATCCTGTATGCGATGCACCATGAAGGCAACACGAACGAGAAACCGTACCGCAAATCGGCCAAGACGGTCGGTAACGTCATCGGTAACTATCACCCGCACGGTGACAGTTCCGTCTATGAGGCGATGGTACGCCTATCGCAGGACTGGAAGTTGCGTTACCCGCTCATCGACATGCACGGGAACAACGGCTCGATGGACGGCGACTCGGCCGCCGCGATGCGGTATACCGAGGCCCGTCTGTCGAAGATTGCCGGCGTCATGCTGACATCGATCTCGAAGAATACGGTCGACTATACGCCGAACTTCGACGATTCGACCGAAGAGCCGCTCGTCTTGCCGTCACTCCTCCCGAACCTGCTCATGAACGGGACGACGGGGATCTCTGCCGGTTATGCGACCGAGATTCCGCCGCACAACTTGACCGAGGTGCTCAATCTCGCCATCGCCCGCTTGAAAGGTGAGGTCGAGACGACGAATGACGCATTCCGTTATATGCAAGGACCTGACTTCCCGTCTGGCGGGATCGTCATGGGCAAAGACGGCATCTTGAAGGCGTTCGAGACCGGAAAAGGCAAGGTCATCATCCGTGCCAAATCGGTCATCGAGCCACTTAAGGGCGGCCGTGAACAGATCACCATCACCGAACTCCCGTATGAGGTGAACAAGGCGAACCTCGTCAAGAAGATGGAAGAGCTCCGTCTCGACCGCAAAGTCGAAGGTGTCGCCGAAGTCCGTGACGAGACCGACCGGACCGGCGTCCGCGTCGTCATCGAATTGAAGAAGGAAGCCGATGCGGAAGGTGTGCTCCATTTCTTCTTGAAGCATACCGATTTGCAACTCGCCTACAACTACAACATGGTCTCCATCGTCAACCGGACACCGAAACAGATGGGTCTCTTGTCGATCATCGACGCGTACTTGAAGCACGTCGAAGAAGTCGTCACCCGTCGCACGACGTTCGAACTCGATCAGGCGAAGAAACGCGCCGAGATCGTCGACGCGCTCGAACAGGCCATCTCGGTCCTAGACGAGACGCTCGAACTCATCCGTTCGGCCAAAGACAAGTCCGAGGCGAAACAGAAGCTCATGGAGCGGTTCTCGTTCACGGACCGTCAAGCCGAAGCGGTCGTCATGCTCCAACTTTATCGGTTGACGAACACGGATATCGTCGAGCTCCAAAAAGAGGCGAAGGCGCTCCAAAAAGAGATTGCTCGCCTCGCCAACATCTTGAACGTCGACGCGACGAAACGGAAGCTCATCTCGAAAGAGTTGACCGCGCTCCGTCACGAGTTCGGCGACGCACGGCGCTCGGTCATCGAATCGGAAGTCGAAGAGTTGAAACTGAAGACAGAGGTCATGATCGCCGTCGAAGAGACGATGGTGTTCGTCAGCCGCGACGGGTACGTCAAACGTTCATCGATGCGCTCATATGGCGCCTCGAGCGACGAGATGCCGGAGATGAAGCAGAAAGACCGTCCCGTCCTCGTCACCCAGGCGATGACGACGGACCACTTGCTCGTCTGGACGAACAAAGGCAGTTACTTGCTCATCCCGGTCCATCAGATTCCAGAGTCGAAATGGAAAGACGCCGGTCAGCATGTGGCCAACCTCGTGCCGATCGAAGGCGAACAAGTCGTCTCGGCCGATGTCGTCTCGACGTTCGACACCGACGCGCACTGCCTGTTCGTCACGCGTGAAGGCATGGTCAAACGGACGCCGCTCCGTGACTATGACGCCCAACGCAAGTCGAAAGCGCTCATGGCGCTCAAGTTAAAAGGTGACGACGAGGTCGTCTTCGCGGGCATCAGTGACGGACCAGGACAACTGTTCCTCGTCTCTGAGCGCGGCTATGGCCTCTGGTTCAAAGAAGACGATGTTCCAGTCGTCGGCCAACGTGCCGCCGGCGTCAAAGCGATGAACTTGAAAGATGGCGATGTGGTCGCCGATGCCTTCGCCTTCTTCACACCGCCACTGTTCGTCCTCGTGACGCAACGTGGAGCGGTCAAGAAGATGAAGCTCGAGGATCAGTTCGACTGCACGAACCGCAACTTGCGCGGGACGATGCTCATCCGCGAAGTCAAATCGAAACCGCACCAGATTCGTCGTGTGCTCCCGGTGCATGACGATGAAACGCTCCACATCATCGGGAAAGAGAAAGCGAAGACGGTCAAGACGAAGCAATTGACGCTCTTGGACCGCTACGCCAACGGCTCGTTCGTGTTTGATGAAGAGACGTTCGGAGAGATTGAGGATGTGTACCTCGATTGAGATCGAACTAAAGAAAACCCTGTACCAGAGACGATTGTCTTTGATACAGGGTTTTCTTATGAATTCAAAGCTCCGCCTTTATCAGATAGCGCTCCAAATCGGCCTGTTGGCGCAAATGATGACGGCTATGCATCTCGATAAGGTCGTACCATTCCTGGGCGTTCAGCCAACCGAAACCGCCATGCCGGGCTTTGACGTCAGGGTTTGCCGCGCGGGCGAGCGGTTCAATTCGGTTCAAGCGTCCAGATAACTCGTCGATTCGTCGTTCGAGCGTCTCGCGCTTGTCAGTATTGTTCGGGGGTTGGTTCATCTCATCAGGTAAGCGGATTTTGACCGTTGGGAAACCACCCATCCGGAACAATCGTTCACCGAACTCGGTCTTCCCGAGCGGTTGTTCTTCAGTGGAAGCGAGACACCGTTCAATCTCGTCCGCATATTCCTCGGCCACCACGATGATATGGTCGTACATCTGCCCGATTGACCAAACGTCTGCTGCTGCCTGATAACGGAGCTGCCGCTCGGTATAGCCGTCCAAGTCTGCTTTGAACTGGGATAACAGTGAAATCGGCATGTCCAACCTCCTTCGATTTGATTCTCTATCCAGTATAACACGGGGGCATCAGCTGATTTTTTCAACTCCATGTCACATTAGTTTCTCTTAGGAGCGGGTATTTCTAAAAGGAACAACGATCCCTTTTGGCGAATGGGACAGGAGGACAAATCATGGGGGGATACGTATGTCACAGGCTGGCTTGACGTTTACGAAAGACGAGTTCGATCGAGAACGTTACCTCGAACTCCAACGAATCGCGACCGAGATGTTCGAGCAACAATCTAATCTTGCTTTGCATGAAATCACCGAATTGACCCACGTCGATGGTTATCCGACACCGAAGCTCGACGTCCGAGGCGTCGTCTTCAAGGATGACGCAGTGTTACTCGTCAAGGAAAGGTCAGACGGACTTTGGACGCTTCCGGGTGGCTTTTGTGAGATCGGACTGTCCCCGGCAGAGAACATCATCAAAGAGATCGAGGAAGAGGCCGGTTTCGATGTCGCACCGATTCGGCTGCTTGCTTTGTTCGACATGCATCATCACGACCATCCGCCGTTGTCGCAGCATTACTATAAACTGTTTATCGAATGCGAGTTGATTGGTGGAGAGGCGCAAATTAGTCATGAGACGAGCGAGGTTGCGTTCTTTACACGAGACGCCTTACCACCTTTGTCACTTGCGCGGAACACGCGAGAGCAGCTCTATATGTGTTTTGAGGCCCGTTGGCAAGAAGATTGGACCGCGTTATTCGATTAAGGGGAGGGGATTCCATGAAAGTCACACGTTTTGATCACGTCCATCAACTGACGTTTTTCGCACCCATCTTACCCATCAACGTCCAACTGATTGAACGTGAGCTCGGGCTTGTCTTGATCGATACAGGGCTCGCGCAGAACGCGGAAGCAATTTTATCGTATATCGAGACATTCGAACGCCCGCTTCTCGCTATCTTGTTGACGCATGCCCATGGGGATCATGTCGGCAGTGTCGATACGATTTTGAAAGCCCATCCTCATGCCGAGCTGTACGTCTCGAGGCGCGATGCCCGTCTCCTTGAAGGGGACCGGACGACAGACCCGGACGAGCGGGCTCTCAAACTGAAAGGCTCTCTCCCGAAAATCCACTCTTTGCCGGATAAATTGCTTGATCCAGGTGAGCGGCTGTTCGGCTTACGGGTCTATCCGGCAGCGGGTCATACCCCTGGTTCGATTGCTTTTTTCGATGAAAAGGAGCGGATTTTGTTTGCGGGAGATGCATTTCAGACGCGTGGGGGAGTCGCCGTGGCAGGGGACGTTCGTCCGTTGTTCCCGTTGCCGGGTATCGCGACATGGGATAAGCGTGCAGCGTTAGAGCAGGCGGAGAAGTTGATCGATCTCGCACCGCAACGTACGTTCGTCGGCCATGGGCAACCAGTCGCCGGGACACATCGGCTCTATTTGGCACTGAAGCGGGCGAAACGCAAGCAAGCACGTCTATTTTTACGATAATCCGGGGGTGCTCACAGGTGGAATTACGCGAGATTCAGACGACAGATTATCAACTGGCCGAGCAGATGCTTGAGATTCAACGAAACGCTTATGCGGTCGAGGCCGAGCTGATCGGATTTGATGAGATTCCGGCACGTTATGAGACGGTCGAGGTGATTCAGAATCTGCCCGGTACGAGCTACGGTTTGTATAACGATGGGCGGCTGATCGGCTTTATCACGATTGAAGCGGCTGAGAACACGGTCGAGGTCACAAAACTGTGCATCGATCCTCGATATTTCAGGGCGAGACTTGCGACGGCGTTGCTCGAACACGTGCTCAGCTTGCACGAGGACAAACTCGTCTATGTGCACACCGGCAAACATAACGGACCAGCCAAAAAACTGTACACGAAGCTCGGGTTCGAACCGAGTGCCGAGTTTGAACCCGAACCGGGCGTCACATTGATCCGTTTTACGCGAACTTGAATCCCTTTCGGCAAATTTCACATTCCGTCTCACTACTTTAAGTATACTAAAGAATTGAGACGGAGTTTTATTTTTACTGATAATATATGTTATGTTAACTAAGGGAAAAGTTAAGAAAATCGATGCCAGATATGAGGTCTCTCCTCTCGAAAAAAAATCAGAATATCTTGTACCAATACAACGTCATATCGATGTTCGGATTGCCGGTCTGTTTGAGCGTATCGATACCTCCGAGTGCGAACCCTTCTTTCGCATAAAATCGACACGCGATCACGTTATCGTTCTGCGCTTCGAGCGACAATCCAAGCAACGAGTGCTCGATTGCCCACGTCTCTGCAACTTGTATCAGCAAATGGCCAATCCCGCTGTGTCGATAGCTATTACGGACCGCGATGTTCTCGATATACGCAAAACGGTTCCAATCTTTCACCACACGGATCTGTCCGATACATGTCGTCTCGTCGAATGCCAAGAATACTTGTTTGTCCTCACTGTTGATGTATTCATGCCAGTCCAGTGAATCGTTCGGGAAGCTCGTCACACGGGCTTTCTCATATAACTGTTCCTCGTACGTCCAAACCCCGTCACAAAAGCTCGGAATGATTTTCCCGAGGATTGGAAACGGTTCGTTTGCTTCGCTCACGACGTTGATAGACTCCTCATTCAACGCTTGAATCGAGATGTCTAGTGCATCTTCCATTGCAGCATTCTCCTTTCGATATGTCATGACCGCTCTTACATCGTCTCACCAGACTAGCCATACAGTGATGGTTATGAAATCAGGATTGGCGGCTCTGTTGATATCACTTCGACCACATCATTTGATGTCAGGAACACGTAATGTTGAATATCATAAACCGTTTCGTAAATGTTCTCCGACTCTTCAGCTAACCATTTTAAATAGCTGGAATCGCTCACTTTAAAGAGTGTCCAGTCGCTAAAAAAATCAGGGTCATAATGTTTATATAAATGCTTTAGCGTTTTGAAAAGCGTTCCTTCGTCTGTATTTCGATACGATTGCACAAGTCCGTCAAACAAGAACGTATAGGTGTTCTCATCCGCATCCATAAACACGAGTCTTAATCCGTCTTTGTCATCAATTAGCGCCTGCAGTTCCAGCTTAGCCGGTATCTCTGGGTTAACGGCCCATCTTTCCCATTTCTCCACGTGTATCTCCTTCTTCTACTCTCATTATCTCTACATTACATACCCATCGAGAATAGGGCCATGAAATTCCAAAGTGACAATCCTAGTGGAATGAGCGACAGGATGGTCACCCATCTTTTCTTTGTAAATAGTCCAATCAATAGTGTAATTAAGCCTATTGCTAAAACGATGATCATGGTCATAAAGGTCATGGTTGGTCCATCTCCCGTAGCTAGATTATTGTAACTGGTTTTTAAGATGACTTCTAATCATTCACAACTCATCTTTTATATGATTTGCTAGATTGCTATGAAACTCCTCTTTCTGTTTGATACATCATGGCCAACATCGACGATTCCTTAACTCAACTTCATTCATTGTTGGACAAAGTCCCTTTCCCATCCGCACAACTATTTATATACATGTCCACAACTGTTTCGTTGGAAATTGTAAACTGTATCACTTAACTGAATCGTTAATTCAAGGACATGATAACGCTTTATGGATTTATGTTTCAAATATAAATTCAACTCTGTTTTTCAGTTCTTAGGAGTTGCCTGTAAGCGTATGTCATGCTATTTTTAGACAGATGATAACTTAAGGAGGAACTTGAATGAAACGTATGACAAAAGGTTTGACAGCATCCCTATTATTGGCTGTCCCGCTCGCGGCGTGTGGTGATTCTAGCACCGATCAGGCCGAAACTTCGCGCTGGGACGAAATCAAAGAAGACGGTACACTCACGGTCGGTACGGCCGGTACACTCTATCCTGCCTCATTCCGGGAAGAGGATAGCGATACGTTGACGGGGTTTGATGTCGAGCTCATGAAAGAGGTCGGGAAACGCCTCGACCTCGAGGTCCAATTCAAAGAGATGGCGTTCGACAACATGTTGACGAGCGTCCAAAACGGACAAGTTGACGTCGCAGCGAACGATATCTCGGTCACAGAGGACCGGAAAGAGAAGTTCGCCTTCTCAACACCGTACAAGTACACGTACGGGACGGCCATCGTTCGCAAGAGCGATTTGTCTGGCATCGAGTCAATTGAGGATTTGAAAGGCAAAAAAGCCGCTGGTGAAGCGACGACCGTCTTTATGGACGTGGCACGTCAATACGGAGCCGAGGAAGTCATCTATGACAACGCGACGAACGACCAGTACCTTCGTGACGTCTCGACAGGACGGACCGACGTCATCTTGAACGACTACTATCTTCAGACACTCGCCCTCGCCTTCTTCCCGGACTTCGATATCACGATCCACCCGGATATCGCCTATAACCCACAGGAAGTCGCGTTCTTGATGGACAAAGAGAATGCAGAGCTCCAAGAGAACATCGACCGCGTCCTTGGCGAGATGCTTGAAGACGGTACGGTGAAAGAATTGTCGGAAACGTTCTATAACGGAGCCGATGTCTCGGTAGAACCGGACGTCGACGCGACGATCGTCGAATTGGACTAAGCGGTCATGTTCGAAGGTGTGAAATGGGAAGCAATCTTCGACGTCGACCTGGCTGTGCGCTCGTTCCCTTATCTGCTAGGCGGTTTGCCGAACACGCTTTGGATCTCATTCGTCAGCATGTTCTTCGGCTTGTTGCTCGGTCTCGTGCTTGCCCTTGGGAAACTGTCACCGTCCCGGATGCTGCGGTTCCCGTCGACGTTCTATATCTCGTTCATGCGGGGCGTGCCGATTTTGATTATCCTGTTCATCTTATATTCAGGGTTTCCATTCATCGGCATCGAGTTCGCGGCGCTGACGGCGGCGGTCATCGGGTTCAGTCTGAACTCGGCGGCCTATATCGCTGAGATTATCCGGTCGGCGATCCGTGCCGTCGATCCGGGACAGGTCGAGGCGGCCCGCTCGCTCGGGATGAACAAGTGGCTGACGCTCAAAGGGGTCATCTTGCCGCAGGCGACGCGAATCGCGCTCCCCCCGCTTTCGAATGTGTTCCTCGATTTGATTAAAGCGAGTTCGCTCGCCGCCATGATCACCGTCCCTGAAATTTTCAACAAGGCGAAGATCGTCGGGGGCCGGGAGTTCGACTATATGACCGTCTATCTGGTCGTTGCCCTCATCTACTGGGGCATCTGTACGTTCATGTCGTTCTTCCAAGATTGGCTCGAACGGCATTTTGAACGCTATTTGGATACACCGAAGCGATGACTGACTTGCCTCATACAGGCAGGTCAGTTTTTTTGTCGGGCGGTTATCGCGAAAGTGACATGGTATAGTCAACTTATTCTATATTTCGCTTCAAAGGAGACACATCACCTATGTTCTCAAAGCTATTATTCGTCGCATCCGGCCTCATCACACTCACGTATATTTTGTTCGATGGACCGGCATGGGTCAGTGCCTTAAACCCATACACGAGTATGATTGTCCTTTATTACTTGGTTTTTAAGTTCCCGAGCCGGAAAAGAGCGAAGGCGGCCTCTTCAAATTGACCACACGTGACGTACATATTTTGAAGCGCTGGTCTTTAGCGTTCCATCTCGGACCGCGAGTGTGCTATGATTTTCTTAATTATCAGAAAATAGACGGGGGAATTTTATTATGGTGCAACAATGGACGACACATTTAAACGATCAAGTGATCGGGCAGTCAAAGGCGATCAAGCTGTCGACGATCGCCCTCCTCTCCGGGGGACACGTCCTGCTCGAGGACCGACCGGGGACAGGAAAGACGACGCTCGCGCGTAGCCTGGCCACCTCGGTATCGGCCGCATTCCAACGCGTACAGTGTACGCCGGACACGTTGCCGAGTGACATTTTAGGGATGGAACTGTTCAATCCGACGACAGGCACGTTCGAACGGAGAACGGGCCCAATCTTCACGTCGATTTTACTCGTCGATGAAATCAACCGGACGACACCACGGACGCAGTCGGCACTGTTAGAGGCGATGCAGGAGCGGCAAGTGACGCTCGGTGAGGTGTCACTTCGTTTACCGGACCCGTTCTTCGTCATCGCGACGCAAAATCCGTTCGACGGGCAAGGGACGTTCCCGTTGCCTCAGGCGCAGCTCGACCGCTTCTTATTCAAACTGTCACTCGCCCCGCTGTCACGAGAGTCGGAACGCCGGTTGCTACGGAATGAGCATTTGAGTGCGGCTCCGTTCACGTTGCAACAGACCGAGCTTGTCGAGATGCAGCAAGCCGTCCGTGACGTCTTGTTTCACGAGGCGATGGAAGACTACCTTCTCGATTTCGTCGAGGCACTCCGTCATCACCGTGACATCGAGGTCGGACCGAGCCCACGGGCGACGCTCGCCTATACGATGGCAGCCCGGGCTCACGCCTATATGGACGGACGGGATTACGTCACGCCGGAAGACATTCGCGCGCTCTCCCTGCCCATCCTCGGCCACCGGATCGTGTTGACGGTGGAGGCGTCGCTCAAGACGAAGCCGTCCAAATTGATCAAGTCCGTTTTGGAGACCATCCCGGTCCCGTCAGAGGTGTGACATGCAACTCGTCAGCCCTCGCTACCTCGAGTCCGGGTATATGTGGCTCTTGTTCGTCGTCGGGGTGTTCACCGCCCTATACGGGAACGTCTTCCTCGCGAGTGTGATTATCGGGTTCAGCCTGTATGCGCTCATCATGCCGGAGTTATTATTCCGACTCGCTGAGTACGTCCACGTCGAAGTGACTGACGAACTGAAGCTGTTCCCGAACGATGAAGAGACGTATACGCTCAAATTGATTTCGACGGCGCCCGTGCCCCTTGGCGTCGTCCGATTGTCGGGTTATCTCCATCCGACCGTCGAGTCGGAGGCGCACGCCTTCTGGCGCCAAGAGAACTTTGTCGGTCGTGAGGCGGCCGTCGCCTACACGCTTCCACTCAAGGCAATCAAGCGTGGTCCGATCCGCATGGAGGCGATCGGCATGGAGATTCGGGACCCACTCCGTATGTTCTCACTTTATAAAGAAGATCCGCTCGACCGCATCGGGTATGTCTTCCCCGAATTCCTGCCTTATCCGATCCCGAAACGTCCGCCGACGTTACCAGGCGAAGAGATGGTCCGTCATAGCGCCTACCGTGACCCGGAGACGTTCCAGTCGGTGGCCCCGTATCACGGACAGCCGATGCGGCAACTGTATTGGTCGGCCTACGCGAAGACAGGTGAACTGCTCGCCCGCACCGAGCAACCCGTCCAGGCGAACGAATATGTCGTCGTGCTCGACTTGTTGACGAAAGACGGGCGCGCCCTCACCCATCAGATGGAACGGTTGATCTCGCAGGCGGCGGCGCTATGCCGCGACTTCGAGAAAGAGAACGCGAGCTATGGGCTGATCGTCCCGACCCTGACGAAGGAAGGCATCACCTATGACCTCGCCCCGGGGAGCGGTGAGACGCATTTCCGCAAGGTCATGACGACACTCGCCTGTCTGTCGGAACGGGATTTCCCGCTCGCCCGGTCACTGTTCGAACGGAAGGTCGCCAAATACGGCGGCAGCCAATCCATTTTACGACTGGGAGGTGACGGACGATGAGACTACTCTGGTGGGTGTTCGCCGCGTTCTATGTCGGTCACGTGTTTCCGCTCGTCTTTCTGCTGACGCTCCGTTTGCCGCGCAACTGGCAGCTCGGGGTGCAGACGGCCCTGAGCATCGCCGCGCTCTTGTTCTCGTATGAGATGAGCATCACGCTACTGTTGTTCACGTACGTCCACGCCTTTATCCGAACTCTCGATTGGACGGACCGTTACGCGATCGCAAGTGTGCTCTTCCTCATTGTCGATTGGTTGTTCCCGCCGGCGTCTCAGCCGCTGGCGATGATCGTCTTCCCGTTCTTGTTCTTGTTTTGGCAACGGAGCCTGTATTATCGCCGTGACTATAAACGGATGTTGTCCACGCTCGTCGTCGCCCTAGGGGTCGGCCTCGGTTTGGCGATAATCATCCGGACCATCAAAGAGCTGTTGTTCGGCAATCTCGTCGCCTGGATTCAGCCCATCCTGATTTGGATCGGCGGTTGGTTCGACGGAGTCAATCTCGATCCGACCGATCGCGTCAACCGTATCCTCGTCCCGGACAATCCTAACATCGATGCCGAGACGATTTCAAACGAGACGTTACTCGAATCGGCGACGAATCAATCGCTATTCTTGGTCGTGACGTTTCTCGTCGTTCTCGTCAGCGTCATCGCTTTATTCATCTATGTGCAACGCCGAAAAGAAATCCATGAGGATGTGACGGTGCCGAAGCAACGCCATCAAGCGGCCGATTCGGTTCGCCGCTCGACACGGGCCCCACGGCACGTCCGTCTGCTTGATGCCGGGAGACGTCTCGAACAAGCGCATCCCCGCCAGCGCGAAGAGACTGTTTCGGAATGGTTCGAACGAATCGGATTTACCGAAGGGAATCGCTTTGCCACATGGCTGGAGGCGGCCGAGTACGGAGAGAAAGAAGCGCCGGCTCCAATCGTCGAGGCGTTCGAACGGCAAGTCAAACAGACGCTCAAACAATAAGACCAGCCAGATGACCGGACTTTCCGGGACACCTGACTGGTCTTTTTTAGAGGATTGGGCTCAACAGGCGCGACACGCTCTCTTTGAAGCGAATCCATTTCGTTCGTGTCTCATAACGCTCAATTGTTAACCTGTCAGCACATGCGAGGTCTCGATCGAATGCATCGATGACAGACTGGGCCACGACCTCGTCATAGACGAGCGCCGAGATCTCGAAATTGAGTCGGAAACTGCGGGCGTCGATGTTCGTCGTGCCGATCGAGGCGACCTCGCCATCGATGACGAGCGTCTTCGCGTGCAAAAAGCCGCCTTCATACGTATATACTTCGGCCCCGTAGCGGACAAGCTCGGCCGCATTCGTATACGTCGCCCAGTAGACAAACATATGGTCCGGCTTGTTCGGGATCATCAGGCGGATCTTCGTCCCGGACATGAGCGCATTGCGGCAGGCGTCGAGGAAGCTGGCGTCAGGGATGAAATAAGGGGTTTGGATGTAAATCGTCTCTTTCGCCTCGGTGATCATCTTGACGAGCATGTTTTTCAAGTGCTCGGTCGATGAGTTCGGGCCCGATGTGACGATTTGCACCGGTGATTGGGCCGTCTCAATAAGGATGGACGGCCAAATGAAATCCTCTTTCTCGGCCCGATGCTTCGTCGGTACGGCACGGTTCCAATCGAGGAGGAAACGCTCGAGCAGTTCTCGGACCGCCTCCCCTCTCATCCGTAGATGCACATCGCGCCAATAGCCGAACTGACGATTCGTCCCGAGGTATTCATTCCCGACGTTGAAACCACCGATATAGCCGATCTCCCCATCGATGATACATAGCTTTCGGTGATTCCGGTTATTGACGCGGAAGTTGATACCGAGGCGTGACGGGAAGAACGATTTGACCTCGCCGCCGTGCGCGAGCAGTTGTTTAAAATGGGAACGTCGCAATCCGCGGGAGCCGACGGCGTCATAGAGCAGACGGACCTTGACCCCTTCCTTGGCCCGTCGCGTCAAGGCCGAGATGAGCGCCTGACCGAGCGAGTCGTTTTGGATGATATAGTATTGGATGTTGATTTCCTTTGTTGCCACCTCGATGTCATGGAACAACGCATCGAACTTCTGCTCGCCGTCATGGATGACTTGAATTGCATTATGATACGTCACGAGCGCATTCGTGGAGGATAAGTTCAAGCGGGCGAGGCGACGATACTTGGATAAGAGCGGATCACTGGCGAACAAGCCGCCATGGGCGTCGAGCTCAGTCAACTGGTTATGGACGTGTTCCGCGTATTCATGCCGTCGTTCCTCGTCGACTTGGTAGAAGTTATTCGATTTGATTAATCGTCCGAAGAAGATATAGATGAAGAATCCGAGCAGCGGCACGAAGAATAAAACAAGTAGCCAGGCCCACGTCGACCCGATATCGCGCCGTTCGAAGAAGATGATGGTGACCGCAAACGTCACGTTGAGGATGACCAATACGATACCGAGTATGCCTAGAATGAATTCTGTCGTGATCATCTCGATTTCCTCCTTTTGTCTCTTGTTTACCCATTCTTCGTAAGAATGAAATGCTCGTTTACAGGTAAAGGGATAGACACACAAAAAAACACCGCGCCTGCGGTGTTTTTGGGGTAAATCGATTAGTTTAAGACTTTGATTGTGATTGATTTACGACCGAAGTTGAGCGCTTGCTCTCGTGTCGGCATCAAGATATCGATTTTGTTACCTTTGATGGCGCCACCAGTATCTCCAGCGATTGCTTCGCCGTAGCCTTCAACCCATACTTTAGAGCCGAGTGGGATGACTGAAGGGTCAACCGCGATGACTTTTTGGTTCGGGTTCGAGCGGACGTCGATTCCTGTTGCCGTGATTCCTGAGCATCCTGCACAGTATGGCGTGTAAGCCGTTGCTTCCACAGTCATCGTCTTACCTGAAGCCGGAGCTTGGGTTTGCGTTGTAGACGTAGACTGTTTCGTCACTGGTGCAGATGTTGATGCTTTTGGTTTAGCGGCTGGTGCGCTGTTCGCAACCGATGCTGCTTTAGCACCTTTTACAGAGAATTGTTGACCAGGAAAAATGAGATCTGAATTAAGACCGTTCCATGTCATCAACTGTTTGACAGATACGCCGTTGTTTGTCGCGATGCGATACAACGTGTCACCTGATTTTACTGTATACGTTTTTGAAGCGCTTGAAGCTTTAGCTTCTGACTTCGCAAGCTTCAATACTTGGTTTGGATAAATCATATTAGAGTTTAAGCCGTTCGCTTGTTTGATGTCATTAACTGATACACCGTTGTTCACGGCGATACGGTAAAGTGTATCTCCAGACTGAACTGTGTGTGTTGATGCTGCCGAAGCTGGAGCAGCGACTCCTAAACTAAGGCCAGCGAGTGCCGTTAGTGTCAATAGTGGTTTTTTCATAAGAATATTCCTCCCTTTTCTAACGCCCCCTTACTGTAACACCTGTATATTTCACTGCCGTTACAGGCTGATATGAGAGTGATATCAGTTCAGTTACAGAAGCTTTCAGCGAGATGAGAGGAATCTGAATTTTTACAATCCAAATACAAATGGCTTAGTTGAGCCATTTTCAGCTATACTAAAGAGAAGAGAAAGGAGGTTTTAGTCTTTGGAACTATTACTGCTATATTACATTGTGACTAATTTCCTAGCGTTTATGTCATTTTACCTCGATAAACGTCGTGCTAAATCTGGGGAATGGCGCATTTCGGAACAAACGTTACTCATTCTCGTTTGGATCGGTGGCGCATTCGGGGCCTATCTCGCGATGCGGTTCTTCCGTCATAAGACATTGAAACCGAAATTCCGCATTGGTGTTCCAATCGCCATCTTAGTGCATGCGGGTGTCACCGGTTGGTTCATCTTTTGACGCCATTATATAGAAGGAACTTGTTCAATCGCCACGTAGAAAATTCCAATGAAATGTCTTGATAGACGCTTCGTGGTGAAAAAGAAGTGTGTCCATCCGGTGTTAAAACGAAATAAATGTTCAATTATTGAGGTGTTCGGATGAAGGTTGAAGGAAATCTGATTGATATCCAAGAGTGGACTGAAACGACGATTGAGACGACGATCAAAGTGAATCCTCTGTTTCAAATCTGGTTAATCACGAACGGACAACTCGACCTGCTCGTCAATGGGACACGGTCTCGGCTCCGCTCCGGGATGGCGTTGATCTTAGACCGTGGACAAATCGTGAAAGTTCAACCGAAAGGAGAGCCATTTCGTTTGGTCGTGATCTCCGTCGAGCCGTTTGACCTATTCTCTCCGTCGCTTGCGGAGTTGTACGTGACACCGCACGCCGAGACGTCGCGTAGTAAAGTGTTGCATCCCGGTGAACCAGGAGATAAGCCCGTCCTCGACATAATCGACAAAGTGATTTGTAGCCTGAAGAAGAAGTCCTCGTTCGCGTTGCTCGATGCGAGCTTACAGCTCGCAGTCATTTGGCGCTATTGGATTCAACAGCCGCAAAGCAGAACGAAACATCATGTTCAGGAACGGATGCGTCTCATGCTCGCCTACATACATGACCATGACACGATGAAACTGACGCTCGAAGACATCGCAGCAACGGGTGGTCTGAGCCGGGCGGAATGTTGCCGCTACTTTACAAAATGGGGCGACACATCGCCGCTCGCCTACGTCCAAAACGTCCGCATGCATCGTGCGGCGCGCCTCGTCGAGGAGTCGAAGGAACCGATCGCCGATCTAGCGCATCGTCTCGGCTACACGAGCGTGAGCCATTTCGTGCAATCGTTTAAAAAAGTCCATGCGGTGACACCATTGGCGTACCGAAAGCGACAGACATAACAAAAGCCGACAATCGTGTCGGCTTTTTCTCGTTAACGGGCGGTCCAACCGCCGTCTGCTTTCAAGACGTCTCCATTGACGAAACTCGAATCGTCGGAGGCGAGGAACAACGCGACCTTGGCAATTTGCTCCGGTTCACCCATCGGGGCATCCCCTGCCCCTTGGATGGCCCGCATCCCGAGCTCGCTCGGCGCGGTGATGGTGGCGCCGATATTCGTATTGACCCCGCCCGGTGCGATGGCGTTGGCCCGAATCTTGTTGAACGTACCGTACGTGGCGGCGATATTTTTCGTCAAGCCGATGAGTGCGTGCTTCGAGGCGACGTACGAGGCACCGCCGCGTGTCCCGAACAGGCCACCGACCGAGGCGTTATTGATGATGACGCCACCCGTTTTTTGCTTGTCCATGATGTTGATCGCGGCCCGTGCCAGTTTCATCGGTCCGGTCAAGTTGACGGCGATGACGCGGTCCCATATCTCGTCCGTCACTTAGCCGACGGTCAAAAAGTTGTCCATGATGCCCGCGTTGTTGACCAAGATGTCGAGCGAGCCGAACGTGCTCGTCGCCGTCTCGACCATCTTGTCGATATCTTCCTGCTTCGTGACGTTCCCCGAGACGCCGACGGCTTCCCCGCCGCTCGCTTTAATCTCTGAGGCGATCGTCTCGACCGAGTCCCCGTTCATGTCGACGGCGACGACGCGTGCCCCTTCCTCGGCAAACAGTTTGGCGATGGCCCGACCCCGGTGACGAGTGCCGTTTTACCCGATAATTTCACACCGCATTCCTCCTTGTTGAGACAACTCAAGAGCGACAGAGAAAACGACAAGTGCAACCTGCTCACGTGTCATTAGTCTATACCTGGATTTGGGTGAAAACGTATCTCTGTTTGAAAGAATCTGCTTCTGTTCCAATCACTAGTCACGTACAATGGAAAGATACAGATATTGGGAGTTGGAAGGTGGGATTCAATTGAATCGTTATCATGCAGAAGTGATGGGAAGCGGGACACCCGTTATATTTTTACCGGCTGGAGGATTCACCGGAGAAGAAGGTCGTTCACTCGCTGAGGTGCTATGCGACGACTTCGAGGTGCATTTGCTGGATTTGCCAGGGTTCGGGCGAAGTGAAGGGATTAAGCAGGTCATGACGTCCGAACAGTTGGCGGATTGGGTCAACGACTACGTCGTCACACATCGAATCGGACCCGTCCATGTGATCGCGCATTCACTTGGAGGTGCGATCGCTCTCGCTTTCGCCACGCATTATCCCGAGCACGTGGAGCGGCTCGTCTTGCTCGATCAAGGCCATAAGGCGTTCCCTCGCCTTCCGTTGAGAGAGTATGGCGTGTTCGGCCTTGCCGTCCCGCTCCTGAGCGGACTTTATCGTCTGTTCGGACCTCGGCTCGTCCCGAAAATCGAGACGAAGGTCATTTCAGATGAAGGTACATCTCCAGTTACAGAGGAACAGGTTAAGACTTTCTGCGCACAGACAGGCCTCTCTGAACGAAACGAGATTCGGCGCGCGTTGAACGACCCGGCTAAGCTCGGACGAGGCGGATTGAATCTGCTGTTCGGCTTCTATCACCTTGACGTGCCGCAGCTTATGCGTTCACTTAAAGTCCCGACGTTACTTATTTACGGCGATTTTGTCGGACTGGACGACAAAGAAGCCCGATTGACGAAGTCAGCCATGATGGACCTGCAACGGCATGAGCTGCCGATCACTTACATACGAATGACAGGCGGCCACTTCGTCCATTGGAACCCGGCGTTCCCGCTCGAACAGGTACGACAGTTTTTACAAGTTGAGAAAGTGAGCGGTCTGTTATGAAGCGTCAGCAAAAGATTGTCCTCATTCTTATGTGCTCATTGTTGGTATCAGCCGGAGTGGCCTGGGCATTTGATTCGACGAAGCAGCCACAATTGCCCGAGGGAGCGGAACCGATTCTCACCTACCCTGTTGATGACCGTGACATGAGTCTTCGCTTTTTCATGAACAGTTACACCGTCGAGGAATGGAGTGAAGAGCCGGTTACGCAAGGCATAGGTCTTGAACTTACTGTCGACAATCAGGTTCAGTCGATTACATCTGAATCGCTGTCCGAGGCAGGGCTCACGTGGGCCACTTTCGGCCAATCGTGCGGGGATCGGTCAGAATGCTCCCCCTACGACATCCTTTACGGAATGAACCACGGCGAGACGACAAGAGTCGTCGTCGAGTTGAACGGAGACAAATTTGAACCGGAACTGTTGAAGACAAAGGCCGGGAATGACGTCTGGTTCGTGCTCGTCGACCAAATCGAGTCGATTGAGTCCATCATCGGTTACGATGCTGAAGGGGATATATCGTACCGCTTTAATAACTAAAAAAGAGACGGAGGACCGCTGTCCTCTCATCTCTTAGCGTTCGCAGGCGATAAAGTCTTTGTCGCGGTCTTTCGATTTGTTTGCTTCATACAGCGTGGCGCTGACATACGGCTTGTACTTCGTCTTGCCGCCTTTGTTTTTCGTCGTCTTCGTCTTGGCGACACCGCCCTTGTACGTCTTATTCAGTTCGGTGCAGTTCTTAAATTTTTTCGGTGCAGCGTCCGCGGTTTCTGACGGCGCGATGCTCAGCGTGAACAACGCGATGCCCGCGATGGTCGCACGAAGTAGCTTTTTCATAGTTTTCCTCCTAGGTAACAAACGATATGCGTGCTAATTCTTGATTATTATAAGGGGAGTTATGACGAATACCCTGATTTTTAAAATAGTTAAAGGAAGGTAACCATCTATGGACTTACTTATGTTGATACAGGACCGGGCTCTCCCGTTACTACTGCTCGCACTATTTCTCATTTTGAACGTCGTGTTCGTCATCGGGATTTGGAAACGACGACGCCACTTCTCCAAAACATTTCTCGTGTTCGCGAGCTCGCTTGCGTTTCTACTCATGACGTCATCGATCATTCTCATCATGTTCACGATGTTCATCGGCTACAACCAGTGATGCCTTCTATCCGATGATATCCGTATCAAAATCATCGAGTGCCCCTACGACGTTCGAAGTATGATGAATGCAGAAAGGAGGGAATGCTGATGCTTGAATCATTGAACCGATTGATGGACCACATCGATCAACATTTAACAGAAGACATCACGAGTCAGGATATCACCCGCATCGTCGGGGTCTCCGACTATCATTTTCGACGCATGTTTTCCTACATGGCCGGGATGACGCTCAATGAATACATTCGAAACCGTCGGCTGTCAGAAGCGAACAAGGACTTGATTCAAGGGAAATCAGTCACGGACATAGCATATACGTATGGCTATCAATCCGTCGACGGATTCTCGCGAGCGTTTCGAGACTGGTGTGGCTTTTTACCGTCAGAAGTCATCAAGAACAAGATTCAAAAGTCATTCCCGAAATTCACTTTCTTCATTGACATCAAAGGGGGAATCTCGATGGAATTCAAATTAGAACACAAATCTTCATTTAACGTCGTCGGCGTGTCTAAACGCGTCCCGATTCAGTTCGAAGGCGTGAATCAAGACATCGTCGAGTTGGCGCAGTCAATTACGGAACAACAACGAAGCGAGATGCATCAATTGGCGGACCTTTATCCAAATCAAGTGCTCAACGTGTCGTACGACTTCGATGAAAGCTATTTGGACGAAACGGGTTCACTCACGCACATGATTGGCTTCGCGACGACACAAGATAATCCGTACGAGGATCTTGAACAGATTACGATCGAGTCGAACCTGTGGGCCGTCTTCCCGAATACCGGCCCGTTCCCGAAGACGCTCCAGGAGACGATGGCCAAGACGTATGCCGAGTGGCTGCCGACGTCTGGCTACGAACTGGCTGACTTGCCAAGCATCTCGTTCACGAAGCATGACGGACCGTCGGACAACGTCTATAGCGAAGTGTGGGTGGCGGTCAAACCGAAAACGACGTAAGCACAGAAAAATACCTCTTGAAGACAATTGTCTTCAAGAGGTATTTTCGTTTACTTCGAAAGCTCGTACGCGAGCGCTTCCCCGTTCGTTTCGATCACATGCTTATACCAATCGAACGAGTCTTTCTTCATCCGCTCCATCGAGCCGTTGCCTTCATTGTCACGGTCGACATAAATCATGCCGTACCGTTTCTTCATCTCGCCCGTCGTGAACGAGACGATGTCGATGATGCCCCATGGCGTGTAGCCGATCAAGTCGACGCCATCATAGACGACCGCTTGTTTCAACTGTTCGATATGCGCCTTCAAGTAGTCGATGCGTGCCGCATCATGGATTTTCCCGTCGACGATCTCATCGACAGCACCGAATCCGTTCTCGACGATGAAGAGCGGGATTTGATAGCGGTCGTACAACCGGTTGAGCACATAGCGGAGACCGACCGGGTCGATTGACCAGCCCCAGTCGCTCGACTTGATATACGGATTCTCGACGCCGTTCGGCAGACCACCGTTGACGATGTCGCCACTGTTGTCGGCGACGACATCACTCTTCACGGTCGTCGACATATAGTAACTGAAACCGAGGTAATCGACGGTCCCGTTTTTCAAAATCTCCTCGTCCCCATCGAGGAACGGGATTGAATAGCCTTCACGCTCGAACTCGTTCAAGGCGTAGCTCGGATAGAACCCACGCACTTGCACGTCTGGGAAGAAGTAACGCTGACGCATCATTTCTTCAGCGAGCATGACGTCGTCCGGGTTTGACGAGAACGGATAGATCGGCACGTGGGACACCATCGCCCCGATCTCGAAGTCCGGGTTGATCGCTTTCCCTTTCGCGACGGCGAGGGCGCTCGCAATCAACTCATGGTGCCCCGTCTGATACATCACTTCACGGGCGTTCTCCCCGTCTTCGACGATGACGCCAGAGTTCGTCCATAAGAAGAGCGGGTTGTTGACGTCCATCTTGTTGTTGATCTCGTTGAACGTCATCCAATATTTGACCTTGTCTTTGTAGCGGTCGAAACACACCTCGGCGAAGCGGACGAAATGGTCGACGACGGCACGGTTGCGGAACCCGCCGTACTCACGTGCGAGGTGAAGCGGCATCTCGAAGTGAGATAGTGTGATGATCGGCTCGATGTCGTGCTTCAACAGTTCATCGAACAAGTCGTCATAAAATTGGAGCCCTGCCTCGTTCGGCTCCGCATCGTCCCCGTTCGGGAAGATCCGGCTCCAACCGATTGACGTGCGGAGACACTTCAAGCCCATCTCAGCGAAGAGCGCGACGTCTTCTTTATAACGGTGATAGAAGTCGATTGCTTCATGGTTCGGATAAAATTCGTCCGGCTCGACCTTGTCCGTGATCCGACGCGCGACGCCGTGAGCGCCGGCCGTCAACACGTCGACGACGCTCGGCCCTTTGCCGTCGGCGTCCCAGCCGCCTTCAAATTGGTGGGCGGCAAGCGCGCCGCCCCATAGAAAGTCTTTTGGTAATGTCTTCATGGTAGTTCCTCCTTATTGATTAACAATCGTGAGCATTGGTGTCGTCGTGTCTGTCTGATTACTTGCTTGGACGAGTACGTCGGCGTATGTCGCGCTGTTCGTCACGATGACAGGTGTGATGCTTGAAATATTATGTGCAGCGATCATGTCACGGTCGAACGTCGTCAACACATCGCCCGCTTTAAAGCCGTCCCCGTCTTTGACGTGCACGGTGAACGGTTTCCCATCGAGCGTCACCGTATCGAGACCAACGTGGATCAAGAGTTCAACCCCAGTGTTCGAACGGAGACCGATCGCATGTTTCGTTGGTGCGACCATGACGACCGTCCCGTCAAACGGTGCAATGACCTTATTCCCGTCTGGCTCGACGGCATAACCTTTCCCCATCGCTCCGGAGGCGAATACGTCGTCCGGAACATCGTTCAAGGCGATGACTTTTCCAGAGAGCGGTGAAGCAATCGTCTCTTCCTGGACGAGCGTCGCACTCGCTTCTGCCGTCGCAGGTGTTTCCGTCACTTCTGTCACTTGTTTGGCCGTGTCTTCTCCGAAACCGAAGATTTGAATCAAGACGACCGGAAGGATGATGGCGATCGCTGTCCCGATTAACAATCCCCAAATCGAGGTCGGCACGTCTTCACTGATTCCGTTCACAAGGGTGAGCGGACCTGGGAGACCAGCGTAAGCGAAGTAATACGGGTTGAAGAAACTGGCCACGATGGCTCCGATGGCCCCTGAGATACATCCAAAGATGAACGGTTTCTTGAAGCGGAGTGTCACCCCGTAAATGGCAGGCTCTGTGATTCCGAATAGTCCAGTAATCCCAGCCGAGACACCGACTTTTTTGATTTCTTGGCTCTTCGCCTTCAAGATGACACCGAGGACGGCACCGACTTGGGCGATGACGGCGATCGTCTGATATGCCTGGAACGAGTCACGGCCATACAAGTCGAAGTTTGCGAGCACCATCGGCGTCACACCCCAATGGACCCCGAAGATGACGATGACTTGCCAGAGACCACCGATAATCGCGCCAGCGAGCATCGGCGCGTTTTCCGCCAAGAAGTTGTAGCCGTTGGCGATTCCGACCGCACCCATCGTCGTGATCGGTCCGACGACGAGAATCGTGAGCGGCACCATGAGCACCAAACTGAAGAACGGTACGAACAGAGGGCGAATGACCTCGTTCATGTGTCGGTTCAAGAACCGCTCGACGTAAGATAAGATCCAGACGAGGAAGAGCGGTGGTAATACCGATGACGTATACGTCGTACCTGACAAGGCGAGGCCGAGGAAACTGATCGTCTCCCCTGACGTGATGCGAGCCGCCATCTCGGCCCATGTCGGACTGACCAACGCCGCACTGGCTGCGACGGAGATGAACGTGTTCGTCTTAAAGTGTTTCGATGCCGTGATGGCGATGAAAATCGGTAAGAACGTGAACGGTGCCCATGAGATGAAGCTGAACACTTCGTACGTCCCCGTCTTGGCGAAACCGTCGAACAACAATGTCGTGATGATGAGTACCCCTTGCAAAATCCCGGCTGCGGCCAAGATATAGATGAACGGTGCGAATACGGCGGACATCGTTGCGATGATGCGGTTGAGGACGGTCCCCTTGTTTCCGTCTTCGACCTCCGTCCCTTCGATCTGTACCAGTTTCGTGAACTCATCGAACACTTCCCCGACATGCTGCCCGATGACGACCTGGAACTGGCCACCCGTCTCGACGACCGTGATGACACCTGGCATCGCCATGACTTGTTCTTTCGCTTGCGGATTCGACCGCTTCAAGACGAGGCGGAGTCGCGTCGCACAGCGGGCCGCATTGATGACGTTGTCTTCCCCTCCGACGGCCTCTAAAATATCCCGAGCCAGTTTTGAATAATCCCGAACTTTACTCAACTGAAAACCCTCCTTTGATGTAACGCTTACATTTTGTACACTCTTACTATAATTGTACCGGTACAATTAATCAATAGCGATACAATAAATAGTTTGTGAACGTTTCGTAGACATGTGTGTGGTATAATGAAGGCAACATTTTCAAGTAGATGAGGGATGAGCGTGCTTAAATATCAACAAGTGGCAGCAGAGATTGAACAGTACATCAATCAACATGATTTGAAGCAAGGAGATAAACTGCCCGTCCTCGAGCAGTTGATGAGCCAATATGCCGTCAGCAAGAGTACGATCACGAAAGCGCTCGAGTTGCTGGAACGGAAAGGCGTCATCTTTCAATTGCGGGGGAGCGGCATCTTCGTCCGGCGCCACAACCGTCCGGGCTATATGAGCCTGTTCTCGACACAAGGGTTCAAGAGCAACCTTGGTGACCGGGTGTTGACGTCGGACGTGCTCGACGTCTCGGTCACGAAACCGGACGCGATGGTCGCACAGAACCTTGGCATCGACGTGACGGATGACGTCTATCGCGTCGAGCGGGTCCGCTTCGTCGACGGCGAGGTGTTCTGTTACGAGGAGTCGTACTATGTGAAGGCGATTGTCCCGTATTTGAACCGAGAGATCGTCGCCGACTCGATCTTCGATTACGTACAAGGCGCACTCGGCGTCACCATCGGCTTTTCGGACATGTACATGCAGGTCGGGCGATTGACCGAGACGGAATCCGGCTATCTAGGTTTACAGACGGAGGACCCGACGCTCCGCATCGAGACGATTTTCCATCTTTCGAACGGGAAGCCGTTCGATTATTCACGCATCACGTATCATTACGAACACTCACAGTTCGTCGTCCAAGCGAACGGACCATACATGTGAAAACACCGCTCTACGCGATTTGCGTGGAGCGGTGTTTTTGTATGGCTCAGACGAGCGGTTTTCGCTTTAAATCAATCACTGACGTTTACATTTCACTTTCTCCATCGCCTTCGGAAAAAAAGATAAGCGAGCGGGAGCACCGCCAACAACGCGAGTCCGAGCATCCGATATGATGTTGGTTCTGTTGTCTGAACGTCACCTGAACCACCAGTAAGCGCATCCCCTGGTTGCGCTTCGGTGTTGGATTGTGTCTCGACCAAGCGTTTCTGATACATCTCGAGCGTGATCCTGTCTTCTTCGATGAACCGTTTCGCATCGGTCGTCAAGGCGGTCAACTTCTTTCCATCATAGTCAAACCAGGCATTCTCTCGCGAGGAATGGACCAATGTACCGGACACATCAGCTAAGGCAATGGCCAACTCGTCACCATACCCGAACGTGGAGAAGGCGAAGAGGCCCGGTTCCTGCTCGTACGTGCCGATGACATTTCTCGGCTCTCCATCTTGTAGGACGGCTGATACGTACTCCTTGCTCGAGACAAACGTACACATTTCGTCCGACGAATAACAGGATTGCGCGGCAATCATCACTTCATGGAGCGAACCGAACGAGATGGCGCGACTTTCCGTCAAATGATAGTTACTCGGGTCGTCACCTTCGATATGGTCGAGGACGATTGACTCGAAATGTTTTTCAGCAAAACGCTCCGCGGATCGTTCAGTCGGCGCGGCAGCTGCTGACGTAGCAACGAGCGTGAAGGCCCCAGCTAGGGCGAATGTTGTGAGGTGGCGCAACATGTTTTCTCCTTTCAACTGATAGACATCTGTTTGAGCAGTGACGCGTCAATCCGAATCACTTCCGCATGCGGATGATTCTGTCGCTCGATGATTTGATTGAACCGTTTCGAAGCGACGAATCGATCGGATTCATGGACCCACGCCAGACGTACGAGGGCGAGGCGCAATTGCTTGCGACCGTCACTCATTCGCAGGTGGTCGATATGATTCTCAGCATCGAGCCGATTGATGAACAGCTCGACTTTACAATCTTCCTTCACTAAATAGGATACCAGATAAGCGGCCTGTTGAATCAACTCTTCATAGCGCGCATGAAGGCCATTCCCTAGCGGACCGCTCAAGTCGAGCACGAGCGTGAATGTATCGAGGTTTTGGCGTTGATACACTTTCGCCTGAAGTTTTCCTGTCTTGGCTGTCGCGATCCAGTCAATCTGTTTGACCGGCTCTTGCTCATACCGTTTTGTGCTTTGAATCATCAACGGGTCGTTGAGCGGTGAATGTTTAACGAGTCGGTCCCCCATCCGTACCAGGCGTGAGTCAAATCTGTTCTGTCTCGTGATGGATGGGAGTATGATCCAGGATGGAAGCGTATGATCTGTGACGAAGATGGTGCCAAGCCAAAATGGGAGTCTGAACTGAAGTGTACATTCATTGACTTGGACGGGCCCGCGCTGTTTCGCATGAATTGGAAGCGAATAGGTCGATTCCTCACGAAGTTGAATGACATGTACGCGCTGATCTTCGTCAAACGTCAAGCCGTGTCCCGTGACCAGGCGGACCGATGTCGGGATTCCGAGTTCTTGGAGACGTTCTACACCTGTCACCTCCATTCTTAGCGAGACACGATCATTTACGAACAACAACTGCTCTTTCTGGTGGAACGATAAACGTGTCCCTTCGACAATTTTCTGCGTCAGCCATTTCCGAATCAGCATCAATCCTAGAATTGCGCCAGACAGATAAGCGAGCGGCCACACATATGGGAACCATATGAACAGAAGTAGGATTCCGGTATAGGCCGGCCATAGCTTGTCGTCTAAAAGTGACGGTGTGCTCACTTCGACTTGTCGCATCTTCACACCTTCTCGACCGGTACATCGACTCGCTCCAAAATATCAGCGAGAACTTCCCGTTTCGTCGATTTCACGTCCCCTTCGAGCGTGAGCGTCAAGCGGTGTGCCAGAACATGCGTCGCGACGGCTTGGACATCTTCCGGGGTCACGAATTGACGGTCTTCGATATAAGCGTAAGCTTGAGACGCCTTGACGAGGGCGAGCGTCGCGCGAGGACTGGCTCCGACTTCGACGAGCGGATGAAATCGTGTCTCTTGGATGAGGGCGAGCAGATAGGTGACGACGTCGTCATGGATACGGACCTCCTCAACTGCTCGCTGCGCTGCTAAAAACGTTTCGGACGACATGAGGGCATAAACGATGTGGCGTGTCTTAGAAACAGTCTGAAGAATCAACTGTCGCTCCTCCCCTGCTTCAGGATATCCGACTTGAAGGGACATCAAGAAACGGTCGAGTTGAGCGTCGGGCAAGGCGAACGTCCCTGCCGATTCGATCGGGTTTTGCGTCGCGATGACGAAGAACGGTTCTGGCAGTTGATACGTGACTCCGCCGATCGAGACTTGCCGCTCTTCCATCGCCTCGAGCAAGGCGGATTGTGTCCGGGGGACGGCTCGGTTCACTTCATCAATCAATAAGATGTTGGTAAAGATCGGTCCTGTCCGATTTTCGAACGTCTGTGTCTGCATGTTGAAGAAGTCAGAACCGATGATATCGGTCGGAAGCAAATCGGCCGTGAATTGGATGCGCGTGAAATCAGCTTCGAAACTCTTGGCAATACTTTTGGCAAGTAACGTTTTCCCGGTACCCGGGACGTCCTCTAACAAGATGTGCCCGTTCGCGAGTAGCGCCGTGCAGCAGAGGCGCGTGATTTCAGGTTTTCCGAGATAGATTTGGTCCAATTGTTCTAATACGCGTTTGATGGTCATAAGGGTGGCTCCTTTTCTAAACGAAGTAAATAGGCATCAAGCTGTTGTTTGAACGCTTCTTCACGTTGTGGCGTGATCTCGACTTTGTCATAACGGGTCTCTAAATAGCTCCGAAGCGAGGCGTCGAGTTGAATGCGGCTCGCCCAGGCGGATAACGTCTCGAACGTCCGTCGACGTTTTTCTGGCGGTAGCGCTTGTTCGAATTGAATCAAATGTTGCCGCAACGGGGAATCTGGTAGCGGATGAGCGGAGCGTTTTGCCTCTTCGAACGTTCCGTCTGTCTCTTGCCTTGAGTGGATCCTCTCGTCTATCGGAACGGCTTCCCTCCCCTTTTTGTGGAAGGGTCTACGCCACATCCATACACCAATCAAAAGAAGGAGGAGGGCGCTGAAAATGTAAGGCAACAGGGAAAGGCGATCGGATTCGCTTGTGGATGGTTTGCCGTATGACGGAGACGAGTTATTCTCATCTTCCCTTGGTGTGCCGCCTTCATCATCTGATGGCCCAACAACCGCTCCTGCTTCAGAAATACCGGGACCGGGATCTGCGTCACTACCATCTCCACACCAAACATCCGTATCGACGACCTTAATGATCCCAAACAACTTTCGCTTGTCATGACAATCCGTGACCCAACTTGTGATGGGGCTCCCTGAAATGTCCAACCCTTTGAAGTAGGTATAAGCAAGTTGACCTGAAAATGAAATAAGTGCGACAACCAGTAAAGAAATCAAGACTGCTGATACAAACAGAACTTTGGCTTTTCTCATGTAACGACCCGTATGTGAATATGTAGATTCGACTGCATCCCATTCAACGACTCCTTTCATTCATCGATTCCATTTAATCCTTTTTTTGGAAAATGGATTTGAAAGGATTATAGCATACGGATTAATGGAATATTCAGTTTTTTAACAAAAAAAGTTGCCCGCTTATTGAACGAGCAACCAGACTTCTCCACTATGCATATAATCTTCATCTTGAATCAGTTCGTGGAACCGATGCACCTCGACGTCCATTGACAGGTCGAGTCTTTGTAGGAATATGCGATCGTTAGGCAACCGCGTCCACATCTGCTCTGACGTATCCCGATCCATAAACGCCTTCAGTCGTGCATCGCTTTCAAACACGAGCAGTTCGGACTGCCAAAGCGTCGGCAAATCGAGTAAGACGACGACCTGGTATCGCTCCTCTTCTCGGTTATGCACTAGACGTGAGGCCCCTTCCATCATCACCTCGATAATCGCACGTTGAATCCGGCTGTTCTCCTGTACAGACGATAAGAACGATTGATCAATCGGGATTTTGTTATGCCAATACCCGTCGTGAAACGTCGTCGGGAACGAATAGGTCTGTTCGTCGACATCCATGCGCAACCGTTTCAGTCTTCGTCTAACACCGCGTACTTTCGCTCGTCTCTTCAAGACGTTTTCCCCAAGATGCTGTCGACTTGTTGCTGATGGTGCCGGTCGTGTTCGATGAACTCGGTGACGATATAGGCAAGTGTGTACGGAACACCGTCATGCGGAGAATGGGTCGTTCCGTTTGCCATCGTGTGAGAAGTCAGCGTCTCTTGACGTAATGACCGAAGCGTTTCTATAAGCAAGCTCCGACTCGTTTTGGCTAACTGGAACACGTTTTCTCCCGAAAGACGTTTCGCTTTTTGGGTCGCTCGCGCGTTAAATGAGTCGAATTCAGGGAAAATCATGGCTTCCCCGGTCTTGACGGCCGGGACGATGACGTTCAACAGATGATTGTCCCAATGGGCGATGTGAAGGACGATTGCTTTGATTGACCATTTGTCGGTTGCAATCGATTTTTCCCACATCGATTCATCCAATCCCGACAATGTGTTTAACCAGTCTATATAGGATGCAAACTCGTCGATGACATCTGAGGTTTTCGTCATAAAAGTATCCTCCTTCGGTTATAAGCTAAGAAAATTGTATCATGTTCCGGCCGCTTAGCACTGAGCTTCGTCAATCAAGGAATGCTTGATTGAGGTGATTGAGCCTCACTTATGCATATAACGGGATAGACCTCTTCATATTGGTTTGAGGAGTCATCCCGTCGATTGAAATTGAACCGTAAGTTACCATCACGCCTTGTGGTGACGGGACCATAAAAAGAGGGAACGTATCCAACCAGTCCGCTGATGTCGGAAACGCATCAGGTGCCCAGTCGAGCTCAAGTTCGTGCCCGGCAAGCGCGTACGAGAATGGCATATGGCGATACACGTCAACGAGCAGTCGTTCGATTTTCTGTGTGAACACGGGTCTCGATGCAGGGTGTGAGACGATATCATTCCACCTTATATCGATGAGAATCCCGACATAGGTGTCCATCTCTTGAAGGGACACGGTCATCGTCATGTCCACGTCTCCAAAATAGTTGCTTCGTAAATGGATAGATCCGTAATGCCCAACCTGAGCAAAGTCGGTACCTGTCGTTGTCGTCCAACTAGTGCCCGCCTTATCCTGACTGTATGTCACGTTTATGATTTCGCCACCGCTACTTAACAGTTCCGCACATACATTTTGAGCAAGTTCAGGTAACGGATAATGGCTCGGATAAGCCATCCCGATGGAAATGAATCCGCCTGCTTGATCCATTCAAACACCTCCTTTGTTTCATCATACAAAAAAAGCGGCACCGTATACACGGTACCGCCCTATCTTATAGCCAGACTGGTAAAGAAAAGAACACCAGAAACAATACGGCCAAGACACCAACGACCGGACTGAGCGACCGATAGCCTTTCTTGAACAAGACGATCATCGTATAGGCGATGAATCCGAGCCCGATGCCATCGACGATGGAATACGTGAACGGAATCATGATGATGACGAGAATCGCCGGGAAGGCATGCTCCCAATTGTCGAGTGGGAGATGCTTCACGTTCTGGAACATCATCATGCCGATGATGATCAACACTGGCGCGATTGCCGTCACCGGAATGATCGCGAACAGCGGCAACAACAAGAGCGAGACGACGTACAGGCCTGATGTGACGAACGAGGCGATGCCGCCCCGAGCGCCGACCGAGATGCCGGCCGCGACCTCGACCGTCGAGACGGTCGGGCTCGAGCCGAATAGGGCACCGGCCATCGTCGATAACCCTTGGGCGACGAGCCCTTTCGGGGCATCCGCATCCTTGCCGATGGCGCGCGTCTGATTCTGGATCAGGCTGATGTTCTCGATCAGCAAGACGAGCGTCAATACGCCGACGGCGACCAAGAAAATTGGTGACGCCGACTCGGCGAACGAGACGTTGCCGAACACGGTCCCGAACGACTCGAAGAACGGCGTGAGCGCGAACTCACCGGTCCAGTCGAGCGTACCCATGACGGCGCTTAAACCGACCCCGAACGCGATTGTCCATAAAAAACTGCTCGGTCCCATCTTCAAGAAGAGCAGGATGGCGACGAAGAGCGACAGGAACGCGACCTGTACCGGCCGTTCCCCGAGGTCTCCGATGTGAAGCAATGCCCCGCCACCGCCCGAGACGATCCCCGCCGCCTCGAGTCCGATCAAGATGAGGAACAGGCCGAGTCCGACCGTCAATCCGTCATGAATGATCGGTGGGAATGCGTTCGCCAGTTTCCTCGCCACCTTCGTCACCGTCAACAGGACGACGAGCGCCCCTGAGACGAATGAGACAGCGAGCGCGCCTTGCCAGCTCAGCCCCATCTGCAGGACGAGCGTGTACGTGAACAGCGCGTTGATACCCATCCCTGGTAACAGGAGCAGCGGCAAGTTGAACAGCCCTGCGATGAACGTTCCGATGATGCTTGTCAAAATCGCTCCGACGAGCGCTCCCTCGAACGGGAGTCCGGCTTGTGTCAAGATTGCCGCGTGAACGGCCGGGATGTATGCTGTCGCCAGAAAGTTTAGCACGCCCCCGTATGTTTCTGTTTTCCATTCTGTTTGTTTTGCCATAGGAATCAATCCTTTATTGGCACCCTCACCCACCCATGTGGTTATACACACGAGATTGATTATATCCTGTCTGACCTCTGACATACAAGCTATTATTGGTTCAAATCCATCTTTGGACCCAGTCATGAGACCTATTCGGACGAAAGGTTCATTTTATAAAACAAGAACAAACGTTCCTGTTTTTAGCATCTTTTTTGACAAGAATCTGCTATAATGAAGAGGCAGGTTAACGCAGCAATAGTGGGGGCAGCCGCCAAGTCCACAATGGAGGAAGGCGGTGGTGCGGATGGAACAACTATGGACCTGGGTCGGCGACTATGTGATCGTCCCGATCCTCGCTCCGATCATCGTTCACTTGGTTTTACACCAAACATCCGATCGTGCAACGTCTGAACGCACAAAAAAATGACCCCCTCGGCGCAATGAGATGGGTCACTTTCTGATTCACTAACCATTGTGGCGGCTGGGACCACTCTTAAAGTGGTAGCCTGTAAGCCAGAGGCCGGTGTGTCCAGCACCGGTCTCTTTCTACTTGCATCATACCATACTTGTTCCCATTTTTCAGCAACAGAAACGCGAAAACGGTGAAGTTGACGTGACGAATGATATCGGGACGCCCGACATTATTCCGAGAGCAAGCTTCTTGATTGATTGTTCTACAGTTCGAGGCAACGCAAAGCGCTTTGCCTTTTTTAGATTTCATTTATGACTCCTTTAAGAATTCTTTAAATCTGCCATCTACACTGAAGACAGTTCAAATTCTTAGGAGGTTTATTCCCATGTATAATCAGAATTATTCAGTTATGTTCACAATCGAATCAGGAGTCGTTCTCATCCCACTCGCCATCCTCGGACTCATCACGTTACTCGTCTGGTCGTTTCGCAAGAAACATGTAAAAGTCACACAAACCATTTTGCTTCTATCATTCGGGATATACTTATTAGGTGTCCTTCACTTCGTTTTTTTCCCGATTGACGTTAACTTAGGAAAATATGCGAACCAAGTACCATGGTGGAAAACGATTAATTTTATTCCGATTTTGACCATCGACTTGTATTCGTTTGTGTTGAATATCGTGATGCTCCTCCCGTTCGGCTGTTATCTTCCATTTTTGAAACCGTCGATCACGAAAAAAGAAGTACTTAAATTAGGATTTCAGTTTAGTCTGATTCTTGAACTGATTCAATTATTGGTGCGTACGACACTAGGCAGTGGACGAAGCACGGATGTGAATGATTTATTGGCAAATGCGTTCGGCGCGCTCTTAGGGTTCTTACTCGTTCGCTTCGTCGTCCAATACGCTCCGTTCCGACGTTTGTATCAGAATTTCCAACTTTAATTCGCGAGGGAGTTTCAAGCATGACAAAAATCTTGTTAGTGGATGATGATGTCCAAATCGCAGAACTGATTGATGTGTATGTAAAAAATGACGGGTATCACACGACGATGGCAACCGATGGGGAAATGGCGCTTGACTTGTTCAACCAAGAATCGTTTGACTTAATCATTTTAGATTGGATGATGCCTCGGATGGATGGGCTTGAATTTTGTAAGCGTGTGCGCCAGACGAGCCAAATTCCGATCTTAATGGTCAGTGCCAAAGTGGGTGATATGGATAAGATATTGGGATTGACGACGGGAGTCGATGACTACATCATCAAACCGTTCAATCCGCTCGAGTTGATGGCACGTATTAAAGCATTGCTACGCCGTTCAAACTATAACCGACCAAGCAAGTCCTCAAGTGTACAAGCTGGCCCCTTCCTCATCGATCGAGCCAGCCACACCGTCATGATGCAAGAGCAGACGATTCGATTGACAGCACGTGAATTTGAGATTTTGTATTTACTAGCGAAACATAAAGGCCGGGTGTATAGCTCTGAAGAAATATTTGAGGCTGTCTGGCAAGAGCATGGCGTCGGGTCGAATCAGACGGTGATGGTTCATATCAGTAACATCCGTGAGAAATTACATGCCGTCGTGCCACATGAGGTCATCATTCATACGGTGTGGGGAGTGGGATATAAAATTGAGACATAATATATGGCGCGTCATAACGTTCATCCCGATGTGGAAACGTCTGCTGTATGTATTGATTGCGTTTGGGGTCGCCACACTGAGCGGTGCTCTGTTACTGCCTGCCGTCTGGTACTTCGAGGAGTCATCACGATTTATGGAGAGTCTGATCATCGTGTTGTCGTATTTCCGGGAAGGTGTCATCGTCATGTTTTACAATCTGATGGTCATCGTTTGTCTCGTGTTGATTTATCAATATGAGCGTAAACGGTATTTACAGTTTCACATTGAGCGGATGACTTCACTTGTCGAAGAACTCCATGCCAATCGTGATTTGGTTGAACCATCGGTCCCGCCAGAGCTAGAGCAGTTGATGGCGACTGTTCGCGCCATCTCAGACAGTGCAGCAAAGGCGGAGCAGGAATTGGTTCAAGCGGATCGTTTGAAGCACGAGCTCGTGGCCAACGTCGCCCACGATTTGCGCTCCCCGCTCACGTCAATCACGGGTTATCTTGACTTGATTCACAGCGACCGTTACCGGGACGAGGTGGAGTTGCGTCATTACATCCAAGTCATTCATGAGAATGCGACCCATCTGAAAGGCTTGATTAACGATATCTTTGACTATACATTTCTGCAAAACGACCGAATCGCGCTGCAAACAAGTGAGGTCCGTCTCGATGAATTGCTCAATCAGCTCATCATGCAGTCGACGTTACGTCTCTCGGAAGTTGAAATGGAAGCTCGATTCAGTTCCTCAGCCAAACGACCCATCGTTGAGGGTGATGCGTTGAAGCTCGTGCGCGTATTCGAAAACATACTCGAGAATGCGATTCGTTACGGGCGTGACGGAACGTATATCGATACATTTGTCGAAGATACGGATGAAACGGTTCTTATCAACATGACGAATTACGGCGAGGAGGCCATCCCCTCACGTGACATCCCATACGTGTTTGAACGATTTTTTAGAGTGGAAAAGTCACGCGCACATTACACCGGCGGATCAGGTCTTGGTCTCGCCATCGCCAAGTCCATCATCGATTTACATGAGGGCGAGATTCACGTGACGAGTCAACCAAGAAAAACGACGTTCACAATCATTCTCCCAAAAGTCTCTTCCAATGCTGTTCATGAAAAATCATGGCCCGTGTGACCTACACGCGCCATGATTTTTGCATTCACACAAAAGAGGATCAACTTCAAGCTTATGTCGGAGCGAGCCCCTCAAGCCGATTTAAAAAGACGAGCCCACTTGCAACACGCGAGTGGGCTCGTCGATCACCTGGCCGGGCTATCCGTTAGCCCGGTGTTTTCATGTCTTCCTCTACCGTATAACGGGAGAACCACTTCAACATGGCTTCTGCCTCGTGTTTCGGGATGTCCTCGATCATCTCATTCGATAACAAGCCACCCCGTGTCGAGAACAGGACGTTACATACATCGAAACGGCGTTGGAGTGGCGTCTGTGTCACTTGGACCTGTTCGATCCGCGGCTTGTCCGTCAAGAATGAACTGACGTTGAAGGCCCCTGTCCGCAGCTCGATGAACTGACCGTTGCGAGCGTAGCGCGTCGTCATATAGCTCAATAGGCGACCGCCGATAATGATGGCCCACAGTAGGACGAGCCACCAGGCGTAATCGCGGAAGAAATACAAAACGACACCCGAGACGATGAGTCCGACCCAGCTGATGCGTAGCAGTTTGACCCAGAGCGAACGTTTTGGCAAGCGATGAAGCGTGTCAGACCAGACGAACTGGTCGAAGTGCTCGTTCAACACGGTCATCGCCCGCTCCCGTTTCACGAACGGGAGGATGGTTGACGATTCGTCTTTCAACTCGTCCATCGTCCCGGCCGCGACGAGTTCGACACCGACGATGTTGAACCAGCGCCGAATGAACGTCTCTTTGACCCGGACCGCTTGAATCTTCTCGTATGGGATCTCTTTAGCGGAACGGTTGAGCAGTCCTTTCTCAACGCGGATGCGGTCCCCGCGTCGTTCGAGCCGGAAGTTCCCGTATTTCAAGAAGTTGATGACCATGCCGATGACGACCGACAATATCAGGACCGTCAGGACGAGCAGGCCAATCGCGATAATCGACGCGTGGACGACCCAATCGCCGATTGTATCGAACGTCCCGTCGAGATTGATGAAGTCATCGATGGACGAGATGATTGTCGAAGCGACAGGGAAAATCGCGAAGACCGATAGTGATGTCAACGAGGCGATAATGATTTCTCGTGTCGATAGTGCATATAACAACCGACTTGCCGGCTTTTCGATTGATAGCGGTTCTGACGTTGCTTCAGCCTCTCCTTCTATCGGTGAGGCAGTTTCTGTTTTCCGATGACGGACGTGGTCGAGAATGTCCTCGAGCCGCTTCGCCTCGTTCGGGAAGACACCGGCCAGCTTGAACGAGGCATCGTCACTGTTCGCGTTCGTGTCGAACGTCAATTCGACGACGCCGAGCAAACGGTACAAAAATGGGCTGTTCGAGTGGACGCTCTGAATCTTATAGAGCGGAAGCGACTTCTCTTTCTTGATCCAATTACCGTCGATGATGTATACCGTCTTCTCATCGAGCGCATACCGGAAGTTGAGCCAGCCAAAGAACTTCTGCAGGACATCGAGCCCGAGAAAGAGCAGAATCCCGACCCGCAAGATGATGCCGAACGTCGACTCCCAGTCATTGTTCAAGACGAACAAGATAATGAGTGGGATGGCGAACGACTTGATGACCTCTAATACCCGTAACAGTAAAACGCGGCTCGGCAGCCGATGCCACGTGAGGGCGGCTTCCGTCATACGACATCCTCCTCCTCGATGCGGGCGTAGATCGCAATCTGTTCACGAAGCGTCTTCGCGAACGACTCCTCGATTGCATAAATGTCGTGAGACCCGGCCGCCGTTCCAATCGTGATCGTCTGCAAGCCGTACTTTCGTAGCAGCGGGCCTTGCTGGGCGTGGACGTATTGTACTTTCGTCATCGGGATCAACACGTCGTTTGTCGTGATGACGCCATGATGCAAGCGAATCTCGAGTGGTTTCACATCATACGTGAACCGCTCTTGCTTCCATTTTTGGAAGACGACAATATCAATCACACTATAGATGAGGTCGATGGCGAGTAAGGCGTACATCGTATATTGCAGCCATGTCGGCCAGTCAAAATAAAGCGCGGCGGCGACGAGGCCACCTGTGATGACGAGCCCAATGAGATAAAAGATCGCGCTCGACAGTCGGAAGACGGTGCGTGCCTCGATTGGCAATGTGCCGCTGAATGATGTCGGTGTTGTTTCTATGTCTGACATTGGTGTTTCCCCCTATTCGTTCGGACGTTTGTCCTTCTCTCTCTTTAGTATACGCCGTTTTTCTGAAAAAGTTTCATTTCGACACGGGGAAAGTGGTGAGCTGTTCGTTGATTAGCTGAAACCGATGCGTATCCTCAGGCTCGACTTCCTCGACGATTGTGGTTAACGCTTCATGGGCAGAACGTTTCAACGCATCTGTGATTCGTCCGGTCAGTTTGATTGAAGCGAACGCGCTCGCGAGGATGACGACGTCACACACGAAACGATCTCCGTTCAACATCCAGTCGTCCGGCGTCGAGATGTCTTCCTCGAGCCAGTCAGACAGGACGGCATACGCCCCTTCCAGAAAATCGAAGTCCTGCTCTTTTCGAAGCGCTTCTCCGAACATGTCGAGGACGTCGGCCCCTTCATCGCTCCCGAACGGCGCGAACTCGTCCGTACAGTCTAAATAAAAGTCTTCCTGGAAATGTTGCATAAACGCCGGGTGGGCCGTCAACGGATGCGGGCCGATCTCTGGGTCATCTAAGTAAAGATGGTTGTCCCAGTCGTACTCGACCTCAACGTACCCTTTCTTTAGTTTTTGACGGACGAGTTTGTCGGCTTCTTTCTTACACTCTTCTGCCGTATCAAAAGACTTTAGTTGGACTTTACCGACCGTACCGAGCTTTCCATACTGGACGACGAACTCGTCTGTGCCGACGCGGATGTTCCAAAATTTTGTAGTGTGCAGTAAATGGACCTTCATTTGCCACTCCCCAATAATATTTATTATGTTTTCATTATACGGTGAATTAGCCAATCTGGTGATTCGCTTTTAAATGTATTATTTTTCAATTGTTAACATTTTTTTATTATAAAGGAATATATAAGTATACATTGAATTCCTTTAAGAAGACTAAGTTATCATAGAGACTTATCGATGAAGGAGGGCTTATGCAGAAAAGAAAAATGTATTATTTCATCATATCGACCTTAATCATCGTCGCTTTATTTAAAATCGGGGGTACTTTCCTTTATACAATGATTGTAGATCGCCCGACCCAACAAGACATGTCGGGAAATCCAAGGTACATCGACGGTGAATTGGCAACCTTTAAAGATAAAACAGAGAATCTAGAGGATACTAATGATATACCGAAGTGGTATGATCTTTTGTCGAAAGAACGGTTTGAGAAAAAGACGTCTGGTGAAGACCAAGGGGATACTTCAGACGTCCTGAAATGGGCCGTTATAGCTTTCTTGCTCATTTTATTTCTCAAGAACTACAAGCGCGTACACGATTGGTGGGATAAACGGCGACGCAAAGCGACATCGTCCTCAGCTGACGAGAGACCATTATCATCTCGAGCCAACATGAACACGGTGACCAATACAACACCAACCTTTCTCTATGCCTCTGATACTGAGCTTGGGAAACTACTCGTGGAGTTGAATGACACCTTGAGCGACACTCAAAAACGAAAACCTCACGAGACCGTCTCAGAGTGGTTTGCACGCATTCGATTCGAACAATCTGTGAAACCTTATGCCGATGTGCGATATGGAGAACTGAACGTGATCGACGAGCGCTCACTTCATGATTTCAAAGTATCTGTCAGACAGTATATACAACACTACAAAGGAGAGAAATCTTGATGAACATTCGTACGATGATTGAGGAAATCAACCAAGTCTATTTGGGCAACCCGACAGTAGTAGAGTTGTGTGTGACGTCGCTGTTGGCAAACGGACATGTGCTCTTAGAAGATGTACCTGGCACCGGGAAAACGATGTTGGCCAAGACGTTAGCGACGAGTTTCCACGGCGACTTTTCAAGAATTCAGTTCACAGCCGACTTATTACCGTCAGATATTGTCGGTTCAGATTTTTTCAATCTAAAGACGCAAGAGTTTGAAAACAAGCAAGGCCCGATCTTCGCCAACATCGTGCTCATCGATGAAATCAACCGGGCCGTCCCACGTACCCAGTCCGCATTGCTCGAAGCGATGGAAGAACGACAGGTGACGGTCGGGGGCAAGACCTATCAACTTCCTACCCCATTCTTCGTCATCGCGACGCAAAACCCGATTGAATCATCTGGCACCTTCTCTTTGCCTGATGCGCAGCTTGACCGGTTCATGATGTGTCTACATACAGGGTATCCGACCGAAGAATTCGAACTTCAATTGCTGGAGGAATCCGTCACCGAGACCCGTAAGGCGGTATTGGCGAATGTCGATTTCGAGCAACTCCTGCAATATCGAGCCGATGCCATGAAAATCCACATCTCGAGAGACGTGTTACGCTATATCGTCTCGATCGCGACCGCGTCACGTAGTCACCGGAACGTTCAGACGGGGATCAGTCCACGTGCGACGATCGCGCTCTCGAAAGCCGCTCAAAGCTATGCCTATATCCAAAATCGTGACTATGTCACACCAGAGGACATCAAGTTCTTGGCCCCATACGTTTTCGCTCATCGGTTGACACTGACGCTCGAGGGCGAGATCAAGTCCTCGAAGGCCATGGTCATGGAAGAAATCTTGTCGACCGTCCCGGTCCCGGTCGAGATGGGCATGTGACTCCGATGAACATCACGACCAATGTATTTTTTTTGCTTGAAAAACGAATCCAAATCGTCTTATTTTCAGTGATGATCATCTTGTTGTTCGTGCCGTACCTCTCGATTCTTTCATTCGTTCTCGCTGTTTTTTTGGCGGCAAGTCTTTATATCGAGCGTTACACGAAACGACTGACTGCACAAATGGACGTCACGTGGAGACAGTTCGACTCGATTCTGTTCAAGAACGAAAGTTGTAAGTTCACCCTTGAACTGGCGAACGTGCACCTCTTAAACGACATGAGCACGAAAACATATATACGTACGCCAAAGGATGGACCTTACGTCGTGAACTTAGAGGGGCATACGGAATCCATCATCGAATTGGACGAGCTGCCATCTGATTTCGTCTTCGAACTTACAGGTAATCGAAGGGGGCCCATCGAAATAGCTGAAATCTCCATCACGATTAGCTTGCCTCTATCGTTAGGGACGCTGACACTCTATTTGCCTCCCCCTTTACGTTGGACGGTCTATCCATCGATTTCAAGTACTCATGCGCAGCGTATCCGCTCACACCTGAAGCTTGGTGAGCGCGTCTCTAAATATTCTCCAATTAAGGATCGGTTACTACAAATCTCCTCGAAACCCTATGAGGATGAACCGTCTAGACAAATCGACTGGTATGCGACGGCGAAAAAATCGACTTTGCAAACGAAACTGTACCAGCCGGTCAATCAAGACATGTTCACGGTGTACCTCGATTTGTCAGCTTCGAACGGGATCGGCCTTCATCATCAGTTCGAAGAATTGATAGAGGATACGGCATTGGTCAGTCGGGAATTGATTGAAAGCGGCGGGAAGGTCGAGCTATTTGTGAACCGATTAGATCAAAAGGGACATGTCAATCACTTGAGCATCCAAGAAGGGGCGAAGCAGCTTAAAAACATCCTCGCTTTACTCTCTAGTCTATCGGAGCAAGATCACTATATGGGTTCAACCCGTTTCTCGCCTTACGTGACGAAAATAAAAAACAAGCAAGCTCAGCTCATAAAAATAGCATCACCTAACTGACTTTTTAAAAGCCCAGTTAGGTGATGCTATTTTTTTACCTTTTTTAGTCTTCAAAGAACCACTTCTTACGCGGTTCCACTTTCAGGTTGTCCCCGTGCTTCTTCATCTCGGTGATGAGGTAGCGTTCGAGCTCATTCATCGCCTTGACCCAATCCGTCATCGTCGCGACGAGCGGGACGACGGTAAGGATGAGGTCTTCCTCTTCATCCCGCATCTTCTCAATCATCAACTTCGCGAAGTCGAAGTTCTCGTGAATCAAGTCCTCTTCCCGGTCGATGATGTGCTCGTTCTCTAATTCATAAGCCGAGAATAGACGCTCATGCCGTCTGAGCAAGTGCCGCATATGACGCATCAGTTCGTCCTCGAGCTGGGGCGGTAGATGTTCGAGCGTCAGAAAATCGTCATGCAGCTTGTCGAGCACGTGGATAGCTGCACTGTTCGTATCGATCATCTTCGACTTCAAGACGGCCCGGCGATAAATCGGCGTCTTCTTCTCGAGCCAGCGGTTGGCTTTAATCTCTTCTTCAAAGAAGTCGTACGTCGTCTTTGAGGCTCGATGTTTCTTTTTCGTCTCATCGAGTGACTCAAATGACGAGCGTCCTCCCTCTGTTTCCGAGAACAGTCGCGCGATGCGGACGGCCATTTGGGAGACGGTCGCGATCTCGTCCTCAAGCTTCCGCTCATAGCGCGGCGGGAACAAGAGCGCATTGACGACAAGCGCCACGGTGATCCCCATCATGATGAGCAAATAACGTTCACCGGCGAACATCCAGACGGGCATGTCCGACTGGCTCGCCCCTTCCATAATCAGAATCGTCGTCAAGATGACGGTCCGGGTCGTCGACTCGAGGTTCAAAAAGAGAAGGATCGAGATGGCGATGATGATGACGACTCCGATGGCGATTGGGGTCGGGTTCGGCGTCAACATTAATGAGAAGACGGCGAGCAAAGCCCCGATCAAGTTCCCTTTTAGTTCTTCTAATAGCCGGACACCCGTCTGATAAACGGACGGCAATAATGCGAGCGAAGCCGCGAGTGCCGGTACGACAATCTGTTGAAATTGAAATGCCTCGGCGATGAGCAATACCAAGGCGACGGATATCCCGGTCTTGATGGTTCTAGCTCCAAATCTCATGCGGTGTCGACAACGAAGTGTCTTCCTCCCTTATACACGTCTTAACTTTTTGTATCCCACTTACCCTGCCCTGAAACCTCACAACTTCAAGCCGTTGTCTCCTGTTTCGATAGCGCTTCCGTGGTATGATGGCGTTGGATATTTTCTTTAATCTTGATTGGGAGGGGTTTACTTGTCAACCATTGCTTTATTTGGAGGGAGCGGCCGCACGGGGATGCGGTTGCTTGAACGTTTGTTAAAAGACGGCCACGACGTCCGACTGTTGTCACGTCGCGAGGTCGAACCGAGGGATCGTCTCACGGTCATCATTGGTGATGCGACCGATGCGGATGCCATCGCAGAAACGGTGAAATCGGCCGACGTCGTCATGTCGGCGCTCGGTACGGATAAGCAGGACGTCTTGTCCCGCTTCACGCCGTTCATCATCTCAGCGATGCAAGCAGCCGGGGTCACGCGCATCTTGACGGTCGGGACGGCCGGCATCTTGCAGGCACATGATTCTGACAACTATCGTTTCGAGACCCGTGAGTCGAAACGTTCGATGACGACCGCGGCCGAGGATCACGCCCGGGCATATGAACTGCTCGATGCATCAACGCTCGATTATACAATCGTCTGCCCGACCCAATTGATTGAAGACGCGTCCGTCGGGAACATCGTCATCACAGCTGACGTGCTCGGGACACAGAACTCGGGACCAATCTCGCGTGACGATGTAGCAGATCTCGTCATTCAAGCCTGGGAAAACAAATCATATCGTAGACATCGCGTCGGCATCACGACGGAATCATAAGTAGGGGATGGGGATTTATGAACGAACAACGCATGCGCCTCGCGCAATTGACCGACGTATTTGACACACAAACTGAGACCGAGTCGGCTCGTCTCGCCAAGACCGCACTCCGAAAAGTGACACAAAACGAGATTTGGATCGCGGTCTGTGGTCATTTCTCGGCCGGTAAGTCGACACTTCTCAACAATTGGCTCGGGGACGGTGTGTTACCGACGAGTCCGATTCCGACGAGTGCGAATATCGTGACGCTTCGACATGGGGAAATCGGGGCATCCGTCGCCGTCAACGATACAGATTGGATTCGACTCGCGCCGGATGAGCTCGACCGTTTGAGCGACTACTGCAAAATCGAAGAGATTAAAGAAGTCGAGTACGCCCTGCCCCGCTTCCCGTTCGGAAGCGACGTCGTCCTCATGGACACGCCCGGAATCGACTCGACCGATGAACGGCACCGTCAAGCGACGGAACGCTCGCTCTTCCTCGCCGACCATCTGTTCTTCATGATGGACTACAATCACGTCCAATCCGAACAAAACATCAAACTGATGAAACAGTTTAGTGCCGAAGGGCGTCCCTACTCGATCATCATCAACCAAATCGATAAGCACGATGAAGGAGAGCTTCCATTCAGCACGTTCAAACGCTCGCTCGAGACCGCCTTCACCCGTCATGCGATCAATCCGGACGATATGTTCTACATCTCGCTCCGTGAGCTCGATCACCCGGAAAATGAGGTCGAACGCCTCCGGACGTACGTCCAAACCGTCATCGACGCCGCGCGGGAACATGCGGAAGCGCGCGCCGACTTGCTCGTTGACACGTTGCTCGCCCGGTCCACTGGTGCGCACGACGCGCTCCTGAACGAGTTGCCGGTCATCGAGAAGCAGCCGACGGAGATTCAAGCCCGCCTGCAACGTCTCGACAAAAAATCGATATGGCTCACCGCGTTCCGCCGCGAGTTCTTCAAACACCAGACACCGATTGTCGCGAGCGCGCCAATCATGAACTACGAGTTCCGCGAACTATTGCGGGACTATCTCGAGAGTTGTGCACCGGAGTTCAAAGTCGGCCTGTTCTTCTCAAAAGAGAAGACACGACAGGAACACCTCCGTCGTGAAGACATCGCCGTCAAGGAATTCAACCGGTTGATTGATACGAACCTTCGCCCCCACTTGATCAAGTACGCCGAAGACATCGTCCGTGATTTGAAACTGCCCGAGGCGATTTTGTCCCGTCCGGATACGTTACCGACTGCACCGAGCGCGCTCATCAGTGACCAAGTGAAGTCCGGCGCATCGCTCAGCGGTGACACGGTGCTTCAATTCAGCCGCGACATCGAGTCGGCTCTCGCCTCTTGGGTGACGAAAGTGTCCGAACCGTGGGTCACGTCCGTCGAAACGTATCTTGAGGCCGAAGGTAAAGACCGAATCCATGCCATCGAGACCGAGCAAGATGAGTTGTATGACATGCTCGATACGTTGGCGCTACAACGTCAGCTGGCCGAACAGCGAGACGAGCTTATCAATTACACGACACGTGACCTCACCGATTCGCGTATGACGGACCTTGAGACCCGTCACTACGTCACGGCCGACCAATTGCCGCAGAAACAAGTCGAACATCAGCAACAAGAAGTTGCTTCGACCTCGCTTTTGGTGGATGATATCACCGCTTTGTCGTTTGATTTTTCGTATGAATATGCGGTATGTGAAATATTGGAGAACCATCCGTTATTCAAGTCACGCGTCAAATCGCTCCGTCATAAATTGGCCCGGGCCGAATCCGAGACGTACACGCTCGCCATCTTCGGGGCGTTCTCGTCCGGCAAATCGTCGACGTTGAACGCGTTGCTCGGTGAGACGGTGCTCCCGACGTCACCGAACCCACTGACGGCGTCGATCACGAAAATCGTGCCGCCGAACGGCCGTGCCAACAAGAGCGCGTTGATCACGTTCAAGACACGTGCCGAACTCGAGGCCGAGCTGAACGGTTACGGGGCGTCACTCGACGCACTCCATCTCGACCACCCGTTCGTAAACGCCGTCAAGAACGCTCCCCTGTCCTATCTCGGTAGCCAGGAGACGGTCGACTATGACACGTTCTGCTCGTTCGTCACGGAGGAAGAGAAGAGCTGTATCGTCAAAGAGATCGAGCTCGCCATCGACTCCCCTTGGGCCGAGCGCGGCATCATCTTCGTCGACACGCCGGGTGCCGACTCGCAGTTCAACCGTCATAGCGAGGTGCAGTTCGGCTATATGCGTGACGCCGATGCTGTTTTATTTGTGACGTACTACAATCACGCTTTCACCGAGGCCGACCGTGAACTCGTCATCCAGCTCGGACGGGTCCAAGGGACAGGTGACCATCACATGTTCTTCCTCGTCAACGCATCAGATTTGGCGGCCGATGAGACGGAACGGCTTGCCGTCACTGATTATGTGTCGAACCAGTTGACGAAGCTCGGTGTCCGTCATCCGACGGTGCTACCGATTTCGAGCCGGAACGCCATCCAAGGCACGGACGCAGGATTCGAACGATTCTCGGCCAAGCTTGAGCAATTCGTCGACCACGATTTGCGTCAGGCGAACGCGGTCCGCATCAAAGATGAGGCACATGCCCTCGTCACCGCGTTCGAGGACGTCGTCCGCGAGGCCGAAGCGGATGCGAGCGTCAAGGCGGCCCGCCGTGACAAGCTCGAACAAGTGCGCACGTCTGACAATTGTCTCAACGTCACGACGCTCGAAGACCCGTTCAAGCGCGAGACGGACGAGTTGCTCGCCCACCTCGAGACCCGCTCGCTCCTCCGGCTGTCGGACTTCGTCAAAGAGACGTTCCATCCGGTCGAGGTCGATGGATCGAAGGCGAGCCTCGAGCGCGCCCTCAGCCGGACACTCGACAAGTATGCGTATGACATCCATCAAGAGTTGCAAGTGTTCCAATATCGGCTCGAGCGCTTCTTGAAACGGGAGACGGAACGCTTGATCGAGCGCGAGACGCTCAAACTGCGTCCGCTCCTGCCGACGTTGTCGTTCGAAGATGACATCGACATCGATTGGCTCCGCGACGCCGTCGACCCAATCACGTTCGAGGCGGCCCCTTTCCGTCCAGTCTTGAAGCACTATAAGAATGCGAACCAGTTCTTCGAAGGCGATGGCCGGACGAAGTTGCGCGACGACTTGAGCGCCCTGTTGAAGACGGCGGTGCGTGAACAGCTTGCGCGCGTCGGAAGTCATCAAGTCGAACGGACGGCGACGCACCTTGCCGCGCTCGAGACGACGCTCAGCCAGGACTGGGACCGTGAAGTGAACGACCTCGTCGCCGGTGAATTGAGCGTGCTCTCGGACGGACAATCGTTCCAAGACATGACACAGCGCCTCGCTGCGCTCAGAAAGGACTGAACGCATGGGTTCTTTGTTGCTCGTCGGCCTGATTCCGGCCGTCATCATGACGGTCGCACTCGGCTTGTTTATTCGCCACCTGTATCTGAATAGAGAGTAGACTTTCAAGGATGGGACCGAGACCGGCCCCATCCTTTTTTCATGTCGTCATGAACGGATTTCAAACCACTCCTTGACGGTCCCATAGCTTTTCGACGTTCACGAGTTCATGTTGATCGAACGTCACTTTATATATGTCCGGCATATCGAGTTCTTTCCAGAACGTATAGCCGTATTTGTCATCGAAGTAGTTCAACATCAATACCATGATATTCCCGTGCGTACCGATTGCGATTCGCTTTCCTTCGTATTGGTCGAGTAGTGCCTGAATCGCACGGACTCCCCGCTTTTGAGCGACAACGTTCGATTCGCCGCCTTCCCATGTAAAAGTAGGATCTTCCCACACTTTCGTCATCGCCAACGTGAAATCTTCCGCCGGTTTTGTCGTCAACATCCGTTCCCGCAAATCGTCCATGAGTAGCACTTCTGTTCCAAGCTGGTTAGCAATCCCTTGGACGGTTTGAATAGCTCGTTTATATGGACTCGAAACGACGAGTTCGATCGCTTCTTTGCTTAATATGTTTGTGATGTGAGGCACGTCACCCGCCCCTCTTTCAGATAAAGGTCTCGTCCACTCATCGGCTGTATATGTAGAGTGTGCATGTCTTACGAAATATAAGGTCGTCATGTCATCGTCTCCCGTTCTTTGGATGTCATCATTCACTATCATTCCACTGAAACTTATTGTAAAATTATCCAGCGCCACTTTAGTATACCCCTTAAATTGTTAAATACTGTTGATTTTGCTTCGAACCATACAGCTTTTCATAGTGTTACATACAACTCGATCGTCAGGTACAAACAGATAGGACAGATGCGTTTGAATAAACAGACGGAAACCAATAAAAACCGCTTGGGAATACCATGCCTATGAATTTTGGCAAAAGCGCGATGGCACGCCAGCAGGCAAGGCAAAAGAAATTTTAAAAGACCCACGAGCCAGCTTGAAAAAGCACCAAGAATTTTTTCATGACGTGGATGGACTGAATGTGGCCAATCTATGCGGGTCGAACGGAAGAAAAGCCGTCCCGCTGTCGTTGATGGGGGCGAACGTCACCATCTTCGATGTATCCGAAGAGAACAGAAGATATGCACTGGAATTAGCTGCCTGTGCCCAGACGAGAATCGACTATGTGTTAGGTGATGTCTATGACCTCGATGTAATCAAATATGAAGGCCGATTCGATCTTTTTTATTTAGAGGGCGGTATCCTACATTACTTTGATGATCTCGAGCGATTATGCGATATCCTTTATTCCATCCTAAAACCGGGGGGAAGCATGATTTTAAGTGATTATCATCCTCTCAAAAGATGCATTGGTCCTGAGTCTACATTTAGGCCCGTCTATTTTGATAACGGATTGCATGAAGAGAGCATCGCGTTTAAATCGTTTTTTGATGAAAACGAACAACAGGACTTCCCTCATGTTTTGCTGACACATCATACGCTGAGCGACATCATGAATTCGGTGATCACCGTCGGCTTTCAAATCCGTCGATTTGACGAACATCGAGGTTGGAACGATGAGAATATCCCGTGGGAGTTCACGATGGTGGCCGCAAAAGGTATAGGTTGAACCTAGAGCGAAGTATTCACATAATGGACGCTTCGCAGTTTGCTACCATTGATTGTTTCACTCACCAGTCAATCCTAATATTTCAACATCCCAATCGCGTAAAAAGGAGAATATGATGAAGCCGATTCTAGTTATATTGCGAGGCAATTCTGGTAGTGGAAAGACGACCATCGCCAAACAGATTCAAAAGAACTTTGGACCTGAAACGATGCTCGTCTCTCAAGACGCAATTCGAAGGGATATCTTACATACACGTGACAAAGACAATAACTCATCGATCGAGCTGATTGAACGGATTGCGTTATATGGAATGGAACGCTGTCCGATTGTAATCCTCGAAGGAATCCTAATCAAAGAACGGTATGGAAAGATGATATTGAACCTGATTGACGCCTTTAATGGAAATGCGCTCGTCTACTATTTTGACTTATCTTTAGAAGAGACTTTCAAACGACATCGAACAAAAGGTGACGACCTCGAGTTTACCGAACAGGATTTAATGAAATGGTATCGTGCTGAGGATTGGTTAGGTGTGAACAATGAATCCATATTGACCTGTGAACTGTCTAAAGAAGAGATTGAAAGAAATATTATTACCGATATTCAGGAAATCTATTTAAAACCATAAGTTTTTTGGTTGAATACATACATCCATTGAATCTGATGATTCGATACGTATTCTGGGAGGACTAAACATGTATCCATTGAAAGGAAAAGTCGCGCTCGTCGCCGGTGCTTCGCGTGGCGCCGGGAGAGGCATTGCCTTGGAACTCGGGAACGCCGGCGCGACCGTTTATGTGACGGGAAGAAGTTCTGGTTCGAAACGAACGGACGGTCGACCGGAGACGATTGAAGATACGGCCTCTGCCGTCACGTCACGTGGAGGGACTGGCATCGCTGTCCCATGCGATCATACAGATGAACAAGAACTTGAACGCCTTTACGCTCGAATCAAATCAGAACATGGTCGAATCGATCTATTAGTGAATAGCATCTTCGGCGGTTCAGAAGATTCGGTGCCTCGGGGACAAGGACGACATTTTTGGGAGAGACCGAACGAGCATTGGGATGCGATGATGGTCGCAGGACCAAAGGCTTATCTCTCAACAATTCGACACGCCGTCCCGCTCCTTCAAGCAAGTGAACAGGCCGTCGTCATCAACATCACTTCGTTCACAGAAAGCGGAGTCGCCAGCAATCTGTATTATGATTTGGCCATGAACACCATCAATCGGATGACTTATGTGATGGCCAAGGAGTTCGAAGCCCTGAACCTGAAGATTTCGGTTGTCGCCTTGAGCCCCGGCTGGATGCGGACGGAACGTGTCCTCGACGCCGGCTTCAAACCAGAGGACGGGACGACAGAGACGACAGCCTACGTCGGTCGTGCCGTCGTCGCGCTCGCGAACGATTTGGACAAAAATCTTTATAGCGGTCAAACCCTCACTGTCGCGGCGCTGTCCGAGCACTATGGCTTCACAGATATCGACGGGTCTCGTCCTTCACCGTTCTGAACAGTAACATACGTAGTCATGGCTTCAAATATTTTTATGATGTCTGTATAGAAGGGAGGAAAAGGAATGAAACACCACATTCATATAGTAGGCGCTTCCGGCTCCGGGACGTCAACACTTGGCGACGCGTTAGCGAACGTGCTGCCGCATACTCATCTCGATACAGATGACTATTTCTGGATCACCAAATTCACCGAACCGAGACCCGTCCCTGAACGACGCGAAATGCTCAAGGAAGAGTTGTTCCACTCTGAACAGTGGATTCTGTCAGGGTCGCTTGTCGGTTGGGGCGACTGCTTCATGCCCTATTTGGATTTGGTTATCTTTTTATGGATTCCGCCCGATGTTCGTTTGGCCAGATTGCAACAACGGGAGTTCAAGCGCTATGGAGCAGCGGCACTAGCTGGCGGCAGTCTATACGAGCAATCGCAAGCGTTTTTGAGATGGGCCGCCCTTTACGACCATGCCGGGACGGAAGTGAGAAGCAAGACGTTGCATGAACAATGGCTTGCTGAACTGGCTTGTCCCATCCTAAGGATCGAAGGCGACCACTCGACAGAGGAACGGATCGCAATGATCATGGATGTGTTAAAACAGGATCAGCATCAATGATATTCCTTCCCGAATCTGATTTTGGTGAAATGAATTTCAGCGCTTGCGGGAGGGAACAACAGATTACATACGAATACCTCGGTCCCATCCAACATGTAACTCGAGACAGCGATATCGTGCATAAAGTAAGGTAGCTGTAATCTAGTTAATTCTTTGATGGGTGCCACCCGGTCGTTCAAAGGAGCAGAGATGTCGACTTTAATACACCCTAAAAATTCGATTTGATGATGATAACTCTCATTTTCTTCTTCGATTTTGATTAACACTTCATCTCCATAGTACCGACACTCACACCCGAGCACACGAGAGTCCCAATAATATATCTTTTCAAATTCCGCTAAAATTTCTTGAACGTTCATTGTTAAATCCTTCCCCTCTATTCAGAATAAGAGCCTCGGGCACATGCTCGAGGCTCTTTGTTATGCGTCAGCCGGATACCGCACGTCGATGCGCTGCCGGATATCAGTCATGACGTCCGCGAGTGTGAGCATATCGGCAAACGAATGGATCTCGGTCTCCCGCTCCCCTGCTTCAATCATGTTCACGAACGTTTGAATCTCGTACGTCATATGGCTCTCCTGTTCTAAGCCGAGTTCGACGGTCGTCCCGTCGCGGCCAACGAATGTCAAGCGGTCGATCGAACCGATATCGTCAATCACGATGCGCCCCGCTTCCCCGATAATCTCGGTCGGTGCGTCCGTGCCATGGATCTTCGAGTGGAGCACGATGATGTCCATCCCGTCATACGACAAGATGGCCGAACCACTTCCGTCGACACCTGACTCGAGCTTGACCGCGTTCGCTTGCACGCCGTCCGGTCGACCGAACAGCTTCAAGGCCGGACCGAGGCAATAGACGCCTAGGTCCATCAGTGAACCGTTCGAGAAGGCTGGATTGAACGTGTTCGGGTTGTCCCCGCGCTTATACAAGTCATAGCGTGACGAGTATTGCGACTTGTTCAAGATGACACGCCGGACCGGTCCGACGCGATGGAGTTCTTGACGCAACACATCGAAGTTCGGCATGAACAGGTTGCGGAGCGCTTCGAGCAAGACGACGTCATGTTCGCGCGCCGTCTCAAGCATCTGTCTGACTTCCTCGACGTTCGAGGCGAACGGTTTCTCACAGAGGACGTGCTTGCCGTGGCGGATGAAGAGCAGGCTCTGCTCGGCGTGGAGCGAGTTCGGGCTCGCGATATATACCGCATCAATCAACTCACTGGACGCCATCTCCTCGAGCGAGGTGAACGTATGTGGAATATCAAATTCTTCAGCGAACGTTTTCGCGCGCTCGTCTGTCCGGGAATAGACGGCGGACACGGATGCGCCTTCGACTTCATGGGTCGCTTCAATGAAAGAACGGGTGATAAAGTTCGTGCCGATGATACCGAATCGAATCATAGGAAAATCCCTCTTTTCTTTAAGTTGTGATGACTTTGATAAGCATGATTTCGTCATGGAGCGGGATACGGTGCTCCCCAATGACGGGAATCGACGGTTTATGTAGCCTGGCCGCATCGACCGCACCCGGGATGATCCGTGCGAAGCGCCAGCCTCGGCGTTGGTAAAATGCGAGCGCTCCCAGATTGTCGTTCGTCGTGATGAGCGACAGCCGTTCGAGCTGATGTTGCTTGGCCACTCTCTCCACTTCATCGAGGAGCGCCGAGCCGATGCCACGCTTCTCCTGGAGGCTGTCGAGCGAGATGATCTCAATCTCGTCTTCCCGAATGACATACGTGACGAGGCCGATGATGACGTTCGTTTCCGACCAGACAAACCCGTCAAGCGTGGCGCAATCATACGTCCCGGTCGAGATCACCATCTCAGGTGTGCCCCAGGCATCGATAAAGAATGCACGGACCGCGTCACGCGTCGAGGAGGTAATCGGTTCAATCATCGCAAATCACTCCGCCTCTCGGGCAAGTGACGGTTTTGATGCACTCGCCTCGGTGTAGATGCGGAACTGTTTAAACTGTTCATCGTAAATCAGGCGAATCGCCCATTTGAACGCCTTCACATATAGGGCATATAGCCAGGATGAAGGGATGAGTGAAATCCGAATCGTCACATCCGTCCCGTCCGTTGTCTCGCTCAACGTATACGTCGCAATCGACACCCCTTGATTCGTCACCGCCTGCACCTCGCATTCGTGAGGACGATTGACATGGGTCAACTCGGATTCGACCCGAATCTCTTTTTTCTCGAACTGTTGGACCGAGATGAACCGTTTTCCCGTCACGAGTGAGGCGTCACCGTCCTCATAAATATTTTCGATCAAATGGTCGTTCCATTTGATGATATGTTCGTCTTCTGCGAGACAAGCGAACGTGTGGTCAATCGGTGCGTCGATTGTCATCGTATATGTAGCCACTTCGAGTTGTTTCACATCAAATCCTCCTTCATCGATCGACATTCTTTTTTTCATTACGTTAGACAAGTTCTTTTTCAAAACAGACATACCGTTCATGCCCTTTCGGTTTCGAATCGAAATGGACGCTTCCACGTTCCACGTAGCCGTGTCGTTTGTAAAAGCTGCAGGCTGCCTCATTCTCTGAGAAGCTGTCGAGCCGGATGCTGGTGTAACCTTCCGCTTTCGCCAACTGTTCCGAGGCATGCAACATGGCTTTTCCGATGCCTTGACCTTGCCGCTCCGGGTGCACCATCAAGGAATGGATGACGAGCGGATGGTCGTGACGCCAGTCGATCGCCTCCCATTCGTGCGACTGCCATTGATCGAGTACAACGACTCCGAGCAACTCCTCACCGTGTTTCATGATATAGACAGAATCGTCTTTGATACATTCCTAAAAATAGGCGCGGTTCGGATACGTGTCGTCCCATTGAAAAATCTGTCGGGTGAGCAAATCGTCTTTACAAGCGAGATACAGTCGTTCGATTGCAGTTAAATCTGATGGTTTGGCTAATGCGATTGTGTTCATTCCAATGCTCCGTTCTTTAGGGTGACTATCTTTTATTGATGATCCGCTCGTATTTTTTATACTCGTCGTGGTCCATGCTTAGACCGAGCAGCTCAGCGATTGTGTCTTGTCGCCACGTGGTCGGATTAAAATACTGCGATCCCGTGTTGAACCAGCGCCCCTTTTGATCGAATCCCCACGTATACTTCACCCGGTCAAGCCCTTGCTGTAGAAGCATCTTTCCTTCTGCTGGATGGGCTCGCAAGCGATGTTCGCCGAGACGCATATATGGTTCGACGGCCCACGGGCATCGTTCAATCGCTCGTTGAACATATGTATAATCGAAATGATCGATGTCTCTCTTCGCCAACGCAATACAAAGCAAGCCGCTCACTTCTTCTGGCCCTTGTTCGATGAGCGACTCTGCTAAGGCGACGTGTTCGTCTGTGATGACAAAGTCATTCCAACCCGTCCAATATAAGGCGAGCGCGAAATAGAACGGGTCATTCGGATGAAACGTATAGGCAGTGAGACCGAAGCTATTCACCCGGGCAAAATCTTCGATGGTATCAATCAACTCATACCCGATGAGCATGTCCCATCGGCTGTTATCGGTCGGGTCCATCATCACATGATCAATCAACATCTGCTCGATGCCTCGGGTTTGTTGAAGGTAATGTTCAAGCTGTTTGAACTGGTTTGCCTCAACGTAGGCGTCGATGGGATCCATCATCGCCTGTTGCTCCACCGAGAGGGTCTCGTTGCCTGAATACAGCTCAAAGATATTCCCTACGTTATAATCATTCAAAGATGTGTTCTCCTCTCCCACGTCGCTTTCCACGATGAGCGCTAGTAATTCTGTCGATATGATTGCGTTTTTAGAAAAAGAATTTATCATATTCGTTGCTATATTTTTTTAAAAAAGATATCACATGCGGTATTTGAAATAAAATTATTCAAAATACTCTAGAATGGTTTCTGGGTCATATTCCAACCCTACCAGCTCGCTCGACCAATCGAGGCCGCACAGCAGCTCATCATCCGACATGTTCGGCAACCAGCGTTCAAGGAATAGCTCGACCGGCAACTCGATCACATGATAGTCGGCCCATTCTTTAACCCGGCACGCGAGCGCAAGCTCTCGTGACGAAAAGAATAACAGGACGTCTGTGTCTTCGACGTGCGATGGTGCGTACGCCCACCCCTCGTCTTGCTCCGCAGATAATCCGAAGACGAGTCCATTCTTCTCGACTCGTTCGCAAAATGTCTCGAGCACGTCGCTTTCCGCCTGCGTCACTTCGACGAACGCCTCAAACGAATGCGCCGCCACCTCGAGGTCATTTATCTCGTGCCACCAGGCGTAAATCGTCTCCCGGTCGTCTTTCAAAAAACCGAGCTCATCACCGGATCCGTTCGTCGCAAGCGTCACGTACCCATGCGGTAACTCCTCTTGTTTCAATTCGTTGGCTCGAATGACGTCATCCCATGTCTTATTGAAAAACCGCTCGTCCTTGATCGGATAAAAGAACCAATCCCCAAGTTCGAACTTGTTCTCATGACCCCATGCGTCACGTAAGCCGTCCGGGAAGCGTGACCCCACTTGTTACTCTACCTGTTCAATCGTTTCGACCGAAATTCCTGAAAGATTCGTATCAAGCCTCATCTCATCGCCTTCTTTCTAACATCAATAACATGAGTATACTGAATTTACAAAAAAGAGGGAATTGATTCCGACAAGTTGATTCAATAATGATCACGATTCTGTTGCGCCAAACGTTTGTAAAACGTAAAAAAGGACCTATAGACAAGGTCCATCGTCACGAGAAATCATTCGGTTGTAAGTTGTAACTTCTTAGTCGATTCAACGACTACCTATATGCGTCATCACTCGTTAACGAGCTGAACGCCGCTCACTTCATAATCACCGATTTGAATGAAGTGGAACCGTTCACCCTCCCCTAACCCTCTAGCAGTTCCCGAAAACTCAGCTACAACGTCAGGGCGTTTGCGTGCACCGAACGGCCACTTGTACAACAACCCGTCTTTTACGAAGTAGCCGACCTGTCCTTGAATCGTCAGCGCCGAACTGTCGTGAAGTCGCTTCGGCGTCTTATACTTGTTGAGTCGACCGGTTAAATCAACATGAATCAAGTCATACCAAATCGACGGACAGAACCATACCCCGGTTTGATTTGCTTGCAACAATTCGCAGTCGACAATGGTCGGCGGACGTACAAAATCTGACTGATAGCGTTGTAACACTTCCCCTGTCCTCGAGAAACAGACGAGTGCCTCGGTGGATATCCCTTCCCCGAACACCCCTTCATCGGCATAGCCGATCCAAATCCCCGTGTCGTTGACGGCGACAGCTCCGATGGCGTTGCCCGCATGGAACGAATGAAGTATCGACCCTCGCCCATCGATAACCCAGGCGTTGCCGGGTGTACCTTCGTGCGTCACATCGACGACGAGAAACGTTTCTGAATCAAGTAGACGGATGAATGGCGAACTCAAATGAAACGGCAGTCGTATCATTCGCTCATTCCAATAGACGACCTGGCCATCCTGATCCACCAGAACAATCACTTCACCACCTGATAAATCGGCATCAATTATGCTAAGCCTATCCATTTTAAATAACGTCTCAACTTGTAGCTCCATCCAGTTTCACCTCCCATATTCACTGCTATCTTGTTGTTCAATCGAACACGATGAATCGTTTATACGTTTACTCAACGAGCTAGACGGTCTTGATACTGCTCGAGCCTTCTGCGGAAGCGGTCAACTTCTTTCGGTGTCACCGAATCTGTCATTCCATAGCGCTCTTCCAAATATGGCTTGAAATCGATGTCCGTCAATTCGATGCGCCGTGCCCACTCTAAAACCGTTTCTGTCGGCAACCATTTCTTCGCCGGCGGTAACGCCTGATTGAACGTGATGAGCGCGTCTCGAATCGTCACACCGGTCCAAGCCGGTTCTTCGACACTCGTCATCGAGCTCGGGACTGAATGACGCGAGAACGTCCGCGTCGTGAACGAAGCTGTTTCGTCAGCTCGCTTGCGGTGCTGAAAACGAATGTTAGCGGCAAAAATCAGTACGCTAAGCAATACACAGGCTAGTATCAACACCCAATAGAAGAGGCCATCGCCTCGTTCGATGACGGTAGTCACAGAATCAATCGTATAATCCAAATAGTCCAGTTTCAGACGAGACTGTTCTTCTTCTTTCGGTATCCTCATCTTTCCTTCGGACGACTCCATCAAATACTCAGATTCTGCCGGTGTCGGTCGCAACTTTAACCCCGAGGTCGGAGGCTCATACCACCATTCCATCAACAAGCTGATGAGACGAAGTCCAATAAAGACCGTTCCTACTGTCAGCACTGCGGTCAAACCAAGCCGAATCATCCAACGCATGTTGTCGCCTCCTCTAGGGATGACTTACATCACATTGTATCATTGGACGTTTCCACTTGGAATAATCATTCAGCACGACTCTAGTCATCGTTTTACAGAAGATGCATCTTAGCGACCTGACTTGTTGGCCGCAGCTTTAGAATCTCGGTCGCTAATTCGTTCGCTTCATCATCCGTCATTAATTTGTCGGGAATCGCATTGAAAAAGAGCAAGTATTCCTTTAGATCTATGCGACTAGAATCAAGCACGACAGCACGTTTCGCATGTTCGTAGGCCCGTTCATAGGCATGAGGATGGTGACAGAACGGTTGGCTCATGAGAAGCGACGCAGCCTCTTCCCAATCCGCAGTCTGCTCAACTTGAATCTGATCGCATACGATTTCGTAGACCGCTAAATCATCCGTATCAAACGCAACTTCAAGAAATGTATCTAACACCACTTCGTGAGCGAGCGGCTTCACTAGACGTTGAACGGTCGCTCGGTCATTTGAGAGGATCGCCTTGTGTAGTTGTTTTTTCAGGCTCATTTGAACGCTTGCCCCTTCCTTGATGATTCATCAACGCTCTTTTTTTCATTCATTTCCGTTTAAAACCTAGCGCGATGGAACGAAGAATCCTCGATTTGTTTCCGCAACTATCACACGCTATAATCATTGGCTCATCACCATAACACGTGGTTGCTATTTTAACGACCAAGCTCGAAGCGTAATCTCAAAAAGAAACGTTCGAGGTTTCGGTAGCCATAACCACGGCGTTTGATAAGCTTGATTTTGTTGTTCGTTCCTTCCATCTTTCCGTTCGATAGACTGGACACGATTGTTCGACGCATCGCTTCCTCTCGGTTCTGGATCGATTTCGCGATCTTCGCCAGAGGCCCGCAAGGATGGGACTGATAACGATCCAACCAATCGGTCAGTCGACGTTTCGCCTGTCCATGGCACGTGGCCTTCAGCACATATCGAATATGTTGAAGTCCTTGATAGAGGTCCCGGGTGAACGGATCTTCCCGAAGGCAAGAATCGGCGACCTCCCGGTCTTCGGGGGACAGCGTCTCCGGACGACAGGCGAGAGCACGGTCAATCACACGGACATGATGGTGACGTTTCACCTCGTTCAAAAAACGACGCCGACGGCGAAGGGCGTCCGTGAAGAACTGGATGAGATGGAAACGATCCAGCACATGTTTCGCATCCGGGAAGACATGTGCGACGGCCTTCGCCATTGTCGGTGCAAAGTCACTGACGACAGAACGGATGTCTCCGGCTATGCCTTGGAGTGCAGCCGTGATGGCCGTGACGTCCCTTCCCGGGACAATGGACAGGAGCCGACCACTCTCCGCATCGAGGGCGATTGTCGCATAGTGATGTCCTTTTCGTGTGGCGAACTCGTCGATGAGGACGTCTGTCGTATGCTTCTCTGTCTCTACTGAGGCGTACCGATAAAACCATCGTTCCACCGTCGTGTAAGGTAATCCCTATTCACGCGCTACATCTGAGATCGTCCTACCGTGGCAACGTTCTGCGATGCCTTTCCGGAACACCTCGGTGGAGGTGCGGACGAGCCCGAGACCGTAGTCATACACGAACGTCAAATCACAAGAGAAGCATCTTTGACGTGGGACATCCAGCTCAATCCAGAGTATACCGACGTTCCATGCGTGACCGTGTCGGAAGCGACGTCGCCTTTTCGAATGCAGGACTGTCTTTCTCTGGCAAAGCGGGCAAGGGATGTCGTGTCGATCCGGGATGACCGGGAAAACGTTCGGTTCTTCGTCTGAAGACATCTGGATCTGAAAAAGGTCTGGAAGTGGAAGAAGTAATTTGATAAACTGTTGGGACAAAGCGAAAACTCCAATCGTGGTTTGTCTAGGCAACAATTACGATACCGGGGTTTTCGCTTTTTTTCTATGTTCAATTCAAAATCTGATGGATTTTATGCGTCAACCACGCCTTATGGTGATGAGCCTCTTCTATACCATTTTCAGCTCTTCTAAAGATAGAATGCTTAACAAGACATGCAGGCATTGGCCATACTAAATTTCAATTTGCCTTGCCACTTGTCGCTCCCTGTTCATTCTAACAAGCATGCCCAAACATTAAAACAATCATTTGAATATATAATTGACAATCTAGCGAAATCTTTGTACACTTGCATTAATCAAACGTTTGTTTGAATGTATAACTATCAGAGGGTATCACTTCACACTAGGATATCCGTAAAGGAGATGAGGGTGCTGTTAACCACGATTTTTACCGCGGTTGCCGCTTATGTGGCGACCAGCATTGATTACGTCATTATTTTGCTGATCCTGTTTTCACAAACGATGAAAAAAGGCCAGTTAAAATCCATTGTCATCGGACAATACCTAGGAACAGCCATCTTGGTGGGCGTCAGCCTGTTGGCTGCGTACAGCCTGACGCTTGTGCCGTCCCACTGGGTGGGCTTGCTAGGGCTCATTCCGATTTACCTGGGCATCCGGGTCTGGAAGCGAGAAGAAGACGAGGACGACGAAGAGAATCTCCTGTCCCGTTTGTCTTCCGGAAACCCCAATCGCTTGTTTGTCACCATTACAGTCATTACCCTGGCGGCTGGCGGCGACAACATTGGCGTCTACATACCCTACTTTTCAACCTTGAATCCAAGTGAAACTGTGGTGATGCTGGTTGTCTTTGCCATCCTGGTCGCCGTCTTGTGTTACCTCAGTTACCGGTTGGCAGCCGTTAAAACGATTTCTGAAACGATAGAAAATTGGGAACGGTGGATTGTGCCGATTGTCTTCATCGGGCTCGGCATCTTGATTATGGCGGAGAATGGGACTTTCCGATTCCTTTGGGGATTGGTGAGTTGAAGTGATTCTTTGCACTCTTTGTTTTATATAGAAGAAAATCACTTACTTGAAAAAACGAATGAGTAAACAGAAGTGAGAAAAAGGAGTGAATGAAAATGGCAAAAGAGATTTGTGATGTGGTCTGTGTAGATGAAGAAAAGGTGGAACGAGTCCAGCAGCAACTGTCTGAACAAAATCCATTGGAAGTGGCGAAGATCTTCAAGGCGTTGTCGGACGATACGCGTATCAAGATCGCCTACGCCTTATCGCTGGAGGACAAACTGTGTGTGTGTGACGTTGCGAATATCATCGGTTCATCTACCGCAACCGCCTCCTACCACCTGCGACTACTGAATAATATGGGGTTGGCGAAATACAGCAAGGAAGGCAAGTTGGTCTACTACTCACTGGATGACGCGCATGTGAAACACTTGGTGCAAGTGGCCTTCATCCATCAGAAGGAGGTTGTTTCCGTTGGTTGAAAAAACGAAGGAAACAGAAGACAAAACGGTCTACCGGGTTGAGGGCTTTTCGTGTGCGAATTGCGCCGGGAAATTCGAGAAGAACGTCAAACAGATTCCCGGTGTCCAGGATGCCAAAGTGAACTTTGGGGCTTCGAAAATTGCGGTCTACGGCGAGGCGACGGTCGAGGAACTGGAAAAAGCCGGCGCTTTCGAGAATTTGAAGGTCGCACCGGAAAAACCGAAACGCCAGGCGGCTCCTGAAGTGACCGTCGAAGACAAAAATGTCTTCCGGGTAGAAGGCTTTACATGCGCGAACTGCGCCGGGAAGTTTGAGAACAACGTCAAGCAGATCCCCGGTGTCCAGGATGCCAAAGTGAACTTCGGGGCTTCAAAAATTTCCGTTTACGGGGCAGCGACCATCGACGAATTGGAGAAAGCCGGTGCGTTTGAAAACTTGAAGGTGGCGCCTGAAATTACAGGACGTCCAGCTATCACGAATACCGGAACCGAAAAAGCGCCAGCTCGAACAGAGAAGAAAGTGCCGTTCTACCAAAAGCACAGCACCTTGCTCTACTCCACCCTCTTGATCGTGTTCGGCTACATTTCCCAGTTCGTCAATGGCGAAGACAACCTGATGACGTCGCTCCTGTTTGTGGCGGCGATTGTCATTGGCGGGTACTCGCTCTTCAAAGTCGGCTTCCAGAACCTGATTCGCCTGGATTTCGACATGAAGACCCTCATGACCGTTGCGGTCATCGGGGCAGCCTTTATCGGGGAATGGGCGGAAGCGGCCATCGTGGTCATCCTCTTTGCGATCAGTGAAGCACTGGAACGCTATTCCATGGACCGGGCGAGACAATCCATCCGTTCGTTGATGGACATCGCTCCGAAAGAGGCACTGGTCCGGCGGAATGGCCAAGAACATTTAATTTCGGTAGACGACATTGTGGTGGGCGACACCATGATTGTCAGACCGGGACAGAAGATTGCGATGGACGGCACGGTGACCAACGGGTATTCGGCGGTCAATCAGGCGGCCATCACCGGGGAATCCGTGCCGGTCGCCAAAACGGTGAACGATGACGTCTTCGCGGGCACGCTGAATGAAGAAGGCTTGCTCGAAGTCAAAGTCACGAAGTTGGTTGAAGACACAACCATTGCGAAAATCATCCACCTGGTTGAGGAAGCACAAGGCGAACGGGCTCCTTCGCAGGCGTTTGTCGATAAATTTGCCAAATATTATACACCGATTATCATGGTCGTTGCTGCGCTTGTAGCCATCGTTCCTCCCATTCTGTTTGATGCCAGCTGGGAAACCTGGGTCTACCAAGGATTGGCTGTGCTAGTCGTAGGATGCCCGTGTGCTTTGGTCATTTCGACTCCGATTTCGATTGTATCTGCTATCGGGAACGCAGCGAAAAAAGGCGTTTTGGTAAAAGGCGGCGTGTATTTGGAAGAAATGGGCGCGCTGAAAGCCATCGCGTTTGACAAGACCGGCACCTTGACCAAAGGGGTTCCGGTTGTCACGGACTTTGAAGTGCTGAACAAGGGAATCAGTGAAAAAGAGCTGCTTTCTATCGTCACAGCACTGGAGTACCGCTCACAGCATCCCCTTGCTTCGGCCATCATGAAAAAAGCGGATGCAGAAAATATTTCTTATTCTTCGGTCTTGGTCGAGGACTTCTCATCCATTACCGGCAAAGGGATTAAAGGAACCGTCGAAGGAACCACGTACTATATCGGCAGCCCGATCCTCTTCAACGAGCTGGGCGCCGCAAGTGCGGATAAGAACTTGGAACAAAATGTCACAGCTCTTCAAAATCAGGGCAAGACGGCCATGATCATCGGAACGGAACAAAACATCCTGGCGGTCATCGCCGTGGCCGATGAAGTCCGGGACTCCAGCAAGGAAGTCATCCAGAAGCTGCACGACATGGGCATCAAGAAGACGATCATGCTGACGGGTGACAACAAAGCGACCGGTCAGGCCATCGGCCGAGAGGTCGGCGTCACCGAAATCCAGGCCGAGCTGATGCCGGAGGACAAATTGAATGTCATCAAACGCTTACGGGCCGAGTACGGCAAGGTGGCGATGATTGGAGACGGCGTGAACGACGCGCCGGCACTCGCCGCTTCTACGGTCGGGATTGCCATGGGCGGAGCCGGAACGGATACCGCTTTGGAAACGGCGGATGTCGCTTTGATGGGCGACGATTTGAGCAAGCTGCCATTCACGGTGAAATTGAGTCGGAAATCCCTGAATATCATCAAAGCGAACATTACGTTCGCCATCGGCATCAAAGTGATTGCGCTGCTATTGGTCATTCCGGGTTGGCTGACCCTGTGGATCGCCATCATGTCGGATATGGGCGCTACCCTTCTAGTCGCGTTAAACAGTTTACGGCTGATGCGAGTGAAAGAATAAAAAGCAAAAGGGGTTTCCGATTATCTGGAAACCCCTTTTTTATGATGAATTATAAAATTAAGTGCAACATCTGAACGTGAACGCAAAAAAAAGCCCACAGCGATGGCCTCGTTTAGAATGAAGTTACGACACAAACATTCAGACGGAGGAATCGCTAAGAGCTACACCCATCTTACCACAACGGTGCGCGTGAAAATAGAGACCTATCTGGAGCTCGGGATGTCCATCCGGTCCATCGCGAGACGGATCGGGCGACAGCCCTCGACCGTCTCGCGGGAGATCAGACGGAACCCCGGCTACGAGTCAGGACGTGCGCAGAAACGCTACGAGAAGGCGAAAACCCATTGCGGCGTCAAGACGAAGCTCGACGACACGATGCGCCGGACGATCGTCGAGAAGCTGCGTGCGACCTGGTCACCAGAACAGATCGTCGGCCGCCTCTACGCAGGAAAAATTGCCTTCCCCACCATCTACCGCTGGATCTATGCGGGACGGATCGACGTGCCCGTGACCGTGCTCCGCCAGAAGGGGAAACGTCAAAAGCCGACCGAGACGCGCGGTCGCATCAACGTCGGTCTCCCCATCTCGAAACGACCTCCAGAGGTCAGGGGTCGCCGGACATTCGGGCATTGGGAGCTCGACACCGTCGTCTCCGGACGTGGGAAATCGAAGGCGTGCGTCGCGACGTTCATCGAGCGGAAGAGCCGGTTCTATCTCGCCCTGCCAATCGCGGACCGCACCGCGGCCTCGATGGAGGGGGCGATCCATGCGGTGCACGGTGCCTTCCCGGAAGGCACGTTCGAGACGGCGACGACGGACCGGGGCAAGGAGTTCAGCGGTCACGAGCGCATCCAGGCGTCGCTCGGCGTGCCGATGTATTTCGCCGACCCGTACTCATCGTGGCAACGGGGGAGCAACGAGAACGCCAACGGGCTCCTCCGCGAGTTCTTCCCGAAAGGAACGGACTTCGCGCAGGTCGGTGACGGTGAACTCGCGGATGCGCTGGCCAAGATCAACGGGCGACCGAGAAAGTGCCTGGACTGGAAAACCGCACACGAGGCCTTCACCGAGGAAGTGTTGCGCTTAATTTGACAAACCGTCTTATAAAAAAGAAATGTGTTTAATTTTTATCATAAAATCCGTTTGTGAAAAAACTATGCATTTTTTGATTAAATCTCTTGTCAATTTTTGAAATGAATTTGATATACTTTTTTGTAATATAGTGATGCTATACTCCTTTTAACAAATCGTTCGTCACTGTATCTTTATCTTTAAAGGAGTACAACTAATGAAAAACAAGGTAATACTTATCGCTTCTAGTGTCTTACTCACAACAACTTTTTCGATGCATAGTCCAAAAGTCGAAGCAAGTAGTGCATATAACGTAAAAGTGAAGACAGACGATCTTCGTGTTCGGACTGGTCCTTCTCTCAATCACAAAATTGTCGGCATCACTAACACTGGGCAGACCTTTTCTTATTTAGGAAAAAAAGGAGCTTGGACAAAAGTCCTTTACAAAGGAAACACACGGTATATCTATAGTTCTTACCTAAAAAAATATAAGAGCCACGTTGCCAAAAAAACATCATATAATAACTCTCTTTTTGCTTCTCCTACAGAAGGTCGGCTGACCCAAGGATACGGAAACTCTAATGGTGCTTACGGTTATACATTCCATAATGGCGTTGATCTAGCTGCAGCAAAAGGCACACCCGTCTACGCTTCTGCCAGTGGAAAAGTCATTACATCTAAAAACAGCGGTGCATACGGTAAACACGTTATGATTTCACATAGTCTACAGAATCAAAAATACGTAACCGTTTATGCTCATATGAACAGCCTTTCGGTAAAAAATGGTCAGACAGTCTCTAAAGGTATGAAGATTGGAACAGTTGGGAATACAGGAAACTCGTTCGGAAATCATTTGCACTTTGAGATTCATAAAAACAGTTATAAATACAGCAGTTATTCTGCAGCGAATAGTGTCAACCCAATGAACTATTTGTAACCTAAAAAAAAAGAAAAGATTAGACTGACCTAGCTGTATGAGACACTAATAAAAATACCTTGATTAGGCTACCGCCACACCATATTTTATCGGTGTGAGGTAGCCTAATTTTTCTTGGATACGTTCTTCGTTGTAGTAAGTTAAGTAATTATTCACCCGCTCACGCACTTCATAGTCGCTTAACGAGTTGAACTTGACGTACTGGAACACCTCAGACTTCAAGTTCGAATGAAACGATTCGATCACCGCATTATCCCAACAGTTGCCTCTTCGAGACATGCTGCTCGTCAGATACTTCCTCTTTACGAAATCTTGAAAGGCATATGATGTATAGACACTTCCTTGATCTGAATGGATGATAACCCCTTCGGGATTGTTCCGACTCTCCAACGCCATCCTTAACGTATCGATGACGAGGGGCGTCTGTTGATGATCGTATAGCTTATAGGCAACAATCTCATTGTTGAATAGGTCGATGATCGTGGAGAGGTACTTCGTCGTGCCCCCGTATTGGATGTAGGTGATGTCCGTCACCCACTTCTTATTCGGTCTACTGGCAGTGAAGTCTCGCTTGAGAAGGTCAGGGGCGATGACGATACTCTCACCCTGAGACTTCCATTTTCGTTTGGGTTTGATCCGACACTGGAGATGGTGCTTCTTCATGATTCTCTTCATTTCGAGACTCCGCTAGGATTACAGAAATATGGCTCCTGGCTTCATCGTGATGTGGTCGACTTCTTCCTTCACTACTGCGAAACCATGTTTACTCGATATAAAGGTAAAGTCCGATATTGGATTCCTTTTAATGAAATCAATGTCATGTCGACAAAACCATGGATGGGGGGAGGAATCCCTTCTTCAACGAAAGAATCACAGTTTATCGGTGCATTCCATCAGATGTTGGCGAATGCCAAAGCCGTGACACTTGCCCATGAAATTGATTCAGAGAACAAAGTGGGGATGATGTATAATGGCCACTTCGCATATCCAAACTCCCCAGACCCAGATGACGTCCAACGAACTGAGGAATTCATGCATAAAATGCAGTACTACTGTGAAGTACTTTGTCGTGGCAAATATCCGAACTACATTAAAAAAGAATTAGAGCACGAGAATATCTCTTTGCCGTTTGAAGAAGGAGACGCCGATACATTGTATCGTGGTCCTGTTGATTTTATTTCATATAGCTATTACTTAACTCACGTTATCGTCAAGGAGTCGCCTCTCGAATTCTCTGGTTTGAATGGCGTGAAGACAGGCTATAAAAACCAGCATGTGGAACAAAGTGAATGGGGATGGAGTATCGATCCGAAAGGTTTACGCTATTCCTTAAATTACTTGTATGATCGATATCAGTTACCACTTATGATTGTTGAAAACGGTCTTGGGGCCGTTGACACGCTCACGCCGGACAAGAAAGTACATGATGACTATCGTATCGCCTATCTTCGGAGTCATATCGAAGAAATGAAAAAAGCAGTCGCGATTGACGGGGTTCCGTTACTTGGCTATATGGCATGGGGTCCAATCGATCTGATTGCAGCCAGTACGGGAGAAATGAAGAAACGGTATGGGTTCATCTATGTAGACTTGGACGACGAAGGGAACGGGACCCTAGAACGGATTAAAAAAGATTCGTTCTACTGGTATAAAAAAGTCATAGCTTCAAATGGAGATGATCTGACTTGAATTAAGACGGAGGTATGGAATGATTCGTATCAAAAAAGTATTAAATTCAAGTGTCGTGATTGTCGAGGACAAATCAAAGCTTGAGTACATTTTAATTGGAAAAGGAATTGGTTTCGGGCAGAAAATCGGAAATGTTGTCGCTCCACCTGAAGCCTCCCAAATGTTCATACCCGCTGACGATGTCCGTATTAAAGAGTTCATAGGACTGGTGACTGAAATTCCTCCTGAATTCGTCGAGTTCACTCGAGAAATCGTTGCATATGCTGAGGAAAAGCTAGCTACAAAGCTCAATGCCGGTATCTTTTTAACACTGACAGACCACCTTCACTTTGCGGTAAAACGTTATTATAAAGGTATTACTATCAGCAACCGAGTATTTTGGGAAATTCGAAACTATTATCCACAGGAATTCAAGATTGGAAGTTATGCGGTTAATCTCATGAATGAACGATTTAAAATCGAACTGCCTATTAAAGAGGCAGCCAATATTGCTTTTCATATTATCAACGCGCAAGGAGAAAGAGAAGAAACACGTGATGGCATGCGCTACGCCAAGATGATTGGGAGTATTGTGAACCTTATTCGATATGCTTACAATATTGAAACCGATGAAGAAGATATTCATTATTCATGATTCATCACACATGTGAAATATTTCGCTGAACGCTTTTATGCTGGAAAAATATTGAATGAAGAATCCGATCAACTATTTGAACAGATTGCGAACATCTACCCAAAGGCCATGAATGGTTCATTCAAAGTACGGGACTACCTTAAACAGTTGCACGGTGTGACAATTCCTAATGAGGAACTAGCTTATCTAGCCGTTCATATTCATCGACTGACAACTAATATGGATTTGAATAAACAATAACTTTCTTAATTACCTGGTTCTTTTTGACGAAGACCAGGTTTTTTCTATACTGAACAAAAAAATATCCATTTTTTATAATCGAGCAGCTATAGGCCGCATGACATATGTGTGTTTTTCACCACTGATTCGATTTCTTTAGATCGGCGTGACGGGCTCCTTTAATAACTTTTTCAGAAAAGATAAAAGGAAAGAACAACTTTGCTCTTTCCTACAATTTCAGTCAAGTGTTAATAATTATTTATACATCGCACGTCTTCATGCTTAGTTTTGGGATGACAGGGCTTCTGCGGTTCGGATTCCACTACAATCCAACGCCCTCGGCTGAATTGAATCCAAAGGACGATCGCCTTAAAGACGATGTCTAGACCGATGGCGATCCACACTCCTGCAATGCCCATCTGCATCTGAATCGCCAATACATATACTGCCCCAGTCCGGATCACCCACATACCGATCGTGGTCAGATACATTGGAAACTTCGTATTGTTCGCTCCTTGGAATCCACCGGTCAATACAAGGACAACTGCTAGGAAAGGCTGGAAGACCGCTGCTATTTTTAACGCGACATCGATGTCTTTGATGACTTGGGGATCGTCGGTGAAAAGTGAACCTGCCCATCCTCCGAAGAAGAATAAGACAACCCCGAATAAGGACATGAAGCCCATCGCCATGAACGTGCTCAATCTGGCATATTCTTTGGCGGTCTCGTGGTCTCCCGCTCCGATGTTGCGACCGACGAGAATGGTTGCTGCTGTCGCGAAACCATATGCCAACATATAAGAGAACACCTCTAGATTCCCTGCAATTTGATGCGCGGCGAAGGTGTTCGTCCCGAGTACCACGATGAATCCGAAATACACGATCTGTCCGGCTCTCATGACCAATCGCTCGATAGCCGCCGGGCTTCCAAGGTTCACGAGCTCCAACTGGTGTTCGAGATCCGGTCTCCAGAAATCTTTCCTGAAGGCGATGACTTCCGTCTTACGAATATAGTTCATCAATAAGAGCGTCCCGACGAGCCGGGCGATGACGGTCGCGAGTGCCGCTCCGACGAGACCAAGTTCGGGGATGATCCAAAAACCGAAAATCAACATATAGTCGAGCACAATATTGACGACATTGATGACGATGCTCACCTTCATCGGTGATTTTGTATCTCCCGCACCTCGTAAGATACTACTGAGCACAAACATCAATGCCATCACGATCGATGGGATCCCGACAATTTTGAAGTAGGTGCTACCAGCTTCTAAAACGTCATTCTCCACCCCCATCAACCGCAGGAGAGGCTCAGCGAAAAATAGCGTCACGACCCCAAAGGTCACCCCGACCACGACAGATAGGACGATGGCCTGCTGCGCGATATGTCTCGCGCGCTCGATTCGTTCTGCGCCTAAGTTATTGGCGACATAAACGTTTACTGCCACACCAATTGCCATAAAGACAGCTAAGTAGATGGCGAGGACGGCATTCGTCACTCCTACCGCTGACACTTCTGCTAGGCCGATTCTTGAGACGAACAGCGTATCGACAAATCCGAGCAACGTTTGGAAAAAATTCTCGGCAACCGCTGGTAACGCGAGTAGAAGGATGAATTTCATCTTGGTTTTTCGATCACCATGAGTGTCCAGCCGCTCACTTTCTATCATCTGAGTCCTCTCCTTCGAAAATTATGCTTACAACGATTACAGGAAAGCGACCCAACGAGGAACCATGGGTCGCTCATGGTCAATCTGAGACACGAATGACGAAAGGATAGGTGTGCACAGTCCCATGGAACTGGAATTCGGCCCAGACCTTGTATAGGCCAGGTTTATGGAAGACCGTCTCAAATTCCGTCGTATCATGAGAAGAAGGATGCACATGGATAAACTGTTCTCCGGCTTCATCCAAGATGACGACATGACCAAGTGCTCCAAGGTATGGCTCCGGGTTACTTTCTTTGGTGTCATAGCTGAAGACAGTCGGGACATGCGCTTTTAAAGAGTCAATCGACAGCTCGACGGTATGACCTTCGATCGTCTTCGTCAGACGCTCATCCACTTTAAGTGACGATTCGATAGAGGAAGAGGACTGATGATCAATCTGTAAGTGAACCGGCTTCACTTGATATGCCAGTCCCTTAGGCTGAATATCCACGAAGAGTTTATACGCCCCTGCCTCAAGTTGGACGGGTTGCTCGAATCGACCCTCACCCTTTTTAAACGGATGGAGGTGTCGGTACTCAGTTAGGTCTTCGTTCACGAGAATCAAATGGAATTCCTTTTCATGGCTGACTTCGAGTTCCGGGGCTTGCTGATGTTGATCCTTTAACTCGATACTGATTTTCCCGAATTCATATTTAGCTTCTACAGACACTTCATTTCCCGTCAAGTTCTTCATATGATGATGTCCATGGTCTTTCACGTTTAACACTCCTTTGTGTAGTCCTTGATCGCACCGTCACTCGACCTCCATTACTTGCAGCAAGAACAACCGATTTTAACGGTCGCCTCCGTTACCTCGTAGCCAGTCTCTTGAATTGCGGTTTCAATCTCAGAAAGTGTGAGTTGGCTTTCATCGAACGTCACGTCCACCTCTCCCGCCGAAAGATTGACCTTCACTGATTCAATACCCGCTAACTTTCCAACGTGTCCTTCAATCTTATTGATACAAGATCCACAAGACATGCCCGCTACCTGAAATGTTGATTTTTTCATTATATGTTCCTCCTGATTATTTAATTACCATACATGGGTAGGGTGTAAAAGTATCGATTTTTTTACACCCTCGCCACCTTATGTTCGTGTCCCTCATTGCGCGACACGCTTTCAACAGGTTCTGAGAGTGAGCTATCGTTGCTTATCGTAGCAATGTTAGAATCTCTTCTTTGTTGTTCTCGAAGCCAACAAAGTACTTCACTACTCTTCTTTTTCTGAGCATCCCTTTTTTGTAGAAGACAAACAGTGGTACGATTCGATTCCCTGATATCGCTACCATTTCTTGTTCAAGGTCAAGGTTCGCACCCACATCTTTGTTCACATAAGGGACTGTGGTTGTTTTTAAATATTTTTTGGCATCCTGACAATCTGAACACGTCGGACGCGTGTAAAGCTCGAGCTGTAGGGCTGTATCCATCCCACTCCCTCCTTTTATTTGATCATCGAAGGCTTGAATCGTTTTAAACGGAGTGCGTTCACCAGGACCGAGACTGAGCTTAAACTCATGGCCGCTCCGGCAAGTATCGGGTTCAACAAGGGCCCGCCGAGTAGATAAACAATCCCCATCGCAAACGGGATACCCATGACATTATAGGCAAATGCCCAAAACAGGTTCTGTTTGATGTTGCGGATGGTTGACTTGCTCAATTCGACAGCTGTAGGTACATCCATCAAATCGCTTCGCATCAAGACGATGTCTGCAGATTCGATCGCAACGTCAGTACCCGAACCGATCGCGATTCCGATGTCTGCTTGGGCCAAGGCTGGTGCGTCATTGATTCCATCACCGACCATTGCGACCTTCTTCCCTTCGGCCTGTAACTTCTTCACTTCGTTCGCTTTATCTTCAGGTAACACTTCACTCAGTACCCGATCGATCCCGACCTGTCTCGCAATCGCCATGGCCGTACCTTTGTTGTCTCCGGTGATCATGGCTACTTCGATACCCATTCGTTGAAGTTTCTGAATGGCTTTACGACTGTTTTCTTTGACGGTGTCTGCGACAGCGATGATCCCTGCGATTTGTTGGTCAATCGCGATATACATCGGCGTCTTGCCTTGGTGTGCGAGTTTGTCTGAAGCGCCTTCAAGGACATCCAGTGAGATGCCGCGGTCTTTCATCAATTTTCTGTTTCCGGCAAGCAAGACTTTTCCGTCGATCAGTACTTCGATCCCGTGCCCTGGGATGGCTTCAAAACGATCGATATCCATGACACGCATCATTCTGTCCTCTGCCGCTCTTACGATTGCTTCGCCCAATGGATGTTCAGACCCTTTTTCAGCGGAAGCGGTCAAGCGTAACAACTCATCTTCTTGATGTCCATTCACTGTCACGATATCTGTCACTTTCGGTTTTCCTTCAGTGATCGTCCCTGTCTTGTCGAACACGATCGTCTGGACTTTATGGGTCGTCTCCAAGGCGCCGCCACTCTTGATCAACACACCATTCTCAGCACCTTTGCCCGTACCCACCATGATTGCTGTTGGTGTGGCCAAACCTAGTGCACAAGGGCAGGCGATGACCAGTACTGAAATCGTGATCGTCAAGGCGAAGAGGCCGGTCTGACCGCCTAAATACCATGCAATTCCTGAAAGGATCGCGACGACGATGACAATCGGTACAAAGTATCCGGAGATGATATCGGCCAGTTTTGCGATAGGAGCTCGAGAGCCCTGTGCATCCTCGACCAATTTGATGATTTGAGATAGCGCTGTATCCTTACCGACTTTCGTGGCTCGGTATTGGATGATCCCGTTCTTGTTGATGCTGGCACCGATGACTTGAGCACCCACATTTTTTTCAACAGGGATACTTTCACCGGTCAGCATGGATTCGTCTACAGACGTATTACCTGATAGAACCACGCCATCCACCGGAATCTTCTCACCAGGCTTTACGATAATCGTGTCGCCGACGATGACTTCGTCGATTGATACTTCTAACTCTTGTCCGTTGCGGACGACCTTTGCCGTCTTAGGTGCCAGTCCCATCAATTTTTCAATCGCTTCGGATGTTTTACCCATCGACCGGACTTCAAGATATTTACCTAATGTGATCAGCGTGAGAATGACTGCGGCTGTCTCATAGTAGAGGCTATTCACGTATCCCTCATAACCTGAGAGGATAGCCATGGTGGCACCGACGCTATAGAAGAAGGCTGCGCTCGTCCCTAGGGCGACAAGTGAATCCATATTCGGATGCCCTCGGAACAATGTCTTAAATCCTACGGAGAAGAATTTCCATCCGAACAACATCACTGGGATGGTCATCATGAGCTGCAAGACAGCGAACAATTCTGGGTTCATCGTTGGATCCAATGCCATCGGTAGGGGTAGGCCGATTATATGCCCCATCGCCACATAGAGTAATGGAATCGTGAAAATCGCCGATCCTACAAATCGGTTCCACATCGATTGAATTTTTTTCAGTTTCTTTTCTTTCTCTGTATCTTGGCCATCCGTTGATTCTTGATCTTCTCTTGCCTCATATCCGACGTTTGCCACCACTCGGACGACATCTGATACAGTCACCAGCTGAGGATCATATCGAATGACTAATTTTTCTGTCGCCAGGTTCACATTCGACTCAGTCACACCCACCATTTTCCTCGTGGCCTTCTCAATCGTCTGCACACACGAGGCACAAGTCATCCCTGTGATGACAAATGATCTTTGCTCGGTCTCGGTTGAGGCCTTGTAGCCAGCCTTCTCGACGGTCGTCTGAATATCCAGCGGCGAGATTTTCGTCTCATCGTAATGAATGCTCAATTTCCCAGTCGCTAGGTTGACGTTGGAGGTCACTACGCCAGGCAATTTTTTTGTTGCTTTTTCAACTGTCTGAACGCAGGACGCACAGGTCATCCCTTCCACGGCAAATGTCTTACTCTCCATATCGTCTTACCTCCATTATTATTGGGCTGATTCGACTTCGTAACCGACCTCGCCCACAACTTCTTTAAATTCATTCACATCTAGTCGTGTTTCATCGTACTTCACTTTTGCGATGCCTTTCTTTAAGTTGACTTTCGCACTTTCAACCCCATTCAGACCTTCAAGTGCTGACTCGACTTTGTTGACACAATGAGCGCATGACATACCTTTAATCGTTAAAATCGTTTTTTTCATCTTGAGTCTCCTCCTATTCACTACATTCATGACATCATTTCAAACTCAATGTCTGGATCCACAAGAATGGTCCTGACATCTGCATTGACCCGGGGTACAGGTGCATGGAATGTCCTCCACCGCTTCACTTTCCTTCATCTCAAGGATTTTTTTGAGATTCTCGATATCCTGTACACTCAGTGTCGCCTGTGTGATCATCGTTCCGATTGTGTTCCCGACATCCCTGTCACAGATATGATCGAGTAGATCGTGTAACGTCTCTCTGATGACGTCACCTTCAACGACGTTCGCGGAGTAGATGAATTTCTTCCCCTCGGCCTCGGTTGAGAGCATCCCTTTTTTCACGAGCCTTCCAATGAATGTCTTCGTCGTCGCAGGCTTCCAGCTCATCTTCTTTTCCAATACCTCGATGATTTCTTTACTGGTCACGTGATTTTGGGCCCAAACGATACGCATGACTTCCCATTCTGAATCCGTGATTTGTTTTTCGACATGTTCAGCCATTTGTCTAACCTCCAAATTTTAAGTTTACAATCGTAAACATTTTGTTTGATTTAAGTTTACAATCGTAAACGTCGTCTGTCAACCATTATGTTTTTGGGTTCGCTATTCAGTCTTCATTGGCTATATTCTTGTCTAGAAAACGCATCTGGATATCCTTCAGCAACGCTTTCAAATAGTAGTGCGAGCTGACGGCATCTCGGGCACCAATCGGTGGTGAACTTTAAGACTACAGGCTGCGTAGAGTGATTAACCATTTGCAAATCAGATAATTGAAATTTCGAAAGCATTTTTTCTCCTCTCTTTTCGTTTACGTTTGTAATCGATTTAAATTTACAACTGTAAACGTTATTTGTCAATCTATATATTCGTGTCCATTTTGTATGTTTCTTTAAGCTTATTGTTTCTCTCAAAACACTAATTCGATTCGTATTTAGTTGGGTCGTATTTATTTTGAACTCATACAGCTTTAAATTGTTAACTACTGTCATCTCTTATATGATGTAATAAAACAAAGTAGGAATTGTCTTAAGCGTTTTGTTGCTTAGTCGCTAGGATTAAATAGATGATTCGACTACTAGCTTACTATTGAGACATTCTCATAAGTAAAAAGTGTAGGAAGGTATACATTTCGACGTCGAAATGTATACCTTCCTACACCACAAAGTGCCAGTTTATGAGTGATTTTTTTTATAACAACTTGTATTTAAATGATTTAAATATAGGAACTACATATGCTGTATACAAAATAATAACCAAATGAGGGATTAGAATTGGAATCAAACGAGACCAAGGTGACGTCATTCCGCGTGTCACAAGAAGTGAAAGAACATATTCAGCGTTTAATGGAGCAACGTCAAATATCAACCAACCAATTATTCGAGCAATTAATATCATTGGCCGATAAACAGTCACCGGACCCCTTAGTCGTCAAGGAGAACGAATCACTCGAAGCAGCACTGAATCAAGTGCTTGCCCTGTTCAATGAACGAGCCACTCGACTAGAAACGCAACAAAAAGAACATGAGCGAATCAACGCGCGATATAAAAATACCATTCATGACCTTGAACAAAGCGTAATTACAGAAGCTGAACGACTCCAAGAGGAGTATGAGCGAAAGGTGTCGTCACATGAAATTGCACTCACTCAATTACAAGATCAAATCAACCAACTAATCGCTGAAAAGAGAATCGTTGAAGACGCATTGGAAACAGAACGTGTGTCTAACAAAGAAGAACTAAAAGAGCAGAAAAAAACAGTTTTTCATCTAGAAGGAGACATGAAAAAGCTAGAAGATGAACGTAGCCAGCTCTATCGGCAAAATCAAAGTCTTATGGACGCTGTCGACGACTTAAAAGCTCGTACACGCCGTCTTGACCAGCTTGAAGAAGAGAACCAGAAGCTGCACTTAGAAGTCCAGCTCCTCCGTCGAGAGAAAGAGACATTCGAGAACCGGTTACAGGAACAGGTCGAGCTCGCGGTCCTGCGTGAGCGGAGCACCCAACAAAATAAACAATGATACGAAAAGGGTACTAGGTTGAGTCAACCAGTGACTGAATCTAGTACCCTTATGTTTATTACAAACAAAGTATTTAACGGTTTGAAGAAATCGTCTGATACATGTTCAATGACTTGACCAAAGATGCTTCATTCACACGTAGAATCATAACCTCATGAGAGTATAAAGAATGACTCCGCTTGGTCCAATTAAGATTTCACCTGCAATCCACGCACCTTGAATCGATTACGCTTTTCTTCTAATTTCACTTTCATATCTACCGAGAACGTATTTTCAGGAGTGTTGTAGGCACGCCGTGCTGCCATACTAAGCATTTTTGCCACATCCTCTGCCCGGTCGTCCTGTAAATCATGCAGTGAAGATCGAACATACTGGCGAGCCATTTCTCGGTCACGTAGCGATTCAGGGACCGATACATGACGACTTAATGCCAGGGCCAATTGAGCCGTCTCTAAGCGATAGCTTGTCCCGCCTGCCTGCATACGATTCAGTTCATCCGCTAGCTCGCTTTGCAGAAGTACATGATTACTGTCTGACATCGGTCACCCTCCTCTACTCTTCTTTTGATTTATTATATACCCTTTTCCTGAAAAATTCGACTCAAGTCATGCACGTTACAAAATGGATTGTCCCACGTCATGTTTGCTTTGTATTCCTCTACAAGGTCGAGAAGTTTATCTTTATCGCAAAGTGCCAATAGATTCGTTTTTTCGAGATCCTCTAGATCCTTTTGGCGAGAGGAGAAAATCTTGGTACATGCTAAAAGTTCAATGTCGGGGATATACACATCAATCGCCTCGAACAGCCCTTCAATCTTATGCCGGAATTCATTTTCCCTAAAGTCTTCACGGGGTGGGTACTGAATCACCCCTTCGACAATTTCAATTTCATATTCATGAAGCGCCTCTTTCAATTCAGGTGTCACGACGCCCTCCGTCACGCGAATATCAATATCTCGCGTCGGACGATACTGAACTGCCCCCCGTCAAGTAGACAGGGCAAATAATGAAAACCGAACTAGGCGGCTTGAGACCTGTATTCGACAGGGCTCAAGCCGTTTAGCCGTTTCTGGAAACGGTCATGGTTGTAGAACGATATGTAGGTCTCGATGGCCGATGTGAGTTCGCTATAGGCCTGAAACTCACGCAGGTAGTACATCTCGACTTTCAGGGTACCCCAAAAGCTCTCGATCGGGGCGTTGTCGATGCAACGTCCGACCCGGGACATGCTGTGGGTCAGTCCCGCGTCTTCCACCATGCGTTTGAACCCTCTCGAGGTATATTGGCGCTATGGATCATCGGACGCGCTCCTGTGCGAGCCCCGTGATGGCTGGCATCATCGTCTGGAAGACGAGAACGTTGTTGTTGGACTTTCCGATGCGATAGGCGACGATCGAGCCGTCGTACAGGTCGATGATTGCGCTCAGGTATGCCTTTTTCCCGGCACCATATTTAAACTCGGTGACGTCGGTGCACCATTTCTCGTCCGGTCGGGACGCGCTGAACTCTCGGTTCATCAGATTCTCGGCCACGTGCTGCGGCGTTGACTTCTTATGCTTCTTCCGCTTCCGGCGGATGACCGATTGGATCCCATGGATATGCATCAAGCGATAGACTCGCTTTTCATTGAACGGGGACAGTCCTTGTTGTCGGCGCAACCGGTTGATCGTCATCGTGATCCGACGGTACCCGTATGTGCCGTTCGCCTGGTCATAGAGTAGACGGATGTCCTCCAGAAGCTTCTCGTTCTCTTCTTGACGCACCGGTATGGTGCGATTCAACCATTTGTAATAGGCCGCACGTGAGATGCCAGCTGGGAAACCTGGGTCTATCAAGGATTGGCGGTTCTAATAGTGGGTTGCCCGTGTGCCTTAGTCACTTCGACGCCGATTTCGATTGTTTCCGCCATCGGTAATGCTGCCAAAAAAGGGGTCTTGATTAAAGGCGGCGTATACCTGGAAGAAATGGGCGCGCTGAAAGCTATTGCATTTGACAAAACCGGTACCCTGACCAAAGGTGTACCTGTCGTCACAGACTTTAAAATCACGAACAAGCAGGTAAACGAGAGAGAACTGCTTTCTATCGTGACGGCATTGGAATATCGTTCTCAGCATCCGTTGGCCTCTGCCATCATGAAAAAAGCGGACGAGGAAAACATACCTTACACCTCTATCAGAGTTGAGGACTTCTCTTCCATCACAGGAAAAGGCATTAAAGGAACGATAGACGGCACCACCTACTTTATCGGAAGCCCGCTTCTCTTTAACGAGCTAGGTGTTGAAAGTATTGATAATAATCTGGACCAAACCGTAACGGCTCTGCAACAGCAAGGTAAGACTTCGATGATTATCGGAACGAAACAAAGCATATTGGCGGTTATCGCCGTAGCCGACGAAGTCCGGGAATCCAGCAAAGAAATCATCCGGAAACTACATGATATGGGTATTAAAAAGACAATTATGCTGACGGGTGACAACAAAGGGACAGGCAAAGCTATCGGCCAGCAAGTTGGCGTCAACGAAATCCAGGCAGAATTGATGCCAGAGGATAAATTAAATGTCATTAAACGCTTGCGAGCTGAGTACGACAATGTCGCGATGGTCGGGGACGGCGTAAATGACGCTCCGGCACTCGCTGCCTCTACTGTTGGAATTGCCATGGGTGGTGCTGGAACGGATACCGCTTTGGAAACAGCAGATGTCGCCCTGATGGGCGACGATTTGAGCAAACTACCGTTTACGATAAAATTGAGCCGAAAATCCCTAAATATTATCAAAGTGAACATCGCGTTCGCTATCAGTATCAAAGCGATTGCATTACTCTTGGTCATCCCGGGCTGGCTCACCCTATGGATAGCTATTATGTCCGATATGGGGGCAACTCTTCTGGTAGCACTGAACAGTTTAAGACTGATGAATGTCAAAGAATAAAAAAACAAAAATATTCATTTTTATATCCTCGAATTTGTACTGGGTATGATAAAAATAAATGATCTCTGTTTTTTAAGACGGCTTTAAGATGACTTCGGTATTGTTCCCGAGTCATCTTTTTAGGTTTCATTATCAGCTTTTTTATCATCAGACAGTTTTAATCGAGGCCGAACCTTATTCATTGACCGGAATATTCTCCGAAGTATGGAAAGAAAATCCGGTCGATAGGTCTACTAAACTATGACAATTAAATCTAAATATTTGAACGTTCGTTTTGGAATCATTCATTCATTCGAATACATCCTATTTTAAGAGACGAAATTTCGATAGTGTTCAAAAAAAAAACGAATGAGGGGGTTTCTAAATATACCCTCATTCGATATTCAGTTTCCTTGCACGTAGAAAAGTATTTATTGGTATCAGACGGTATGAAGTATAGAATTTTTACTCATATGTCGAACCTCAGTGTGGATTTGGTGCAAGGATGACTTATTTCTTTAGTTGTGTTTTTTTGATTCTAACTCTATTGTAGAATGTTTAATATCTAGTTTTGAAGTCACTTCTTTGACTTTTTGTTTAACAATAGTTGAATCCTTTAGATTCATCTCTTCTACTATTAAGTGTAAATTCATGGCGTTATCTTCGCCATCAATTGACCAGACATATAGGTTTTGAACAGAAATCACTTCTTCAATACCTTCAATCTTTTGCTTCACCTCATCGATGTCAATACCATCAGGGACAGCACCTAAAAGTATTTTCATTGTTTTAACTAAATTACGAAACACATTCACTAATATAAACAACGCAATAGCAATTGATAGGATGGGGTCAAGTATATGTATATCCTTGAAGAGTAAAACTATCCCTACTACAAGAACGGCAATCCAACCTAAAACATCTTCTAAAAGGTGCCAAGATAGTACTCCCTCATTTACTGATTTTCCTTTGTGTAGACGGAATGCCGCAAAACCATTTAAAAGCACACCAAAAATTGCAAACCAAATCATTCCTTGTGCATTAGAATGCTCCGGTTCAAACAGTAGAGGAATTGCTTGAGTAAAAATATATACAGATCCAATTATTAATATTGTCGCATTTATTAATGCTCCTAAAAGGGAAAAACGATTATATCCAAAAGTGAAGTTATGATCGGGTTTTTTGTTCGAAAATTTTTGTAAGAACCAGGACAGGCCCAATGCAAGAGCATCACCTAAATCGTGAATGGCGTCCGACATGATTGCAACACTATTAATCAAAAATCCCCCGATAAATTCACCAATCGAGAAAACAAGATTAATTATAAATGCTAGTTTGATATTTTTTGATGCCTTATCAGTACTCGCCATTGTTCGATCTCTCCTCACTTGGTAGTCCATCCTTAAAAAGGTTAGTTGTTAGAATAATACTGGTCTCTAGCGTTCTGCAATATAATAAATTTCTTTGCCTATTGATTGTAAACAACGCATACTTGAGAACTTAAGCGCAGTTCTTAATATTTTAATAAACAATCGAAGGACGTAATTTTTGAAAGCGAAATTAAATACATGTATCTAATTTGTTAGAACCATTTAGGCACTAATTTTATATATAAGACTTCTCCGAACAATTCGGTAACGGTCTGTAAAATGATCACTACAGCTACTTGTGTTGATAGGGGCTCTGGTAATATAGATGCTAATGGAAGAACTACAAGTGAATTCCTTGTTCCCATACTAAATGTAATTGCTCTTCTTGAAGCAATATCTAGTTTGAACAACTTACCAAGGGACTTTGACACCCATGGTATGATAAGTAGAAATAAAATATAAATTGGTATTACATCTATTAATGTCCCGAGGTCACTATACACTTCCCTAATTTGAGAGGCAACTACCACAAAAAGTACAAAAGACATAAATGGAACGGGAATCCATGGCGGCATTTTCATGATACGATTACCTAAAGAACTCTTTTTAGAACACAATTGTGTCATTATCGCTAATAGAAGCGGTATAAAAATCAAAAATAGAAATGCATCTAGAAATGGACCCATCCTAACGATACTAATAGCCTTTTCTCCTAATAATACGAATAAATATATGGGTAAGAGTATCGTCTGTAAAATTAAAAGAATCGGTGTTACTTTTAACAATATTGATTCGTTTCCCTTTCCCATCTTTGTAAAAACAATCACATAGTCGATGCACGGTGTTAACAACACCAAATACACCCCCAGCATTAGTGATGAATCTTGAAGAAATATGATAACCAAAACCTAAACTATTAAAGGAACGGCAACAAAATTTCCTAATAAAAGAGCTACCACAAACCTCATGTTTGTAGCAGATCCATTCGATTTCAGAAACGGAATTTGAACGAACATCCCATACATCAAAACTCCTAAAAGGGGAGAAATAAAAATATCGAGATATACAGCTTCTGTATTCAATAGACCAAAGATTACTGCCAACATCAAAAAAATGATGTATATACTGACTTGGTGGGCTTCCACCTTCTCTAGCACTTGAATTCCGAATTTGCTTTCCTTCTCTATCAAAATCACCCCCAAAATTTTCAGGAAATTTCAGAATGAAATAGATAACTCCACGATTTTAATTGCCAGGGCAAGAGGTTTTATATTTTTTCTTCTAGTATTTTTATTTATCCAACAGTAAAAATACCGACTGAAAGTAAATATAATTAAGGCTCATTATTTACACTTCCGAATATAGTTAGTATCTTGAATATATATCAGTCAAAAAATAAAGTGATAACCATTAAAAAAATAATTATTTTAGCCTAAAGCCACATCTAAAATCATCATGATTGTAAAGCCAAACATTAAACAAACAGAAGCCAAGTCCTTGTTTCCATTTTCTTGAGATCCTGGGACTACCTCCTCCACTACAACAAAAATCATTGCTCCTGCAGCAAAGCTTAGCGCAAACGGAAGTAAAGGCTCCATTATGAGTACTGCTACTACTCCTACCAACGCCGCGAACGGTTCAACCATACCAGATAACTGGCCATAGAAAAAACTTTTACGACGAGATAATCCATCTCGTCTCAATGGCATTGACACAGCAGCACCCTCAGGGAAATTTTGTATGCCGATTCCGATTGCCAGCGCGATAGCTCCCGTGATTGATGATGAAGGGAATCCTGCTGCAACTGCTCCAAATGCAACGCCTATGGCAAGTCCCTCTGGAATATTATGCAATGTTATTGCTAACACCAGTAACGTGCTCCGCTTTCTCTTCTTAGGGTTTATACCCTCAGCCTCATCCATCGGTGAAGTGGGATGCAGATGTGGAATCACTTTATCAACACCTGATAAAAAGAATCCTCCAAGTAAGAAACCGATTGCAGCTGGTAACCACGCCGGAAGAGAATCTTGTTCCGCCATCTCAATTGCAGGTGAGAGTAATGACCAAAAACTAGCGGCAATCATTACTCCTCCAGCAAAACCGAGCATCCCATCCATTAGCTTTTGATTCATTGATTTTGTCATAAACACTAACGCGGCACCAAGCGCCGTCATCCCCCAAGTGAATAAAGTACCCAGCAATGCTTGAGTAAGGGGTTCTAACGAAGAAATATATTCAATCATCTATCAAAACTCCGTTGCCAAAAATCGAGTTTCTATACATGCTCAAAATTAAGTAACTATTATCCAAAATCAGCATTGCTGTCTCCTCCTCTTGATTGTCAATCCTACTCAACAGGTGATTTTTTTAATGTTGATGTACTACTTCCCCTACCTTCAGTTTGCAAAGCAATTCATCGCTGTGAGGATGAGAAAGAGTTTCGAATTGAATCGTAGAGTGTTGAACGTTCAGATGTGCTAAATCGTGTTCAATTTCTTGAAGTAGATTCTCACTGTCATAGATTTGTAAATTACCATCAACGACAACATGACATGAGAGTGCATTCATTCCACTTGTGATACTCCAAAGATGAAAGTCGTGTATACTCCGTACCCCCTCCTTGTTGTGAATGACTTGAAGAACCTTTTCGACATCAACGTTTTGTGGTGCACCTTCCATTAATACGTTCAATCCGGATTTCGTCACGAAATAACCACTTCGTAAAACAAGTCCCGCTACAATGATTCCTGCGAGCGGATCTGCCCAGTTCCATCCAAATGCCATGATAAGAAGCGCTGCCAGTATTGCACCGACTGAACCCAACGTATCGCTTACAACATGTAGATAAGCACCTCGCATATTCAAATTATGTTCTACGTCTGCACCTCTTAACATAATCCATCCAACAAGAAGGTTTATAGCAAGGCCAATACTGCTAACAATTAACATTCCTACGGATGCGACCTCAGGTGGTTGAATAAATCGATTGATGGCCTCATAAAAGATATATATGGAAATCAGTATGAGTGTGACCCCGTTTAAAACAGCTGCTAGAATCTCGAAGCGTCTATATCCGAACGTTTTACGATTGTTCGCTATTTGTTCACCTAATTTAAAGGCAAGTAATGCAATAGCGAGCGAAGCCGCATCACTAAGCATGTGACCTGCGTCCGCTAAAAGTGCTAAGCTATTTGTAAGGTACCCTCCAATCGCCTCTACAACCATGTATGCCGAAATAATAAAGAATGAAATGATCAAAATCTTTTTGTTAGAGGTATGAGAATGATCATGTGCATGATTATGTGCCATAAGATTAACTCTCCTTACTATATTTAGTGGTGTTTCGCATGCTCAATCGCCTGTCTTAGTAAGTTCATGACATGGTGATCATCTTCTGAATAAAATAGAGTAGTTCCTTCTCTTCTAAACTTGACAAGTCGAAGATTTTTTAAAAAACGTAGCTGATGAGACACGTTTGATTGACTTAAGTTAAGAAGATCAGCTATTCCGTTGACCGAATGTTCCTTTGTGCATAGCAGGGTTAATATTTTAATTCTTGTCGGGTCACTAAGTGCCTTGAACGTCTGAGATACAATAAATAGAGTCTCATCGTCAATCTGCGCCCCTATTTCTATTTCATTTTCTGTAGTATCTTCAATCGGTTCATCCATAAGTCAGTACCTCCGCTCATGATAACTATACATGTTCATATGTTCATATATAACTTATTAGACTTTTGCTGTGCCGTCAACACTTAATTTAAAAAACATTTATTCTATCAGCTCTACATACTTGAAGATTTGAGATACTTTCTCTGGTTTTGCGATTATTTCTTATTTTTAGCCATACAAAAACTACCTATTAGAGAGCTAGTTAGATCTCATACTCGATAGGTAGTCACGCTTTTTCAAAAAATCAATATAGTACACTAACGTTTTAAGAAAACGTCAATTGAATTATTTACTGGGTATTGTCTAATCTATTTTCCAACTTCAAAAAGCTTTTCATGTTTTTCTAAATCAAAGCTGTTTTTTAGTAAGCATACCAATTTGATACAATTAGTTCTTCATTTTTCAAATCCAAATCAAAAACTACTGTTTGGTACTGATTCGTCCAAGAATGACTGTAATCAGAAAAAAGGCGGTCAACGCTAAAAACGGAATTGTGATAAAACCCATCCAGTCAATGTACTGTGCATTACAGGAAACTCCTTGTTCACATGGTCTGACTTCCGAAAAGCCGGGCACCTTTTGTACAAGATAGTGGTAAAAAGAGATACAGAATCCGATTATTGATAAAGGGAGAACATAAAATTTGATTGAGCTATCTTCTCTGAAAACTGCAATTGCAAGAATCAAAGCTATTGGGTACATAAAGATACGTTGAATCCAACAGAGTTCACAAGGTATAAAACCACGAATTTCGCTAAAATATAGACTTCCAAGTACTGCAGTAATTGAAACAACCCAGGCGAGGTACAGTCCATATCGGTTTATTACTGAAGCGCTCATTGGGTTAGCTCCTTTTCAATTTGTTTTTTTATAGAGGTATAGTCGAATGGATTTTCAAGGATGACCCCATTAACTGCAATCGTCGGGGTCAGTGTAACATTGTATTTTTCTACGAGCGCCGCATCCATTTTAACTGATTCTAATCTAGAAGAACGACTTGATAGGTCTTCTCTAAATTTATTTAAATCTAGAGAAGGGACAGTCTTCGTCGCAATCTCTTCCATTTTCTCCACCGTAACCCATGGATTATCGTGTATTTGCACGTCAGGTTGAGCTTCATAAATAGCTTTGTGAAATTGCCAAAATGATTCTGGGTGATTTTTGTAAACAGATTCTGATGCAAGGGCAGCTAAAGTGGACTCATCTCCGTGAAACAAAACATTAATGTAACTAAAGGAAGCTTTCCCACTTTCAATGTAATCTTTTACAAGTTGAGGATAGATTGTTTCACCCCACTCTTTACACGAAGGGCATTTATAGTCTCCGAATTCTACAATTGATATCGGCGCTTCCTTTTTACCTATTGTAGGTTGATTATTAACTGATATCTTTTCATCTTGAACAATTTTAGTCTTTGATTTTTCGGAACTTTGATCATTTAAAAATAAAAAAGCTAAGACTGCAATTACTAATACGGATGTAAAAATAGTCAATAGTTGATTAGTTTTCAAAACAATTCACCTCTTTTATAAATTCGTTATTTCTTTTATCAGAATTATAGCTAAAAATACTAGAGTATCCTTAGTTTTTCAACATTGAATCCATGGACTTCTAAAAACGAAATCTATGAGTCAAACAAGTTACATTCTAACACATTCATGCAACTAAACTTTTATGCAGATGAAAGGAGGGCCAATTTATTTCTTAAAATACGTCTATTCCCCTTAATAATAGTGCATTTTAAAACAGGGCAAGAAAACTTTTAACTGTAGATAGACGAAAGCCAATAATCGTTGCATAGAATGACTAATATTTAAAGGATAAGTACCATACAGATAGTAAAAAACCATTCATGGGTCTTTACAACCAAAAAAACTACATATGAGGAGTCTATTATGAAGTCTAAACATAAATTTCGAATAAGCTTAGTAATTTCCTTGGCTTTATTAACTTCTTTTTTCTATCCCTTTAAGCTTTTAACTAGTGTTAACGTCCTAAACGTCGTACATGCAGAGGAATCTCTATTCATAACAACTGAAAATTTGAATTTGCGTTCCTCGTTCTCTTCAAAAAGCAAAGTCCTTTTGACGATTCCAAAAGGAAAAACCATTAAGAAGATAGGTGTATATGGAGAAGATAAATCCTGGTTTAAAGTTTCATTTAATTCAAAAATCGGTTATGTCTCAACGAAGTACGTGACGCCAAAACCTATACCTAAAAATTCAGTCAGTTCAATAAACACAATATATAAAACTAAAACTTCACTAAATCTGCGTAAGGGCCCATCTGTCAAATCACCCGTTTTAATGACTATCCCAAAGTCCAGCCCACTAATGTACCATGCTGCCTCAGGCCCTTGGTATAAAGTATCATACAATGGGACTCAAGGCTATGTGGCAAGTCAGTATGTAACCATATCGCCCTCGGCTATGAAGTCACGAAGTAAGCAAACGACCGAGATTCGCTCAAGCATGTCTTTAGTGAACTCAAAGGTCCTTATTACGATTCCAGCATCTACTGAAGTGACTGTACTAGGAAAATCGGGCACAACGGGTTCTTGGTTAAAAGTTATGTATAACGGTATTACAGGATTCACACCTGCTCGACATTATATAGTGCAAGTGGCACCGGGGGATTCTTTATCCACTTATCCAACATATATTACTATCGAAAATCTTAATTTACGTAACCAAGCGAGTCGTTACGGATCTATTTTGACAACAATTCCCTCAGGCACTTCGATTTCTGTCATATCGAAAAGCGCCAGTTGGTACAAGGTGCGATATAACAATCAAGTCGGTTACGTATCATCTGGTTTTGTGCAACCATTTACCGGAAAAACTCCTATAAAATCACCGGTGATTCCAGCTAACAAACACGTGATTTTAATTGACGCTGGACACGGTGGGGGAGATGCTGGTGCAGTGACTTCAAACGGTACAGTTCAAGAAAAAGTACTCACCCTAAACATTGCTAATCGTGTGGCCGACGAACTAAAGAAAAACTATGAGCTTTATGAAGTGAAACTAACGCGCTCAAATGATAGATACTTGTCACTTGTTGAGCGGACCAATCTATCAGAAAGGCTTGATGCTGACGCTTTCATAAGCGTCCACATTAATTCTTCACCTTCTTTCGCTACAGGTCATGAAGCACTCGTCCCTACTTCTAGCGCGTACACCACAAATCCATATGCGAACGCTAGCCGCAGATTAGGTGAAGTAATTAATCAAGAAATCGCCATGAACGTTCCAGATTTTAAAAATCGAGGCGTTAAGCGACAAGATGTCTATGTGGTAGGAAGAAACACGGTACCTTCTACTCTCATCGAATATGGCTTTATTGCTAACTCAGTAGATCGCTCCTATATGTCGGGAAGTAACATGATCAAAGCAACCGCCAAAGGAATTGATAAATTTATGAAGAGTTACTACTAAATAAACACCAAACAAATACTAACAAACGATTTGACCACTGAATTTGAGACAAAATGTCCTAAATTCAGTGGTCATCATTCATTTCCTCATCAAAATGGCATTATAAGTATTTCTCTTGATATACTCGAATGACAATAAACTCAAAAGAACAACTGACATAGAAATGAAAAGAAATAGAAATATAGATGGTGAAGTAATATTGATACAATGATTCCGGTTCGAGTTTTAATCATGATACGAATACTTTTATCCAGCAACGCATTTTTTATAATAGAGATAAGTTACGGAGGCAACAACATTGTTTACCATGAAAAAAATTATAGCTTCAACTTTACTTGGTGTTATGTTAGTTCAAAGCGCATCCCCTTCTTACGCTTTAAACTTGACTGAAAAACAAAAAAATATCCAGCAGAAGCAAGCGCAAAATTCTACAGAGCAACGTAAAGCTAATACGTCAATTCAGCAGCGTGAACAAGATATCACACTCGAAGAACAGAAACTGAATGACTTGGAATCCGAGTTACAGGATATTATCAATGAGGTCACCCAGAAGAAGGCTGAAATTCGGACAACCCAAAAGAAAATTGCTCAGATTCAAACTCAAATTAAAGAATTCCAGAAAAAAATGAGCTCTCAAAAGACATTGATGGAAGAACGCATGGTCACGATGCAAAAAAACGGTGGTTCTTCTATAAACTGGGCTGAATTTATTTTTGGTTCAAAAGACTTTGGTGATCTGGTTTCACGCATGATCACCGCAGGGACGATTCAAGAAAATGATCAAGAACTTTTCAAAGAATATCAATCAACAAAAAATAAGCTTCAAATTGCTAAAGCTGAATTGGACACTGAAAAAGATAAGCTTATTAGTCAAAAAGAAGAGCTAGAGAATAGTCAGAAAAAATTGAACGGCAAAATTAAAGTGCGGGCTGCTCAAATAAAAAAATTAGAGGCCGAAAAAATCCAGTTCACATCTAAATTGGTAAGCTTGCAACAAATGGAATCGACGCTTCAAGAACAAGAAAAATCAATTCAAGCAGAGATTGAAGCCCAAAGGCTTGAAGAACAAGCTAAAATTCGTACCAAAGAGGCTGCGCGTAAAGCTGCAGAAGCAAAAAGTGCCGAAAAAAATGAAATCAGCGAGAATAAAGCCTCTCTCGAAAAATCACCAAACTCTGAGAAAGTGGTAAACACTTCAAAGACTACGGATTCACTCGCTTCTCCAACAAGTGGCGGAGTTTTTCAACGTCCAACCTCAGGTATCGTAACCCAAGGATGGGGTCCAGCAGGCGGGGCCAATGGCTACAGCTTCCATAATGCACTAGATACAGCTGGACCAGTAGGAACTCCTATTATGGCTGCTCAAACAGGAACTGTAACTCGAGCAGGCTGGGGTGGACCTTATGGAAATCATGTCATCATTACGCATGTCATAGGCGGTCAAGTTTGGACTACCCTTTATGCTCACATGAGCTCATTGTCCGTTTCCGCCGGACAACGTGTGACCCGAGGACAGAACATCGGTGCGATGGGGAGTACCGGAAATTCGACCGGTTCTCATTTACACTTTGAAGTCCATCGAGGAAACTATTCGTACTCAGCTACAAGTGCAGGGAATACAGTCAACCCATCCCAATTTTTCTGAATTTCAGAGGCGAAATTGTTTAACACTATATAATTACTTCAGTAAATCACTTAATATTTAGACCACAGAATATTAGATGCCCCGTAAAAGTTGGACCTGATAATCTAATTTTTATGGGGCGATTTTTATGTCCGAAAGCTTTTAAAGTCTCGGTGACCAAACGCTAACTGACTCGCAAGAAAAACTTCAGAAAGTTAGGATGAGCTTTCGTTCGTGCCCCCACCCCCCTACGAGTGCCTGGGGAATACAATCTCAGGTGCGACATACACATTCACTATGTAGATATTAAAAACGATATGGATGGGTAGACAATCTTTAATCGATTCAATCTTGAAGTACAGACTCTTCTCTCCTTTGATGACCTTCAACTGGCAATATACGTCGAGACGAACCTTAGGTTACTAAGGCCGTGTCTAACGGTCGATGATAAATTTACGGATATGAAGGTCCAAATTCAAACCTAGGTTGTCGAAGTCACCAGATGATCTATTTCATGATCCAACTTTTTGGATTAAGTTCAATTAATATCTTTTGAACTTAATATATAAAATTGAACTTAATATATAAAATGTACATTTCTTTATTTTTTATATAGAAAAGTAAACCAATCGAGCATACGACGCTCTATAAAGTCTTGAACCTTAAAAGTGACATGGGGTCTATGCTCGATAGCTAATAAGATTGCATGATCAGGTCACTTTTAATGTAATAATCAATACATCACATTTTCGTGTATGTTAATATTAAATCGTTTAAAGGAGAGAAAAAAGATGGCAAGGTTTTTTTCACTGTTGATTGTTTTGTTAGTATTATCTGGTTGTGGAAGTACAGTAAGCAATAATGGACCTGAAGTGATTCCAGAATTAATTGATGTACAATTTAAAACAGATCCTGAAATAGTAAAAGCAAACGAAGTTATTGAACTTATAGCAACTGTTTCTCAAGGAAACGAGAAAGTAGACGATGCGGATAAAGTTGAATTCGAGATATGGAAAGAAGGCCAAGAGGAAAGCCAACACGAAAAAATTGAAGCCAATTATCAACAAGACGGACTGTATGTAATTTCTTATATTTTTGAAGAGCCCGGTAAATACTTTATATATTCACATACGACAGCAAGAAGCTATCATTCTATGCCCAAAAACGAAATATTAGTAAAATAATAAATTTTAATTATTACAATTAATAATATAGACGAGCTAATCCATGATGAAAAAACTCGTTTTTATTGAATCGCGCGACAACATCAACCTTGTGATATATGCTCGAAAAATACCAATTTTATGATATATCCTTTCCGCTCCAATGTCTGATACGTCCATTCCGTCGCTCCACCTTGGAAACTACCATCAGTTGTATGCTTATATGTAGGAATATAAACGCGAGTCAAATAGAGTCACATTGCTCAAACGCATCCTCAAAAACTCGAAGGATGCGTTTTTTGTCCTGCTGAGTATTGCGGATACAGAGAGCCACTAGTGCGGACGACTGAGCGAGTCAATATGAAGAAAAAGGCCATCGACTCATCGATGGCCAAGATCTTAGCTTATCCCTAGCCCGTGGTGTTCCCTCATTGAGGTTTCGCCATCGACCAGGATTTTATAGGAGTCGTGTACGATCCTGTCGAGAATTGCGTCCGCGATTTGGGCCTGTCCTAGATTCGAATGCCACTCCGCGTGGCGTTAGACGCGCCCACGCTCTTGCTTTTGACGTTGCCCTTACGCTCCGTGCCTCCCGTTAGAAAGGGCCAGGAACATAGAGATGCGGCGGTGAGCCAGCAGCTCTTGTTATCGGGCCGTCAGGGGGGCAGCGGTGCGATGAGCGACTTCGCCTCCTGGCGTTAGACGCTCACGCATGAGCCCGGATCACCATTCCTTCTCCCATGCCCCGTCTTCAGACACGCCCCAATCCTCGAACCGATACTTGATGAGCCAATGGACATGCATCACTTCATATTCGAATACACCCTTGGATAGCTCTGAGACGACGAAGCTGACTTCTCCATCCGCCACCACCCATGTCCCGTATAGATACACTTTCTTGATCGGACGCTCTTCTGGATCCAGATAGATCAGCACCCGGAAGTAAGGCGAGTTCCGTCCGTCATCGAACCGGACGACCTTCTCGACGCAATGTTCCCTGTCGACGACACGCATCCATTCGGGATGTTCCATCAGTTCCGAGAACACCGTCCGGACGAACGGATCCAATCCAGCGAACGCATAGTCATCAAGCAGCCCCTCATCCATCACGTCTCCCCCCTTCCGCTTCGCTATAGAACGATTCCCCGTCCAGAGCCAGTTCAGTCCTTGTTCATGAAACTACAGAAATGACGACTTTAAAAAATGTATACATGTATACGCGTATACAAATCTACATGTATACATGTATACAAATATTTTTGTTCTTATGTACGACGATTCCGTCGAATCATATTGGTATTGAAAAAGACGGTGAGGTGGGTCAAGCGTTCTCCTTCCTTCACATCACAAAGAAGATCCATGCTCACAAGTTTTAAGTCGTCAAAATCTTCTTGGAGCCGGTCAGGAAGGCGTCGAAGTGTGTAATGCAAAATAGGAGTGCAGAAGTGTGCAACGGAAACGTACACAACTCTGCACTCCTATTTTAGAAAAGAAAAAGGACTTGCCAGCAACCATAATCTCACCCTAACGTTTAAGTTGCGACACAAGAACGTTAGGAGATGGAAGGAATGCTAGCAATGTCCGATATCAATTGTATCAAATATCTGAGAAACCACAAATCACATTCGATCAATCGAATCGCTAAAAATCTAGACCTCAACTGGAGGACGGTAAAAAAATACGCGGATTCAGCTCAACTGCCGAGTGAAACCATTCGCCCCAAGAGAGGCATGATGTACGGAACGAAATGGGGCGAGATGGTCGAGGATTGGTTGACCGAGGATCAAATGCTTCAGAAAAAGTTAAGACGAACGAATAAAAAGCTTTATGAAACGCTGGTGGCGAACGGATTCGAGGGTTCTTACCGGACGGTCTGCAATTTCATCAAGAGCTGGCATATGACGAGCGAGGAGGAAAACGACACAAGGCAAGAACGATTGCAACACCCTCCGGGTGAGGCACAGGTAGATTTCGGGACGATGGAAGTCGTCAAAGATAGTCATGCGGTCGATGTAAAATGCCTCGTCATGAGCCTGCCCTTCAGTAACCGCACAGCAGCTGTCGCCCTGCCCGCAGAAAACCAAGAGTGCTTTTTGACGGGACTCAAAATGCTTTTTGAAGAAATCGGTGGTGTACCGCAACAGCTCAGAATCGATAATCTCCCCGCCGCAGTCATCCAACCACGAACGACAAAAGAAGAGGCGATCTATACAGATGCTTTCCTGCAGTTCATGGCACATTACGGCTTCCAAGTTCAAAGCTGTAATCCTTACAGAGGTAACGAGAAAGGAAGTGTCGAGAACAAGGTAGGATACGTTCGGTACAATTTTCTTGTCCCAGCCCCTGTCATGCATGATTACGATTCGACGAACCGGCAACTCGCAGCTTCCCTACGGGATGACATGGAGAGAGTGCATTACGAAAAGCATGTGCTGATCCGTGAGTTGTTCGAAGAAGAGCAGAGACATCTATTGCGATTGCCGCAAGAAGACTTCCCCGTCTTCAAAGAAGAACTGTTCAAGGTGAACAAGTACGGCGAAATAACGATCGATAAGACGAAAGTCTTGATCCCTTCAGGGGCTCGTCATGGGCAAGTACGCGCCATCTTAAGGTGGGATTCGATGAAGATTCTCTCACTTCACGGAGAAATCCTCTACGAAGAAAAACGTCCCTACATGATGACAAAGCGTGCGCTCCCATGGGAAAACATCATCAGCACTTGGCACAAGAAGCCGAGAAGCTTCGGGCACTCCCGTTATTCCGAATATCTGCCGGGTAGAATCAAAGAGTACCTGGGCGTACCCAACTTACTCGTTCGGCAGGAAAGACTGGCCTGGATCCGAGCCAAGCTCGCACTCTATCCAATCCTCGAGATCAATGAACGCCTATACGAGCTACTGAGCGAGGACGACGATCCAGCCGTGGTTGAGGACCATCCTTATGATGTGGATTGGAGCAAGTACGATAGCCTGAATCGGCCTTGGGGAGAAGGTGGTGCAGTATGAGCCTAAAAGAAATGTGCAAATCGCTCCGCCTTGCCTATGTCGCTGAAATCTATGAATCGATTCCAACGGAATCCCCTGAAAAGTTTCTCACGGAGCTTTTCTCGATGGAAATGCGCCTCCGCGAGGAAGCGAAAGCGCAACGGTTAATCAAAAAGGCAAAATTCATCAACAATAAGTCACTAGACGACTATCATTGGGGCAATCACATCTACTTCCCAAAGCATTTAGATAAGGACGAACTGACCTCACTGAATTTCGTCGAGCACTCACAGAACGTCGTTCTGACAGGGTCCCCGGGTACAGGAAAGACCCATTTGGCCATCGGGCTCGGGAGAGAAGCTTGTCACAAAGGTTATGAGGTGAGGTTCTTCCGGGTCTCTGAACTCGTCGAGCAACTTAACAAGGCCTGGCGGGATGGAAAACTAGGCAACTTCCATTCTCGTCTCGAGTCGGCAGATATGATTATTTTAGATGAGATGGGATATCTCCCTCTCACAAAAGAATCTGCGGAACTTCTGTTTCATCTCATCACCGACTGGTACGAGCGAAAGAGCCTGATCATCACATCCAACCTTGAGTTCAGCCAATGGAATCGCATCTTTGGCGACGCGCGCTTGACTGCGGCACTCGTCGATCGCGTCATCCATCACGCTCACATACTAAACTTTACAGGTGACAGTTATCGTGTCACGCATGCGTTGTCGAAACACTAAAACCCAGCTGGCAAAGTTCTGTACTTTTCGTTGCATTATTGTGCACATTTGTATTGCAAAATACAGTCGAAGCAATACCTCCGTCATCTCGTCCATCGTCTGTTGATCTAGTTGGTAACTGTCCATCTGAATCTTCCTCTCCTGTTGATAGCCTCATGATACCTCGCATCCAAGCAGACAACATCTCGCCTAATTTCACGTAAGCCCTAGGGCTTGTTTAGAAAACATGCTCATTTTCAATAAACAAACCGTGTTTTCACTTCTGTCATTTCATCAAATAGTCTTCTTACGAGACAGACCAAAACAACGTCCAACCTTCACACACGAACCATCGCGTTTTCGTCATGCGAAAACGACCCTTTTCCGGATCCCGCTCTATGGATCCAGGCGAGAGCAACGCGAGTCGCCCATCCAGTCAAAGAAAAACGTACGTTTTTCTTCCTTGTCCTTACCGGACGGACCGGGACCGGTCCCCCGGCCCCACTCCATTCCGTTCAACCCATGTAACCTCGCTGTTTCATGCTGACGTACGACTCGTCCGCTCCGAGGATGAGATGGTCGAGCACCGGGATGCCGATGAGGTCCCCCGCCTCATGTAACCGTTCGGAGACGAGGATGTCCTCCCGGCTCGGCGTCGGGTCCCCGCTCGGGTGCTGATGACAGACGATGAGGCACGAGGCGTTGTTCAAGATGGCGCATTTGAAGACCTCCCGTGGGTGGACGACACTCGAGTTGACGCTCCCGACGTGTGCCCGGTGGACGCCGATGACCCGGTTCTTTGTGTTGAGCATGATGACGAGGAACACTTCACGGTCGTCGTCCCCGATGAACGAGGAACCGATTTGTCGGGCACTGTCCGGTGATTGGATGATGGCGTGCTCGAGAGCGACCATCTCCTCGCGAATCTCTTGTTTGATACGAATGACCTCGATGATGGATGTAAGTTCCATGATGGTTTGTCCCCTTTCGGATAAGCCGAGCTCAGAACGAACACCGTTGTGCGTCCTGTTGACGGGAACGAAGCGAGCGTCGGGAGACGGTGCAAGGGCGACCGCAGGGAGAGCCTCAAAAAAATGCGTAGAGCAAACGGAGGGACAGGCTTCCGTAGCCAACGAGCGAAAAGCCTCGCTTTGAGCCTAAAGCGAAGGAAGACGGGCCGGAGGGCGCGTCATTTTTTTGACGTCCCTTGCACCGAAGACCAGCGAGCTAGAGTACGGAAACAGGACGCACGGATTACCAATCACGAAAAAGGCTGTTCAAACGGGACAAATCGGGTATAAAATAAGAACAAACGTTCGTTTTATTGAGAGGGGTAATTATTATGACGATGTATCGCGATCGGGGCGAATTGAAATGGATCCCATTCCTCATGCCCGAGCACAAGGCGCTACTGACGAAATACTATAAAGAGATTCAAAAAATTGAGATGCCAGATATCGATGAACAGGTCCTATCGGTCTATGAGAATGTGCTGAACGACGCGATCTTCAGCGGAGATTTGGTAGAGGTAAAATATGTGGAGAAGCGGGAGATGAAACGATTCAGAGGATTCGTGCACCGGACGAACTACATGGAGCGGACCGTCGAGCTGGCCAATCAAAGGGAAGGGATCATCCATGTGCCGTTCGAGGCAATCATTCACGTCGAACAATCGATAGACTAACGCCCTGGCGGTTGCTGACGAAAAATCCTTTGCTGCTTTTATAGATGTATCAGTTAAAAGTTGCAGTACACTGATATCTTTAAATCATTCCGTTTGTCAATTTAAGCTAGACAGATCGACTCCATTCAGGTGACTCAAAAATGCCTCCAACGGTGTGCGGTAATTCAGTGACTTTCTTGGGATGTTATTCCGCTTGTCGGCCACCGACGAAATGAATGTTTGATCCACCTGGTTGAAGTCCATTTCCTTTGCCAAGCCGTCTTTCCGCAGGAGCCCGTTGGAGTTTTCATTCAAGGCGCGCTGAGAAGGCGTGCCGGGATCCGCAAAGTAAATCGAGACGTCGTGCCGGTTGCACAACGGTTTCCAATTGGAGAATTCCTTGCCGCAATCAAACGTGATGGATTTGAACAGATTTCTCGGGACCCCTTGGAACCACTGGTTCAACGCAGTTTCAATATCGCAAGCCTTGCGTCCTGCAGGCTTCAGGGCGATGATGACTTTCGTCAGCCGTTCGACCAGCGTGATCACCGCACTTTTGTGGCGGGCACCCACAATGGTGTCGCCTTCGATATGCCCGAACTCTTTTTTGAACGACGGGTTGTCGGCTTCCCGTTCGGAAATATGGCGTTTGAACGCCTGTTTTCCCCGGCGTTCCTGGTGTCCATTGGGTTTCCGTTTTCCTTTCATCGGCAGCGTGGCGGCGTCAAAGACCTGATTTTTGAACATGCGATAGATGGTGCGCGCGGAACAATCGATGGCCGTTTCTGCCCGGCCGACAATGACATCCGGCGTCCAGCCCTGCGCCACCTTGTCTTGAACATAGGCCACTTGTTTCTTCGGCAGGACAATCTTCCGCCGGCCGCAGCGTTTCTTATTTTTCTTGTATTGCGTGTAGAAGTCGAGCGCTGTATGTCCTGATTTCAGGAAATTGATGACGTTGTAGATTGGCTGCCTGGAACGGTTCATCAACTTAGCAATGATCGCTACAGGTATATTTTGGCGGTGGTAGGATTCTATCATCACCAGTTCATCCGTGGTAAGATGGGTGTAGGTCATTCGTGATCACTCCTATGTTTTTCTTTGGTCGGAAAATACATTGTGAGTGTACCACGAATGGCTTTTTCAATTGTCTAGCTTAATTTTACAATCGGCGATTAATGAATGAATGATCAATTTTTGAAAACTTTTTTGTGTTAATTGAATTTAAGTAGAAAAGAGAAGAAGCTTTTGGGCTTCCTCTCTTCCGATAATATCTCATATGTTAACTATAAAAATATATTTAATTATCCAAAGTCTTCAAACCTCCGTTTGACTTTAACCTAATACAAAACTGTGCCCCCAAGGTTAAAGAAAATTCAACTTTTGGGAGGCAGCACTTTTCGTGTACGACAATTAAACACGGTGTTAAACAGCTCTATTTCTTAGTTTCAATGTCATCGCATTGATAGCCACGATAACCGTGGACACGGACATCAGAACTGCTCCTGCGGCAGGAGCCAACGTAATCCCAATGGAGGCTAGAACACCCGCCGCTATGGGAATGGCAATAAAGTTATAACCGGCTCCCCACACGAGGTTCTGTTTCATTTTACTGGTTGTTTTATTGGCCAATTCGATAAAGGATTCAATATCGCCTGGATCCGACTGAGTCAAAATCACATCAGCGGAATCGATGGCGACTTGAGTTCCGGCACCGACTGCTATCCCAACGTCTGCTATTGCAAGGGATGGTGCATCGTTGACGCCATCGCCGACCATGATAACCGTTTGTCCATTATTTTTCAGTGATTCCACTAAACCATATTTATCTTGCGGTGATTGATTGGCTCTGTATTCAATGCCCAGTTCCTCTGCTACTCCTTGGGCCGCCGTTTCATTGTCACCTGTAGCCATAATCGGTTTTATATTGTAATGCTTCAATGCCTGTATCAGCGTTCTGCTCGTTTCTTTCAATTCATCGCCTAATGCGACCGTACCGATCGGATTCCCGTCCTCAACTAGTATACTTAATGTTGCCCCTTTGGGAACATCCACCGCTACATCTCTTCCAAGTGCCTTTTGGCTGATCAATTCGTATTTGCGGCCATTGGCGTTTCCTTCTATACCCGCACCCGACACAACATCAATCGAATCAAAGTGGACAGGCTGAATCCCTTGTTTCTCAGCGTATTGGACGATTGACTGGGCGATTGGGTGGCTGGACCCGCCTTCAATCCCTGCCATTAACGCCGCGATTTCGGCTTCGGTATGTTGACCATCCAGTGTTTCCATGTTCAAAACTTTAAATTCGCCAGTAGTCAATGTACCCGTTTTATCCAGTATCATTACATCAGCCTTAGTTGCCAGCTCCAATGCTTCGCGGTCTTTCACCAACAGCCCGCGGCTTGCACCTAAACTGGTGCTTCGTGCAATAACCAGCGGAATGGCAAGGCCGAGAGCGTGTGGACATGCAATGACTAATGTCGTAACCGTAAAAAGAACAGCGGTTTGAATGTCAGCAATGTACAGCCAAACGACAAAAGCGAGGAAAGCCGCCGCAATGGCGATATAAAACAGCCAGCCGGCTACTTTTTGAGCCAGATTTTCAGCTCTTGAAGGTTGATCCTGCGCCTGGCTTATCAGGGTTTGTACTTGGGAAATGAACGATTGGTCGCCGGTTTCCTGTACTTCAAGATATATGATGCCTGCACCGTTCGTGGAACCGCCGATCACTTTGTCTCCGGCTCCTTTTTCAATGGGTTTAGATTCCCCCGTCAGCAAAGCTTCATTGATCCGCGAGGTGCCTCTTTTGATGATGCCATCGGCAGGGACGTTTTCTCCGGCCTGAACCCGTACAAGGTCTCCGACTTTCAGCTCATTTACGGGACGCGTCTCGATCGAATCATCTTCCAATACCACATGTGCATCTTTCGGCACCAATTCGGCGAGCGATTTTTGCGCGTCTCCTGCTTCTCCGATAGCCTTCATTTCGATCCAGTGTCCAAGGAGCATGATCAACAGCAAGGACGCGAATTCAAAGAAGAAATCCATGATGTGATCGCCGGTTACGTAGCGTGCCAGCACGGCGTAAATGCTGTACAAATAGGAAACGGATATCCCTAATGAAATAAGGGCCATCATGCCCGGTGCTTTTTCCTTAAATTCAGCGATTGCACCTTGATAGAAGGGTTTTCCGCCATAAACCAATAAGATAGTTGCTAATACAGCGACCACAATATCCGAGTATGGAAAAGTAAATTGGAAAGGAAGCCGAACGTCCATCATCGGCGACAATAATAGAATGACAATGCCCAAGGGCAGCGACTTCAGGAAAATTTCTTTGAAATTCCCATGATGGTGATGTCCATGGTCACTATGATCGTGGCCACCATGATTGTGATGGGCATGATCATCATGAATTTTGGCAGGATTGCTGTCGTCTTGAATGCCTTCTTTCACTTGGTCTTCATGGTACGAATGCCCAACATGTTTGGAATGATCCATTTTACTGTGATCTACCTGTTCGTCTTGATGGTGGTGATGGTCTTTATCATTTTTAGCCATTCAGTGCGCCTCCTCCAAACTAGTGGTTCTTATCCTATTTAACCCTATTTACATTCTTAACATTCACAAAGTTCTTGCCGAATATACCACGCGAGGGTATATTTCATTTAAAAGTAAAGTGTGCTGTGAAAGCACCCTTATACGACGTCATACCCTTGTTCTTCAATCGCTTTCTGAATTTCGTTTAATGATGTCTTGGCAGTATCATAGTCTACTGCCACTTCGCCTTTTTTAAGATCAACTGTCACAGATGAAATCCCTTCGAGTTCACCGACGCCCGTTTCAACCGAGTTTGCACAGTGGCCGCAGGACATACCTTGTACTTTTAATGTTTCAATCATTATTATTCCTCCTAAAGTAATATTTCCTTAAACTTAACATACCCCGATAGGGTATATCAAGTGTTTAGTATCATTTTACTTTATCGCTGTTTCCATGACTCTAATTTAGAAGTTCACAATGACCCCCCAAAAAAACCGCACCATTGATTTTAATATTTGATTACTTGTCTATAAAATGTGCAGTTTCTATGGAGTTTCGGTATTTCTGTTTAGTTTGGAAAGGAGAGGGAAATCAAGTAAATGAAACAAAAATAAGAAATGGAGGTTTTAACATGGCTCATGAACAACATCAGGAATTGATTCGGGCATTACATGATTGTGCAGCGGAATGTAACCATTGTTTTGACGCTTGTCTGCAGGAAGATGATGTGAAGATGCTAGCACAGTGCATTCGATTAGACCGGGAATGCGCGGACATGTGTGCATTTTTGGAACATGCCATTACTCACAATTCACCGTTCGTTTCCGAACTGGCAGCCGTTTGCGCAACCATTTGCGAAGCTTGCGCAGAGGAATGTGAGAAGCACGCCGATCATCATGAACATTGCAGACGCTGTGCGGAAGCTTGCCGTAGATGTGCAGAAGCTTGCCGTAACGCCGCATAACCTTACTCAAAAAGGCCCGTCGGAAATATTTGATATGCTCCCCAATAGGTAGACAGATGAAATAACAAATCTGTTTATTCTATTGGGGAGTGTTTTTTTATGGCGAGAAGTCGGCATTC
>NZ_JACSLK010000004.1:0-343601 GCF_018618075.1 Exiguobacterium sp. s5 | reverse complement strand
TCGTCCTGAGCCAGGATCAAACTCTCCAAAGAATTTGATATAGCTCTTTAAAAATGACGAAGCTTGCGCTTCATTCAAAAATTGTAAAACATTTTTTGCCTCATCGTTCAGTTTTCAAAGTTCGTCAGTTAAAATGGTGGGCCTAAGTGGACTCGAACCACCGACCTCACGCTTATCAGGCGTGCGCTCTAACCGGCTGAGCTATAGGCCCATAATAAAAATGGTGCACCCTGAGAGATTCGAACTCCCGGCCTTTAGATTCGTAGTCTAACGCTCTATCCAGCTGAGCTAAGGGTGCATATTGGTGCGGTCGAGAGGACTTGAACCTCCACGGTGTTAACCACCACTAGGCCCTCAACCTAGCGCGTCTACCGATTCCGCCACGACCGCAGCGTATTAAGGTGTTGCGAGGGATAAAAAATGGTGAGTCATGCAGGGCTCGAACCTGCGACCCTCTGATTAAAAGTCAGATGCTCTACCAACTGAGCTAATGACTCAAATATAAGCTGGGCCGGAAGGGATCGAACCTTCGCATGTCGGAATCAAAATCCGATGCCTTACCACTTGGCTACGGCCCAACGTAAATGGCGGTCTTGACGGGATTTGAACCCGCGATCTCCTGCGTGACAGGCAGGCATGTTAACCCCTACACCACAAGACCGTTATACGTGCTTAAATTTGAAATGGTGGAGGATGACGGGATCGAACCGCCGACCCCCTGCTTGTAAGGCAGGTGCTCTCCCAGCTGAGCTAATCCTCCGTATGATGGTGACCCGTACGGGATTCGAACCCGTGTTACCGCCGTGAAAGGGCGGTGTCTTAACCGCTTGACCAACGGGCCAGATGTATGTGTTTTCTAAAAATAAGTGGCGGAGACGGAGGGATTCGAACCCTCGCACCGGTTTCCCAGCCTACTCCCTTAGCAGGGGAGCCCCTTATAGCCTCTTGGGTACGTCTCCAAAATAAAATGGCTCCGCAAGTAGGATTTGAACCTACGACCTACCGGTTAACAGCCGGTTGCTCTACCACTGAGCTATTGCGGAACGTTGCTTGAATTTATCGAAGTAACGATTTAAATTGTAACCGCAAACCAGAAACCTGTCAATCACTTTTTTAGAAAAGCTTTAATATTCCATGCCGTCTCTCGGCGACTTCTATAAGATAGCACGGGCAGAAAAGACCGTCAACACTTTTTCGTAAAAAAATCGAGCAAAATGAAAAACATTTCGCTCGATGCTAGTTCTCTCTTATTTATCTGCGTGGCTCAAGCATCGTGAGACTGATTCGTCCACGATTGGCGTCAACTTGTTCGATCCATACCGTGACGATGTCACCGACCGCGACAACGTCGAGCGGATGCTTAACGTAGCGATTCGACAACTTCGAAATGTGGACGAGTCCGTCTTGCTTCACCCCGATATCGATGAACGCCCCGAAGTCGATCACGTTTCGCACTGTTCCTTGGAACTCCATACCGACCTGGAGATCTTCCAAGTTCATAACGTCTGTCCGAAGTAACGGCTTCTGAATGTCTTCGCGTGGATCACGTCCTGGTTTCGCGAGCGACTTCAAGATATCTTCAACTGTCGGCAAACCGGCTTCCAACTTCTCACTCAATGCTTTGGCGTCAACCGTCTTCAATCGATCTCGCAGTTCAGCCGTACCGACCGCTTGCTTCGAAACACCGAGTTCCTTCAATAGAGAGCGCGTCAACTTATAGCTCTCCGGATGAATCTCCGTTTGATCGAGTACATCGCTTCCGTTCGTGATCCGTAAAAAGCCGGCCGCTTGCTCATACGCCTTCGCTCCGAGACGAGGCACTTTCTTGATTTCTTTCCGCGTATCAAAGCGCCCGAACTCATCCCGATACGCGACAATATTTTTAGCCGTCGTCTTGTTCAATCCAGATACATATGTGAGCAGCGATTCCGAGGCTCGGTTCACATCCACACCGACCATGTTGACGACACTCTCGACGACAAACTCGAGCGACCCCTTCAGCTTGTTTTGACTGACGTCGTGTTGATACTGTCCAACCCCCACCGATTGCGGGTCGACTTTAACGAGTTCGGCCATCGCGTCTTGGATACGTCGGGCGATCGAGACAGCCGAGCGTTCTTCTACTTTCAATTCCGGGAACTCAGACCGTGCAGTCTCTGACGCCGAATAGACACTCGCCCCCGCCTCATTGACGATGGCGTAAGCAATCTCGCGTTCAGCTTTCTTCAGCCAGCTCGATACGAATTGCTCCGTTTCACGGGATGCGGTCCCATTCCCGATGACGATGACCGAAATCGGATAACGTTTCACGAGCGACGATAGCACTTTTTCCGATCCCGCGACATCGTGTTTCGGTGCCGTCGGATAGAAGACACCGACTTCTTCGACTTTCCCGATTTCATTGACGACGGCCCATTTACAACCTGTGCGATAGGCCGGGTCAATCCCTAGGACGACGACCTCACGAAGCGGCGGTTGCATGTAGAGTTGCTTCAAGTTTTTCGAGAACACGTCGATCGCCTGTTCTTCGGCCGTCTCGGTCAATTCGCTACGAATCTCACGTTCGATGGCCGGAAATACCGACTTCTTGAACGCGTCCTTCACGGCGAGCGTGACGAGTTCGCGTTTCTCTGTCGGCAAACGGTCAAACTTGCCGAGCGCTTGTCGCATGAAGCCGGCTTCGTCGAAGACAATCTTCACTTGCAACACGTCCGTGCGCTCTCCCCGGTTCAAAGCGAGAATCCGGTGCGGGACGATTCCTGCGATTTTTTCTTCATATTCATAATACTGGGCGAACACTTCTTTCTCGTCTTCCGCTTGTTTTTTCTTCTGCGAACGAAGGAGCGCCTCTTTCCGGACTCGTGTTCGAAGTGATTGTCGAAGCGTCGCCACTTCGCCCCACTCCTCCCCAATGATTGATTGGACGAACGGAAGTGCTTCTTCAAGCGAAAGATCACCCGCTAACGACTGCGCTTCTTTCAGCGAATAGGGTGTCGGTTGACGATACCAGTCAGCGAGGGCTTGTAGTCCTTTCTCCCGCCCTTGTTCGGCTTTCGTCCGTCGCTTCGGACGATAAGGGAGATAAATGTCATCGACTTGTTGCAGGCTCGTCGCCGCTTCAAGCGCCCGTGTCAATTCCGGCGTCGCCTTCTCGAGTTCTTCAAGTTTGGCGAGGACGTCCGTCTTACGCTTGTGCAAACTCTCTTCATATTGTAAGGCGTCGAGAATCGCTTTGATTTCGACTTCATCGAGATTACCGGTCATTTCTTTACGGTACCGGGCCATGAACGGAATCGTCGCTCCGTCCGCGGCAAGTTGTTGCACCGTCTCGACTTGACTCGTCTTCAACTTCAACTCTTTTGCGACTTTCGTAATCAATCGAATCACTTCCTTTTCTCTTCTCTCTAGAAGTGTAGCAAACTCACGCCTAGACGACAAAAAAACGATGACCATTTAGTCATCGTTTGAAAATACTTCATTGAGCGGGACTTTGATGGCCTCACGTAACTTCTCAAGCGCGCGTCGCTGCAAGCGCGATACGTGCATCTGCGAAATCCCGAGGAGTTCACCCGTCTCTTTTTGGCTCATGTTTTTATAATAAGCACATTCTAAAATCGCCTGTTCCCGTTCGTTCAGCACACTGAACGCTTTTTCAAGGATGAGGCGCTGGTCGACCGATTCGTAGCCACGTTCTTGGCTTCCGACAAGGTCGAGGAGCGTGACGGTCGAACCTTCGTTGTCCGCTTCGATTGAGCTGTCGACGGAAAGGGCTTGGTAGCTCTTGCCCATCTCGAGCGTCTCGAGAATCTCTTCATCGGAAACGCCGAGGTGATCGGCAATCTCATCGATGCGCGGTGAACGTTGCAACTCGGTCGTCAATTCCTCGACCGTCTTCTTGATTTTCGGTCCAAGCTCTTTAATCCGGCGCGGAACGTGCACGCTCCACGTCTTGTCACGGATGAAACGCTTGATTTCACCGATAATCGTCGGAACGGCAAACGATTCGAAACTGCGTCCGAACTCAGGGTCGAAACGACGAAGGGCAGCGAGAAGTCCGATCATCCCGACTTGAACGAGGTCATCGTGGATAGCCCGGCCGCGTGAAAACTTTCGTGCAAGTGCCTCAACGAGGTCCGAGTATCGGTTAATGAGGAGCATTTGGACTTCTTCATTTTGATCGTCCTGTTGATAACGCTCAATCCACTCTAATACTTCATCATCACTGTGATGGCGTTGTTGAGATTTTGCTGGCACTCTGATCCACCTCGTCCCTGTTAAGGAGTTTCGTCATCGTCACCTTGACACCATTGTCCTTGTTGATCGAGACGTCATCCATTAAGGCTTCAATGAGGAAAAGACCGAGTCCTCCTTCGTGAAGCGATTCAATTTCAGCCGTCTCTTCGACTGGCGCCGCTTGGCGTTTCACGTCGTCGGCAAATGTTTTGCCCGAGTCCTCGATCGTCATCTCGAGACGATCTTGATGGACGCCACACGTGAGTTTCACTTCACCTTCTTGGTCTTCATAAGCATGTTGAACAGCATTGCCACAGGCTTCCGAGACCGCGATTTTAATATCTTCGATCTCGTCGTACGTATATCCCATACGGTTAGCGATTCCTGAGACGACTAAACGGACCACACCGACATACTCCGGTTTGGCCGGGAACGTCATCACCGTCTGTTCGATGTTACTCATTGCGTGCCACCTCTTACGTTTGTATTGATCGAAAGCAACTTGTGCAGTCCTGTCAATTCAAAGAGACGATTGACGCGGTCGGTGACGCCGACGAGCGACAACTCTTTCTCATTACGTTTGGCTATTTTAAGGGCACCGACAAATACGCCGAGACCAGTTGAATCCATATAGTCCACTTCATCCAAATGAACGGTGACGTCTTGGTCCGTGATTGCCGGGTGCAAGACTTCCTTCAATTTTGGTGCGGTATATGTATCCACTTCTCCGGATACGTAAAGGTGTAATTGTTCTCCAATGACTTGCTCGCGAATCGCTAAATCCATCGTATATTCCCTCCTAATGTGCGTACAGAAAAATTGAGTACGATTAAACTAAATTCCCGTTTTACAGAATTCTAAACTATTTTTCAAAGATTTTTTTGAAAAAAAACCGATACCCATGTATCGGTTTCTTTATATGTAAGCTAGAGAGGGATTAATCCCAGACTAATCTCTAGCGCTCGGTCAACTTTGTGCATCGTCTCATCATCAAGATGAGTGACTTTATCCGTCAGACGACGCTTATCAATCGTTCGAATCTGTTCAAGTAAAATCACGGAATCTCGTTCGAGACCATGTTTGACTTGATATACCTCTACATGAGTCGGCAGTTTTGCTTTCTGGATCTGAGCCGTAATCGCAGCGACAATGACGGTCGGGCTAAAGCGATTGCCGATATCGTTTTGAATGACGAGAACCGGACGAACTCCACCTTGCTCTGAACCGACTACGGGCGACAGATTCGCATAAAACACGTCACCACGCTTTACGATCACTCCGCTCACACCCCGCTTACTTGACGTAAGAGAGCATGTTCGGCTTCCGTCTCAATCATCAGCATCTCTTCTGCCATATTCAAATTAAACGCGGCCATCTCTTGATAGCCTCTCGCCAATTCTTCGCGCAGTGTTTGTTGTCGATCAGCAATTTCTTTGGACAAGTACGTCACTACATCGTTCAATGACAATGATTCACGGTCTTTCATCGAAATCGGACCCCCATGCTGCGAGAACCGATCTGGAACGGACGCTAAAGCACCCGCAGTTCGCTGTTTCAACATCTTACACCTCCAGAATCGTTTCAATGACTGGCGGAAATATTCCCGCGTTCTTTACCAATATAACACGCGAGTTTGGGAAAATATAGAGAATTCCCGAAAGAATTCAGATAATTTCACACGTTTTCCGCTTTACACATAACGTCGCGGGAGGCGATTCGTTAATTGGCAGACGACCTCATAGTTGATCGTCTCGAGATGCGTGGCCAGTTCGTCAATCGCGACTGGTCCGCCGATGAGCGTGACCACAGTCCCGACCGGCAGCTCTTTAGGAAGTCTCACCATGAAGCGATCCATGCAGACACGACCGATAATGGGACAGCGCTCTCCATTGACGTCTACTTCGAAGCCGCTCGCTTTACGGATCCAGCCGTCGGCATATCCGACCGGCACGGTACCGATCCACTCATCTTCAGTCGTCGTATACGTCGCCCCGTAGCTGATCGTCTGTCCAGCTTCGAGTTGCTTCACTTGCATGAGCTTGCTCTTCAACGTGAAGGCCGGACGTAAAAATGAATAGAAGGAAGCCATTTCAGCTGACGGGTAGAGCCCATAAATCGCAATTCCGACCCGCACCACGTTGTACGGCACGTCTTGTCCGGCCATGCGGATCGCTCCGGCCGAGTTTGACGTATGAATGTAGCGGAATCGCGAGTGGAGTCCATCTATCAACTGACCGAACCGCTCCTGCTGCTCATAGTAAAGCTCACTGTCCGGCTCATCCGCTGTCGCAAAGTGCGTATAAATCCCTTCGACGATAAAACGGTCATCTGCCGCTTCTAAAAGGGCATCAAGTTCGGCGCGGGTCCGCAAACCGAGACGACCCATACCGGTGTCGACTTTCACATGAACGGTGAGTGGACGGTCAGATAGATGTGTGCACGCCTCACGCAACCAGTCGGCCGAAAAGACGGACAACGTCACATCGTGTTCGGCTGCGACGCCCGCATATTCTGGGAACTGGGCCTCCATGACGAGAATTGGCGCTTTAATCCCGGCCTCTCGGAGCTCGATTGCCTCCTCGAGTAAGGCCACACCGAGCATCGTCGCTCCGTTATCAAGCGCAATCTTTGCCACTTCGACGGCACCATGCCCGTAAGCGTTCGCTTTGACGACGGCCATGAGCGCTTGCGGGATCCGTTTTTTAATTTCGATTACGTTATGTTTGATCGCCGCCCGATCGATTTCAATCCAACTTGGACGAAACATCGTGATCCCCCTCTTCAATGATGACTTGTGCCACGGCATATTGCTCGCTGTGGCTGATACTCATATGAATCCGGCCTGAGTACGGCGCCGTCATATGCGGTCGCCCGGCCTCATCCGGTAAGATTTCGATTTGTTGCCACGACAGGCCCCGGGCAATCCCGGTCCCGACTGCTTTGGCATACGCTTCTTTCGCCGCAAATCGTCCAGCGACGAATTCGATGCGCCGTTGTTCTGGATAGGCGTCCGCAAGCGCCCGCTCGGCTTCGGTCAACAGACGTGCGACGAAACGGTCATTTTTGAGCGAGCGAGCAATCCGCTCGAGCTCGACGATATCGATTCCGATCCCCACAATCACAGGACACTCGCTCCTTTCCTTTTTCACTCGTTTCCTTATACAATTAAGGAAAGAGGTGATGCTATGTTTAGTCGTACTGAGAATGTTCAAACGTTCGTCCGGGCGTATCCGCTCGTAACGCTGTTCATTGTAATCCAACTGCTCGTGTTTGTCATCGATTCTTTGGTCCCCGACCTCCGGATTGTCGCACTCGGCGGGTCATTCCATCTCGCACTCGCCCAAGGGGAATGGTACCGTCTCTTGACGGCCAACTTCATCCATTTAGGGCTCGGTCATTTGCTGTTCAACTCGTTCGCTTTGATTATCTTCGGACCTGCCATGGAACGCATGGTCGGTCACATCAAGTTCGCCGTGTTCTATATCGTGGCCGGTGTGCTTGCCAACTTGCTCACGTTCTTCACGGTGAGTGAACTGTTCTACCTGCAAGCCGGTGCTTCAGGTGCGATTTTAGCGATTCTCGGCTTTTATGTGTACATCGGTCGGTTCCGCCGGACGCTCATCTACAGCCAGGACGCTCGACTCGTCTATATCTTCGTCGCCATCAGCGCCGTGTTCACGCTCATCGGCGCGAACGTATCACTTTGGGGACATGTGTATGGTTTCCTGGCCGGGTTCTTGCTCGCGATCCCGCTCTCCCGGTTCGCGGTGCCGTATTCGCGCCCGCTCCGTTACGGGAAGTACAAGCCACGCAAGTATTCCCCGCCCATCATTCATACGGGTGAAGGCAAATGGATTTTCTACGTGATCGTCGGATTGGCCGTGTTCGGCCTGTTCGCCCGCTTTTTATGACAGTAATAAAGAGAGGATTCGCCCGAGCGGCGAATCCTCTCTTTTCGTTTAGGCGAGCAAGGTAAGCATGAGCGCCTTTTGCGCGTGCAATCGATTCTCAGCTTGATCGAAAACGACCGATTGCGTGCCATCGATGACGTCGGCCGTCACTTCTTCGCCGCGATGGGCCGGGAGACAGTGCAGGAAAATCGCATCTGACTTCGCTTGCTGCATGAGCGAAGCATCGACTTGGAACGTCGCAAACTGCGTCAACCGTTCCGCCGCTTCCGCTTCTTGCCCCATGCTCGCGAACACATCCGTGTAAATGACGTCCGCACCCGCTGCCGCAGCGACCGGGTCTTGCCACAACGTAACGCTGCCTCCAGTAGTCGCCGCGAGTTCGTTCGCCCGTTCGAAAATCTCGGTCTCGACCGTATATGCTTCCGGCGAGGCGATGCGGATGTGCATCCCGCTGAGCGCGCCCCCGATCATGAGCGAGTGGGCCATATTGTTCCCGTCGCCGATGTACGTCAACGTCTTCCCCGTTCTCGTGCCGAACACTTCCTCGACCGTCAACAAGTCGGCGAGTACTTGGCATGGGTGATGGGAATCGGTCAATCCGTTGATGATTGGAATCGAACCTGCCGAAGCGAGCGTCTCGACCGTCGCGTGGGCATACGTCCGAATCATGAGCGCATCGACATAACGGCTCATGACTTGAATCGTATCCGTCAGCGGTTCCCCACGCCCGATTTGTAAATCACTGCTGCTCAAGAACAGCGGATAACCGCCGAGTTCGACGACACCGACCTCGAACGACATCCGGGTCCGAGTCGAGGCCTTCTCGAACAAGAGCGCCACTTTCTTGCCGGCGAGCGCCGACTGGAACGCTTCCGGCTGTCGTTTCACTTCGGCCGCGAGTCCAAGCAAGTCGTCGAGGGCGGACGGAGTCAGTTCCTCGAGTGTCAGTAGATGATTGATTGTTTTCGTCGTCATAATGGTAGTCCCTCTCCTGTCTGCATCGTTTGAAGTGAACGGACCGGCATCGTTTCCGCTTGCATCGCTTGTTGATAGTACTCGGCAAGATGTGTCTCCGAGATGACGTGGACGCCGTTTCGGACCGCCGTCTCACGTGCCACTTGTTCTTCTGGTGCGTTTGAAAATAGGACCGACACGTTTTGGAACTCGGTCGTCTCATCGAGCGCTTGATCACTATATGATGACCACCCTTGGCCGGCTACGGTCTCAGTCCGATTCATGACGCGCGCCGTCGTCGCATCGTAACAGAAGCGTTCGGACACGTAAGGGGTCATGCTGAATTGGAGTGTCTCTCCAGTCGAGCGCATGACGGGTCCGGTGAGCGGGTCGACGCCCGGCAATTTCAAACTCGAGAACACCGGTGTCTTGATGGCATAGCCGCTCCATACCGGACGTGCCTCTGGGACGACGGTTGCCAACTCATGGCCGAACGCCGCGAGCGTCGCCCATTCGATGAGTGGTTCCCCGGTCACTTTACTGACGATCGGGACCGTCCGAGATGCACGCGGATTGATTTCGAGCACGTAGATGACGTCGCCCTTCAAAACGAATTGGATATTGAGCGCACCCTTATATGCGAGCGCTTGACCAATCGTTTGAACGATGGCTTCAATCTCGGCTTGTTGCGCGCGTGACGTTTTGACCGGCGGCAGAATCATCGTCGAATCGCCCGAATGGACACCGGCTGCCTCAATCTGTTCGAGCAAGGCCGGAATGTAGACGGTTTTCCCGTCAGTGACACAGTCGACTTCGAGTTCACGTCCATCGACATACGCATCGACGAGGAGCGGATAGGTCAAGTGTGATTCGACTTGGTGCAAATCCGCCGCGGTCCGGATGATATACATGCCTTTTCCACCGATGACGTAGGAAGGACGGACGACACATGGATAGCCGAGACGATCGATCGCGGACGTCAAATCATCAACCGATCCGACCTCTTCGCCAGGGATGTGGGCCACCCCGATCTCGTCGAGGAATTGATAGAACCGATCCCGGTCCTCCATTTGATCGATGACGTCTGCCGTCGCCCCGAGCAAGTGATAGCCTTTGGCTTCTAGTGCATGGGCGAGTGAAATGCCGGTCTGCCCGCCGAACTGGATGAGGACGTCCTGACAGCCTTCTGCCTCCAATACGTGCACAACATCTTCAATCGTCAACGGTTCGACGTACAGTTTGTCAGCGACCGTGAAATCGGTCGACACCGTCTCCGGGTTATTGTTGATCATGATCGTCTCGACCCCGAGTTTTTGAAGCGCCCAGACGGCATGCACCGAACTATAATCGAACTCGATGCCTTGCCCGATGCGAATCGGTCCAGACCCGATGATGGCGACTTTCGGACGCTCGCTCGGTACGACTTCAGACGTCCCGTGCCACGACCCGTAAAAGTACGGTGTGCGGCTCTCGAACTCGGCGGCACACGTATCAATCATCTGATAGACCGGATGGATGTCGTGTTCGAGCCGCATCGCTGCGACTGCGTCCGCCGTGACGTTCATCTGCTGCGCAATCTGGGCGTCGGTGAAACCGAACCGTTTCGCCTGCAACATGTTCGCTTTCGTGGACAGGTCCAGATGGATTGTCGACACGAGTCGATTGAACGTCATCATGAAGTGCGGGGCGATACCCGTCAGCGCTTCAAGCTGTGACGCCGTGGCGATTCCCCGATCGAGTAGTGCGAGGCACGCCAGGAGACGACGATCAGTCGGAGCCGAAATTTCAGCGTATAGCGCGTCAGGATCGGCTGTCGCCATCCAACTCGGATAGAGCGGACTCTGCTCGACACCGGCACCACGCCACGCTTTCTGTAGCGCTTCCTCAAGTGTTTTGCCCATCGCCATGCTCTCCCCGGTCGCTTTCATCTGCGGTCCGAGCGTCCGGTCCGTCCCATTGAACAAATCGAACGGGAACGTCGGCACTTTCGCCGTCACATAATCGAGGGCCGGTTCGAAGCTCGCCATCGTCCCGTTCGTGACGGGATTGATGCAATCGTCGAGTCGTTCCCCGAGGGCAAGACGGGTGGCGATCTTCGCGATCGGATACCCGGTCGCTTTCGAGGCGAGCGCCGAGCTACGCGACACGCGCGGGTTCACTTCAATCACGTAATAGGCGTCTTCCGTCGGATGGACGGCGAACTGGATGTTACACCCGCCGACGACACCGAGGGCCGAGACGATTCGGAACGCGGCGCTCCGTAACGTCTGATGCATGACATCCGATAACGTCTGGGCCGGGGCGAACACAACCGAATCGCCCGTATGGACGCCGACCGGGTCGATGTTTTCCATATTGCAGACGATGATGCACGTCCCGTTGGCGTCACGCATGACCTCGTATTCGAACTCTTTATAGCCGGCGATGCTCTGCTCGATCAAACACTGCGAGATTGGACTCGCCTCGAGACCACGTTTCGCGAGCGTGTAGGCGGCATCAATCGTCTCCGCAATCCCGCCGCCGGTACCGCCGAGCGTGAACGCCGGACGGACGATGAGCGGGACGCCTGTCTCGGCGACGAAGCGATCAAGTCCATCGATCGATTCAATCGTCGTGCTGACCGGGAGCGGTTCCCCGAGTTCGTTCATCTTCTGTTTGAACCGTTCACGGTCTTCCCCGTCACGGATCGTCTCGAGCGACGTCCCAAGGAGGGCGATGCCGTATCGTTCGAGCACGCCGGCCTCGTCCAAGGCGAGCGCCAAGTTGAGGGCGGTCTGCCCGCCGACTGTGGCGAGCAAGTGGGTCGGACGTTCTGTCTCGATAATCAATTCGGCCTTCTCTAACGTCATCGCCTCGATGTACGTGTGGTCGGCCAAACCGGGATCGGTCATGATTGTGGCCGGGTTCGAGTTAAAGAGTACGACCTCACAACCTGCTTCCCGAAGCGCTTGGCACGCCTGTGTGCCCGAATAGTCAAACTCGGCCGCCTGTCCGATGATAATCGGACCCGAGCCGATGACGAGTACTTTTTTATGCATAGACGTTCACCCCTTGCTGAATCATTTCGTCAAAGCGGTCAAAGATGGCTTGTGCTTCCTTCGGTCCCGGACTGGCCTCTGGATGGAACTGAGCCGTTAGAATCGGGGCCGTCCGGTGCAACGTCCCTTCGACCGACAAATCGTTCACGTTCTCAAATAGCAGTTCGAGCGGCGTCGCTTCCAAACTGTCCCGTGTGACGACGTACCCATGATTTTGCGACGTCATCCACACTTCACCCGTCTGGACGTTCCGGACCGGATGATTGGATCCGCGGTGTCCGTAAGCCTGTTTTTCAATCTCACACCCGAAGGCGAGCGCGAGCAGTTGATGGCCCATACAAATGCCGAGTGTCGGATACGACAGTGCCACGTCACGTACATTGTCGAGGTAGTCGACCAAATCACGTGGGTCTCCCGGACCGTTCGACACGAGAATCCCGGTCGGTGCGAGCGCGTGGACTTGGGCGGCCGTCGTATCGAACGGAACGACCGTTACCGCGTACCCTCGCTCCACCATCGCTTGAACCATCGACGCCTTCACGCCGAAATCAAGACAGACGATGTGTCCGTTCGCCCCGTCGCCGTGACGCACATGACTTGGCGTCGAAACGGTCTCCGTAATCTGATGTAGGTCCCCATCGAACGACACATCTGATTCAGACGTCATCACACCCCACTGATCGCCGTGTTCACGGAGCGCATGGACGAGCGAGCGCGTGTCGACGTCAGACAGTACCGGCACACCGGACTGCTCCAGCCAATCCTTCAAGTCGGTCGCCGCCCCGTTTCCGGCTAACGTCTGGACGAGCACGCCCGCCACTTGAATGTCCGCACTCTCCGATGCTGCGTCGGTCAACCCATATTGCCCGATGAGCGGATATGTGAACGCGACGATTTGACCGGCGTACGACGGATCGGTCAACACTTCTTGATAACCGGTCATCCCTGTGAAGAAGACGACCTCTCCTTTCGCCGAGCACGCACTCGTCTCCCACGTCCCGTTGAACTGTTCACCGCTTTGTAACGTCACTGTCCCCGTCATGACACCATCTCCTTTGTAATCACCTGTCCAATGATTGCGAGCGCCTCATCCACTTCGGCTTCCGTAAGCAACAAAGACGGTAAGAAGCGAATCACGTCCGGACCTGCCGCAACGACCAAGAGGCCAGCGTCTCGCAACTGTTCAATCCATGGCGCGACCGGCTGCGTCGCGACGAGCCCGAGCATCAAGCCGAGTCCACGGACCTCGATGAACGTCTCTCCGTCGACAAATTGTTCCAAGCCCGCTCGTAATCGTGCCCCCATCGCATTGACGTGGGCGAGTGCGTCCGCCTCGAACAAAATGTCGAGCGTCGCTTCCGCCGCTGCCATTGCGAGCGGATTGCCGCCGAACGTCGAACCGTGACTGCCAGCCGTGAAGACGTGCTCTGCACCTGCCGCTGTCAAAATCGCTCCGACAGGGAAACCGCTGCCGAGCCCTTTCGCGAGCGTGACGACGTCCGGTTTAAGCGGTGTCTGTTCGAACGCGAAGCGGGTACCTGTGCGGGCAATCCCGGTCTGCACCTCATCGACGACGATTTTGACCCCGTGCTCAGTCGCTTTCGCTTGAAGCGCTTCGAGCCATGCCGAGTCAGCAACGACGACCCCGCCCTCGCCTTGGACGATTTCGAGCCAGACCGCAGCCGTATCGGCATCGATCATGTCGAGTGCGTCCATGTCGTTGAACGGTGCGTGTACAAAATCAGCCACCATCGGCCCGAATCCGGCTTTGACCTTGTCTTGTCCCGTGGCTCCGAGCATGGCGAACGAGCGACCGTGGAACGATTTCGTGAACGTCACGACTTTCGTCTTGTTCGTCCATTTCCGAATCAATTTGAACGCCCCTTCGTTCGCCTCGGTCCCGCTGTTACAGAAGAACGCATGCGTCAAATGAGTCCCGGAGACGAGCATCTCGGCGACGCGAGTTTGTCCGCTGATGTTGTAAAGGTTCGACGTGTGCCACACTTTTTGAAGCTGCGCCTCTAGCATTTGGCTTACGTGTGGATGACGATGGCCCGTGCCGCAGACGGCGATACCCATGACGAAATCGAGGTACCGTTTCCCCGTGGTGTCGGTCACATACGATCCGTTCGCCTGCTCAATCTCAATATGTCGTTGTCCGTAGGTCGGTAGTAGTGAATGCATGGTGCACCTCCTGTAGTGTTGTCCCGGGATGAACCGGGTCCTTGCCGTCACGGATGACGGCGATATCAATCCCTCCTGTTAGAGCAGCCAACAGCGCCTCGGTTTTCGGGATCATCCCCCCATAGATATCCCCTGTGGCGATGGCCGTCTGGATGTCCTCACGTGTCAGCGTTTGACGGAACGTCCCATCAATCCGGATACCTGGTACGTCGGTGATCATTTCGAAGCAGTCGGCCTGCAGAGCGACCGCGACTGCGATCGCACAATCGTCCCCATTACAGTTCAACGTGCCTTCCGTACCGTGTAATAATGATGTCACGACGGGCACGTAGCGACCCGCGAGCAATAGCTCGAACAAGTCTGTCTCGACCCGGTCGACTTCGCCGACCGCCCCGAGTTCCACCAATTGTTTTCCTGTCAGCGTCTGTCCGTCCACACCCGAGAGACCGACCGCTTGAATATGATGACGTCCGAGGGCAGCGACGATTTCGGTCTGCATCTCCCCCGCGAGCACACGCTCGGCACCGGTCAACACGTCCGCTGTCGTGACACGACGTCCGTCTTGAAACATAGGTTCGATTTGTTGGTGCTCGCAATAAGCGGACAACGCAGGTCCACCCCCATGAACGATCACAAGTTCATGCCCCGCCTCGAGCCACGCCTGCCATTCTTTGAAATAGTCCGGATGAAGCGTGTCCCAAACGCTTCCGCCGAGTTTGACGATTTTCCGCTGTTTCATGTCCGGTAACTCGCGTTGATTTTGACGTAGTCGTAAGTCAAATCGCAGCCATACGCCTGACCTTGTCCGGTGCCGTCTTGCAACCGGATCTGAATCGAGACGATGTCTTGGCCCATCTCCTCTGTCGCGAGCGTTTCATCGAACCAGACCGGCGCACTTTCCATCAGCACATGCTGTGACCCGATGCGGATGTCGACGTGGTTCACGTCAATCGGTTGCTCTGATGCACCGATGGCGGCGATGATGCGTCCCCAGTTCGCATCTTGTCCATAGACGGCCGTCTTCACGAGCGACGAGCCGACGACTTGTTTCGCAATCATCCGAGCCGCTGCGTCCGTTTTCGCCCCGACAACCTCGACCTCAATCAATTTCGTCGCCCCTTCCCCGTCACGGGCAATCGCTTTGGCGAGATTCGTGCATACGTCCGTCAACGCTTGAAGGAAGCGGTCATAGGCCGGTGTCCCTTCGATGATTTCATCCATCTCGGTCAGTCCGCTCGCCAAAGCGAGCACCATATCGTTCGTCGAGCTGTCCCCGTCGACGGTGATACTGTTAAACGAGGCGTCCACGCTCTGTTTCAGCGCCCGTTGCAACACGTCGGGTGCGATGACGGCATCGGTCGTGATGAAGCCGAGCATCGTCGCCATGTTCGGATGAATCATCCCCGAGCCTTTGGCCACACCCGCGATCGTCACGGCGGCATCGCCTTCGGTGTACTCGACGCCCGTGCATTTCGTTCCCGTATCGGTCGTCAAAATCGCTTCCGCGAACGACTCCGCCCCCGTCTCCTCATGGATCGGTTCAAGCAAATCGATCCCGGTCAAGAGCGTCTCCATCGGCAACAGTTGACCGATGACACCTGTCGAGGCAATCGCTACTTCTTCCGGCTTGACCCCGATATGTTCGGCCGCCTTATCGCGCATCGTATACGCGTCCTCGAGCCCTTGCGGACCGGTGCAGGCGTTGGCGTTTCCACTGTTGATCAAGACGGCACGAATCTTCCCGTTCGACGCTTGTAGCGTCTCTTTCGTCACTTGAATCGGGGCCGCTTGAAACTGGTTCGTCGTATACACCGCGGCGGCACTGGCCAACTGTTCGCAGACGAGCAGGGCTAAATCTTTACGCTTCCGCTTCAGTCCGACGTGAACTCCGCACGCTTGAAACCCTTTCGGCGTGACGACGTGGACGACAGGGCTGATTGCTGTTTCAATCATTCGTTTCTACCTCCTCATATGTATTGGGGCTGTTCATTCAACCCGGCTGTCTCGTTTAATCCAAAGCGGACGTTGGCGTTTTGAATCGCTTGTCCGGCCGCACCTTTTTGCATATTGTCGATGACCGAGATGATGGTCAATCGATTCGTTCGTTGATCGAGATACACCCATAAGTCGCAGTAGTTCGACCCGACGGCTGTCCGAATCTCCGGTTCGCCTTGTTGCACCCGGATGAATGGTTCGTTCGCGTATGCTTGTCGCAATGCGTTCACCCAAGCTGCTTCGCTCTGCTCGATTGTCGGCACGACGCTCATCGTCGCCATAATGCCTCGATTGATGGGCAACAGATGAGTCGATAGCGACACGGTCGCTTGCGTCCCACTCACTGCATAAAGCGTCTGTTCAATCTCCGGGATGTGTTGATGCGTATGAATTTTATAAAGTTGTACGTTTTCGTTGGAGCGGGCATGGTGCGTCTTGGCGCTGAGTCCTTTCCCGGCTCCCGTGATGCCGGAGCAGGCCGAGACGATGATTTCGTTCGGGTCGATCCATCCTCCATTCACGAACGGCAATAAGCCAAGGGCGACCGCCGTGGCGTAACACCCGGGATTGGCAATCCAGTCGGCCGACCTTACAGCATCTCGATTCCATTCCGTCAATCCGTACACGGCCTGCGCTTGAAGCGATACCGGTACGGCCGGTTTGCCGTACCATGTCTCGTAACTCGATGCCGGCAGACGTAAGTCTCCGCTCAAATCGATGACGACTCCTTCATACTCCGTCAACTGCGCCACATATTGCGCCGACACTCCGCTCGGCGTCGCTAAAAAGATAATGTCGATGTCGTTCAATACGCCCACCTGGAACGGCTCGAGCGTCAAATCCTCAATCTCTAACCATGGATACAGTTGCGCGAGCGTCAATCCGGCGCTCGAATCGCTCATCGCCCGGACGAGCGTGAACTCGGGATGTTTCCCGATGAGCTTCAACAGCTCCATCCCGGCGTACCCCGTGACGCCGACGATTCCACAAGTGATCATCTGTCGAACCCCCTTAAAAGAATAAATCGATTAAAACATACGTATATTTATACTGTCAATTGTATTTTTATACAAATTAAATAGAGAGATGTTCGCCAGACCATAAAAAAACGGCCCGGCGCAATAGCGCCAGACCGTGATAGATGATTAAATTTGATTTTTGTGACGAGCGTCTTGGAGCGCGTCGACCAAGTCTTTCACATCTTCGACGAGATTTTGAATCGTGTCTTGGTTCTCTTCGTAGAGCGCCTTCAAATCCATGACGCGATCTTTCAAGCTCCCTTTCGATGAGGCTTGAAGGCCGACCGAATGGCTTTGTGTTGACGCATCCTTCGACTTGAGTCGTGATTTCATATGTTTGAGCTGGCTGACTTGTTGTTCGCGCGTCTCTCTGTGGAGAAGCGATGCCCCGGCTCCGATGACGGCACCTGCGGCCATTCCCATCCAGAAGTAGTTCTTGTTCATAAAAAATCCTCCCCTAACATGACGTTATGTTTATTATAGGTCATCCGCTTCATCGACGACATAGTGTTTTATGATTGGACCGGCTCCTTTTTGTTCGACGGCTTCTTTCAGCCATTCTTGGAACAAGACATAGTCGGTCGAATCACGGAAACGATTTCCGCCCTCGGTGAATTGGATGAAGATAATCCCGTGGTGATCGTCCGGGTCGACACCGAGCCGATAGGCGGCAAAACCGCTATGGCCAGACCCAAGACGTGATTTGTCTTTCAACAAGCGATGGAACAAGAGCGACCGGGCGTTCGAATCGACCGGAATGTTCGCATAGACAATATTCCCTTTCGAGGCGAATTGTCCTTCCGCTTCTTCGATTTGAAACGTCTTCCCGCTTTGGAAGGGAGACTTGTCGCCTTCTGCGAGCAAAATCGTCTCGGTCCCGTTGGCGACAAGGATACCGGGTTGTTGACGCAATCGTTCAGCGACAGTTCCTGAGGCAAACGTCATGAACAGTTTAGACAAGCCCCTCACACCCTTTCGCGAGCATGATGTCTTTCTCCGTGATTCCACCTTCGTCATGCGTGGACACGGTCAATGTGACGTTCCGATACTCGATCAAGATGTTCGGATGATGATTGAGCTCCTCCGCCAAATCAGCGACGAGATGGACGAACTGAATCGCCTCTGGAAACGTCTCGAGCCGATACGTCTTTTGTAATTCCCCTTCAACAACATCCCAGCCATTTAAGCGGGATAGTTGCTCTGACAGTTCGGTTGATGACAGCAGCATGTGCTGATTCCCCTTTCGCAAACGGTTCTTCTTACACCTAGTACCCGACCGCGATCAAAAATAATCTTTTTCGCTTCACGCAAAATGATTTAGAATAAGAAGGATAGCCAACTATTCTTCACATGAGAGAGGAGATCTCGCCATGCGAGCATTGATTGTGATCGACTACACGTTTGATTTTATCGCAGATACGGGTCGTTTGACTTGTGGAAAACCAGGGCAAGACATAGAAGAACGAATCGTCCAGTTGATCGAGGAGTTTGCGGACGAGAATTATGTCGTCATCGCGAACGATGTCCACGACGCCGGCGACACGTATCATCCTGAGACGACGCTCTTCCCGCCCCACAACATTCGCGGTACAGAGGGCCGTGAATTATACGGTGCCGTCAAAACCGCGGCGAGCCGGGCCGATCATTGGATCGATAAGACACGCTATAGCGCCTTTGCCGGCACAGACCTCGACTTGCGCTTGCGCGAACGGGCCATCACAGAGATTCATCTCGTCGGTGTGTGCACAGACATTTGTGTGCTTCATACCGCTGTCGACGCGTACAACCTCGGCTATACAATCGTCGTCCACGCCGACGCCGTCCAAAGCTTCAACCCAGTCGGCCACGATTGGGCGCTCGAACATTTTGTCACGACCCTCGGAGCAACGGTGACCGGGAAGTGACGTAAAACAGAAAGGATCGATTATGTTACATCGCAACTTAGCACTTCACACAGACTTATACCTCCCACGTTGGATGTATATCTATTGGAAACAAGGCCGTCACAACGAACGAGTCGTGTTTGACCTATACTATCGCTCAAACCCGTTCAGCGGAGGTTACGTCGTCTTCGCCGGCCTCCAAAATATCGTGCATTATTTAGAGAACGTCTCATTCACGGAAGAAGATATCCGCTACTTGAAACAGCAACTCGACTTCGAGGACGAGTTCGCGGATGTACTCCGTAACTTCAAGTTCACGGGCTCGCTCTACAGTGTCCGTGAAGGAGAAGTCATCTTCCCGAACGAACAAGTCGTCCGCATCGAATCGACGATCTTTGAGGCGAAGCTGTTCCAGACGGCGCTCTTGAACATCGCCAACCACGAATCACTCATCGCGACGAAATACGCGCGCATCCGCCAAGCTGCGCCGAACGAGACGCTACTCGAAGGCGGTGCTCGTCGCGCCCAAGGCGTCGATGCTGCGTACTACGGAACACGGGCCGCCTATATCGCCGGTTTCGACGTCACGAGCTTGGTTTCGGCCGGACGTGATTTTGACGTCCCGACCGGTGGAACGATGGAGCACGCCGATATCCAGTTCCACGATGACGAACTCGAGGCATTCCGCTCGTTCGCCTCGATGTACCCGGACAATACGAGCCTGTTGATCGACACGTACGATACGCTCAAGTCAGGTCTCCCGAACGCGATCACGGTCGCCAAAGAACTTGAAGCGAAAGGCTACCGCTTGAAGTCGGTCCGACTCGACTCGGGTGACTTGGCCTACTTGTCGAAACGGGCCCGAAAAGCATTGAACGCGGCCGGACTCGATTACGTCAAAATCGTCGTCTCGGGCGACCTCGATGAGTACGTCATTCAAGACTTGCGGATGCAAGGAGCTGAAGCCGATACGTTCCTCGTCGGGACACGCGGCATCACGGCCTATGAGCAACCTGCACTCGGTATGGTGTACAAACTCGTCGCCCGCGAAGGCGCCGACGGGAAGCTGAAGCCGGTCATCAAAGTGTCGTCTTCGAAAGTGAAAACGACGACTCCGCACAAGAAAGAATTGTATCGCATCATCGATAACGAGACCGGGAAGTTCAAAGGTGACTATATCGCCCTTGCCGACGAACCAGTCGAGTCGTATAACGAAATCGACTTGATTGACGTGCGCGACCCCGCGTTCCGCATCAAGACACGTAACTTTAGCGTCAAACGTTTGCTCGTCCCGATTTTCCAAGACGGCGAACGCGTATATGAGTTACCGAACGCGACAGAAATCCGCACGTATCATCACGAGCAGATGAACGGTCTGTGGGAAGAGTACAAACGCCTCCGCTTGCCGGAAGTGTACTCGGTCACATTCAGTAAACCGCTCTGGGACTTGAAGCTCGAAATGATTCGTCAAACTCGGATTCCGAAATAAAAACAAGAGGCTACGGATTTTTTTCCGTTAGCCTCTTGTTTTTATGCCGTCGTCATCTCATTCGCATGGATTTTATCTTCTTTTCTCCGAAAGTAAAGGGCGATCGAAAGAGAGATCAAAATCAATATGAAGTAAACGGTCCGTTGCCAAAACGTCGCTTCCGTATCCCCTCGGAACAACGCGATGATATAGTCACTCCCGCTCACGAAGAACAAGCCCGCGAGCAAGAGGAAGATTCGATATCCGGCCCGACTCCGCTCCTGCTTTACTTTGAAGAAAAGGACACCATAATAACCGATTGCTAGAATCGCGATATACCCGATTATGCCAACAACCCAACTCATCTTGATGCCTCCTTGTCCTCTATTTTTTTTACGTCGCTTCCCCGCTATCGTAACACAATCTTCGAATCAGACTGTGTTAAGATGAGTTAAAGAAAATGTGGAAGGGATCGATACGATGAAAACGTTCCGCCTAGTCCAAGTTCGCCTCGTCCAAGACGAGTACGGCAACGAGTTGAACCTGCCCGTCGAACTGCTCGATGGGTTGATCATCTCAAAAGAGCACGACAACGAATGGCTCCTCGAGATGCTCGTACCGACTGAATTTGCCGTCACGCTTCATCATTACTTGAATAAACGAATCCTGCTTCTCGCCGAGGCCGTCATCACGTCTCCATCGAACCGGCCGGCCGCCCTCGCCTTGACGTTCACGAGTGAACGGTCGCTAAGCGACCATCACACGTTCGTCGCCGAAGGGCTCATGTTGTTGCCGAAACAAGACACGACGAAGCAAGTACTCGATTCGTTGATTTCCGAAGGCGTGGCGAACGCCGAGCTCAAACCGTCCTTCTTCGAAAAACAAATGGAGCAACAGCAGTCGTTCAGCCGCTCCGCCTTCACTCAGCTCGTTAAGACAGGATCGTTCGAATAAGTCGAACGGTCTTGTTTTTCTTTCCCCGTTTTTTCAAATATCTCAACCCAAAAAGGCGAAGAAATTTCTCCGCCTCAAATGTAGATGAAAAACAAGATGACCATCATCGTCATTCCGACGACTTTGAGCATCGTACTTCCAAGGAAAGCAAGTACCGTCCCGACACCGATACTCCACGCCTCACGCGTCGATTTACCGAGCGTGAGCTCCGCTAGAAACGCGAAGATGAACGGGAAGATGAGCACGCCGACGAGCGGGAAGATGAACGGACCTGCGATCAATCCGATCGTCGCTCCCCACTTCGCCCGTTCGGAACCGCCTCGTTTATCAACCGTCGCCCGAGTGACGATATAGTCGACTACGAACAAGAAGATCAAAAATACGGTTTGCCAAAGCCAGAACGTCCATGTGAGCGGCTCGAACGAGAATCCAAAACCGTAAATCATATAACCGATGAATAAGAACAAGACGCTCGGGATGACCGGATAGATCAGACCCGCGAACGCGACAACAAATGATGCGATGATGAAAATCCAGAGCAATGTCGTCATGAACTTCTCCTCACTTCGCGACGATCACATTCGTAATATGGTCGGCGACATTGACCGCCTTGACCACGAACTGACCCTCTTGATATTCGATATAATTCGAGCAGGCGTTGCGCATGGCGTGGCGGAACGTATACGTGTCGTCAATCGCCGATAAGGCGGCTTTAATTGCATGTGAATGACAGACGACGATGATACGTTTTCCAGCATGTGCCTCGACGATGTCTTCCATGCCGCTCAAGACCCGGGCCCGCATCTCATCTTCTGACTCGAGACCCGGGACGCGATCTTGATCATCGGCTTGGACAGCTTCGTAAATGCCAGGCACAGGTTTTCCCGACGCATGACCGAACTCACGCTCAATGAACCGTTCGTCCTGAATAATCACGCCTGGGTCGATGCCGCACGCCTCTGCGATGTAGCGGGCCGTATCCATCGCTCGCGAAAGCGGGCTCGCGACGATCACGTCCCATGATTCTTGGCTTAAAAAGGCCGCACTCTCTTCGGCCTGCCGATGTCCGAGTGCGTTGAGCGGGATATCTTCCCGCCCCTGAATGATTTCTTGAAAATTCCAATCGGTCTGACCATGTCGGACCAAACAAAGTTCTGTCACACGAGTCACTCCTTTTTGATTCCTAAATCCTACCCCATCGTACCATCTTTGAAAAAAAGCGCAACGTCACATCATCGCGTCATCGATGAAACGATCGATCCGGGCCATGAGTTGTGTTTCTTTGATCGGGTTATCGGATTGGAGGAAACTCGCTAACGAATGGGTGCCGTTCGGAAAAGAAATCAATTGCACGTTCGCGCCGACCTCGCTCGCATGCTCCACGAAATGGAGCGCTTGTCCGAACGGAACGATGGGGTCTTTTTTCCCGTGCAAAAGGAGAATCGGCGGGGCATCATCGTACAGATGCGTGACCGGAGAACACTTCACCATCAATTCGCGCCACGCCTCACGACTGCCTTCGTAAAACTTCAAATGGGCGAGCCACGTCTGGATGAACTTGAACAACAAGAAGTTCGTCGGCGGATAAAGGGCGATGACACCTTTCACCGGCGGCACGTCATCGCCGAGTTCTCCTATAAACTGCTTGCTTCGGTCGAGTGCTGTCGCAAGGACAAGGGCCGCGCCTGCCGAGTCGCCCCAGACAATCAATTTGTCGATGTCAAGATTGAGTAGACCGTCGTGTTGTTTGAGATAGCAAAGCGCATCGGAGACGTCGATGATGTTGTCCGGGAAATAGACCCCGTCCTCGAACAGACGATAATCGATGCTGATGACCGCGAATCCTTTGGCGAGGAAGTGGTCGAGCAATGGATGGAACAACGTCACCATGCCTCGATTCCCTCGAACGAATGCCCCGCCGTGTGCATAGACAGCGACCGGGAACGGTCCTTCGCCGGGCGGGTAGTACACATCAAATTGGAGCGGACGGTCATTGACAATCTTGTACGTGTGAGTCCGGCGTTTACGGGTCGAGGGACGCACCGGCAACTCGGGCTCTTGCCAACGCACGAGCGATCCGTATTGGTTCCATACGCTTGCCCCGGCTGCGGTGGCAGCTGCGAGCGCCGCACCACCGACGAACCAGGCGGTCTCCTTTCTCATATACATCCACTCCTCGTTCTTTTTTTAATCATATTCCCTTTTTCTCGAAAAACCATCCATCTGAAGTCGGACTTGACGTGTTCGCATTCGCCCCCTATAATATAAAACGCAGTCTCAGAACGTAACGGTTACGATTTAAAGGTTTTATATAGAGAGGACAGGTGGAGAGGGTTATGAACAAAAAACTGTTAGGTGTCGCCGCTGCCGGGACACTTTTATTAGGTGGTTGCGCAAGCAATGAAGAGGGCGGTGCCACAGAGGAAGCCAACGACCAGTTGACCGTATATGCGTCGACGTTCGCGTTGAAATCATTCGCCGAGGAGATTGGCGGCGACCGCGTCCGCGTCGAGATGGTCATCCCGCCTGGTGCCGACCCGCACACGTACGAGCCGACCTCAAAGCAAATGACAGACATCGCTGAAGCGGACTTGTTCTTGACGGTCGGCCATGACCTCGAGCCATACGTCGAGTCGATGGAGAAAAGCTTGGCCAATGAGAACGTCACGTTCGTGAAGACGGCCGAAGACATCACCCTTTTATCGGCTGATGACACGGTCCACGTCCACGGCGAGGACGAGCATAGTGAAGAAGACGAGCACGGACATGAGGACGATGACCATGCCGAAGAAGAAGCCGGTCATAGTGAAGATGATGGCCATAATCACGGTCAATACGACCCACACGTCTGGCTCGACCCAATGAATGCCGTCTCGATGGCCGAAGCGGTCGAAGCGGCCTTCAGCGAACAGGCCCCTGACTATAAAGATGAGTTTGCGGATCGCTTGAGCGCCTTTAAAGAAGAAGCCGACACGCTCGACGCCGAGCTGAAAGCGGCAGTCGAGGGCGGTTCGAAGTCAGAGCTACTCGTGACGCACGCAGCCTATGGTTACCTAGCAGAGCGCTACGAATTTGACCAACTCCCAATCACAGGTCTCACGCCTTCGGAAGAACCGTCACAACAGGCGTTGAAGCGCGTCATCGAAGAGGCTCAACTTCACGACTTGAAATACATCGCCTTCGAGGACACGGTGACACCGAAAGTCGCCCAGGTCGTTCAAAATGAGATCGGCGCGGAGACGGTGACGATCTATAACTTGGAATCGGTCACGAAAGAACAGATGGACAAGAGTTACTTCGATCTCATGCGCGAGAACGTCAAAGCGCTTGAGACGGCATTGAAATAAGACAAAAAACTCGGCGCTGCGGCGTCGAGTTTTTTTCTCTAAATGGTATGACTAGTGTTTGGCGTTGTCCTGTAGAATTCGTTCCGCGACCAAGACGTAGACTATAGAAACCAAAACGCCTACGGTACCTGGTAGAACGGCGACAATTGGGTCGGCCAAATATGAGGCCGGGATTAGGTAAGTTAACAAAACCTTAACGCCATAGAGTGCGATTAAAGCCGTAAGTAGAATTAAAGTGATCGTTTTTTTCTTCACATTCGCGAAAAATTGACGTTCAGTTTGATTTGTCTCATCTGCATTCGTTATACCTAACCAAGATAACATTCAGCGAACCCCCATGATCATCACACTTGTAGCACTTCTCCCCCATTAGTTCACGTGAATCGAGACTAGAAGTGACTGACATCTTTCCTAATTATACCATTTAGGCGATATTACTCATAATAAATCAACACGAGCTCGTCCCGTTCAATCGCTTCTTCGCAGAATCGTTTCAACAACGTCCATTTGAGCCATACATCATCGAGGCCTTCATGGTCGACGAACGCCATGTCGGCGACATCCTCTTTCGTGAACGCGTTCATCGCGTCTTTGACGATGTGGAGCAGTTGCGGCGTCAAAATCCCGACGACGACCGCCTGCTTCTCGTTGACGATCAACTCTTCCCCAATGACCGCCATCTCCAAGTTATACGTGTCATCCCCATCGATATAGACTTCGATTTGCCCGAGAATTTTTTGGAACCGTTCAATGTTCGGGAGCGTCAACGTCTCATACGTGTCACGCTGTTGAGCGTGAACGTGCAACAGCCAATCTAAAATCATTTCCGGGTCTTGCCCGAACGAGACCCATACTTCTGGGGAAATGCGTATATAATGTGTCGTCTCCATGATTGAACGCCCCCCTTTTCTTCAGTTTACCCATCTTTTAGGCGCAAAAAAACCGCCTACGTGTTTTCGTAGACGGTTTGTCGCTTATGAACGAATCGTGCCTGTCTTGACTTCTTCCTCTTCTGCCGTCTCCCAAGCCTCGATGTACTCGCGGCCTGGCAAGTTGTCGATCGAATCGGCGTAGAATACAGGGTCATCACCTTGACGACGTTGCTCCAAGTAATCGTCGAGGACGAGACGAGCGACTTTCGCGAGACGGAAAATCGCATACAAGTTGACGAGCGCCATAAGGCCCATGAACACGTCCGCAATCGACCAGACGAGACCGGCCGAACGGACGGCTCCGAAGAGGACCATACCGACGACACCGATGCGGTAGAGCGTGACGTAAATCTTTTTATCCGAGATGAACTGGATGTTCGTCTCGCCGTAGTAGTAGTTTCCAAGAATCGAGCTGAACGCGAACAAGAAAATCGCGATCGTGAGGAACGATGTCGCCATCGGACCAATCTCAGCCGTAAGCGCCGCTTGTGTCAATTCAACACCTGCGAACGACTCCGATCCGGCTACACCTGACAACAAGATGATCATCGCTGTCGACGTACAGACGAGAAGCGTATCGACGAAGACGCTGAACGATTGAATCAAGCCTTGCTTGACCGGGTGCGATACTTCCGCTGTCGCCGCCGCGTTCGGGGCAGAACCCATTCCGGCTTCGTTCGAGAAGAGACCGCGACGAATTCCTTGGAGCACCATCGCTCCGATGGCACCGCCGAACAGTTGCTGCAGACCGAACACGCCTTCTGAGAAGATCAAACCGAACACTTCCGGCAACAATGATGCGTTTGAAATCATGACCCATCCTGCGAGCAAGATATAGCCACCGGCCATGACCGGGACGATGATACTCGAGAGCACGGCAATCGACTGAATCCCACCGAAGATGACGATTGCTGTGACGACGGCCAAGACGAGACCGACTGTCGTCGTGCTCACGCCGAACTGATTGCTCATCGAGAGCGAGATTGTGTTCGACTGCACCGAGTTGAAGGCGAATCCGAACGAGAACGTGATGAGAATTGCGAACAAGATCCCGAGCCAACGTTGACCGAGGGCGCGCTCCATATAGTACGCCGGGCCTCCACGCCATGTGCGTCCGTCCCGAATCTTGTAGACTTGTGCGAGCGTACTTTCTACGAACGCCGAAGCCGATCCGATGAGGGCGATGAGCCACATCCAAAAGACGGCTCCCGGACCACCGAGCGCGATTGCTGTCGCGACACCGGCGATGTTACCCGTTCCGACGCGGGCTGCTGTCCCGATCGCGAACGCTTGGAATGACGAGACTTGGCCTTTTTCACGTTTCATGCCGTCTTTGAACAAGAGGCGGAACATTTCAGGCAACATCCGGAACTGGACAAACCCCATCCGGACGGTGAAGTACAAACCTAAGGCGACAAGGACAACGATTAGCACTGACGACCAAAGCAAGTCGTTGGCTGATGAAACGAGACCTTCTACGAATTTCTCCATCTTTAAATCCTCCGTGTATGTATGAGTTATAAGAAAAAGTTATGTCAACTTTCTTTACATGAGTAGAATTATAGGAAAAACGTCTAAGAATTGCAATCCTTTTCGACAAATTTCACATGAGCTGTCGAACAACAGAAAAAGCGACCGGTCAAGTGACCGATCGCCCATCCTGCATCATTTGATTAGATGAAGAGGTTCAAGTTGCCGCCTTCAGCCGCCCCGAGGTATGCTGCCACACCCCCGAGATCGATGCCGTCGATCAACTCTTCTTCTTTGATTCCCATGACGTCCATCGACATCGTACAAGCGACCATTTTGACGCCTGCTTCTTGAGCCGATTTGATCATTTCGTCAAGTGATGGCACATTTTTGTCGCTCATCACTTTTTTCATCATCTTTTGACCAACTCCACCGAAGTTCATGTTCGAGAGTGGAAGTTCACCCGCATGCGATGGCATCATCATGCCGAACATCTTCTCGAGACCTTGTTTCTTCACTTCCGGTGCATCTGGCTTACGAATGACGTTGAGTCCCCAGAATGTGAAGAACATCGTCACGTCTTTGCCCATCGCCGCCGCACCTTGGGCGATGATGAACGAAGCGAGCGCGCGGTCGAGATCTCCGCTGAAGACGACCATCGATGCGCCGTCTGTCGCCGGTGCCCCTGCTTGTACAGCCGCAGGACCATTACCTTTTTGAAGAATTGCTTCCACGCGACCGTTCACGAACTGTTTCGAGACGAGCTTGTTGCCGGTTTTCTTCGCCCATGCTTCGATGTCTGCAAAGAAACCAGGGTCACTCGCGAGGACACGAAGCGTCTCGCCTTCGCCGAGCTCGGCTACTTTTTTATTTACTTCTAAAATTGGTCCCGGGCATTGCAGACCGCACGTATCTAGGAAAATCGGTTCCCCGACTGGTTCATTCGTCATTGCTGGTGGTGCCTCCTCCGTTACTGTTGCGGCAGTCTCATTGGCTGCCTTCGTGCCTGCCTCAATGGCATCAAAATCACGTTTTACTTGTGACCATGTTTTGTAGCCACCGCTCAAGTTTTTCACCTTGAAGCCGTTTTGACGCAAGATACGGGATGCGAGATATCCGCGAAGCCCGACTTGGCACGTCACATAAATCGTTTCGTCTTTGCTGTAGTTGTCCAAGTGATCGCGTAGCGAGTTGAGCGGAACGTTGATTGAACCAGGAATTTTGCCAAGTTCATGTTCTGACTCGTCACGGACGTCGAGCAATGTCGCGCCGTTTTGGACCAACTCGTCAATCTCATTCCAGTGCACGACTTCGTTATCGCCGAGGACGACGTTCGACGCGACGTAACCGATCATGTTGACTGGATCTTTCGCTGAGCTGAACGGTGGTGCGTAGCTGAGTTCAAGGTCTGGAAGGTCAAGGACCGTCAAGCCACCTTTCATCGCTGTCGCAATCACATCGATTCGTTTATCGACGCCGTTCATCCCCACGCCTTGCGCGCCGTAGATTTCACCTGTCGTCGGATGGAACAAGAGTTTGAGTGATACTGGTGTCGATCCTGGGTAATAACCCGCATGTGAACCCGGGTGCACGTGAACGGCTTCGAATTCTTTACCAGCTGCTGTTAAACGTTTTTCGTTCCAACCTGTCGAAGCAACTGTCATATCGAATACTTTAGCGATCCCAGTCCCCATCGTTCCGTTGTATTTAACGTCACGACCGTTGATGATATCGGCGACAAGACGGCCTTGGCGGTTGGCTGGCCATGCAAGCGGAACGACCGTCGGCTCTTGGAAGACATAATCGAGTACTTCAACAGCATCTCCGATCGCGTAGATGTTCGGGTCTGACGTGAGCATCTTCTCGTTGACGCGGATGGCGCCGCGGATGCCTGTTTCAAGTCCTGCTTCCGTTGCGATTGACGATTCTGGCACGACGCCGATTGACAAGACGACCATATCGGTATCGATGACGCGACCGCTCTTCAAGTGGACACGTTTCCCTTTCTCAGAGAACGAATCGACACCGTCAGAAAGCTGAAGGTCGACGCCATGGAGACGCATATGTTCGTGAACAGGTGATACCATCTCACGATCGAGCGGTGTCATAACTTGGTCGGCCATCTCGACGAGTGTGACCTCGACGCCGCGCTCACGTAAGTTTTCAGCCATTTCGATCCCGATGAAACCGCCACCGATGACTGTCGCGTGTTTCGGCGCTTTGTCATCAACGTAGCTGCGGATTTTATCCGTATCCGGAATGTTGCGGAGCGTGAAGATGTCTTCTGCTTCTTCAATTCCAGGGATGTTCGGACGAATCGGTTTCGCTCCTGGTGACAAGACGAGTACATCGTACGACTCATCGTATGTTTCGCCCGTCTTAACGTTTTTCACCGATACCGTCTTCTCGGCACGGTTGATTTTTGTCACTTCCGTCAAGTTGCGGATGTCGAGTTGGAAACGTTTATTCATGCCCTCGACCGTCTGGACGAGCAATTTTTGACGATCTTGAATCACGTCACCAATGTAATATGGAAGACCACAGTTCGCGAACGAAATGTATTCGCCCCGGTCGAACATGACGATTTGGTTCTCTTCATTTAAGCGACGAAGGCGTGCGGCTGCTGAAGCGCCACCGGCGACTCCACCGACGATTACGATTTTTTTACTCATTGCTCATTTCCTCCTTTGACGACTTCACCAGGCCAGCTCATCAAGCCATCTTCTATATTGACCACTTTATAACCTTTCGCTTCCATTTGCCAAGTTGCTTGCGTGCTGCGAGCACCTGAACGGCAGAGAACGATGTATTCTTCTTCAGGGTCGAGTGTCTCGATCCATTCCGAAATTTCAGATAGCGGATAATTGCTCGCGCCAGCAATGTGCGCTTCTTGGAACTCGTCACGTTCACGAACGTCGACGATGTTCACTGGTACTTCAAAATCCATTTGACGTTTTAAAGCAGATGCTTTCATGTTATTTACCCATCCTTTTAATCTATGATGTTTCACTTATTTATTCGTCATCTTGGTAGCGGGCGTCCGACGAAAGTTTGTGATTCGTTGAACATATCGCTTCCACGTCATTAATATACCCCCTATGGTATTCGATTGCAAGGGATTTGTTTGACGAAATGGTAAACTTTCAAAAAATCTTTATCTCAAACGTTGTGGCTCGACACATACTCCCCCACGTATTAAGATGAGACTACACAATAAATAGTTGGGTTACTGAACGATTTGAATATAGAGGTGAATCTAATGGAACAGTATCAATACGATGCGAAAGTATTGAACCGGATGAAACGAGTCGAAGGACAAATCCGGGCCATCATCCGTATGATGGAAGAAGGGAAAGAGTGCCGCGACGTCGTGACGCAGTTGAGCGCGGCTCGTTCGGCACTCGACCGTGCTTCGACCATCATCGTCGCGAAGAACTTGGAGCAGTGCATCATCACCGCCCAAGAAGATGGCGAAGATACGTCAGAAACCGTCGAAGAAGCCATCAAAATGTTGATGAAACGCTAGTTCCCCTTGCTTTCCCTCCGCAAATGGGAGAAAGTTAGAGTAACGACTTTTAAGGGGGACTTGTTTGTGAACTTCGAAGAAAAAGTAGAATCATTTAAAGCGCTCGTCGCTGAACGCAATATGACGTTCAAAGAGAGCGAGACTGAAACGCACGTCACATTCTTGACGCGTGAAACGACTAAATCCGGGGCTCAGCCCGTTATGATTATCGCCTTCAATAAAAAGACGACGGATGCGGAACTTTATGCCGCGACAGTCACACACGTGCCGGACTACGTGGAAGACCTACCGATTCTTAACGCCTTGAACGAGTTCAACCAAGAGTTCAAATACTTCCGTTGCGTACTCGATAGCGACCGTGATGTCACGCTCGCCTCGACGCTCGACCTCGACCTCGGCTTCTCGCCAGAGATCATCTTGCAACATTCATTCATGATGTTCCAAGCGGCCGATGAAGTGAACGAGTATATGCAGAAGTTGTATACGCAAGTCCAATAACAAACAGCCGCCCCGGACGAATCCAGGGCGGCTGTTTTTGAATCATTCTTTCGATTGTACTCGTATAAGGAGCAAAAGGAGGAATTGCTGATGATGACACGTTACACCCGTTACCTCGAAGCACTCGAAGGAATCAGGGGAGCGACAAAGTGGTTCACTGACGATTTCCGACGTTTGATGGCCATCAACTACGCCATGCACGATACCCCGTTCGATTCGGAACGGTTCGAACACGCTCAAGCGGTTCTGAAACAGAAGACCGGCATATTCTCGAAATTTCGAGGCAGCAATAACTTCGTCTGGCTGTCGTTCCTCGATGCCAAATACGAAGACATCGAATCTGCCATCGACGAGGCACTCCGGCTTGATACGCTACTCGACCGGAAGCACTTCCGTTTCAGTATGTTGCGGCCCTTTATCGCGAGCCAACTGATCAACGTCGATGAGCCCGAGCGCCGGCTTGACGAGGCGAGCGCACTCTATCAAACGTTCAAACGAAACCATCCTTGGCTGACGAGCGAAGAAGACCTTCTGTCTGCCCTCGTCCTCGTCCAAGCGTTCGATGACCATGTTGCGCTAAATGAACGAATCGAGACGTATTACGAAGCGTTGAAAGCCGAGTTGCCCCGCTCAAACGAGCTCCAACTCGTCTCCCATCTACTTGCTTTTAGCGACTTGCCTTCAGACGAGGTCATCAACCGCCTGCTCGAGTGGCGCACGCGGCTCCAAGGACAAACAATCGCTGTCAAAAACGAGCATCTGCCAGCGCTCGCCCTCTTGGCCATCGTCGCGGCTCCGAACGACAACGACGAGCGCGACCTGATTGACATCACGAACGCCGAGAAGGAACAGCATCGCTGGTTCCACACCCACGCGTTGACGGTCGCCCTGCAACTCGTCGCGGCAAACAACATCAAGGAAGACGCGAGCGATTTACTGTTACACGGGACGTTCGCCCACCTGCTCGCCATGCAACAGGCAGCAACGGCCGCGACGACTGTCGCCATCATCTCTAGCAGCGCTTCAAGCGATTAAAAAAAGAAGGGTCGCCCCTTCTTAAGAAAATAAATACCAGCTGAGACAACCGAGCACGAACACCGAGTTGGCGATTTCGACGATCCCGATCTTCATGATGGGGATCTTTTTGCCGTAGAACGCGACCGCCCGGACGAGACTTGGCGCGTAAGCGAGTGCCAAAACCGGATAGCCGAACGCGATGAAGGTGGCGACGAGCAAACCATGATACCCCCATGATACGTTTCGATAGAATAGACTTTTTTTCTCTCGAATCATCGTCTTGACGAAAAAGATACTTCCGAGGAAATATAAGTACGGCAAGACGAACATCCACATCATTGTCTCGTCCAAGACCCGTGCTCCGAGATAATAACTCGCCATCCCGCCGATACAAAATGAGGTGACGGCGCTGACGTCGTTCCAGACGTTGCGCTCGTCTTTGATTTTGGCGAAATAGGCGTTGACGAGTCCGAACGGAATCATAGCAAGGACAAACCAAATGAGACGCCACTCGGACAGAAACACCGGGACGGCGGCGACGGTGGCAATCGTCAAATACGTCACGACCGTACGCAACAGTTCCTTAGACTTCTTCCGTTGCTTAATGTATTGGAACAAGAAAAACGTGCCCATATAAACGAATAACCAAGCGATCGCGAACGGGATGTGCGCGAGCGTCCACCCTCCGACGATACCGCCGAGTAAGAACGGTAAGATCAGCATCGACCAAGCGCCGTGCTGTTTTGGAATCATCCATGTCATGTGACTCCCTCCTTCTATGTTTAGTGTAGAAGAAAGATGACTGTAAAACTGTGATAAATTTTACAAAACAAAAAACGATCTCACGCGAGATCGTTTTTTGTTTTTAGTTTGGTCACACTTGGTACGGTTACTTCGACCACATCGTCCGTCAACATCTTCGTGACGACACGACCTGCGATCGAGACCGCGAGAAGCGTGTAAAGCGCGTTCGACAGCGGCAAATAGATGAGCGAGATCGCCAAAACGATGACATCAAATATGATGAGAATCGTCCCGACCGATACGCCGGTCCATTTCGATAGGCCGAGGGCGAATAAATCGTCGCCTCCGGTCGCCCCGCCTGACTTCAAGACGAGACCGAGACCGTAACCGGTCACAATCCCGCTCGCGATGGCGGCAAACAACGTTGCCGGCCAGACTTGAATGTCGAATGTGAGTAAATCCAATCGGTCCCACATCGCATAACTGAGCGATAACGACGCGGCGGCAAGCACGGCTTGTCCGACGAAGCGCCAGCCCTTCCACCAAAGGGCAATTAAAAAGAAGGGGATATCGAGTACGATCATCGAGATCGCTGGATCGATATCAAATAAATAGCGGCCGAGCAATGCTAGCCCGACGAAGCCCCCTTCTGCCAAACCAAACTGTTCATTCAAATAATAATAACCGAACGCCATGATTAGCGTTCCGAGCACTATGGTAGCAACTCGTTTCATTCCGATTGTCCTCCCCGTTTTCAACGGAGAGGAGGATCCTCAGTCGTAGCCGCGGTTCCATCTGTTCCATCTCCGATCTTCCGTTTGTTGATTTTTACATTGATGTCGCTTGTAAAAACTCAACGCTAGAAGTCCGGCAATTGAAACAGAGGCCATGTCCTCTCGGTATCCATAAAGACCTTCCTTTCCCAAATTGCGCGTAATCATGAAACTATTTTAACACATTTTCACGACTATTTCATTAAATGTATATTTAGTGTAGATTACGTTTCGGTAAATCTTTCTTCCCGAACCACCACCAGTTCCAGTCCCCGAACATTTTCATCAAAGACGGTACGAGCAAGATGCGGATGATTGTCGCGTCGATGAAGATGGCGAGCGCGATCCCGACCCCGAGCTGTTTGATCGGACTGACGCCGGTGAAGGCAAACGCTCCCGTGACGACGATCATGATCACAGCGGCCGACGTGATGATTTTACTCGTCTTGGCGAGCCCCATCTCCGTCGCGTAGTCGTTATCCCCGGTCTCCCGATAATATTCCTCGATCCGTGATACGAGGAACACCTCGTAGTCCATCGACAGGCCAAACACGAGTGAGAAGATGAACACCGGGGTTAAGATACTGATCGTCTCGGCATCATACACGTAGCCTGATTCGAAGATGATGACGAGCAGACCGAACGTCGCCCCGAGACCGAGCACGTTCATGATAATCGCCTTAATTGGAATCAAGACCGAGCGGAACGCCCACATGAGAATGACCATCGTCGCCAAGATGACAGTCACGACCGCATACGGGATGCTATCGTAAATCTCTTCATAGATTTCTTCGTTGAACGCGGCTGGTCCCCCGACGTCAAAACCGTTCTCGCGCCAATCACGGACGAACGCCTGCGCGTCCTTATCACTCGGCGGGACGTCGAAGCTGACGTTGACGAGGGCGAGGTCGGTATTCCCTTCGAGCGTGATGAGACGATCGAACGCTTCAAGTTGCTCTGGTGCCGCTTCAGCGAGTTGTTGGAACTCGGCTGGTTCGAGACCGGATGCCGTCAAGAACGTCGTGACGTTGTCGACAATCGGATCCTCGGATAGCTCATCAGTGAGCGCCGTCAATTCGTCGAGAATCATCGAATCGGTCAAGTCATTCGTCTCAAACAAGAGCACCGCGTCGGTCGACGTCTCTCCGAACACGTCGTCCCAGCGCTCAAGGGCGGCCCGTGACTCGTACGAGGTCGGGAGCGCATCGGCGTCCGGGATGTTCAGTTCGAGGTCACGAACGAACCAGAGGCTTGGCAGTAGCAGCAAGAGCGCGACGAGCGTCATCGTGACGGGACGTCTCATGACGAAGCGGGCCAACTTCTGCCACCGCACTTCCGAGCGCGTCTCATTCGTCTTGACGAGCCGTCCTCTATTGATCGTGTCTCCGACGATGTACAGGGCAGACGGCAACAACGTGAGCGCGGACAAGACCGCACCGGCGACGGCAATCAACGCACCGAGGGCAATCGCTTGGAACACATCGACTTGGATGAACAACAACCCAGCCAGTCCGACGAAGACGCAAAGTCCTGAGAATAGAATCGATCGTCCAGCCGTCGCGACCGTTCGGACGATGGCCGCCTCACGTGACTTCCCTTTCGCGAGCTCTTCCCGGTACCGGTTGACGAGCAATAAGGAGAAATCAATGCCGAGCGCGATGGCAATCATCGCGACCGCATTCAACACGAAAATAGACAGTTCCATCGTTTGGGCAAAGAAGAACAACGAGCCCGCTGCCACGATGAACGTGATTAAACCGACGAATAATGGCATGACCGCGGCGAGCGGCGTCCCGAAGACGAGCAAGAGCACGAGCAACGCGACCGGAATCCCAATCAGCTCGGCCCGAATCAAGTCATTCTTTGACGCCTCGTTCAAGTCATCCGCGAAGACCGGCTCTCCGGTCAATCGCACGTCTGTGTCCGTGTCGCGAATCAAGGCGCTGCGGACGTCTTCAATCGACGCCTCGGCCGTATCGTAGTCCTCGAACTCGAGCAATAAATAGGCGACGTCTCCATCGCGTGCCTCCGGATTCTCGGCTGGCGTGATCACGCCATCGATCCCATCGACTTCAGCGAGTCGATCGCGTTGCTGCTCGATGACCGTATCAAGGTCCCCACCTTCCAACAAGACGATCATCGAGGCACCGGCCCGGTCGAACCGGTCGTTCAACGTATCTTCCACTTGGGCGAAACGCCCGTCTTGGATTGCGAACCCGTTGCCGCGCAGTTCACTTGGCAACTGTAATCCGAAATATACCGATACCGCGAGCAATACCGTCCAAATCAACACGACAGCGTAGCGCCATCGGACTAACGCTTGTCCTAATCGTTCCATCCCTGTCCACTCCTCTCCATCTAAGAAGACTGTTCCCGTTTTTTTGGGGATTCACCAAGTCTTCGTAAAAAAATCCTGAACCATGGTCTGGTCCAGGAGCGTCAACGCTCGAACACTTGAAGCCAACTATGGCAAAAGCGGCGTGGCGTTGACAAGACGACAAGTCGGTCGCCCGGTTCGTCCAATAAGACGACTTTCAGTAATTCAGTTTCAGCACACACTTCAGACGAGAACACTTCGCGATCGCGTTCAAACAGTTGGAACGACGTCATCGATGTGATCGCGGTCGTCTCGCCGATTTGATCGACGATGGCCAGATCGCGGTCACCTCCGTATGGAATCATCCAAGACGCGCTCGACGCAACATTCTCGACTACGAACTGTTGATTCGGTTCGTCGTACAGCGTCACGAGGCCCGGTGCCGTGAATCGTTCGAAATCATAGGTCGGCTGATAGGCAAGTTCGATGATATTTCCGAACTCGGGGACCTCTTCGTAGCGGCTATACCGGAACGTGTGGTCGTTCAAGTTCAAAGCGACAATGTCTGATTCGGCCGAGTAAAGAAACAGGTCGTCTCCTGACCAGTGGTGCAGGTTACTGAACCAATCGTCATGAAACGTCCGTGGGATCGGATGACGTTCCATCGTCCCGTTTGTTAAATCCATGACTCCGTATGTCTGTAAATCCCGAAACAGCGCGACGGCTCGTCTGCCATGAGGCTCAATATATAGTGCGCACGGTGCCCATTTCCACTCGAGTTCCCATCGGATTTGGAACGTCTCGTCAAAAAACAGAAAACCGGTTTGCGCCAAATACAACATCCATCCTCCACCAACGCGCTCCAACCATTCAACCGTTTGATGAAATTGATAGTCTGCTACTTGTTTGTACATTTGATCACTTCCTAGTTTCAGCTTAGCAACGCCCCACGCATTTTTCGATTTTGAATGTGTTCACAGAACACATTCTCCATGCGCCTGATTTTCCTGTATACTGGCATTAGCATACCCTGAATGTGAAAGGAGGAACCTCAATGCGCCCACTTCAACTCTCTCCCGAGACGGCGGTCGAGCTTGCTAAAAAGCTGAACGTTCCGCTCGAGGAGCTCATGCATATGCCAAAACACATCATCGTGAAGAAGATGATGGAACTGGAGGCAGCCAAAACTGAAACGAACGAGGAAAAGGAGACGGAATGACGTCTCCTTTTTTTGGTTACTGCTGTTTGTTCTTGCGTTTTTTCGCGACGTACCAGAGACCAAGGATCGCAAGGGCAGCCCCGCCGGCGACCGCATATTTGCTGTAATCCGGGCGGCGTTCCGTCACGACGAGCGTCGAGAGCGGTGCGACCGTGACGTGTCGTTCTTCAAGGAGGCGCGGCGCTGTCAAATTGACGGTATGGTCTTCAACGTGGACCTCGAACTTACCGGCCGGCAGCTTCACCTCGACCGCTTCCTCGAGCCCGTTATGGTAGACGAGATGACGTTCGACATACCCTTCGACGTGGCGACTCAGTTCAAAGGCGATCACCCCTTCTTCTTCATCGAAGAAGCGCAAATGTTTGCGAATCTGCTCCGTGTTCTCGAGACGGAACAACGGATATTGTTTCCGCAGACTGATCAATCCTTTCACGTATTCGACGCTCGGTGTCTCCTGCTCGGCCCGTGTCCAGTCCAAACGGTTGACGACCTCACCCGAGTTGAAGCTGTTCTCGTCCCCATCTTTTGTTCGGAAGAACTCTTGACCGCTATGCAAGAATGGGATGCCTTGACCGAGCATGACGATCGTTGTCGCGAGGCGATGCCGGCGACGACGTGTCGTCTCGTCATCGTCCGGGTTCGTGACGGCGAGCTTGTCCCAAAGCGTCAAGTTGTCATGACACTCAACGTAGTTCACGACTTGGTTCGGTTCATCGGCAAAACTCTGACTTGTCACCGCGCCGGCAATGCCGCGCTTGACGTCCGCCGTCATATCCGCGTTGCCGCTGATCCAGCCTGGCAAGTCCTCGATGAACACGTCCCCACGGACGCCGTCGCGAATCGCGTCGTTGAACTGGGCGATACGTGGCATCTTATGGGCGTTATGCTGGTTCGCTTTCTTGCGGACCGAGAGCGGCGTGTCGAGATCCCATCCTTCTCCGGTGACGAGAATCGATGGGTCGATGCGATCGAGTGCTTTCCGGACTTGGTTCATCGTCTTGACGTCATGGAGCCCCATCAAATCGAAGCGGAAGCCATCGATCATGAACTCTTTCGCCCAGTATGAGACACATTCGACGATCAACTTCCGCATCATCGCGCGCTCTGAAGCCGTATCGTTCCCACACGCCGAGCCGTCGGCGAGCGTTCCATCCTCGTTCAAGCGGTAATAGTAATCGGGCACAAACTGACCGAGCGGTGTCGTCAATGCGTCATACGTATGGTTGAACACGACGTCCATGATGACACGGATCCCACGGTCGTGCAGTGCCTGGATCATCGCCTTCAACTCGATGATGCGAGCGGCCGGGTCATCGGCAGACGAGGCGTACGAACCTTCGACGGCGAAATAATGGACCGGGTCATAACCCCAGTTATAATTCGCCTCGCTCTCACGCGACTCGTTCACCGAACCGTAATCGAAGAACGGCATGAGTTGGAGGTGCGTGACGCCGAGCGCGGTGATATAGTCGAGCGCGGTCGGATAGCCGTTCGGCGTTTTCGTGCCGACCTCGGTCATCCCAAGGAATTTGCCACGATGCATGACGCCGCTGTCGGGATGGCTCGTCAAATCACGGACATGCGCTTCATAAATGACCGCCTCTTGTGAAGAGTGGAAGAGCGGACGTTCTTTGACCCAATGGTCCGGGTTGAGCGCTGACGGGTCGAGCAGACACCCGCGCTTCCCATTGACACCGACGACTTTCGCATACGGATCGAGCGACTCGACACGTTTGCCTTCGACGGTAGCTTCAAACACGTAAAAATATCCTTCGAATGAAGCGCGGTCGAGTTCAAGGACCCACGTCCCTTTCTCGGCCCGTTCGAGCTCAATCCGTTCGAACTTTCGTGCCCGCGGCGTCCGGTATAGTTTTACGGTCATCTCTTCGGCGACTGGCGACCAGACCCGCAACCGGATGATATCACCTTTAAACGTCACCCCGAGGTCTTTGCCGTGATACGCCATATGGTCTAAATCTACATTTGTCTGTTGATCGATAGTATGTTCCATCTCTTTCACTCCTTCACTACTTCAAATCTGCTATCATTATAACAAAACCCTTGTAAAGGATGGATGAAACATGGCAAAAGACAATTCTTTTGATATTGTGTCAGAAATGAACCTGGAAGAAGTGAAGAACGCGATCCAAATCGCCGAGAAAGAAATTTTAAACCGTTACGACTTTAAAGGATCGAAGAGTGAGATGTCACTCGACAACGGCGACCTCGTCCTCGTATCGGATGACGACTACAAGCTCGAGCAATTGAAGGACGTCATGATCTCGAAATTGATCAAGCGCGGCGTGCCGACGAAAAACCTCGACTACCAAAAAATCGAGCGCGCCCTCGGTGGCACCGTCCGTCAGCGCGTCAAGTTGAAGAGCGGCATCGATAAAGACGATGCGAAAAAAATCAACAACGCCATTAAAGAATCAAAATTGAAAGTGAAGTCGCAAATCCAAGACGATCAAATCCGTGTGACGGCCAAGTCACGCGATGACCTCCAAGCCGTCATGCAGCTCGTCCGTGAGCTCGAATTGTCTGTCGATGCCCAATTTACGAACTACCGATGAAGCTCGCCATCATCAGTGACCCGCACGGTTCGTTTGATGATTTGAAGGCCGTCCTCGAGTCGGTCCGGCGTGAGACGGAGCATATCCTCTGCCTCGGCGATTTATATGAATGCCACATTGGCAAAAAGCGACGGAACGAACGGTTCCACGAAGTGTCCGACGTCGTGACGTACGATCCGGATTACGAGGCGCTGCTCACGTTCCCGAGTCTGCGTGGCAATCAAGAAGAACGGATTGACGAGGTGCTCGTCGTGTCGCATCCAGTTAAGACGCGGATTTCATTATTACCGGAACAGACGACGCTCGATGAGGCGTTGTTCTTGCATGGCCATCAAGTGAACTGGAGTCCGGACTGGGAACCGATCGTCGAGAAAGGCAAGTATCCGCTCGTCTTTATCGGCCACAGCCATATCCCGGGGATTTACCGGAAAGGCCGTTCGATTCCCTGGGAAATCGGGAAACCGTTCACATTGAAGAAAAAACGGTACGTCATCAACGTCGGCGCCGTCATCTTCGACCGGGAATGGTGTTTGTACGATACAAAAACCCGGACAGTCACACGAATGAAGGCATAGGAAAAGGGACCCCCTCAAAAGGGTCCCTTATTTGTGCTTACATTTCTTCTGGAGCTTGAACACCGATCAGACGGAGTCCTTCTGTCAATACGATCGTCACCGCTTTGACGAGGGCGAGACGCGACTGTTTACCAGCATCTTCTTCGAGTACACGGACATGGCCGTAATACTTGTTGAACGATTGCGCCAAGTCGAGGACGTAACGGCTGATGATCGACGGTTCACGGCGCTCATGGGCACGTGTGATCACGTGTGGGAACGCGTTTAGCATCGTCACGACGCCCCACGTGTGGTCGTCATCCGCACCCGTGAATGTCGAGCCGTCGTAGTTGCCTTTACGGAGGAGCGAGTTCGCACGCGCGTTCGTGTACTGCACGTACGGGCCTGTCTCGCCTTCAAACTTGAGCATGCTGTCGAGGTCGAACTCGATGTTGTTGATGCGCTCGTTCTTCAAGTCGTGGAAGATGACCGCGCCGACACCGACCATACGTGCCACGTCGTCCGCGTTCGCAAGTTCTGGGTTCTTCTGGGCGATGTTGCCTTGAGCTTTCTCGATTGCTTCTTTCAGTACTTCCTCGAGCAAGACGATGCGACCTTTTCGTGTCGACATCTTTTTCCCTTCTTGCAAAATCAAACCGAACGGCACGTGATGCATGCCATCGACGAAGTCGTAGCCGAGTTTACGGAGGACCGAGAACAACTGCTTGAAGTGAAGCGCCTGTTCGCCGCCGACGACGTAGTTCGCTTGGACGAAGTTATACGTCTCATGACGATAAACGGCCGCTGCCAAGTCACGTGTTGCGTAAAGCGTCGCGCCATCTTTCTTTTTAATCAAGCATGGCGGCAAGTTCTCGTCTTCGAGTGAGACGACCATCGCCCCTTCACTTTCGACGAGAAGGTTCTTCTCTTCGAGCATGGCGACGATGCGGTCCATCTTGTCGTTGTAGAACGCCTCCCCGTGGAAGCTGTCGAACTCGACGCCGAGCAAGTCGTATACTTTTTGGAACTCTTTGAGCGACTCGTCACGGAACCATGTCCATAGCTCAGTCGCTTCTTCGTTGCCGTCTTCAAGTTTCTTGAACCAAGCACGGCCTTCGTCCTCAAGTTCCGGTTGCGTCTTCGCCTCTTCATGGAAGTGAACGTAAAGCTTCAACAATTCGGCAATCGGATGCTCACGTACCGCTTCCTCGTTGCCCCATTTTTTATAGGCGACCATCAGTTTTCCAAACTGTGTCCCCCAGTCCCCAAGGTGGTTGACCCCAACGACGTCGTAGCCGTTTTTACGGGCGATCTGGTTAATGGCGTTCCCGATTACAGTTGAACGGAGGTGTCCCATCGAGAACGGTTTGGCGATGTTCGGTGACGAGAAGTCGGTCACGATTGTCTCGTTGCGGGTCGCATGCGTCGCATAGTCCGCTTTTTCGTCGAGCACCATGTTGATGATTTCTTGTGACACGACGTCACGGCTCAAGAAGACGTTCACGTATGGTCCAGCCGCCTCGACTTTTGTGAACAATTCATCGTTCAAATCGTTCGCGATATCAGTCGCGATCATGACCGGCGCTTTCCGGTAGGCTTTCGCGAGTTGGAAACAAGGGAAAGCAAGGTCCCCGTGTGCCTCATGTTTTGGTTTTTCAATTAGAGCTTCAATTTGGTCGAGCGTCAACTCGTCCCCGATGACACGGGACAAGGCTTCCGCATATTTGCGTTCATAACTCATTACAATTCCTCCTTATAAAATTTTCATAAAAAAAAACGCCCTTTGCACAGATGCAAAGAGACGGGATGGCCCGCGGTACCACTCTTCTTGCCTGCTTGACGCAGACCGCTTTATCGGTGATAACGGGGGTCCCCCGGCTACGCCTACTAAGGTTCGGGCAGCATCTCAAAAGTGCGTTTCGCGATGTTTGTCAGCCTAGGCTCTCACCAATCCCTAGGTCGCTTTGTTGACGGAACGATCGTTACTCTCTTTTTCATCGACTTTCGTCTATGTGGTTGAAAAGCAATTTCATTATAGAGGATATTTCATATAGACTCAATGCTAGAATTCCGCCATTATGATGAATAGGCAGGACTCAGGCATGATTGTGCCGAATCTCCTACCATACATATCGAATTTTCCCACATAGGAGGGAACCATGAACCATTTTCGCAAGATGTCCGTCCTTGGTTGGAGCATATGGAGTGTTTTACTCATATCGACGATCACCTTGTTCGCCACAGGCGTATTGAACATACCCGCCATCGAGCCGTTGCCGTTCATCTTGATCGCGCTCCTTGTCATCATTTTTCAAATGGACTCCATCGAACGGAAAGGCGTCTACTTCACGTTTTCGGAAAGTATCGTCCTCATCATTTTCTTGTTTTTTGATTTCGAGACGGCGCTTTTCGTCAATCAGATTGGTCTCCTCGTCTTCCAGTTCGTCAACTTGAAACCGCGCGTCGCGCTTCGACGCTTCCGCTTCACGTATCCTTGGAACGCCATCACGTCTTTCTTGGAGATTGCCATCCCAGCCGGTGTTTACTTGGCACTTGGTGGTGTGACCGGTCTCGGCTTCTATTCTCAAGACTCGTTCCTGCCGCTCGCCGGTTTGATTCTGGCCATCATCTTGAACACGGTCGTGCAAAAGTATCAAGTCGGTTGGTGGTTCCGCGTCGACATCCCGGTCCGCGATTTTCTGAGCATCGCGTTTTATACGTATATCGTCAGTCTCGTCTTCATTTTGGCGGCCTCGTTGTTCCGGGAGACGAATTTACTCGTCGTCAGCAGCATCGCTGCCGCGTTGACGTTCTTCATCAAGCGGCTCATCATCCAAAAAGGCCGGCAAGACGCCTTTAAATCGTTGATTGAACAGTATGATGAGGCAAAAGAAGCCGTGTCGTTATCGCAGAGCGAGGCGCAAGCCATCGAAGTGTTTCTCAGTCAATGTGAGCGGCTCAATCACTATGACGAAGGGTTCGTCGAGTTTAAACTGTTCGACCGTACCCTGTACTTTGATTTGAAGACGCGTCAGCCGATTGACCGTCACATCGTGTTCGATTTGCTCGATCACGCTTATCCGAACGAAGCCTCGGTCGAATATGAGATGCGCTTCGAATGGGACGCACCACTGTCGAACGAATTTGACGACGACTATCATAGTTTCATCTCGGTTCGGTCCGAGGAGATCGAAGGGATTCGCACGTGGCTCGTCATGACGGGTGAACACGTCTATGGGTATCCCTCGACCATCCAACGTGAAATCGTCAAACTTCTCAAGTCGTTCAACCGGACGATCAGCCGTTGCCATGAGCGCGACCGTCTTTACACGGAAAGTCGGACCGACAGCTTGACGCTGCTCGCGAATGCACGCGCGTTTTACGAATACGGGATTCAACAAATCTCGGACGGTTCGATGTATCCGATTTCGGTCGCGATGCTCGACATCGACTTTTTCAAAAAAATCAACGATTTGCACGGACATCAAGTCGGGGACAGTGTGCTCCAAGAGTTTGGACGGCGGATTCGCCAGGCACTCCGCACCGAAGATTTTGCCGCCCGTTACGGCGGTGAAGAGTTCATCTTGCTATTGAATCGTTGCGATGTCGAACAGGCAATCGAGATCGCCGAACGGATCCGGCAACAAATCGAGAACAAACCGTTCCACGTCGACGGAATCGATATCCCCGTCACCGCTTCGATCGGTGTCGACACGATTCAGGCGTTCGGTGACAAACGCCTCGACGATACGATCCGTAACGCTGACCGGGCCCTCTACGTCGGCGGGAAGTACGCCGGACGCAACCGCGTCGCCCATTACAATTTCTTAACGACCTGACTCACCCCCACGTTCACCGCGTGGGGGTTTGCTATTGACAAGCGGATTTGAAACAGGTACGTTAGGGAACGTGTCTTATAATTAAATATCACAACTTTTTTATCAAGAGAGACTGAGGGACTGGCCCAGTGACGTCTCGGCAGCGGGTAACCTGTGCCAAATCCAGCGAGCAGTCTGCTCGAAAGATGAAAAAAGTGTTTTCTTGTAGAGAGAGCCTTTTTTCAGAAGGCTCTCTTTTTATTTTATGAATGAGGTGAATCGATTGGAACAACCGACAGCTAACAAATGGGCACTATTGCCTTTGCTCGTCTTCCTCGTCTTCTTTATCGGGGCAGGCATCTACTATAACGACTTTTATAAATTCCCGGTCCTGATCGCGGCGTTGATCGCGGTCATCGTCGCGGCGATGATGACGAAAGGCAGCGTCACTCAGACGGTCGAGCGTGTCGCCCAAGGTGCGGGGAACCCCGGCATTTTGATCATGGTCTTCATCTTCTTGCTCGCCGGAGCGTTCTCGAGTGTCGCCGAAGCAATCGGCGCAATCGACGCGACCGTCAATGCGGCGCTGACATTTTTACCGTCCTCGCTTCTACTGAGCGGTTTATTCGTCATCGCGGCTTTCATCTCGATGGCGATGGGAACGTCGACGGGCACGATTGCCGCCCTCGCCCCGATCGCGCTCGGTATCCACGAAGAAAGTGGCGTCAATATCGCCATCGCGGCGGCTGCCGTCGTCGGTGGTGCCATGTTCGGGGACAACTTGTCGTTCATCTCGGACACGACAATCGCTGCCGTCCGGACCCAGCGTACCAATATGCGTGACAAATTCCGAACCAACTTTTGGATTGTCCTCCCGGCCGCCCTTATCACAATCGTCCTCTTATCGGTGTTATCGAGTGGAGAATCGACTGTCGATGCAGCCGCGTTCGAATGGTATAAACTCATTCCATACCTCGCCGTCATCGCTCTCGCCTTGACCGGGTTGAACGTCATTCTCGTTTTGCTTGGCGGGATTGCCTTGACCGGCATCATCGGTTTGATCGATGGGAGTTTGGCTGTCACTTCATACGTCACGGCTATGGCAGACGGGATGATGGGTATGGCCGAGATTTCGCTCTTGACGCTCCTCATGGGCGGACTCGTCGGACTCATCTCGCATAACGGCGGGCTCACTTACTTGCGTGACGCGCTCACGTCGCGGATTCAAAAACGTGCCGGTGCCGAATGGAGCATCGCCGGGCTCGTCAGCGCGACGAACGTTGCGACGGCGAACAACACGATCTCGATTCTCGTGGCCGGTCCGCTCGCCGCCAATATCGCCGACACGTATGACATCGAGCGAAAGAAATCAGCGAGTGTGCTCGACATCTTCTCGTGTGGCGTCCAAGGCCTGTTGCCTTATGGGGCACAGCTGCTCATCGCCGCCGAATTGACGAATACGGCGTCACCAGCGCTCGTCCCGTATATGTTCTATCCATTCCTGCTCTTCATTTGCGGAGGGCTGGCCATCGTCTTTAACTTCCCGCGTTTCAAAAAGCGCGCCTGACCAAAACGACCCTTTGAAGCACTAGCTTCGAAGGGTCGTTTGACGTTTCGTTTCACGTTCACGTTGAAGTTGTTCGTTGCGTTTTTTGAAGGCGCGCCGCTTGAGCAATTCCTCGAGGCCACGGCTGATCGCCCAAAGAACAAACAGTAACAGTCCAAGCATCGATAAGCGGAACGGACTTTGAATAAACTCTTCCCACTGGTCACCAATGACCGAAAAAATCAAGACGACAAGCAGTTTCCCGAACCCCGCCGCCATGATGAATGTCCGAAGCGGCATTTGAATGAGGGCAAGTAAGTATGTGATCAAACTGACCGGGATGAACGGGAGCGAATATAAAAACCCAAGCGAGATCGGGCTCATATGGTTGATGCGTTCCAGCCAATATACCCCTTGTTTATGTTTTTCGAGCCACCGTGTCATCGGTTTACGGAATACGTAACGGACGGCTGTAAAGACAAGAATCGTCCCTAGTAAACTACCGACCCAAGACAATAACGTCCCGAGCAAGAACCCATACGTGGCCGCGTTCGCCGAAATGATGAGGACGAGCGGAAGAAATGGAAAGATCGCCTCAAGGAACGGCGCCCCTAGTCCTGCCCATGGGCCTCCCGGAAGCTCTTGCAGCCATTCAATCAGTTGGATAATCCATTGTTGGAGTGATGTGAGCATATCAGTTTCCACCTTCGACTTTCATTAATACCTTTTACCCGATTTCGCTCAGGAAGACGCATCCCCCTGCACGCCAGTAAAAAAAATAAAAAGTATTTGCGAAATTTCGCTGTGATATCTATCATATAATATGGACTTGTGGTTGCAGGCAAGTCCGCTCGTCGAACGACACAACCCAACGTTCGTTTTCCTGCAAAAAACTGAACACAGGGGAGTAATAACATGGAAACAAAACCAATGCGGGTCTTGCTGTACTATAAGTACGTCAACATCGAAGACCCAGAAACGCTCACACAAGAGCACCTCAAGTATTGTAAGGACCTTGGCATCAAAGGACGGATCTTGATTTCTTCCGAAGGAATCAACGGAACGTGCTCTGGGACTTGGGAACAGACCGAGCAATACATGAACGACTTGAAAGCGAACCCGCTTTTCAGCGATATCGAGTTCAAAATCGATGAAGTCGAAGAGCATGCGTTCAAAAAAATCTTTGTCCGTCATAAGAAAGAGCTTGTGACGTGGCGCTTTGATGGTGAGTTCGACGTTCCTAAACAGCACGGTGCGTACCTCGAACCGGCAGAATGGAAAGAGATGATGAATCGCGACGATGTCGTCATCCTCGATGTTCGTAACAACTACGAGTACGATCTTGGTCACTTTAAAAATGCGATCAAAATCGACGTAGAGGCTTCTCGTTACATGCCAGATTGGCTCGAAGAGAACAAGGACCTCTACGAAGGGAAAACCTTACTCACGTACTGTACCGGAGGCGTCCGTTGCGAGAAATTTACCGCATATATGCGTGACCAAGGTCACGACAACATTTTCCACCTAAAAGGCGGCGTCGCCATGTACGGCAAAGACGACGCCACGAAAGGCGAAAATTGGGAAGGCGAGCTCTACGTCTTTGACGAGCGCATCAACGTCCCAGTCAACACGGTCAATCCGTCGGTTGTTTCCGAGTGCATGCACTGTGGGACGAAGACGGTCCGTTACGTTAATTGTGCCAACCCGGTGTGTAATGCTCAACACTTCTGTTGTGAAGAGTGTGAACCGAAACAAATGCGTTCATGCTCGAAAGAGTGCCAGGAGCATCCACGTAACCGCTATATCATCGAGAATATCGCGGACAAACTTCAGGAGACTGAAGGCGTCGTCGGGTAACAAAAATCGACCGAGAAGCACTTCGAGCCTATGCTCGAGGTGCTTTTTTTGACAAAAACTTTACGTCTAGTGCCTGAAAGAATCGGGTATAGTGTAGATACCATTGTCAGACAGGAAGTGAATCGATTGCTCTTTAACGAACCTTTACTCGCCGCCTTGCTCGCGTGGTTCATCGCCCAAGCGGCCAAGCTCGTAACCGAACTCATTAAAACACGAGATTTTGAACTTGAAATCATGTTTGCCTCAGGTGGGATGCCAAGTTCCCACTCCTCGACCGTCGTCGCATTGACGACCGTGATCGGGCGTATCGAAGGGCTCGACTCCAGCATGTTCGCGCTCGCCCTGATTTTCGCGACGATCGTCATGTACGATGCGACCGGTGTCCGGCAAGCGGTCGGGTTCCAAGCCCGTTTGTTGAACGACTATTTCAAAGGCATCAAACATGAGACACCGATTTTAAATGAGTTGGTCGGTCACACCCCGTTCCAAGTCATCGTCGGTGCCCTGCTCGGTCTCGTCATCGGATTGTTTTTCCCGATTTAAGCTGAATTTTAGAGGCATGTCGCCCCTTCTTCTCAAAACACTTCCATCTTTTTGTGAACTTTCACAACAGAGACGGTATAGTGAGAGAGAGGAGGAATCGACATGCCTTTTTTGCAGAAATCTTATGAATCGCTCGATACACTCGCCGAAGCAATCGGACAAGCGATTCGGGCCCCAATCACGATTGAAAATCGCCACCACCAGTTGCTCGCCTACAGCACCCACCCCGACTCGACCGACCCGGCCCGCATCGCGACCATCATCGGCCGTCGTGTGCCGGAAGCGGTCATCGAGGACTTATGGGAAAGTGGAATCCTGCAAGAAGTGATCGACCGAGACGAACCGGTCGTCATCCCAGCCCGGGTGGCTGTCGGTTTAGGCGAACGTGCCGCTGTCGTTATCAAACAACAGGACGATGTGCTCGGTTATATTTGGAGCCTGGCCCGAACGACCCCGTTCTCGGAACAAGAGCTCACTGTGTTAAAAGAAGGCGCGAGCATCGCTAAAAAATTGCTCATGACCATCGCCATGCATGAGCGGCGCATCGATGCCGAGCTCGAGCGTTTCTTTTTAGAGGTGTTGGCCAGCCCCAATTTGTCGTCCGCTCATCGCGATCGTTTGAACGAACTCGCCCCGATTGCTGTCGCCAGCCGACTCACCATCATCGAGTGCGGCCAACCGATCACCCCACAGCTGGCGGAGCGATTGTTTTATGTTCTCGCGACCCAACAAGCGATCGAGGTCGTGTTGCACGCCATCGATGGTCAACAGCTACTCGTCTGGCATTATATGAAATCGGAGTTAGCCGAGGAAGAGACGGCACTTTTGCAGTGGGCCAATCGCTTCGAGACACAGCTCCGAGAGAAATTCACGGAAGTCGATCCACGTTTAGGCGTCAGCCGTCGTTTCTTTGAGAGCGACATGCTGTATGCCGCGATGGAAGAAGCACGACAGGTCACGTCGCTTCGTCGGAAGTTCCCCTATGAGCTTGCCGCGACGCACACGTTCGAACAAATCGGGATTTATCAGCTCGTCCCAGATCTCGCTCGCCGAATCGGGCTTCGGCTCGAAACGCATCCGACCATCGAGCGTTTGCAGGCATATGATGTCGCCCATCATACCGAGCTCGTCACGACGCTCGAGTGGTATTTCTATTTTGATGGGAACGTCAAACGCGTCGCCGCCCATCTTCACATCCACCCGAATACCGTGCTCTATCGGATTCGCCGCATCGAGGAACTGACGAATATTACGCAAGTCTCACTGCCCGAACGAGCCGCTGTTTACCTCGCCATCAAGGCAGGCCAATACCGACAAGATGATTGATGCCTGCTTTGTGATTTTTCACAAAGTGGGCATTGTCATTTTTAGAATCCATGCTAAAGACAGCGTTTTCGGATGGGGCTATACTAGAGGTGTGAACAAATTGTGTCAGTAGAGAGAAAGGGGAACTTTACATGAAAATCGGGGTATTGAAAGAAATCAAAAACAATGAAAACCGCGTCGCCTTGACGCCGATGGGTGCAGCCGTATTAACTGAGCTTGGACACGAGGTTCTCGTCGAGACGGAAGCCGGTGTCGGGAGCGGCTTCACGAACATGGAGTATGTCGATGCAGGGGCGACAATCGTCGACACAACCGCAGACGTTTGGGGAAACGTCGAATTAGCGTTGAAAGTAAAAGAACCGCAACCGTCTGAATATCGTTATTTCCGTCCGGACTTGACGCTCTTCACCTACTTGCACTTGGCAGCCGAACCAGAACTCACGAAAGCACTCGTCGATTCAGGCGTGACGGCGATCGCTTACGAGACGGTTGAAATCGACCGCACGTTGCCGCTCCTCACACCGATGAGCGAAGTGGCTGGACGAATGGCCGCTCAAATCGGGGCCCAAATCCTTGAAAAACCGCACGGTGGAAAAGGGATTCTCTTGTCAGGCTTGCCTGGCGTACCACGTGCGAACGTCACCGTCATCGGGGGAGGTGTCGTCGGGATGAACGCAGCCCGCATCGCCATCGGCCTCGGTGCCAACGTCACAATCATGGACATCAGCCCAGCCCGTCTTCGCCAAATCGACGACCAATTCGGCAACACAATCAATACGCTCATCTCAAACAGCTACAATATCGCCAAACAAGTGGCTGACAGTGACCTCGTCATCGGTGCCGTCCTCATTCCAGGCGCGAAAGCACCGAAACTCGTCACGAAAGAAATGGTGCAACAGATGTCACCGGGGTCGGTCATCGTCGACGTCGCCATCGACCAAGGCGGGATTTGCGAGACGATCGACCATATTACGACGCATGACGCACCGACGTATGAGCGCTACGGCGTCCAACACTATGCCGTCGCCAACATGCCAGGTGCTGTCCCACGTACGTCGACGCTCGGTTTGACGAACGCGACGATGCCGTATATCGTCGAGTGCGCTCAAAAAGGGATTTTCCCGGCGCTTCGTGAAAACGTGGCGTTACTCAAAGGCTTGAACGTCATCGACGGGACAGTCACGTATGAGGCTGTCGCGCGTGACCTCGGCTACACGTTCGTGGCGCCTGCTGAAGCGGTCACAAAACAATTACAAGCGTAAGGACCAAACCGACAGAACTATTCTGTCGGTTTTTATGTCGTCACATCATCAAAAAACGCTCGAACCGGTTGGTTCGAGCGTTTTCGTGCTTATGCGTTTTCGACGGCGATATCCTCACCAATGATTTTGACTTCTGGTTCAAGCTCAATCTCGAACTTCGCCTTCACCGTCGCTTGGACGTGACGGATGAGCGAGATATATTCAGTCGCCGTCGCTTCATCGATATTGACGATGAATCCGGCGTGCTTGAGCGAGACCTCCGCCCCGCCAATCCGCTTCCCTTGCAGGCCGCAGTCTTGAATCAATTTACCGGCAAAGTAACCAGGCGGTCGTTTAAAGACGCTACCACACGATGGGTATTCAAGCGGTTGTTTCGACTCGCGCTTGTGCGTCAAGTCATCCATCACTTCTTTGATCGCCTCATAGCCGAGCGGCTCGAGTTCGAACGTCGCTTCGAGGACAATCAGCCCGTCTTTAGAAACTCGGCTCGTCCGATAATCGAGGTCGAGCTCTTCTTTCGTGAGCGTCATGAGTTCGCCCTCTGGTGACAAGACGACCGCGCTCGCGATAACGTCTTTCGTCTCTCCACCGTAGGCGCCTGCGTTCATGTAGACCGCGCCACCGACCGTCCCCGGGATGCCACAGGCGAATTCTAAGCCTGATAGTTCCTCGGTGAGCGCTTGGCGTGACACATCGATGATGGCCGCGCCGGCTTGGGCGATCAATTGATTCCCATCGCGACGAATCGTTTTCAACTCGTTCAAATTCAAGACGATTCCGCGAAGGCCGCCATCACGGACAATCAAGTTTGATCCAAACCCGAGAATCATGAACGGGACGCTCTCGCGATGAGCAAGTTCAAGCACGGCTTGTACTTCCTCGTACGTGTGCGGGGCCACGAAATAATCGGCCTTCCCGCCTAATTTTGTATACGTGTGTGCCGACAGTGGTTCGTCTTGGTTGACGCGATCGGCCGGAATGATAGTAAGTAGTTGGTCTAAAAAGCTCATGCGTTGCCTCAATCCTTTACGTTCTATTTTAAGCATGCCTCGGTTCGTCAAGAGAGAGGCAAACACGTCACTGAATGATTTCAGTACGAAACACAGTATACAAATCTTTGACAGGGGTGACAAGCAACGTTTTCTTTACAATGAAGCAATTAGTTTATAGCAATAATGATGTAGCTACTGCCACCACGATAGGAATTGTGAAATTATCCCAGTCCCGATACGAAATCGCTTCTGTCAACGTAGCGATAATGGAAATGATGAATCCATATGTTACCACTTGCCAAAGTGGAACATCATCCCACAAAAACAATAAAAAGAGGACAGCGTACGAACTGAGGAACATGGCCATGCTCCCTTGAAACGAGCGTTTCTGTCCGTATAAGTCGTACGTCACTGTACCATATTTACGTCCAATCAGAGCGGCCAACCCATCTCCCCACGCCAAAACGAGCGATCCGGCCAAAAAAGCGAGCGGCTCCGATTCGAAGAAAAAGTACAGGATGACGAGCAAGGCGATCGGATAATAGACGGTACCGAGTGATTTGCGCTCCGTCTGGTGGACCGGTGACGGACTCTTATAAAGAAGCAATGCGTTCGCAAACGTGAAGAAGACGAGCGGGACGGCTGCGACGTACCAAGTCTCCATTAACCAGACTGCAAGCAGCGACCAATGGCCGACCGCGATATGTACACTCTTTCGAATTGTCTCATCCGTCCAGCCGAGGCGTTTGCCAATCTGTTCAAGACCGACGAGAAACACCAGGACAATGACGATGGACAGGATGGAACTGACCCATTCATTCATCGTTGGACCACCTTTATCTACATTTTTTTATACGTTTCCATTATACCTTAATCAGGCGATAGCCTAGCTTCCTTTTCAAACATTTGGTAGAATGAGGTCAAATGACTGTATAGCCAACGGACGTAGGTGGCTATAGAAAGGATGCCTGTATGCGCGACGCAATTTCGATTCAAACTTTGGCTGATTGCCTTCATTATATGCGGGTTGGCGACGTAGACCGGGCCATCTCTCTCTTCCCAGAGGACGTGCGTGAGCATTTCCCGAAAGAACTTCGCAAAATTCATTTGTTTCATATTGAAAAGAACGGATTGTCGATCAATCAAATCGTTGCTTTGGCGAACACGTTGACGGGGGAACACTTATCCGCCACCACGATCCAAAACTGGACGAAACGAGAGGTCCGGAAAATCATCGGAGTGCCCCGGGTCGGTAAAAAGTACTCGCTCCAACAAGCGGCCATCATTTATTTACTCGATGATTTGAAGCACTTGTTCTCGCTAGAAGAGACGAGTTCGCTCCTGGCGCTCATCTTCAACAACCCTGACCGTGATGAAGACGACCTCATCTCACCGATCGACTTTTATCGTCTCTACGCCGAGTACGCCAAGTCGACGAGCCCGATCGAGCTCCTCGACACCCGTGCGAAGCGTTCAATCGAGAAGATGGGCTATACTCACCCGAACATCTTGCACGTCCTTAAACTCTGTTTATACGCGCACCGCGTGACGACCCTCGAGATCGAGGCCAAACATTATTTGAACCGCTTCATTTGACCACGTCGAATGGAGCTTTTTTTCATAAAAAAACACCAGTCGCCGTGACTGGTGTTCGTCATATTGGTCACACCGATACCGCGATGGGCATCCGTGATTTTACTGTCAACGTTTTAAGGACAGACAACAACTCGAACATCGAGAGTTGGTCGGCCTCTTTCGTCAAGCAGAAGCAGTCATCCTCTTGTTTGCGGAGTTCCGCCACAAGCTTGCCTGCTTTGTCTCGAACGCTGAACTTATAGCGCTCGACATCGTATTGAATCGTATAGAGTCCGCGTTCATAGACGTTGTACTCACACTTTTTCCCGAATAACGAGAATTTGTCCTTCAACTGACCAATCGCCTGCCCGTCGTGGTTCATGACGACCCACTTTTGACAGTTCGGGATGTACTTCCCGTGAGCGATTTGACGGCCTGACAAGTTGTGCACTTGAACACTGCCCTCCGCGTCGCGGTGAACAGATCCGATCGCATCATTTGTCTCGTCATAAATGGTTGCTTCGCCTTGCGTAAAGACACAACCTTTTACATAAATTAATTTGCGCACCGCTTTTCCTCCTAATACGTTCCAACCTTGGATTTGTGTGTGTTTGGTTGGTCTTTCTATGAAACCCCCAAATTGGTACTGCTAGCCGCCTTTCCTCGTTTCAGCGACTACATATTTCATATGACGAAGATGATTATTGCATCGATTGATGAAAAAGACAACCCCTTTTTCTTCGACACAATCCGCCATTCTGTCAAAGTTGTGAACACGCCTGATTTTATCGCTTAAAACCGGCCTCTTTTAGCAACTGTTCGAGCTCCATTCTTGCAATCAGACGAACTTGATTCGGTTCCGCCAATTCGTACGCACTATCGGTATACGATGAGTTCGTCACGACCCAGCCCTCGTTCACGCCATAGTATGGAACAGACGCCGCGACTTGCTGGACGGCTTCGAGTCCGACCGCCTTTTCATAGCGTTTCGCTTGGACCGCGATCGACCATCCATCTTCTGCTTCAAGGAGCAAATCCGCCCCGAAATCACGTGACGCCGGGGTCACCGTCACGGTATACCCGAGCGCGGTGAACACTTCCTCTAAAAATAGTTCAAATTCTCGGCCGTCCATCCGGTCGATGCGGTGGATCGTCGAGAGACGCATCCGCCAAATGAGCCAAAGCAGGCCGACTGCCACGCAAGCGATGATGCTCCAAATCGGTGCATCCCACCACCATAACCCGAGGGCAATCATTAAGCTGAGCCCCATTCCTTTCACGTCCATCGCCCTCTCTATGTGTTCTTATCTTCACTTTACCGTTTGAAGGCAGGAAAACAAAGGGGGAGCTGTCGAATGTATTGAAGATGTACCCGTTTGATATAGAGAAGGAGGGATCATCGTTAATGGAGAACCGAGGACATCTCCAAAGCGAACTGCTACGCGCCTTACCTTACGGTGTAGCGTTAATCACGACGGATGGGACAATCGTCCAAGCAAACCGTCCGTTTTTAGAGCAATTCCCTGAAGACTTACAAACGCGATCAAACATTTTTCATATGGTCAACCAGTCACCGATCACGATGGAGCTGTCACGACGGATGGAGCAAGGACTATCTTGGACGTATGAGATGCCGACGATCCGGATTCACGCCATCCCCAATGGTGACGTCTACATCCTCTCAATCGAGCCGCTCCCGCTCGATACACGGGTGACGGTACAACATAACGCGTTCGAAGCCATGATGCACACGGAGCTTGATATGGCGATGATCATGACCGATGCCAATCTGTTGATCAATCGCTTCAATAAAGGCGCGACCGAACTGTTCGGATATGCGCCGCACGAAGTACTCTATGAAATGACCCCATTCGGTCTGTTCGAGTCAAGAGAACTGAGCGAGAAGCGGACCCACTATCAAGACGAAACGGAGCGGCTCTTGTCATTCGAACAGATGCTTCGTGTGGCGTTAGACCGAGGCGACCGTGAATGGAAGTTCCAACGAAAAGACCGGACCCATTTCGTCGGAAAACTGTTCATGCACCCTGTCTATGAGCAGGCACGCGTCATCGGCTTTTTCTTTTTCGTGTTCGATGTCAGTCCTGAGATTGCCTTGAAAGGCGAATTGCTTCATAAAGAACAACGCTATCGCATGTTTGCCGAATCAGTCATCGAAGCTGTGCTATTCCATGAAGGCGGGACGATTTTAGACGCGAACAAGGCGGCCGAAACGATTTTTCGCATCCCGGCCGAACAGATGGTCGGCCGTCAAACGATCGAGTTCATCGCCGAAGGCTACCGGGCCGATGTGTTGCGCCGCATTCGCAATCATATCCAGACACCGTATGAGGTCATCGGCCGTCGTGAGGACGGGACGTTCCTCGAGATGGAAGTGTACCCGAAAGAAGTGACGTTCCAAGGTCAGACGCTTCGTGTCGCCGTCATGCGCGACATCAGCGACCGAAAGAAAGTCGAGCGCATGCTCGAGCGGGAGAAGAACGCCATCGCCCGGCAACGGGATATCATCCAATCGATTTTACAGGCGTCCAATGAAGCGTTCGTCTTGACCGAATCGAACGGCAGCGTCCTCTTCATGAACGTGCACGCCCGTCGTCTGCTCGATTTGCCGGGTATCGCCCCGAACAAGATGCAAGAGCGAATTCCGCTCCTGACGACATTCCGCGCGCGTGACCGCACCGAGATGTTGAAAAAAATCGATTTGTTGCTCGACGGATCGGCGCGAGAAGTGTCAATGCGCTTCTCGATTCCGCAACCGAATGATCGGGACGAGCAATATTACGAGATGTATGGGACTGGTATGGATACGAAACGCCAAATCGGAATGGACAGTGGGTTCTTGTTTGTTTTTCGCAACCGGACCGAAGAAGAACGGATGGACCAAATCAAAAACGAATTGGTCAGCACCGTGTCCCACGAACTGAGAACCCCGCTCTCGTCACTGTCGGGATATATCGAATTGATGCTCACTCGCGACTTGAACCCCGAAAAGCGTGAGCGCTACTTAAAGACGATGGCGAAGGAAGCGAAGCGTCTGACCGACCTGTTGAACGATTTTCTCGATATTCAACGAATGGAAGACGGCAATCAAGAGTATAAAAAAGACCACTTCATCTTGAACGAACTCGTCCGCGATGTTGTCGAACGCTTCCGCGAGACGAGCAATCACTCGATTCATTTCGATGACGCCTATGAATCGCTTCACCTCATCGCCGACAAAGACCGCATCGAGCAAGTCATCATCAACCTGCTCTCGAACGCGATCAAGTACTCGCCTCATCACCACGAAGTCGAGGTACGGGTCCGCCATGAACGTAACCAAGCCCACGTCTCCATTCAAGACTTCGGCATCGGGATTCCCGAGCATGCGTTCGAAGAGTTATTCAAAAAGTTTTATCGCGTCGACAACTCGGACACACGTCAAATTGGCGGGACGGGTCTTGGGCTGTCAATTTGTAAGGAAATCATCGAATCACACGGCGGTAGTATCGAGGTCGAGTCGAGCGTCGGCGTCGGCTCGACATTCACGTTCACGTTGGACTTAGCGGAGGAGACACTATGAACCATTACGCTTTCACCGGTTTCCCCGGCTTTTTAGCCGGAAAGATGATCACGCACCTCGCAACCTTGCCGAATCAAATCGGAACGATTTACGCGCTCCACCTCCCGACCGAACGTTCCGGGGCACTCGCTTTAAAACAGGAGCTGTTGGAAGCGACATCGTTACGAGATGACCAACTCGTGCTCGTCGAGGCCGATATCACGCTGCCTGAAGTCGTGCTCGACCCGATCATGCGCTCGGTCATCGAACGTGAAGTGAATTACGTGTTTCACTTGGCCGCTGCGTACGACTTGAGCATCCCTTATGATGTCGGGTATCGCATCAATCTGCTTGGGACGAAACACATCACCTCGCTCGCGAAACGGGCCCCGCACTTGAAACGATACGTCTACTTCAGCACCGCCTATGTGTCCGGACGCCGTCAAGGAACCGTTTATGAGAACGAGTTATGGCACCGTGTCCGCTTTAAAAATCATTACGAGGCGACGAAGTATGAAGCCGAGGCCATCGTCTCGCGGGAGCTCGGTTCGATGCCGGTGACCATCATCCGTCCCGGCATCGTCATCGGCCATAGCGAGACCGGCGAGACGAAAAAGTTTGACGGGGTCTACTTCGTCTTGAAGCTGATGGACCAACTCCGCCAAGCCGCCCCGCTGCCTTACATTGGACGACAGAATATCGAAGTGAACCTCGTCCCGTATGATTATGTCGTCGAGGCGACCGCTTATCTCGCCCACGCCCCGGTCGGTTTAAAACGGACGTTCCATTTGACGGACCCGTTCCCGCACGGCGCACGCGAAGTGTACCGGATGATTCATGAAGAGATGTTCGGTCGTCCTCCACGCGGGACGATTCCACACGCAGTCGCGGAGACCGGATTCTCGGCGCTGCATCTGTCGGAACGTTACGGCGTTCCGCGCGAACTACTCGCCTATTTCAAACATCAAGTCCATTTCGATACGACCCAGACGTTGCGGGCACTGAGCGGGACGGACATCGTCTGTCCTGACTTGAAAGACTACTTGCCGAAAGTCGTCGCCTATTACGAGACACACAAAAAGCCCTGAACAGGGCTTTTTGTGTGTCATCCGATTAACAACTTCTCTTTTGGATAGCGAATCTTCCGGTCCATTTGTCTCGCGACCGTGAATAGAATCGTCAACGAGCCGACGCGGCCGAGCAACATCATGAACATGATAAAGCTTTTTCCGGCATCGTTCAGTTCTGCCGTGATTCCAAGCGATAACCCGACCGTGCCGAACGCCGAGACCGTCTCGAATAGGAGCGCGGTCGCCGAAATGTGGCCGTTCGTCAAGATGGTCAGTGCGGTAATCAATAAAATAAAGATGAAACTGGTGATGGCCACCATATACGCTTTTTTGATTTGGAACGCGTCAATCGTCCGCTCCAAGATGACCGTCTCCTTTTTACCGACGATGAACGCCCACATATCCGCCAAAATGACAGCCACGGTCGTCACTTTAATCCCGGACCCGGTGGAAGCGGCCCCTGCACCGACGTACATGAGAATCAAGACGACACCGATCGACACAGGCGCCATCGTCGAGATGTCGACCGTGTTGAAACCGGCCGTCCGTGTCGTCACCGCCTGGAAGAAAGTAACGTGCAACGCTTCACCGAACGGGCGTCCATATAAACTCCCTTCCGTCGACACCCATTCAAACAGCATGAGCGCGAACCAGGCAATGCCGTTGACGATGGCGAGTGACGCGATCATGATTTTCGAATGCAGCGCGAGCCGTTTCCAGCGCTTCACCTCGGTCGCATCTGCAATCGTCGTGAAGCCGAGCCCTCCGATCATCAAGAGGACGGCGATCGTGATGACAATGGCCGTATTCTGTTCAAATTGCATCAAACTGTCTGGCCAAAGGGCAAACCCCGCGTTATTGAACGCTGATACCGCATGGAAGAAGCCATAATACAATGCCTCGCCGAAGCGATAATCACCGGTGCTGTACAGTTCGAACGTTAAAAATAGCATGCCCAGAAACTGAACGATCAGTGTCGTGAAGACGATGTTGCGGACGAGCCGGACCGTGCCGCCAGGCCCCGACAAGTTGAGCGATTCTTGAAGGAGAATCCGCTGTTTCAAGCCGATTTTCTTCCCGAGCACGCTGAGTAACATGAGAGCGACCGTCATGAAGCCGAGGCCTCCTATTTGAATCAAGGCGACGATGACGAGCTCGCCGAACGTGTTGAAGGAAGAGCCGATATCAATCGTCGACAACCCGGTCACCGTACCGGCCGACGTGGCGATAAAGAGACAGTCAATCCACGACACGGGTTGCGTCTGTGCAAACGGCATGTAGAGCAGGGTCGCACCAGTCAAGATGGCGAGTAAAAATCCAGTCGCGATAAAACGGGCCGGCTTTTCAAACACGAGCCGGTAGAGCGCTTCAATTCGTTTTATGCGCATTTCCCGCACGGTCAATCGATGTCGCATCTCGCTATCTCCTTCATATCTAGTTTTCTAAGGCTCATATTACTCCTCACTTTTAAAATTGCCAACTAGAAAAATGTATCGCTAACTGTTTGTCGATTTTTTTTGGTAATATGAGAGATAGACTTTAAGAATGTTGAGGAGGTTGAATGAAACCGTGGACCCTAGTACGGTAGATCATTCGCTAACGGATGTCTCGCGAAGGTTGGAGCGTCAGTCACAATGTATGCCCGCCCATCTTTATTTCCAACTTGAAGAACTGCTACATTGGTCACTCGATCAAGAAGTTGTGAATCAATTGTACGCATTATTAAAAAAATACGACGTGTTAACCGATATAGAGCGTGAAGAACGAAATATCAGCATTCAAATGCTGATTGACGAAAACGGCGCTTAACCATCGGGAACGCATTTGCGGGAGACGAGTTAAGTCTCTCGCTTTTTTTGTCTCCCGATCTCTTTAGAAAGGTGGAAAACATAGACATGGATGTCGTCACTTTAATAGGACTTTTACTCGGTTTCTTCACGCTTATCGGCGGTATGATTTTGAAAGGCGCGGGGGTCGCCCCGCTGATCAACCCAGCAGCACTGGTCATTATTTTTGTCGGTACAGCTGCCGCGGTCAGCATCGCCGTATCAAAAGAACAGTTACAGACGGTTCCCCAACTGTTCAAAATTTTATTCAAGAAGCAAGAGTTGCCGAGTAAATCGGGCCTGTTGACGCAATTCGTCGATTTATCGACGCAAGCGCGTAAAGAAGGTTTGTTATCGCTTGAAACAGCCCTTGAACAAGTCGAAGAACCGTTCTTGAAGCAAGGCATGATGATGGTCATTGATGGCCAACCGTCCGAGTACATCGCCGAAGTGATGTCTCGTGATATCGAGAACATGGAAATACGCCATAAAGCGAACGCTGACGTGTTCACGCAAGCGGGGACATATGCGCCGACACTCGGTGTCCTCGGGGCCGTAATCGGACTCGTCGCCGCATTAAAAGATTTATCGGATATCGACAAACTCGGATATGCCATCTCAGCTGCCTTTGTCGCGACACTGTTCGGGATTTTTAGTGGCTATGTCCTTTGGTTCCCCTTCGCTAACAAGTTGAAGCAATATTCGAAGAGCGAAGTCGTCGTCAAGGAAATGATGATTGAAGGAATTTTATCCATCCAAGGCGGAGAATCACCAAAGACGCTAGAAGATAAGTTGGCCGTGTATTTGTCTCCAAAGGAGCGAGCGAACTATGAAGCGCAAAAAGAAGCATGATCATGAAGAACATATCCCTGAAGGCTGGCTCATTCCTTATGCCGATCTCCTGACGCTTCTGCTCGCTTTGTTCATCGTCTTGTTCGCCTCGAGTAACGTCGACCAGACGAAGCTCGAAAAGATGTCCCAGTCCTTTAATCAAGTGTTCTCAGGCGGGACGAGTGTGTTTCAAGCCTCGACCGCCTCGAACAGCGATATTAGCCGCACGAACAAAACGGACACGACGGCGAATCCACGGACGTACGAACTCGCCAAGCTCGATGAGTTGAAAGAAGAGGTCAATCAATACATTCAAAAGAATGGACTCGAGGATGAGATCGAAGCGACCATCAATTCGAGCGGTCTCGTCCTGACGATCCAAGACCGGGCTCTATTCAGCATGGGTGAAGCGACGCTCGATGGCGATGCCAGAGCAGTCGCCCGCTCCATCAGCGGTATTCTCGAACAAGCCGGCAATCGTGAAATCGTCGTATCGGGTCATACGGATAACATCCCAATCAACACGGCCCGCTTCCCGTCGAACTGGGAACTCAGTTCAGCCCGAGCCACCGCCTTCATGCGCGGCTTGTTGACGAACGACGCCTTGAACCCTGGGCAGTTCACACTTGCGAGCTACGGGGAATACAAACCGATTGCGACGAACGACACGGAAGCCGGACGTTCGAAAAACCGACGCGTCGAAGTGTTGATTAAACCACTCGTCGATTTGTCAGAAGGATCGCCCAAAATGATTGATACGATCGTTTTGCCATAAAAAAATCCCACTCGATCGAGAGTGGGATTTTTTCGTTACCGCGTCCATTCAAAATATTTACGAGCGAGCTCAGTGAGCGGACTGTTGAACAAACGTTTCCGCCAGTACAAGTCGGCCGCCTTCTTGACCGCTTCGCTACGCGATGGGTACGGATAGATCATCCGGGACAGTTTACCGATCTTATCGCCCCGCTGCATCGCATAGACGACGATTTGCATCCAATCCCCGGCCGTCATTCCGACCGCGTGCCCACCGATAATCTTACCGTTCTTCCGGGTGATGATTTTGACGAATCCTGTCTCTTGACGGTCGGCGACGAACCGATCGACCTCAGACAGTTTCGCTTCAAAAATCTCGACGTCATCGCCGTGACGCTCACGTGCCTCGGCCTCGGTCATGCCGACGTGGAACACTTCCGGGTCCGTGAACGTGATCCACGGCATCTTCGTGTAGTCGACCTTGTTCCATAGTCCGAACAAGGCGTTCGCCACGACGGCTTTCCCTTCTTCTCCGGCCGCATGGGTGAACGGTAACGTCTTGATCGTGTCACCGATCGCGAAAATGTGCGGTTGGGACGTCCGGTATGTCGAAGTGACATCAACGTACCCGTCTTTCACGTTCACATGCGCCCGGTCGAGCCGTAGTTCATCAATTCTCGGTTTACGGCCCGTCGCCATGAGCAGTTTGTCAGCCTCATACGTCACGGTCTCGCCATCGACTTCAGTCGTGACGTGAATACGTCCGTCCTCTTCCGCAATCTGCTTCACCTTCACCCCGATTTTCAGACGCATCGCCATCTCGAGCTGGGAGCGGAGCAATTTGCTGACAGACTCATCTTCTTTCGGTAAGAACGTGTCCTGTGCCTCAAGCACGGTCACTTGGCTTCCAAGACGAGCAAACGATTGGGCAAGTTCAAGCCCGACCGTGCCGGCGCCGATGACGATGATACTTTCTGGCAGCGTCTCTTCTTCAAAAACTTGTTCGTTCGTTAAGTACGGCACACTGTCCAATCCATCAATCGGCGGTACGGTCGGTTTCGATCCGGTCGCGATGACAAACTTTTTCCCAATCAACAAATCGTCTCCGACTTTAAGCTCGTACGGGCTTTGGAATGATGCCTCGCCGATATACACATCGACACCAAGTTTTTCGAAACGCTCCGTTCCGTCATGATCTTGGATTATAGCGCGGGCACGATCGACACGCGCCTTCGTCGTCTGGTAATGGTCGCGGCCATCAAACTCAGCTCCGAGCACACGCGCCGCCTGCATCATGCTACTCGCTTCTTTCGAAGCGGCAATCAGCGCTTTCGACGGGACACACCCGACGTGAAGACAGTCTCCACCAAGGTGTTTTTTCTTCTCGACCAAGGCGACCTTTGCGCCTAAGTTTGCGGCACCAGCCGCGACCGTCATCCCGGCCGCGCCACCACCAATCACAATCAACTGATAATCCTTCATCTCATCAACCTCCGATAGCGTTCACTCACATCCTGCATCCGTTTCCGGTTCACCCCAAAGTCTGAGTGACCGAGTCGTGATGCCGAGCGGAATTCAATCTGTCTTGTCTCATCGTCGAATCGGAATTCAACGTCATCCTTAAAGCGCATCATTTTCGACGTGACGACATAATGGAGCGTGTCATCCGTCTCCTTGACGAGCTCGGTCCGAGGCAGTTGCCCCATCACCATCTTCATTGTCTCGATGCTCTCAGCGCGGTCTTGCCCGTATGGGAGCGGCTCCATACGTAGCGCCTCAATTTCTGTTTCGGTCGAGACAGCGTTCGGACTACCTGACAATGGCTTCAATGATTTCGTTGCCACGAAAAAAACCTCCCTCATTCTACATACAATTACATGTATCCTGAATTCGGAAGGTTTAACCCTTTTAATGCAGTTCGCTTGGATCGAGCGGCAACAAAACAGTCACCGTCGTCCCATGACCGACCTCACTTTCAATGACGAGCTTTCCTTCGTGCGCCTCGATCAACTCCTTCGCAATCGCGAGACCAAGACCACTGCTGCCTTTCGTCACTTGCGCCTGATAGAACATTTCCGTGATGCGTTGCAGGTGATCCCGTGAGATACCAGGCCCCTCGTCAATAATCGAGATGAACGCGACCCGCTCGGATTGCACGAACCGTACGGTCAACGTCCCACCTTCGGGTGAGAAGCGAATGGCGTTCTCGAGTAAGTTTAAAAATACTTGTTTCAACCGGTTCTCATCAAACAGTCCAATCGATTTTTGGGGGTACCGTTCGATGAGGGTGATCTGTTTATCCTCGAGCGACTGTTTCAACTGAATCGTCACTTTCCGTAACAGCGATACGAGGTCGAGTTCTTGCCGATACAAGACGAGCCGGCTCTCTTCAATTTTCGTGTAATCGAGCAACTGCTCGACGAGCCCAATCATCCGCTCCGTCTCCGAATGGATGATGCTCAAACCGAGCTCGGTCTCCTCCGACACTTTCTCGTCCCCGCCGCGAATCGTCTCGGTCCACCCTTTGATCGAAGTGAGCGGCGTCCGCAACTCGTGCGACACGTTTGATAGAAATTCATTTCGCGTCGACTGATGCTGCTGCACTTTCGCTCCTAAATACGTCAGCGTCCGGGCCAGTGCCCCGAGCTCATGTTTTTCATTGGAATAGACTTCGACGTCAAAATCACCTTGCGCCATCTCATCGGCCGTCTCAATGATGTCTCGAATCGGTCGGACGAAGCGGTCTGCAATCCGAATGACGGCATAGAGCGCGACCAGCCAAATCAAGACACCAATCATGACGACAGCCATCCAAATCTCGCGAATCAACGTATCGAGATCGGCGAGCGGTCGCGTGAAGCTGATGGCGAATTCACTCGTGCCGTCCGTGATGATGGGACTCGTCACCGACAAATAGTGGTTCCCTTCCGCATCGTAATCTTGGACGACGGACTCACCGCGGGCGAGGTCTTGCAGTTGTTCCGATGTGAAGGCCGCCTGCTGCGCCCGCTGTCCCGTCGTTTTAATGATTTGACCGGTCCGGTCGACAATCGTCAAATCGGTGCCTGGATACCCGAACGTCCGGACGAGAACCGAGAACGCGCTCGGTGTTTCAAAACCGACCTGCGCCTGGGGATAGAGATAGGCACTCGTCGTCGCATGGCTAAGTAAGGCCTCTGATTCATATTCATAGTAGTAGCGGTACGTTCCGTACGACAAGACGCTCACGAGCAAGACGAGCACGAACGTCATGACGAGCATAATCCGAATGACGAGCTGTTGCTTCATCCGTCATGTCTCCGCCATTTGTACCCGTGCCCCCACAGTGTCTCGATATAAGCCGGGTGGCTCGGATCATCTTCAATTTTTTGACGGAGACGACGAATGTTGACGTCGACCGTCTTTCTGTCCCCGAAGTAATTGATGCCCCAAACGGCATCTAACAGCGCATCACGTGATAAGACGACTTCCTCGTTTTGGACGAGGTGACAAATCAAATCGTATTCGGTCGGGGTCAAATCAATCGACTGCCCATACTTCGTCACTTGCTTCGCTGCCAAGTCGATGGCGAACGGTCCGGACTTCAATCGCTTCTTCTCTTTTCGTTTCACTTTCTCGACACGTCGGAGGAGTGCTTGAATCCGCGCCACGAGTTCGCCGGGACTGAACGGCTTGGCGATGTAGTCGTCCGCCCCTCGGCCGAGTCCTTCGATTTTATCTTCTTCGAGTGTGCGCGCCGTCAGCATGATAATACCGACATTCTCATCTAAATCACGGATGGCCGCACATGCCTCAAAACCGTCCATCTCTGGCATCATCACATCCAATAACACGACATCGAACGGTTCACGATCAAACGCCGTGACCGCCTCGCGTCCGTTCGTCGCCTCAAAGACGTCGAATCCGGCCCGCTTTAAATTAACGATGATAAAGCTGCGAATCGCATGCTCATCTTCGGCTACTAATATTCGATTCATCATTCCACCTCTTCTGAAATTCACTACTTCTTAATAGTTACGTTTTTGCGACAAGGTTGTCAATTGACCTCAAATCGTATTAGGATGGAGTCATTAGATTCTGAAGGAGGACTCCTTACCATTATGAGTTACAAGATGATTGTTTTAGATATGGACGATACGCTCCTCACGAGCGATCACACGATTTCCGCCAAAACGAAAGCTGCCTTGCTGGATGTACAAGAACGCGGACATAAAGTCGTGCTCGCGAGCGGACGTCCGACGTACGCGATGTGGGACGCAGCCCGAGAGCTCGAGCTCGCCAAATACGGTAGCTATATTCTCTCATTTAACGGTGCCTCAATCATCAACTGTGAGACAAATGAAGAAATCTTCTCAAGTACATTGCTTCCAGAGACGGTCGCCCATCTCCATGATATCAGTGTCCGGGAAGAAATCGCGATTCATACGTACATCGGTAACGAAATCGTAACCGATCAACCGAACCCGTATACCGATATCGAAGGTGAATTGACAGGGATGCCGGTCATCCATGTCGATGACTTCAAAGAAGCGGTCACGACGCCTGTCGTCAAGTGTCTCATGCTCGGTGACGGCGACACGCTTGCTCCAATCGAAACGAAACTGCAAGTCGAACTCGAAGGCAAACTCGCCGTCGCGCGTTCAAAACCGTTTTTCCTTGAGTTCACAGAAGCGGGTGTGACGAAAGGGACGAGCCTCGCCTTCTTAGCGGAGCACGTCGGCATCGAGCAAGCCCACGTCATCGCTTGCGGAGACGGGAACAACGACTTGACGATGATTGAATGGGCCGGGCTTGGGGTCGCAATGGGCAACGCCAACACAACGGTCAAAGGCAAAGCCGACTTCATCACGAAATCAAACAATGAAGACGGGATCGCGCACGTTATCGAAACGTTCATGGGAACTGTCCTCGTCGATCGATAAACGGACAACTCAGGTTGAATTCAAGGAGGAATTACGATGAATAAAGGATTGAAACGGGCGGGACTCGGACTCGTCGGCACGGCTGTCGCCGGTGCCGCCTATGTATTCTTGTCCCCGAAACCGACCTCACGCCTCGTCAAAACCTCATTTGCCGGCGGGAACGAAGTGGCCATTAAAGGGTTCGAGGAAGTCGTACAAAAAACGTCGGTCCGTAAAGACATCGACTACCATTCGGCTTACGAGAACGGAACGTTCGACTTGATTCGCTACGAAGGTGAGAAGCAGATCGTCCCAACCATCTTTTGGGTGCACGGCGGTTCATTCGTCGGTGGCGATAAGGCCGACGTCTTCAAGTATGCGACGTCAATCGCAAGCAACGGCTACAACGTCGTCAGCGTCAATTATGCGCTCGCTCCAGACGTCACGTACCCCGTCCCGCTCCAACAACTTGAAGAGGCATACACGTATATCGCTGAAAACAATGACCGCTTCCGGCTCGATTTCGACCGCGTCTTCTTTGCGGGCGATTCGAACGGGGCCCAACTTGTGGCCCAATTCGTCGGAATCCAATTGAACGACGACTACGCACCATCGGCCGAAGTGAATCAAGTCGTTCCGAAAACGTCGATCCTCGGCACGATTCTCATGTCAGGTCCTTATGACTTGAAACGAAGCATCATCGAGTCATCGAAGGCGGTCAACCGCTTCTTGTTCAAACGGATCGGTTGGGCTTACTTCGGAACGTACAATTGGGAAGACTTGCCGGTCGTCGCGGAAGCGTCGCCGCTCGTCAATATCCCGGCCACGTTCGTTCCGACGTTTATCACCGATGGCAACACCGGTTCGTTCGAAACGCAAGCGAAAGAATTTGCGACGATCCTCTCAGGTCGTGCGGACGTCACGAGCGTCTTTTACGACCGAAACGAGCACACACTCGGCCACGACTACCATTTTGAGATGGATAAACCAGCCGCCAGTGCCACGTATCGCCGTTTAATCACGTTCTTGCGTGAAACGACGCGTTAACAAATAATCCCCGCCCATCATTGGGCGGGGATTATTTTTGTCAGTTGAGCAATGCGAGCGCGCGGCCAATCAACTCATGCCGTGACGGTGACGTCTCACGTAACGCGTGCAACCGTTCCGTCAACGCCTGTCGAAGCGCATCGGACTCGACGAGCTCCAAACATTCGATGTGGAGCAACCAAGCATCGGGATGATCGGCAAGAATCGTCGGCACGAGCTCATCGATCGACTCGCCTTGCTCCCGCATATTGCGGACCTGATTGAACATCGGGTCATCGTTCGTCCATACTCGGGCGTCACGTTCGATCTGGACCGGCTTCTCCAAGATGATGAGCTCTTCAATCTCGGTGCCTGGGAAGATCGATGGGAGCGTGTCTTGTCTCACTTCAAGTGTCGTGAGATGGATTTGTCGGTCTTCAATCGTGACGATGACGTCTTCGAACCGTAACGCTTCCGTCGTCTCGCTGACGAGGCGTCCGTCCAGTCGAATCCCTGCCGTCGCCAATACGTCTTGAAGCGGTCCATCAAGAACGAGTACGCCGTGGTTCTGTAAGTTCGTCAATTGACCGTGATTGACGTTCACACAGTCGTCCCACTGGACGAGCGCATGGGCCCCGGAGCGTGTCACGTGACGAATCACACCGACACGGTCCGTCCCGTCTTCAAGCCGGACAGTCGATTGACTGCCCGACGCGAGCGCTTTCTCGAGCGAGGCGATTCCACCTTGGTTGACCGCCATCCGTGACTCGAGTTCGTCTAGCGCGTCCTTCAACGCTTCAAAGTCCGGGATGACGAACAACTCGCGTTGCATATTCGTCACGTCCTGTTTCGTTTCGAGTGCGTGCTCTAAATTGAACGGATGTTTCGTGACAGCGTCAGTCAAACAATGACGGCTCTCCCCGACCGATGATAATAGTCCTGCCCCGTAGATGAGCGGGTTGTCCACCTCACCGATGAGACCGAACTCGACCGTCCACCAAAAGATGCGGGCGACTTGTTGCGCTTCAGAGAAGCCGGTCACTTGGGCTTTGGCCGCATGAACAGCTGCTTCGGCTGCCGCGATCTCCTCGTCCGTCGAGTTCGCATTCTCCTTCACGACGGTCAATCGTTTCAGTGCTGCGAACGAGGCGTGTTCTTCACGATTCATGAACGCTTTCGCCCCGAGCTGTCCGAACCGCTTCACGATTTGGGAGAACTCCGGATCCATCAACATCGGTGCATGACCAGCCGCCTCGTGGATGATATCTGGTGCCGGACTGTACAAAATATTCTCGACTTTACGAATATCGGTCGCGACCGGCAACATGCCGTTGCCTTGGAAATCAAAGAAAGCGACACCTGGGATGAGTCCATCGACCGCGACCGTCGACCAACCGGCCGCTCGCATCTCTTCGGTCATCTTTTCAACGTCAGGGAGACGCTCTGGCCCCATGCCCGTCTTTTTCAACCCTTCGATGTAGAACGGGTGTGCCTTCCCTTCAAGCGTGTGCAAGTTCAGTCGCAAGACGAAGCGCCAGACAGCATGATCCGTCGGCGTGTACTCGTCGTAGAACTGTGGCGAAATATGTGGGGCCAAATGGCGTGGAATGATTTGTGTGAGCATGATGTTTCCTCCTTTGATTGACTGAACGTAAAAAAGTCCCTATCGATTCACTCGATAGGGACGACGATGCCGCGGTACCACCCTGATTACTAGACGGACGTCTAGTCACTCTATTCCGATAACGGGGGACCGCTCAACAAGTGAGAGCTCGCGAACTGTAATTCGATTCATCCTTTGGGCGTGTTCACAGCACCACACGCTCTCTGGGCCAGGGAAGATGTCTCTACTTCGGTTCGGTCATCGCTTTTATACTGTTATACAGTTATGCTTCTATGCACATGTGCTTTTAAGCGCTAAAGTATCTTGTTGGTAGTAACGATAACAGACCGTTTGAATGTCGTCAACAAAAAAAACAGTCCGCATCTGCAGACTGTCACAAACACCAATCAATTTCAGGTTGTCCCCACTCACTCAACTTCGCGTTCACTTGCGAGAACGGCTTCGATCCGAAAAAGCCGCGATGGGACGAGAGCGGGCTCGGATGGACCGACGTCAAGACGGCATGTTGCGGGCCAATCCATTTCTGTTTCTTCTTCGCGTCGTTCCCCCATAAGACGAACACGATCGGCTCTTCACGCTGCCCCAGTCGCTCGATGATGGAGTCGGTGAACTGTTCCCAGCCCTTCCCGCGGTGAGACCCGGCCTTGCCTGCCTCGACCGTGAGGGCGGTGTTGAGCAATAGCACGCCTTGTCGGGCCCATTTCTCCAAATTGCCGCTGGTCGGGACCGGACAGCCGATATCGTCCTGCAATTCTTTAAAGATATTACGGAGTGACGGTGGAAGGCGGACGCCGTCTTGGACCGAGAAACTGAGTCCATGCGCTTGGTTCGGTCCGTGATAGGGATCTTGCCCGAGGATGACACATTTGACGTCCTTGAACTTCGTATAGACGAACGCGTTCCAAATATCTTCTCGCTCCGGATAGACGGTCGATGTCTCGTACGCTTCATCGACGAACGTCTTTAGCTCGGCAAAATATGGCTCGCTCATCTCGGTCGCGATGATGTCACTCCAATCCCCGAGCAGGCGATTTGATAACTGTTCTCCCATGTTCTTCTCCCCTTTCCGTCTTATCATACCCGAATCGTTGGCACACAAAAAGACGAGCCCGATTGGACTCGCCCTTGATAATTATACTGTGACTGCGCCTGCGACTTCTTTCGCAAGTGCTTCGGCTTTCGCTTTTGCGTCAGCAACGATTTCTTCGATTTTGTCTGGGTATTGGTTCATGCCTTCAACTGGAAGTGTCGTCACTTCTGTCACGCCTACGAATGCGAGTGCTTGACGAAGGTATGCGTCTGCGAAGTTGAGGTCCGTACCCGTGTAGATACCACCAGTGCCTTGGATGTGGATTGCTTGTTTGTTCTCGAGAAGACCGACTGGACCTTGCTCTGTGTAACGGAATGTTTTACCAGCCGTCAAGACGCTGTCGAGGAACATCTTCATGCGTGCTGGGAAGAAGAAGTTCCACATTGGCGTCGCGAACACATACATGTCAGCTTCCATGAACTTCTCGAGCATACCGTTCATTGTTGCGACTTTAGCCGCTTCGACGTCTGTGAGTGCTTCGCCTGATGCGAATTTGCCCCATGCGCTGAGGACGTCGCCATCGATTTCTTGGACATCGACATCGTAAAGTTCAATCGCTTCAACTTCGAGTGACGCATTCTCGTTCGTGAGTGTCGTCATGAATGTTTCAGCGACTTGTTTGCTGTATGACAATTCTGTCGGTTTCGGGTTAGCAGATACGTATAATACCTTTTTCATAATGGGTTCCTCCATAAAAGTAATCTCTATTTGTAACAACAGTTTGAACTATATCATCTGTATATCTCACAGTCAATTATTTTAACTTCAAGATAAATGAGTCAAAAAAAAACCGGCAGGCGTCATTTGCCTGCCGCGTTATAACCGACCCGTTTTAATAGGTCGATCAGCATTTCCGTCTCCTCTTCATTAAGTGGACCGTAAATGTCTTTAAAGATTTCGATATGCTCGGGATAGACGACGTCCATCAAACGTTTGCCTTCTTCGGTCAACGAAGCATACGTGACGCGTCGGTCAGATGGACAAGCCACACGTTCAATCAAGCCACGTTTTTCAAGCTTATCGATCACGTATGTGACACTGCCGCTCGTAATCAAAATTTGATCTCCGATTTGCTGGAGCGGGGTATCCCCTCGTTTATACAATACGGATAAAACACCGAACTCTGTTGAATTCAATTGGTGGCGTCTTAAATCGTCCTTTACACGGTCACTGATCGCGTCCATCGCCCGCGCTAAAACGATCCACGCCTTCAATTCGAGTGATTCAATCATGTCGGTTTCACCTCAATTCGTTCATCATTTACCTTTAGTATAGCAGGACATGAGCAGTATACGGTGGGAAAAACGCTTCGTCAAGAAACTTCTTCATTGTCGCCCCTGTCTGAAACGTATAGAATGGAATTATTGCGATTTTTAGAAAGGGTGGACGGTATGCGTGAGTATTACGAGATTTCATTGACGATTAAACAAGCCTATTTGAGTACGGTCATCGAGTTGTTGAACCGGGAAGGGATCGCCCCAGACTATGCGCTCGAAAAAGAAGGCGCGGTCTTTTTATTGTTCAACCACTTACCATGGCCGAACGTCACGCGCGAACCCCATGCGGTCGAGCGCTTTTTGTTGACGTTGGCGCGTGAGGACTATTTGTTCGTCAAAACGAAACGCAAGTCCCCCGTCCCGGACCATGAACCGGTCGCCTGCATGGGCGCGTTCGACTCACCGTTCCATGAGCATTTGAAGATTGAACTCGCCGTCGACGAATCGGATGCGAGCCATCTCGATATGTCGGCGTTCCGGCACTACTGAACAACACATCTGTGTTGTTTTTTTTATGACTAGTCTGGGCATATGACGGGAATAGATGACAATATCTGAGTGTGAAAAGGAGAATGTGCTTTGATGGATACAGTCATGTTAATCGTCAACCCATCGTCTGGGAAAGAGTTAGGGAAAGAACACGCCGCGGCAGCGGAGGAAGTCTTACGTGAGCGTTACGGGAACGTCGATGTCCGGTTCACGGAGAAAGCTGACGATGCCACCCATTTCGCAAAAGAAGCGGCATCGAAACAATATAAAGCCGTCATCGCGATGGGTGGCGACGGGACACTGAACGAGGCCGTCACCGGTCTCGCCGAAGCCGACCATCGTCCTGATTTCGGCATCATCCCGCTCGGTACCGTCAACGACCTCGCCCGCGCGCTCGGCGTCCCGAGCGATCCCGCAGATGCCATCGAGGCGCTCAAGACAGCTCAACCGACACCCATGGATATCGGCAAATATGAGAATGGCTATTTCATGAACGTCATCGCCATCGGGCTCATCGCCGAGGCCGTCGACGAGGTCAGTGTCGAGGAGAAAACGAAATGGGGCCCGTTCGCCTACTTGATCGAAGGCATCAAAGCGTTCCGCGAACATAGCCCGTATGCGCTGTCGGTCCAAGCCGATGAGCACACGTTCGACGGAGACGCCTATTTGGTCGTCATCGCCCTCACGAACTCGGTCGGCGGGTTTGAGAACTTTGAACCGGACGCTGAGTTGAACGATGGCTTGCTTCATGTCTATTTATTTGAAAACCTCGGCTTCAAAGACGCGGTCCAACTCGCACCGGCCCTCTTCACCGGCAAGTTGAAAGAAACGGACAGCGTCACGTCGTTCACGACGAAACGCGTGCATGTCGACTCACCAGAATCGCTTCCGGTCAATGCCGACGGCGACACGGGTGGGCAGCTGCCGCTCACGTTTGAAGTACTCCCGAGTCATTTGAACGTTTTGAAGCCGGTCGAGTGAAACAAGGATTTTCCCCCTTAAACGCGAAAGAACGTCACGGAAAGGAGGGGAAAGGATGACCATCTCGCTCGTCCCTTTACAGGAAGCGTCGAACGCCATCGTCGCAACGTTCAATCGTTGGAACAACGACCCGACAATCGTCCATTTGATTCGTCCCGTCCGCTCGGAGGAAGAACTCGCCGCCGAACATCACATGACGGTCGAAGACTTGACGGACCGCCTCCGGACCCATGATATCTTCCTCATCTACGCAGATGACGTGCTCGTCGGTGAGGTGAATATCATCTATGATGCCCCGCATCTGTACGACAACGAACGCGGAAGCGCCTGGCTCGGACTCGTGATTGGAGAGCCGACCGGTCGCGGGAGAGGTGTCGGTACAACGGCCCTGACCCTGTTAGAAGAACGATTGCGTGCACAAAATGTGCCTCGCATCGAGCTCGGTGTGTTTGGGTTCAATGAAGCGGCTCATCACCTTTATCGAAAGGTCGGCTACACGGAGATTGCCCGTATCGAGGCGTTCACGTACTGGGACGGTCAATTTTGGCCGGATATCCGGATGGAAAAACGATTGGATTGAATAAGGCCTTCCTCGCATCGAGGAAGGCCTTTCGTCAGTTATTTAAATTCTCGACTTCGACGACGCGGAACCCTTTTTGTTCGAGTTTCGCGACGATTTTGTCTTTCTTCGGCTCGTCGCAATCAGGCGGCAACGTGATCAATACCCGGCGCAAGACTTTACTCTTGGCATCAAGCGTCATGAGACTGGCAATCGATGAGTATTTGCTGATGATTTTCGTAATCTTCTCAAGCGCCCCCGCTTGCTCACTGAGTGCGATTGTGACGACATAACTCCCCGTGTCACGACTCCATGCCTCTTCGAGCATGCCGAGCATCTTCCCGTGCGGCAAAATCCCGTAGAATTCGTTGCTCTCATCTTTCAAGACCGCGATATACGGTAATTCTTTGATCGAGAAGAACACTTTGAAGAAACCGTCCGATTCATGGACGTACTTTTGCGTGTTCTTGATGAGCTCCATGACGTTGTCGTCTAGGCTCGCCCCACTCATCCCGTGGCGATAAATATGCATTTTATAGATATTACCGCGGAAAAACGTTCCCGTCTCATCGAGCACAGGGACACAGCGGTAGCCTGTCTTTTCGAGCGTGTCGAGCGCCTCGCGTAATGTCGCCTTTTCACTGATTGTGACGACATCTTTCTTCGGAATGCATAAGCTATGCACTAACATGCGGTTTTCCTCCTAGCCAATTGAAAGTGGTCTACACCCTATTCATTACTATTCCCCAAATATGATTGAAATCCTGCCATCAATTTTCGAAACTTATTCCGGCGCGAAAACGACCTCGGAATTTGTCGTAGCGTCAAAAAGTCGTTATAGTGAAACTATCCAAACAGACAAAGGGGATTGAACGACTATGACAATGAAAAAAGCGTTAACGATCGCTGGCTCGGATACGAGCGGCGGTGCAGGCATCCAGGCTGATTTGAAGACGATGGAAGAGCTCGGTGTTTACGGGATGACCGCACTCACGGTCATCGTGGCTCAAGACCCGCATAACGCGTGGCACCACGAAGTATTCCCGATCGACACGACGTTGATCGAGAAACAAATCGATACGGTCCTCGCCGGAATCGGTGTCGATGCCGTCAAGACAGGCATGCTCCCGACGCCAGAGATCATCGAACTCGCCGCTCGTAAAATTAAAGAATACGGCATCCAGAACGCGGTCGTTGACCCGGTCATGGCTTGTAAAGGTGCAGACGAGATTCTCAACCCGGACGTCGCGGTCGCGATGCGCAAGCACCTCGTACCGGTCGCTAAAATCATCACACCGAACTTGTTCGAGGCGCGCATGCTCGCAGGTCTCGATAAAACACCTTCGACGATGGATGAAATCAAAGAAGCTGCTCGTTTGATCCATGAGCTCGGCGCTGAGATTGTCATCGTCAAAGTCGGCGGCAAGCTCGGGTTTGATACAGCATTCGACGTGCTTTACGACGGTAACGAGTATCGTCTCCTTGAGAGCGAGAAAATCGAGCCTGCCTTCACACATGGCGGCGGCTGCACGTTCTCGTCAGCGATCGCGGCCTCACTCGCGAACGGTCACTCGGTCGACGAGGCTATCCAAATCGGAAAAGAGTTTATCACTGAAGCGGTCCGTCATTCGTTCCGCCTCAACCAATACGTTGGCCCGACGAACCATACCGGTTACCGTAAAAAACTAGCAACACAATCTTAACGGGTGGCCCGGGACGTATGTCTCGGGTCATCGTTTCCATTGGAGGGAACCGCGTGAAATCGATTCAACCTACAACTATCCAGACATACTTGGACGCGCATGTATCCATGCCGCTCTATGTCCACGTCGAGACGACGAACGGGGCGTATGCGACGCATAACGACCCTGACTTTCATAACGCCGGCATGTTCATCCGCAACGTCGTCATCGAATACAGCATCGGCCAAATCAAAGGCAACGGTCCATATCGGGTCGGCTTGAAGCTCGATCACGGTTGGCTTTACGTCGAAGGATTGACCGATTACGAACAGCATGGGGACCAGCTCCTGCTCGCCGGTCATGACCGGCTCGGTCGCCTCGCCTGCGCCTTACACTTAGATATCAAACCGCTCCCACAAGGAGCCTCGGAGGTGGAAAGCCAATGAATGGACCGTTACTCGTTATTTTTCCGCATCCTGATGATGAAGCGTTCAGCTCGGCCGGGACGATCATCCAACACCATAAGAACGGCTTCCCGGTCACGTACGTCTGTCTGACGCTCGGTGAGATGGGCCGCAATATGGGCTCGCCGATTTTCACAACACGGGAAGAGTTGCCGAAGATTCGCAAGCATGAGCTCGAGGAAGCATGTGCCGTCATGGGCATCGACGACCTCCGCATGTGGGGACTCCGTGATAAGACCGTCGAGTTCGAAGACGAAGCGGAACTCGCTGGACGGTTCAGCGCGTTAATCGAAGAAGTGAAACCGGCCCGCGTCATTTCCTTCTACCCGGGCTACGCCGTCCATCCCGACCATGAGGCGACAGCACGAGCGGTCGTTCGAGCGCTCCAAGAGATGGATGAAGCGAGTCGTCCAGAGTTTTTAGGCGTCGCCTTTGACCATCGCACCGAAGCGGAACTCGGAAAGCCGCACGTCCTCATCGAAGTCGGCGACGAGAGTGCCGCGAAACGCGAGGCGTTGCTCGCCCACCGCTCTCAGACGGAAGGATTGCTGCGGGCCATCGACAACGCAGAAAACGCCCACGTCATGGAGTTACTCCAACGTGAGCGCTTCTATCACTATCCGTTCTCATGATTCGTAAGCGAGACGTGTCATGTACAAGAGTGCACCGACAGCCCCGAGGCCGATCAACGTTCCCAATACGACAACGATATGTTCCATGTTCTCACCTCTACTTGGTTATACGAACTTGATGGATCATTGGTTTCAAAGCGCATGTGCTGACATGCGCTTTTTTTCTTAGAAGTACAAGAAGTAAATGACAGCCGCCAACGCGATGCGATATATGGCGAACGGCGTCAATTTGACTTTATTGATCAGCTTCAAGAAGAACTTGATTGACAACAGCGCGAATAAGAACGCGCTAATGAATCCGACGACGAAGACCGGGAGGGTCGCCATCGTGAAGTACTCCCATTTGCTGTAGAGCGAGAGCGCACTAGCACCGAACATAATCGGTACGGCCATGATGAACGTGAAGTCCGCCGCGGCCCGGTGACTCATCCCTAAAAGGACACCGCCCGAAATGGTCGACCCTGAGCGTGAAAAACCTGGCCAGAGCGAGAAACATTGAATCAAGCCGACACCGAGCGCCTGCTTATACGAAATCTCATCGAGCGTTGCTGTCGTCTGACGCTTCACGCCTGACAAATCGGCGGCGATCATGAAGAACGCGCCGATGACGAGCCCAATCAAGACCGTCTTAATTGAAAACAAGTGTGTGTCGATATAATCCTCGAACATCAACCCGAGCACAGCGGCCGGGAGCAGCCCAATCAAAATATGTAACACATTCAATTTGTTCGTCGTCCCGCTGTTACGAATCGCCAGCAATTCTTTCGGATTCAATAACTCTTTGAACCGACTTCGAAACACGACGATGACCGCTAAAATCGAACCGAGCTGAATCACGATTTTAAACGTGTTCGCGACCTCTTGACCGAGGAAGCTGCTCGAATTGAGCCATAGGTCGTCCACAAGAATCATGTGCCCCGTCGACGAGACCGGGGCGAACTCTGTCATCCCTTCGACGACCCCTAACAAAAATCCAATCAGTAACTCATACCATTCCATGGTCTGTCTCCTACTCCAGTATTGTTTCTTATCATACACGGTTGCTTCTCCGCCCGCCTCGGTCTTGAGGCGTAAAAAAAGGATGCTCGCTTAAGCATCCTTTTTCCAAGTAACGAATATGATGAGCAATTGATGCATACAAACGACGATCCCAATCCATAAAAAGGCAACGAAGAGCGTCATACCGGCCCCGATTACAAACACTAGTCCGATGAGGATGATACTAATGTGCAACAACATCGAGACGGATGACTCGGTCGTCGCCCGGATGACAGACGGGACACGGTCATGCAACGCCCCGAGATAGAGCGGTTCGACGATGCCGATAAGAAACGCCATGCCTGCCATCCAGACAAGTCCGACTTGTCCTGGGAAAAAGCCGAGAATGACAAAACCGAGACCGATGCCCCAACCGATTCCGTGCAACCAACGATCGACCGTCGTGATTTGTAACAGGACCGGGGCGAGCAGTTGCCCTGGTATTTGAATGAGCAACAGGACAGTCGAAATCATTCCGAACCAATAGATGGGAACTTCGACGTCACGGGCGTACAACTGCCAAAACTCATTGATGAAGTTGAACGCACCGATTGTCACGATGAACACCGACGACAAGGCAAGTAGCTGGTGGTCGAGCCACACGAAGCGAAAACCTGCCCCGATATCCGCCCACGTCATTCGTTCCTCTGTCACGACTCGTCTCGGCTCGACAAGGCCGAGGCTACACGCTGTCGCGATAAACAAACTGACAATCGACAGCACATAGTTCAGTTCAAACGGGAAGCGTGTGGCCAGCAAGGCGCCGCTGATCGCCGCGAGAACGGCTGCAACGATTCCGATGACATTCAACCGGCCGACCCAGCGCTCGAACGCCTCCGTCTTCCCATCTTGTTCAAGCGTCTCATAGAGCAGTGCATTCTCCGCCCCGCTCCGGAGCGCCGCCCCAATGCCTGACAAGGCGATGGCTAAGGCGAAACCGCCGAACGAAAAGGACACAAGTAACACGACAAAGGAACCCCACTCGAGTGCAGTCCCGATTTGCAACAGACGTCGCCGTTCCAAGCGATCGGCTAACACCCCGGTCGGCACTTCGAGGATGACGACGAGGATGGCATAGAGCATTTCGAGATAGACGACTTCTTGCATTGTGATCGTCCGCGACTCCCAAAACAGACGCTCAATCGTGTAGGCTGGGATGAGCGCCTCGAACCAACGCATCCATCCAAGCAACGTAACGTTTCGACCGACTTAGCTAGGTGAACGTGCTCGTTTCATCTAAATCTCCTCCTTATTCACCTATTCCCGATTGCACAAAAAAAGCCACGGGAAATGCCGTGGCCAGACGATTATTTGAGCAGATTAAGGATTTCGCGATTGAACGCCGGGATGTCGTCCGGTTGACGGCTTGTCACCAGCTGTTCTTGGCAGACGACGACTTCTTTGTCCGCATACTTCGCACCGGCATACTCCATGTCGACTTTAATCGACTTATAACCGGTTGCATCGCGGCCTTCGAGCGTCTTCGCCGTAATCAACAGTTGTGGGCCGTGACAGATAGCGAACACAGGTTTCTTCGCGTCCATGAACGCTTTCGCGAATTGAACGAATCGCTCGTCTTCACGTAACAAGTCGGGTGAGAACCCACCTGGTAACAGCAACGCGTCGAAGTCTTCCGGCGACACGTCATCGATTGCTTTGTCGATCGTGACTTTCGACTCGCCTTGTTTGCCTTCAACCGTGTTACCGGCTTTCTTTTCAATCGTGACAACTTCGTGCCCCGCTTCCACCAATGCGTCGCGTGGACCCGTGAACTCTACGTCTTCAAACATATCTGTGATTAGCGTTGCTACTTTTGCCATATTGAAAACACTCCCTCATTATTTTTATGCACATAAGGAGTGTTCCACACCTAACCGGCCCATAAACATTCAACGAAACTTCGAGACGTACGGATTGGCTCGTTCGAAGAAGCGGTATGGGTAATCGCGTGCTTCGCCCGTATTCGGGATCCCTACGCGTGGACCGGCCTCGATTTCCGGGATGGCACTCCCTTCAACGATATAAAGTGGCTCATGTTGGAGCGAATGTCCGTATAGGTCCATCGTGATGCCAAGCGCTTTCGTCAGTTTTCCGGGTCCGTTCGTCTGGTCGAATCGCTTGATGCCGGGACGATTCGCCTCAATGATGCCCTGTCCTTCAATCGGCTCGATGGCCCGAATGAGGACGGCTTCCGGCGTGCCGACCGGACCGCTCACGACGTTCAAGAGCGTATGCGTGTGCATCTGATACGTGTAAACGTGTCCAGGTAACCCGAACATCACCTCGGTCCGATTCGTCCGTCTGCCGCCGAAACTGTGGGCCGCCCGGTCGATGGCGCCGAGATAAGCTTCCGTCTCGACGATTTTTCCGACGATTTGACCGTCGAGATGATCATGGACGAGATAGTGACCAAGTAACGAACGGGCCAATTCGAGCGTCGGTTGCTCATAAAATGATGGATCGAGTCGTTTCATCGTCATCCCTCCTCGGTCTCATTTTCTCAAATGAAGACGGGAAGATACAAAAAAGATGCCCTGAACGATTCAGGACATCTGTTAAATTATGATGCGATCCGCATCGCCTCACGTTGCTTTCCCAACTTCACGTATCCGAGAATGATCGAGAAAATCGGGCTGAGCCAGAGGAAGAAGGCGAACGGTGCGTATTCAAGTACCGGTACCCCGAGCGTGGCCGCGAAGAATGCACCCGACACGCCCCATGGGATGAGCGGGTTGATCACCGTCCCGCCGTCTTCAAGAGCACGTGACAAGTAACGGGGATCGATGCTGCGATCGATGAACCCTTGTTTGAACGCCTGACCTGGAAGCAAGATCGACAAGTACTGCTCACCCGCGAGCAAGTTGACACCAATCGAGCTGAGGACGACCGACAAGACCGAGCTGCCTGGTGACTTCAACCGTTCGAGCAATGCGTCGACGATCGCTTGGAACACACCAAGTTCACGGAGCAATCCACCGAACGCGAGCGCGATCAAGACGAGGCTGACCGACCAGAGCATCGATTCGAGTCCGCCACGGTCGAGTACGGCCGCAATCGTCTCATTCTCGACGCCCGATTTGAATCCGGCCTGCATGACGCCAAACCAGTTCGTGACGTTCCAGTTGCCTTGGACAAACCCTGCCGTCAACACACCGGCGAACATGCCGACGAGCATCGTCGGCAAGACCGGCATCCGGCGGAAGGCGAGAACGGCAACTAGGATCGGCGCGAGCAAAGTCAGCCATGATAAGTTGAACCGCCCGGCGAGCGCCGCCTGTGCCTCAGCGATTTGTGTCGTATCCGCCGCTTGCCCGCTCCGACCGAGGATTGTGAACAAAACAAGGGTGATGAGGAAAGCCGGGACGGTCGTCCCCATCATGAAACGGATATGGTCGAACAGTTTGACACCGGCCACGGCCGGCGCGAAGTTCGTCGTATCTGACAATGGGCTCATTTTGTCGCCGAATAATGCACCTGAGACGATCGCCCCTGCGGCAAGCGCCGGAGAAATCCCGAGCGCCATCCCGATACCGAACAAGGCGACCCCGACCGTACCGACCGTCGTAAAGGCACTGCCCGTGAACGACGAGACAATCATTGTGATGAGCAAGACGCTCGGCAAGAACCATTGCGCTGAGATTGTATCTAAACCGATGGAGAGGATTGTCGCCACCGTACCAGACATCTGCCATACACCAATCAACATCCCGATCAACAGTAAAATCAAGACCGGCATGATGGCTTCACGGATCCCGCTGATCATCGCGGCTTCGATTCGTTTAAAATCACGCGTGCGATAATACGCGTAACCCCCTATTAATACCATTGTGCCAAAGATCGCCATGTGTGGCGTCGCTTTGGCCAAAAACATCAGTGCGAGCAGGGAAATACCGCTCATCAGCACGACGAATACAGCCTCTTTTCCTTTCATCTGCATCGACGTCCCCTCCTTTCAGTTCCATTATTTTCTACCTAACCGCTTAAACGCTTTTATGCGCGAAAGTGTTTCAGTGATGTTCTTTACTATACCTGCTTCTCTTTTCCCTGTCAAACGTCTTTTTATGGTAAAGTAAACGCTCGAGGGTGACCTCCGGAGTTCGTAACCTCCTCCGACATCAAAACTAGCGAAAAAGGAAGTGTGCACGTTGCAACACGAAAAAGCATTGGTCGTCTTTAGCGGCGGTCAAGATTCAACCACCTGCCTATTTTGGGCAAAACAACAATTCTCTCATGTGGAAGCGGTGACGTTCGCCTACGGGCAACGCCATGACGCGGAAATCGAGGTCGCGAAAGAGATTGCGGCCGAACTCGATGTCCCGCACCACATCCTCGACTTGTCCTTACTCGGACAACTCACCTCTAACGCGTTGACGAGACACGATCTCGACATCGACAATGCGGACGTCCCAAACACGTTCGTCGATGGACGCAATCACTTATTCTTATCCTTTGCGGCCGTCATGGCCAAACAGCTCGGTATGCATCACATCGTCACCGGCGTATGTGAGACCGACTTCTCAGGTTATCCGGATTGCCGGGACCAGTTCGTCAAATCCTTGAACGTGACGCTCAACTTGGCGATGGACTATCCGTTCGTCATCGACACACCGCTCATGTGGCTCGACAAAAAGCAGACGTGGGAACTCGCGGACCGACTCGGTGCGTTCGATTACGTCAAAGAACGGACGCTCACGTGCTATAACGGCATCCTCGGATCAGGTTGCGGCGAATGCCCGGCTTGTGTGCTCCGTCAAAACGGCCTCGCCGCGTATGAGGAGGTGCGCGTATGAAGAACGCCCCATTCCTCGCCCCGACGAGTGTCGAAGCCAAACAAGACGGCTCGCTCATCTATTGTCCGCACCGCGTCCAAATCGTCAAAGAAGTAACGTTTGACGCCGCGCATCATTTGTTCGATTACGACGGTAAATGTCGAGCGCTACACGGACATACGTATAAATTGCAAATGGGCATCAGCGGTTTTCTCGATAACCGCGGCATGACGCTCGATTTTGGCGATTTAAAAGCCATCTTTAAAGAAGAACTCGAACCATACCTCGACCATCGTTATTTGAATGAGTCGTTACCTTATATGAACACGACTGCCGAAAACATGTGCTACTGGATTTTCGAGCAGCTCGCCAAACACTTGCCTGACGAGCGCGACGTCCGCGTCGAATTCGTCAAACTGTACGAGACACCGACGTCATACGCCGAGTTCCGCCGCGAATGGTTGGTGGACTGATGAAAATCCCTGTCCTCGAAGTGTTCGGCCCGACGTTTCAAGGGGAAGGCCGCGCCATCGGACAAAAGACGATGTTCGTCCGGACCGCCGGTTGCGATTATCGCTGTTCGTGGTGCGACTCCGCCTTCACGTGGGACGGCTCGGAGAAACCCGACATGCTGACAGCCGACGAAGTGATCGAACGGCTCGACGCGCTCGGCGTGTACGACTATGTCACCATCTCGGGCGGCAATCCGCTCCTCATCGCCGCGATGAAAGACTTGGTGACGAAACTGAAGGCGCGCGACGTCAAACTCGCCGTCGAGACGCAAGGCAGCCGCTATCAGGACTGGCTCGCTGACATCGACGACGTGACGCTCAGCCCGAAACCACCATCTTCCGGCATGACGACCGACTGGGAGAAACTCGACGCCATCGTCGAACGGCTGCGCCCCGAACAGATGACGTTCAAAGTCGCCGTCTTCGACGAGATCGACCTCGCCTATGCGAAATCGGTACAGACGCGCTACACCCCGGACGTCATGTACTTATCGGCCGGCAATCCCGAGCCCGGTGCGGACGGTGACATCACCGACGCCCAGCTCCGTCGTTTGAAAGAACTATGGGAGGACGTCGCCCGCGACCCGTCATGGCAAAGTGTCCGTGTCCTGCCGCAGCTGCACACATTACTGTACGCCAACGAACGTGGCGTCTAAGGAGAATAACTATGAGACCAGAAGACTTACAAGACTTGTCGCTCCTCGGACAGAAGAGCGTCCCATACATTTTTGAATACGCACCGGACGTCCTCGAGGCGTTCCCGAACCGTCACCCGGAGAACGACTACTTCGTAAAGTTCAACGCACCGGAGTTCACGTCGCTCTGCCCGATCACGAACCAACCGGACTTCGCGACGATTTATATCTCATATATCCCGGACGAGAAGCTCGTCGAGTCAAAATCGCTCAAGCTATATTTGTTCAGCTTCCGCAACCATGGGGACTTCCATGAGAACTGCATCAACGTCATCGGAAAAGACCTCGTCAAGTTGATGGAGCCACGCTATCTCGAAGTGTGGGGCAAGTTCACGCCACGCGGCGGCATCTCGATCGATCCGTACTACAACTACGGCAAACCGGGCACGAAATACGAAAGAATGGCTGAACATCGCTTGTTCAATCACGACCTGTATCCTGAGACGGTCGACAACCGTTAACCAAAAAGTAGGCGCTCAACGGGAGCGCCTACTTCTTTTTATAGCGATTAACTTGTCGTTTGATCGGTTCCCGGAACACCGTCGCGACGAGCGTCAGGACGACCAAGACGACGAGGGCGAGGATGATTAACTTAAAGTCTCCGCTCGCGAGGCTACTGCCGAGGAAATTGTTGGCGAACGCACCCGGGATCATCCCGACCGTGGTCGCGAAGACATAACCCGGGAGGCGCACTTTCGCGAGCCCTGAAGCATAACTGACCAAGTCAAAGTTGACGAGCGGGATCAAGCGTAAAATCAAGACATAGAAAAATCCATCCTCCTCGATCTTATGCTGCACCTTCTCATAATTGCTCGTCTCGAAATGGTGGAGAAAGCGGTCACCGAAGCGAATCGCGATATAGTAGGCGACGAGCGCGCTGAGCGTGGCCCCGATGACTGTATAGACGACACCAGGCAGCGTCCCGAACGCCAATCCACCGGCGACGGACAAGACCGACGTCGGAAATAAAATCAACGGGCGAACGGTGAACAGTAAAATATAGACGAGCGGGGCGAGCCACCCGAATTGAACGATATAATCGCGAATCTCACCCGGTCGCAAGTCGATCCACTGATAAAGGAACGTCGCGGTACCGAAGACGAGCAAGACGATGGCAATGATCCATTGCGTTTTCCACTTGTTCATCGGTCGACCTCCTCTCTTTCTTCCATCATATCGCCTCACCTCGAAAAAGTAACGCCTTCCTTTTTTTAGGAATCGCAGTATGGTACGGTTAAAAAAAGCAGAAGGAGGAATCCCTATGTACTTGGCAGATGCCATCAAGTTGAAACACCTGCTTCTGAAGCAGATTGATAAGTTGCTCGAAGAAGTCGAACGTGTCGCATTCATCGAACTCGAGAAAGATGAGCCGCTCCCGACGATCCAGTCCCGTTCCCTCGAGGATATCGAAGTTGAGCTCGAGGCGATCCGGACCGATTTACGCCGTCTTGATCGTCTCGTCTGTGAGGCGAACCTGCATACCGTCATCGAGACGAATGACGGACCGCTCCCACTCGTCGAAGCGATGGAGTTCGCCGTTCAATTACGAGCTCAGGCTCGGATGTATCAAGATTTGGCCGAGCGTCCGAAACGCGAGTTCCAAACGGGTTACGGGGAAGGGACGAGCGTCATCAAGCATGCGCTCTATGACCCGGAACTTTACCGGCTGAAAGCCCGTGACGTCGAGAAACGGGCCAACCGCATCGCCAGCGCCATCGAGTCAGCCAATCATCGAACCGAGATTGACTTCGATGCGAGCCGTTATATGTAACAAAAACGCGTCGGGACGTTCCCGACGCGTTTTTACATGTGATGATTATGGTGGTCATGATGGTGTGAGCTCGAACGGCGTCGCGGGACCGGCTCATCGGCGAACTTCTCCCCGTCCAAGATGCCGAGCCGTTTGTATTGGCGATCGACCCGCTCTTTCGTCTCGTCGTGCACGTGCGACGACTCCATAATCAAGTGATAGCTGCCGAGCGCGACTCGGAACGGCTCCATCTGTGTCCGCTCGACCGGGAACGACGTCACGTCTCGCAAGTAGTCAGCGAGACGGTTTGCCGATTCGTCACTCGGATGGTCGGCCAAGTCTGACGCGAACTGTTGCATGTCTTTCAATAGACTGTTCGTCTTCACTTGCTTACCGATGCCTCCAATAACAGCGAACACGATAATACCGATAATCAGGAAAAAGAATATCGGGAAAATGATTGGTACTCCACTAAAAAACGAGTCCCCCATCCCTGTTGAATCGATGTATACTTCTTCCCCGAATGCAAACGTATGGACCATGATGTCTCCCCCTTTTTTCTATAATACGGATGCAGCCCCATTTGGTTTCATGCCAACAAAAAAACCGTGGCATGCGCCACGGCTCAGCGGTCAGTTCAATTGTTTCTCCATCATGATGCGAGGCTCGTTATCCTCTGTATACGCCCCCATGATGTCGTAGCCACACAACAGGTTCAAGATGATGACCCCTTTGTTCGTGTTACGGGCTTTCGTTCGAATCGAATGGAACCCTTGCGCTTTCACCCACTCGAGTTGCGTGTCCATCAGCTTGCGGCCGATGCCATGCTTTTGAAACTCGGGGTGCACACCTCCGGCCCAGCTATAGAAGCGATACGGCTCGGCCTCATAACCGATTTTGAAGCCGACGAGGCGCTCATCTGAAAATGCGAGCAACACGAGCGGGTTCGCATGACGATACAGCCGTTCTTTAAAACGCAGTTGATCGATGTCCCCGTAAAGCGTGCGGTACAGGTTAAAGAATTCCTCTTCGTAGTCTTTGAAATTCGTCGTCACATCTTTCACGATAAATGAACTGGTCGTACTCATCTTTCCATCCCCTTTCAGTATATGGACAAGTTGTTCGTACGCCTGTACCTTTCGCCGTTTACTCCGTTTTTCCTGTCTCACGCGCAAAAGCGGTCAAACCTTTTTGCTTATACACACCGAGCGACCGCTTCGGAAGGCTCTTTACCATCCAATTTTTTAAGATGCGCTGCTTGTCTTCCACCTTCAGTCCATATCCGTCCGTCACGACATGGCGCGCCCGCGTCGTCACATCGTACAACGAGATGGCGGCAGCGACAGAAATGTTCAAACTTTGGACGTATCCTTGCATCGGAATCAAGTAATTGCCGTCTGCCTTGGCGAGCGCTCGTTCCGATACGCCGTGATGTTCGTTCCCGAACAAGAGCACGGTCGGTTTTGACACATCGATGTCCTCAAGTGGGACCGCCTCTTCACTGAGTGCCGTCGCGAGCACTTGGTAACCGTCCGCCTTCAACCGATCGATTGCGTCCTCGATCGAAGGATGTTCGACCACGTCGACCCAGCGATCGGCGCTTTTGGCGATAATCGAGTTCGGCTTGAACTTGGCCCGTCCCTCGACGACGTGCAACGTCTGGACACCGAACGCGTCCGCCGAACGGAGCACGGCCGACTGATTGTGCGGGTCATCGACCCCTTCCGTCAAAATCGTGATATGGTTCGTCCGTAACTCCAGCACTTCCTGCATCCGCTTGACGCGGTCGGGCATCAACATGCTGTACAGCAGTCGATCCTCTTCTAATAACAGGCCCGACTGCAACAATTCATCGAGTAATGCCGCTTGCTCTTCTTTTGATAATGCCGATGTTGTCTGTCTCCATCCCATCGTTCTCGCCCCTTTCAACCTTTAGTATTGTAGCGAGATTCGTTCCGACTGACAAGCTAGGTGAGAAACGAGTCGAATATCCTCTCGTTATGAAAATCCATGAAAATTAGGAAAACGGTTGCACAAAGTTATGCAATCGATTACAATCATCTATGCAAGCGATTGCATTGACAGTCGCCATAGACAGATAAAAAGTTCCGTACAGGAAGGAAGCGTATAGCATGAAACAACTCATCTCGTTCGACTTTTGGCAGAAACTCGGTAAGGCCTTAATGGTCGTCATCGCCGTCATGCCGGCCGCAGGTCTCATGATCTCGATTGGTAAATTGATTGGCATGTCAGCCGGAGACGTCAGTATCTTGCTCACGACGGCACGCATCATCGAAGACCTCGGTTGGGGAATCATCGTCAACTTACATATCTTATTCGCGGTGGCCATCGGTGGCTCATGGGCGAAAGATAAAGCCGGCGGTGCCTTCGCTGCACTCATCGCCTTTATCTTGATCAACCGTGTCACAGGCGCCATCTTCGGCGTCAACGGAGCGATGCTCCAAGACCCGGAAGCGACAGTCCAGTCTCTCTTCGGGGCTGACCTTGTCGTCGCCGACTACTTCACATCTGTACTCGGTTCACCAGCACTCAACATGGGCGTGTTCGTCGGGATCATCGCCGGTTTCCTTGGTGGAGCCCTTTATAACAAGTTCTATAACTTCAACAAATTGCCGAACGCCCTCTCGTTCTTCAACGGGAAGCGCTTCGTGCCATTCGTCGTCATCCTCGGTTCGGTCGTTGCCGCCATCGCGTTGTCAATCATTTGGCCGACGATTCAAGGTGCGCTCAACAGCTTTGGTGAATGGATTGCGACGTCACGTAACACGGCACCAGTTCTCGCGCCGTTCATCTACGGTGCGCTCGAACGTCTCCTCTTGCCGTTCGGCCTTCACCACATGCTCACTGTGCCGATGAACTACACGGAGCTCGGTGGCACGTACACGATTTTGACAGGTGCGACAGCCGGTTCGGTCGTTGCGGGTCAAGATCCGCTCTGGTTGGCTTGGGTCACAGACCTCGTTAACCTGCGCGCTGCTGGTGACACTGCTGCTTACAACGCCTTGCTCGCTGACGTCGTACCGGCCCGCTTCAAAGTCGGTCAAGTCATCTTGTCATTCGCTGCCTTGATTGGTGCCGCTTACGCGATGTACCGCAACGTCGACGAAGACAAGAAAGCACAATACAAGCCGATGTTCTTGTCGGCTGGTCTCGCCGTCTTCTTGACGGGTGTCACAGAACCGATCGAATTCATGTTCATGTTCGTCGCTCCAGTCCTTTACGTCGTCTACGCGCTTTTGGCCGGTGCCGCCTTCGCTTTAGCGGATGTCATCGACCTTCGTGTCCACGCGTTCGGTGCGATTGAATTGCTCACACGCATCCCGATGATTGTCAAAGCGGGACTGTTACAAGACTTGATTAACTTCTTCCTCGTCTCGGCTGCCTTCTTCTTCTTGAACTTCGGTGTGTTCAACTTCTTCATCAAGAAGATGAACCTTCCGACGCCTGGTCGTAACGGGAACTATATGGAAGAAGTGACAGAGAAATCGACTGTGACAGGCAACGAGCAGGTCATGGGGATTATCGCTCTACTCGGTGGGGAAGAGAACATCGAAGACGTCGATGCCTGCATGACGCGTCTCCGTGTCACAGTCAAAGACATGTCGCTCGTCTCAGAAGAGAGCGAATGGAAAAAGAACGGCGCCATGGGTCTCATCTTGAAAGACCGCGGTGTCCAAGCAATCTACGGCCCGAAAGCCGACGTATTGAAGTCTGATATTCAAGACGTCATCGGTGCATAATCAACAGGCCAGCTCGTACGAGTTGGCCTGTTTTTTCTAAAGGAGGACTATCGTGAATATTTTAACGCTGAACTGTCACGCCTGGTTAGAGGACCGTCAACAAGAGAAAATCGACTCGATCGTTGAACGGATTGCGAGCGAGGAATATGACATCATCGCACTCCAAGAAGTGAATCAACATAAAGAGGCCCCACTCATCGACGGCTTGATTCGAGAGAACAACTTCGCCTATGTGCTCGTCGAGCGTTTGAAAGAGCAAGGCGTCGATTACTACATGACGTGGGACTTCGCCCATTATGGATACGACATCTACGAGGAGGGCGTCGCGATTTTATCGCGCACTCCGTTCGTGTCGACCGAATCGTTCTTCGTCTCCCAGACGACCGACCCGAACGATTACAAATCTCGGAAAATCGTCAAGGCGGTCGTGGACGGCATGGACGCGCCGACGGCGATTTACTCCTGTCACCTCGGTTGGTGGCATGACGCCGATGAGCCGGTGCGCCATCAGCTCGATGAACTACTTCGTCGCGTCGAGGACGACGACCGCGCCTTGCTGCTCGGTGACTTTAATAACGACGCCTTCATCCGTGGCGAAGGGTACGATTACTTGATCGAGCACGGTCTCCAAGATTTGTTCCATTTGGCGACCGAGCGTGAAGGCGATGCGACCGTCCAAGGCAAGATTGCCGGCTGGGACGAGAACAAGCAGGCGCTTCGCATCGACTTGATGCTGACGAACGCTCCGATCCACGTCTCTCGCCATGCCGTCGTCTTCGATGGCGAGAACGGTCCGATCGTCTCGGATCATGCCGGTGTTGAAGCAACGGCATTTTGGCGGTAAATGGCACCCTTTTCTTTTCCTCACGGAAGGGAAAAGGGTTTTGCTTTGCGTGGAAATCCTGTATGGTTGAAAACGACTGAAGTCTAACAACCTTGAACGAAAGAAGTGATTTTATTTTGACGACTACCCCATCGCTCAGTCGGACCGACTGGACGCTTATCTTATCGCTCGCCTTGCTCACGTTCGTGCTCGGGACGAGTGAATTTGTCATCGTCGGGATTTTACCCGATATCGCCGATGGACTATCGATTTCGATTGCCACGGCCGGAACGCTCGTCTCGGCGTTCGCGATCACCTTCGCCATCGGGACCCCGCTGACGATGTCACTGACGAGCCATTTGCCGAAACGAAAACTGATGCTTACACTCACCGCTGCGTTCATCGTCTTTAACTTGTTCAGCAGCCTCGCTCCGACGTACGGGATATTGCTCGTGCTCCGGATGATGACCGCCGTCGTGACCGGCGTGCTCATCTCGCTCGCCATGCTCGTCGCCAGTGAATCGGTTCCAACCGGGAAGCGCGGCATCGCTGTCTCATTCATTTTCGGCGGTTTCACGATGGCCAACGTATTCGGCGTCCCGCTCGGTACGTTCATCGGCCAACGCGCCGGATGGGAAACGACATTCCTGTTGACGACCGCTTTAGGCGTCGTCGCATTTCTCGCCGTCTACCGTGTCGTGCCGAGCCATTTAACGAGCGTCAAAACGTCGATTGCCGATCAATTGCGGCTCTTGACGAACCCGCGCATCCTAATCGCGTTCTTCATCCCGGCGTTCGGCTTCGGCGCGACGTACGTCGTCTATACGTATCTCGTCCCGATTTTGAAAGGCGTGCTCGGCGTCCCGATCGCTTGGGTCAGTCCAATCCTGTTCGCTTACGGATTCATCTCGATCTTCAGCAACATGGCGGCCGGGAAAATCGCCAATCATAATCCAATCGGACGTCTCCGGTTCGTCTTTCTCATCCAAGCGCTCGTCTTGGCGGCCTTGTATGTGACGACGTCGAACGTGACGCTCGGCCTGATCAATATCGCGCTCATGTCGTTCATGGCGATTCTACTGACGACATCGACGCAAATCTACTTGATCGACTTGGCCGAGAAGTTCAATCCGGACGCTAAAGGACTGGCTTCATCGCTCATGCCGGTCGCAAGCAACGTCGGTATCGGCATGGGTTCGGCGCTTGGTGGTCTTGTCTATGCCAACGCACCCGTGATGACCCTCGCCATCGTCGGCGGCGCCGTCGCGCTCGTGACAGCCTTGCTGACAGCGGTCAGTCATAAGCTCGACCAACGTTAAAACAGCGTGCCCCATCATGTGGGCACGCTGTTTTCATAACCAATCCAAGATTTGATCGATCGTCTCGTCGAGTTGTTGTTTGGCGCTGAGTGGGCTATCGTTATCTCCGTCCTGCGGGCCGTACATCCCGAAGTTGGCGTGATTGCCGTCTTTGATTTGATGGAAGACGGCGTCATCCGGGACGTTGTCACGGCTCGCCTCGATATCAGCCGGTGTGGCCAGACCGTCGATTTCCCCAGAGACGGACAAGACACGTAAATTGCTGTCCGCCATCGTACTGATCGGATACGAGGCGAGGAAGATGACCCCGTCGACTTGCGCCTCGTGTTCGAGCGCGTAACCGGACGCGGCCGACCCGCCGAGTGAATGCCCCCCGACGACCCAACGTTCGATATCCGGGTGGGCGGCGATGATATCTTCTGCCGCATCGATATCTGCTATCCCGAGATTCAAGCGCAACGATGGGATAGCGACGAAGACACCTTCCTCTGCCAGTCTGGTGCCATAGTAAGCGTACGCCTCTTTCTCGACTTTCGCTCCAGGATACAGGATGAACCCAACCTCGCTGTCCGTCTGCCCGAACTCGAGACGATTGTCCACCTCCCTCGCCTCAGCCGCGTAACCGCGCGCTTCTTCCGTCGGTCCGTACGTCAGTTGCGTCCACACGAGGAAGCCGATGATGGCGACCAAGATGACTCCTAATAGGCCAAGGCCAATCCACTTCAGTTTTTTCTTCATTATATACCTCCATTTGCATCCACTTCCCCGTCACGGTACACTAGTATTAAAAAAGGGAAATACCAGGGGGACACCATGACCAAAAGTTCTGTAACCACGACGATTCAGTGGTTTATTTTTATTTTAGCTACAAACATTGTACCACCGCTCTCAATCGCCGCCTTATTTGAACTGTCGCCAGGAGAGACGATGACGTTCATCTCACGTTCACTGTTCGTCTTCGCACTCTTCAGCATTATCCAAACGCTGCTCGGCCACCGCCTGCCAATCTTAGAAGGACCAGCCGGGATTTGGTGGGGCGTGTTCACACTCTATGCCTCCATCGGTCCAGCACTTTATGGGAGCGGACAAGAGACGCTCCAAGCGCTCGGTTTCATGTTGTTCTTAAGTGGTGTGCTCGGTGTGGTCATGACTGTCACCGGCCTGTTGCGACGGATGCTGTCGTTGTTTACCCCGCAAGTCCTCGGCGTCTATATGATTTTGCTCGTGTTGCAATTGTCCGGCGCCGTCATCAAAGGCGGCTTCGGTGTGACCGAGGACGGCATCAACACAATCCAAGCCGTGGCGACGGCCGGCCTCGTCTTATTCGCGCTCACGCTCGAGCGGAGCCGGTTCAAGCAGTACGGCCTCGTCATGACGCTAATCGCCGGATTTTGGTTGTTCAACATGCTCGGCCTCGGGAACCCGATCGTCCGTTCCGAGTCATTTTTCCTCGTCCCTGAACTATTCCCGTTCGGAACGTGGGTGTGGGATTGGAACTTGCTCCCGACTGCGTTCGTCATCACGCTCCTGCTCATGACGAACGTCCTTGCCAATATCAAATTGATTGAGCGCATCGTCAGCTCGCGCGAGAAGCGTCAAATCGAAGGGAACGTCCCGGCATCCGGCGTTGTCAGCGGCATCAGCCAAATGGTCGCGGGCTTGTTCGGGACACCGGGACCGGTCGCCATCTCTGGGACAGCCGGCTTCCTGTCTTCGACTGAAAGTGTGCATCGCACGCCACACCTCATCGCCCATGCTTTGATGATGGTGCTCGCCCTCGTCGGTCCGTTCGTCTCGCTGATCGCAAGTATCCCAGCCGCTGTCGGATACGCCATCGTCACCCCGCTCATCGCGACGATGATTATCATCGGAATCAACGAGGCGGCGTTCGAATTGAACCAAAAGACGGCCTCACTCACTGTCGGTCTCCCGCTCGTCATTGGGGCCGGGGCGATGTTGCTCCCACCTGGGGCAATGAACGATTTGCCGCCGCTCTTGGCGACCGTGTTCTCGAACGGACTCGTCCTCGGAACGATCGTCGCCTTGACGACGGCCATTCTCAGCCGCATCAAAGACTAAAAAAACTGACCTCGAGAGGTCAGTTTTTTTCGGTTACGTGCATATGGAACGCTGCGTCGTGCGGCAAGACGGCACCGTCTTCGGCCTCGAAGTGCGCGCGGTCTTTGACGTAGGCGACAATCGAGATTGTGTCGCGGTGAAGCGCCCGTTTGAACGCTTGCTCGGCCGTGACCGGTGTCCCGTCGTCATTTTTCAACTCGAGACCCATCAGCTTATAGCCGAGCGTCTGTCCACTGCGGCGCATCTGACATGCCTCAAGCGCGTAGGAGACGAGCGTCGGGGTGATGACAGCATGGACGAACTCGCTTTTCACTTTCTTCCGAACGAGCTGTTCGACACCAAAACTGAGCAATCCGGCAATGACGCCATCAATCAAGACGGCTTGGGTACGTTTCTTCGTTAATGGGTTCATTGGCTCATCCTCTGCATCATACCTGACGTCAACACTTCGATGCCCTGTCCTTCTTCTGCGGCCATAATCAAGGCGCGGGCCACGTGGAGCGCTTGAATCGGCGCGGCATCCGGTAGTTTATCGAGCAACAACGGTTGGAGCGGACGGCTGACGACTTCGGCCGCTTTTTCGCCGAGTCGGAACTCATCCCGCTCCCCAAGGAGGAGCGATGGCCGGGCGATAATCAAGTGCTCGAAGCCGAACACTTTGAGCCCATTCTCGAGCTCCCCTTTCACCCGGTTGTAGAAGAACGGTGACCGAAGTGACGCGCCTTGAGCCGATACGACGGCATAACGTGTCGCTCCGTGTTGTTTCGCGACCCGTGCCACTTCGAGCGGCAAGTCGAGATCGACGTGTTTGAATGCCTGACGCGAACCGGCGACAGCGATCGTCGTTCCGAGTGCGCAGTAGACGTCATCAATATGCGGCAACGCCTCGTCCATTCCTTCAAATCCGACGACCTCGTGCAGTTTCGGGTGACTCCAACGCTTCGAGCGACGGACGACAATCCAGACTTGATCATATCGTTCTTGTTCGAGCAACTGTTCGACGAGTTCGCGTCCAATCAATCCGGTGGCGCCAACGACAAGTGCAGTTTTCCCCATGCTTGTTCCCCCTAGTTACGTAGTTCCTTTCAGTCTAGCTGACTTGCCGGTTCTCGGCAACGACCTCGGCCGGACGGAACCGGTCGACGAGTCGGAAGAACCCGTTCAATAACAAGGCGGTGAACGATCCTGCGACGATGGCGCTGTCCGTGAACAACTGCACCGCTTCCGGCATGTTCACGACGATGGCCGGGTTGGCCGTGATACCGAGACCGACCCCAATCGACAAGGCGATTGTAATCAAGTTCTCGTTTTTCGCAAAATCGACTTGGCTCAAGATTCGAATCCCTGAAGCGGCGACCGTGCCGAACATGACGAGCATCGCCCCACCGAGCACCGGTTTCGGGATCAATGTCGTGAACGTCGCGACTTTCGGCAAGAAGCCCAGCAAAATCAACAGACCGCTCGTCCAGAAGATGACGCGACGTGATTTGACGCCTGACAATTGGACGAGACCGACGTTTTGACTGAACGTCGTGTACGGGAAGCTGTTGAAAATCCCTCCGAGAATCGTTGCCACACCCTCGGCCCGATACCCTTTCGTCAACTCGTTCGAGCCAATCGGTTTTTTCGTGATATCGCTCAATGCTAAGAAGACACCGGTCGATTCAATCATCGAGATGATGGCCACGAGCGTCATGACGAGGATGGCCGAGACGTCAAACGTCGGCATCCCGAAGTAGAACGGTTGTACCATTTGGAACCAACCGGCCTCACGGACCGGACTGAAATCGACGAGACCGAGGAACGCGGCGACCCCTGTACCGATCAAGACCGCAAACAAGACAGCGGCCGCGCGCGTGAACACGGTACCGATTCGGTTCAAGACGAGAATCAAACCAATCGTCAAGCCACCGAGCGCCAAGTTTTGCATCGAAGCGAAGCCAGGCTCACCTGGCATCCCACCGCCGATATCATTGACAGCGACTGGGATGAGCGAGAGACCGATAATCGTCACGACCGAGCCGAGCACGACCGGCGGGAAGAAGCGAGCCAGTTTCCCGACAAAGCCTGAAATTAAGATGACAATGATTCCGCTCGCGATGAGTGCCCCATAGATGGCGGTGATGCCGCTCGAACTACCGATGGCAATCATCGGACCGACCGCGGTGAACGTACAACCGAGTACGACTGGCAGACCGACACCGGTGAAACGGGTCGTCCAGACTTGCAACAGCGTCGCGACGCCGCACATGAACAAATCGATTGCGACGAGGTAAGCGAGTTCAGTCGGACCGAGCCCGATGGCACCGCCGACGATGAGCGGGACGATCGCCGCGCCCGTGTACATGGCAAGTAAGTGTTGGAATCCGAGACTGGCTGTCTTGAACGTGTTCATCGGACTACCTCCATGAAGGAAATCTTACCTGCTTCAAGCTTGGCGATCCGAGCGAGTGACTCGACTTGATAGCCTCGCTCGAGCAACTTGCCCCGTCCCGGTTGGAACGACTTCTCGATGACGATGCCGACACCGGCGACGACCGCCCCGGCTGATTCGACGAGTTGCGTCAAACCGAGAGCGGCTTCCCCGTTAGCGAGGAAGTCATCGATGACGAGCACGCGCTCCCCAGGTTGGACGAAGCGACGGCTCAAACTGATGCGGTTCGTCTCTTGTTTCGTGAAGGAGTAGACGTCCGCTTCGACGAGGTCATCTTGAAGTGTAAGTGATTTGCGTTTACGAGCGAAGACGAACGGGATGTTCATCTCGAGCGCCGTCATCATGGCCGGAGCGATCCCGCTCGATTCCAATGTGACGATACGGTCGATTCCAGCGTCACGGAACCGGTCCGCGAACTCGCGTCCGATCGCCTGCATCAAGACAGGATCGACTTGATGGTTCAAGAAGGCATCGACTTTCAACACGTGTTCGGACAACGCTTGTCCTTCATCTCTGATTTTGTCTTCTAACTGCTTCATTGTTTTCCCTCCAATAAAAAAATGCGATTCGTCACCCCAACCCGGGGACGACGAACCGCATGGAAACAAAACGAATGCACACGACAAGCGTCACCCGTAGTCGAACCATTTACGGTGGTTCGGTAGAGACTTGCGGGCCATATTCCCGCTGATATACGAGTGCGAATCTTTTATTTATATAAGATAGGACTTATTCTAGACGATATTGTAGAAATTGCAACCCGTTTTGGAAAAGACGGCTAAAAGTTCGATTTTTCTGAAACTCCTGTATACTAAAGATACTGGAAAAACGAGAGGAGCCACATCCATTATGAAGCTATTCGTTTTAGGTGCCACCGGCCGGACCGGTCATCAGTTTGTCGACCAGGCCATCGAGCATGGCCACCATGTGACCGCCTTCGTGCGGGAACAAAAAAAATTGATTCCGACCCCGCAACTTGAAATCATCGAAGGCGACGTCACAGACAGCGCCGCTTTGACAGACGCCCTCGCTGGTCATGACGCCCTTATCAGCTGTCTCGGGACCGACTTGAGCGATTCGGACTTCCTGGCCCGCGTCACCGACGCACTCGTCCCGGCGCTGAAAGCAAATGACGTCACTCGGGTCGTCTACCTCGCCTCGGCTGGAATCGACAAAGAGATTCCGGGCATCGCTGGTACGGTGGTGACGTTCATGCTTCGGAAGCCGCTCCGTGATCACCGGGCCGCGGTCGATTTGTGGCGCAACTCGTCGTTCGATTACACAATCGTGCGGCCGATGCAACTGACGGACGGTCCCCGGACCTCGGTGTATCGAACGTCTATCGACACCATTCCAGACAACGGAAAACAGATTTCACGGGCCGATGTCGCCCAGTTCATGCTGAACGCCGTTGAAGAACAACACTTCGTCCGCCAATCAGTCGGCCTGGCGTACTAATTTTTTTGAATCCATGCTACAATATCGGATAGTCAACTTTGAAGGGAACGAATAAGAAATATGAGTATATTAACAGTACAAAACTTGAGCCACGGTTTCGGTGACCGCGCCATTTTGAACGACGTGTCTTTCCGTCTATTGAAAGGCGAACACATCGGCCTCATCGGAGCGAACGGTGAAGGAAAATCAACGTTCATGAACATCATTACGCGCAAACTCCAACCGGACGAAGGCAAAATCGAATGGGCGAAAAACGTCCGTGTCGGTTACCTCGACCAGCACGCTGTCCTCGAGCGTGGGATGACGATTCGGGACGTGTTGAAGAGCGCATTCCAATACTTGATTGACACCGAAACACGAATCGGTGAGCTCTACATGGAAATGGGCGATGCGACGCCTGAACAGATGGACGACATGCTCGCCGAAGTCGGCGAACTGCAGGAAATGCTCGATTCGAACGACTTTTATATCATCGACGCGAAAGTCGAAGAAGTCGCTCGCGGTCTCGGTATTTTAGATGTCGGACTCGACCGTGACGTCACGGACCTCTCAGGTGGTCAGCGGACGAAAGTATTGCTCGCGAAATTGCTTCTCGAGAAGCCGGACATCCTCCTCCTCGATGAGCCGACCAACTATTTGGACGAGGCCCACATCGAATGGTTGAAGCGTTATCTCCAAAACTACGACAACGCCTTCATCTTGATTTCGCATGATATCCCGTTCTTAAACAGCGTCATCAACTTGGTCTACCATATGGAGAACCAAGACTTGTCACGCTATGTCGGGGACTACGACAAGTTCATGGAAGTGTACGAGATGAAACGATCGCAGCTTGAATCGGCTTATAAACGCCAGCAGGCTGAAATCGCCGACTTGAAAGACTTCGTCGCCCGTAACAAGGCACGCGTCTCGACACGGAACATGGCGATGTCACGCCAGAAGAAGCTCGATAAGATGGATGTCATCGAACTGAGTGCGGAACGTCCGAAACCAGAGTTCCGGTTCTTGCAGGCACGCACGTCAGGTCGTCTCATCTTTGACGCCAAAAATCTCGTCATTGGTTATGACGAGCCGCTCTCACGCCCGCTCGACCTCCAAATGGAGCGCGGTCAGAAGATTGCCCTCGTCGGTGCGAACGGGATCGGGAAGACGACGCTGTTGAAGAGCCTTCTTGGCATGATCAACCCGCTTGAAGGAACCGTCGAACGCGGTGAGTTCTTGGAGATCGGGTACTTCGAACAAGAAGCGGCCGTCAGCAACAACACGTGTATCGAAGAGATTTGGAGCGAGTTCCCATCACTCAACCAGCAACAAGTCCGCGCCATGCTCGCGAAATGCGGTCTCATGACGAAGCATATCGAGAGTAAAATCGCGGTCCTCAGTGGTGGAGAGAAGGCGAAGGTTCGTCTATGTAAGCTCCAAAACAACGAATCGAACTTGCTCCTCCTCGATGAGCCGACGAACCACTTGGACGTCGACGCGAAGGAAGAGTTGAAGCGCGCGTTGAAAGAATATAAAGGCAGTATCCTACTCATCAGTCACGAACCGGAGTTCTATCAAGACATCGTCACCGACGTCTGGAACTGCGAATCGTGGACGACGAAAGTATTCTAATCCGTGTAGAGGAAGTGGCGTATGGCTGGCCCGATTCAAGTTAATGAACGCATCGTTCTGTATGACATCATTCGAGGTTTTGCCCTGTGCGGCATCTTCCTCGTCAATATCCCCACGATGCTCGGGAGCGACTGGATTTTCGGTCGCACCGATTATGCGGGGAGCGATTTACTCGTCCGGACGCTATTCGATTTGTTCGTCCAGACGAAGTTTTACACGATTTTCTCGCTCCTGTTCGGAATCGGCTTCTCGATTTTCCTCGAGCGTTCGTATGCGCGCGGGGACTCGGTCAGCCGTTATATCCGCCGTATCGCCATCTTGTTCCTATTCGGACTCGCTCACCTGGCCATTTGGTCGGGTGACATCTTACATACGTATGCGATGTGGGGCTTGTTGCTCCCACTGTTTTATGGATTGAGTAATCGGGCGATTTTGACATGGGCATGGAGCTTATTAATCGGGAGTTTTTTACTATTCTATGTCTCGTCCATCTATTTAGAATGGGCTTTAGGATTTATGTCTATTGGCGGACCGTTCCCGACCGTCTTTAATTCCGGATTCGGTCCGTGGTTCGACTACCGCTTGGACAATGAGATTTTTGACATGTTCCAAAACTCATTTTTCGTCGGGATTGAAATTCTAAGCCTGTTCTTGTTCGGTCTGTATATTGGACGCGAACGGAAACTCCTCACGTGGAGTATCCGAGGCTTGACCCGGACGGCCATCATCTGTACGGTAGCGGCCCTACCGTTCTTCGCAGTCATTGTTTGGCATCATTACGGTGGCGGTGCAGCCTATACCGCGACGAATTCTGCGGCCGTCATCGTCTCTGGGAAACTGCTCGCGACGACGTACGTCTGTCTCTTTACGATTGCCGTCCGTAACGGGCGCGCGTTCCGTCCGCTGCAGGCGCTCGGCCGTATGGCGCTGACGAACTATTTGACGCACACCCTCGCCGTCGTTTTGCCCGTTATCGCCCTCGGCTACTACGGTCGCCTGTCGTTGACGGAAGGATTGTTCTTAAGTATCGCGATTTTGATTGCCCAAGCGTTCTTCTCGATGTGGTGGCTGAAATCGCATCGATACGGTCCGTTCGAGAAGTTATGGCGAATGGGAACGTATGGACGACAAAAACAATCATCTTAACCGCAAAAAAAGGCTCGAAGCAGATCAATCTGCTTCGAGCCTTTCTCGTTTCTTAGTTCGTCGCCGCTGCTGTGAGCACCGGTACGATTTGTTTTTTGCGTGAGACGACGCCAGGAAGTGTCGCGAGACCATCGACCAATTTGACGTTGAACGCCTGCTCGAATAGATCCGTCTTCTTACCGACAACGAGTGCTTCTGAATCGTTCGTCAAAATGTTCGTGATGGCGAAGACAAACAAATCGAGTTCTTTGTCTAACATCTTCACGGCCATTGCCGCTTCGACTTCAGCTTTACGGCTCAACACGTCGTTCGCGTCGACCGTATTCACTTGAGCGATCTCAATGCGGTAGTCGCCCATCGCAAACTCTTTCGCGTCGAGCGAGATGAGTTCTGGGATCGTTTTTTGGCTAAGGTCAGCCCCAGCTTTCAACATCTCAAGACCATATGTCTCGATGTCTGTACCTGAAATGGCTGCGAGTTCTTTTGCCGCTTTGATGTCCTCGTCTGTGCATGTCGGTGACTTGAACAAGAGCGAGTCCGAGATGATCGCCGATAGCATCAATCCTGCCATGTCAGGCGCGATTTCGACACCGTGCTCTTTATAGAGTTTGAGCAAAATCGTCGCCGTACAACCGACCGGCTCCGCACGATAGTAGAGGGCATCCGCTGTTTGGAAGTTGGCGATGCGGTGATGGTCGACGACTTCAAGAATGCGCACGTCTGCGATGTCTTCCGCGCTTTGCTGGAACTCATTATGGTCGACCAGGATGACCGAGTTCGCTTCGTCTGACACGCGTTCTACGAGGCGTGGTGCCTTGACGCGGAAGTGGTCGAGCGCATATTGCGTCTCCCCGTTCACTTCACCGAGACGGACCGCCTCAGCGTCCATGCCTAACTTTTTCTTCAGCTCCGCGTAAGCGAGCGCCGAGCAAATCGTATCCGTGTCTGGATTTTTATGTCCGAAAACTAGTACTGTACTCATGATGCATTCTCCTCACTATGATAGTTTTCCCTTATCCATTATACCGTCTATCCTCATTCTTTCAATTCCCAAACAAAAAGAGCCACCAGGGGCTCTTTACGCTTGTTCGTCTTCGTCCGTCTCTTCAAGGTCCGAATGATCCCCTTTTGAATCTTCTTCGTGCGAAATATCCGGTTGGTCTCGTTTCAACTTCTCTTGTTCTTCTTGTTCACGCTTTTTATCTTGTTCTGACATCTGTCTCATCCTTTCGGTTTTGTCATGTCGTAGACTGTTCCCCGAGCTGGATGGCTTCAAACGGATGTCGCATTTCTGTTAACAAACTGTGATGTCACGCTTGAACGAACACGACCTCGTCGCCTCGAATCTCGACGTTGACGTCTTGTCCTTGGAATAACCACTCATCCTGTTCAGCCACGACGAAGCGAATCCCGTCCGCTTCCGTTTCGACTACAGCGTTGTCGATGTCTTCTGTGATGACTCCCACTGAGAAGCCGTGCGTCAAATCGGTCGAACCCCCATATTTGGCGAAAAGGCGCACCGTCTGGCCTGCCTCGACTTCCATCTCATCTTTAAAAAATTGGAGTGCTTCTTCTGTCACGTTAATCTTCATTCGTCATCCTCCTCTCGACTTCTGTCTCCATTCTAATCGTTTCAGAAAAACCGAGCGAGGAAGTTGCCTAGAGCGTCGACCCCGGCAAATATGTGACCGTTAAACTATTTGTGACCGAAGCTCCGCCATTCATCTCCTCGAACGTCACATCGAACAACGTCCGTCCGATGTCTTCATTTGGCGAGTGCATCGTCGACAGGCCGAACGCCTGACCAATCGGATGACCATCGAAGCCCAGGATGGCGACTTCATCCGGGATGCTGACACCACGACGGCGTAATTCTCCTAAAAAACCGAGCGCCACATAATCCGACGAGAAAAAGAGCGCTCGAGGACGCTCTTGTTGACGCAGAAACGCATCGGCCAGTCCGATCCCGTCCTCGCTCGTCAAGTAACCGGTCCAAACCCATCGCTCACGCGCAAGTTCGACTTCATCGAAGTACGCCTGCTGACGCGCGATCGAGCTTGGACTGTCTTGTCTTGACAACACGATGCCGATTTCGGCATATCCCGCTTGCGCCAACACGCGCAAACCGGCGACGAACGCGGTGTAATGATCGACGTGGACCGAAGAAATCGTCTGCGGCGCCCCGACGGTCGCGACCGAGATTGGACCAAATTGTCGATACGTTTCCATCTCATCGAATGACATCGTATGGGATAACAGAATCGCCCCATCGACTTCACGGTGCTTCAATAGATCAAGCGCTTGCCGTTCTTGGTCGAGTTGATACTCTGTCTGCCACATGACGAGTCGATAATCTCTTTGGAGGGCAGCTTTCGCGAGCCCGTTGACGAACAGTCCATAATACGGATGATCCAAATACGGCAACACGACGACGAAACGTTGCGTGCGACCGGTCGATAACGTCAGCGCCTGCTGATTCCGTAAATAGCCAAGCTCGGCCATCGCCCGTCGCACCCGCTCCCGCTTCTCTTTCGACACATACGGATGCTCGTTGAGCACGCGCGACACCGTCGTCACGGAGACGTCCGCATATTTCGCGATATCTCGGATGTTCGCCATTCCGCTTCACCTCAATCTGTCAGTCTTTGCATATAGTGTACCCAGTCTGACTCCTGACTGTCACCTTTCGCAATCACTTGCTTTCGGATGGCTTGGACGAGGCGGAACCGTTCTTCGACGGGTAGATGAAGAAACTCGTCTTGAAAACGGGCGCACAACATTCTTCCGAGCGGCGTATACAACTGATTGATGACGAGTTCGTAGACGATCCCACTACACCATGTTTTCCACGTTGTCGGATTCATGAGCTTTCCCTCCTTTGACTTAACCGTACAGTCTGAAACGCGTTTCAGAGCAAGTACTATTTTTATTTCGTCTATTTCCGAACATTCAACGCTTACATGAGGATATTTAAAGTTTTTTAACTCAAAATCATTGACGACAGCCAGCTCATTTTGTATAGTCATCAAGTTGATAACGTTAATTCGACGATTGTCGGGCATTATTGTTCGGAAATTTCTAATTATAGGGAGTCCTACTCATGAACTTATTTCAATTGAAACAACATGGAACGAACGTTAAACAAGAAGTGATGGCCGGCATCACAACGTTCGTGACGATGGCTTATATCTCTGTCGTCAACCCAGCGATTCTGTCAGACGCCGGCATCCCGTTCGCACAAGCGTTCACGGCGACCATTATCGCCATCTTGATCGGTACCGGGCTCATGGCGTTCTACGCCAACCTCCCGATTGCCGTCGCCCCAGGGATGGGACTGAACGCATTCTTCGCGTATACGCTCGTCGCCCAGCAACAGATCACGCCGTCCGCCGCGCTCGGCGTCGTCTTCGTCTCATCGGTCTTCTTCTTGATTTTGTCGCTGTCACCGATTCGGACGAAACTGATTCAAGCCATCCCGGCGTCACTCAAGCATGCCATCACGACCGGTATTGGTTTATTCATCGCCTCACTCGGGTTGAAGTTATCAGGCCTCATCGTCGCCGATGAAGCAAACCTCGTTCGCCTCGGGGACTTGTCGTCACCGAGTGTCTTGCTCGTCCTCGGCGGTTTGATCGTCTCGGCCCTCTTGTTCTCACGGAACGTGCCGGGCTCGCTCCTCATCGGGATGGTGCTCACAGGCATCGCGGCCACCTTCATGGGTCTCTTGAAGATTGAAGGCGTGACGGCGATGCCGACATTGCCGGAAAGACTTATGGTCAATCCGCTCACGGCGTTCTCGGATGTCATCCAGTACGGTTTGTTCGGTGCCGTCTTGTCGTTCTTCCTCGTCACGTTGTTCGATACGACGGGAACACTCGTCGGAGTCGGAAAACAGGCCAACCTGTTGAAAGAGGATGGGACAATCGAAAACGGGCACCGCGCCTTGTTCGCCGATTCACTCGCGACGATGGGCGGTTCGCTCGTCGGGACGAGCCCGTCGACGGCTTATATCGAGTCGGCCGCCGGTGTCGCCCAAGGCGGACGGACCGGTCTGACGACAGCAGTCGTGGCCGCCTTGTTCGGACTGACATTGTTCTTCAGCCCGCTCATCGGTGCCATCTCTGGCGTTGCCGCCATCACGGCACCAGCCCTCATCATCGTCGGTGCACTCATGTTGACGAACGTCCGTTACATCGACTGGACAGACTTCAGCGAATACTTCCCGGCGTTCATGACGATTCTCATCATGCCGCTCTCAGGCAGTATCGAACGCGGGATCGCCTTCGGTTTCATCCTCTATCCGATCTTTAAAGCGATGAACAAAGAAACGGTCCACCCGCTCATCTACTTGTTCGGCGCGCTATTCATCCTGGAAATGTTTTTCTTATAAGTTAGATTCGAGCCCTCGTCGACCGACGAGGGTTTTTCTGTTATCGGGCAGGGTAATGCTGTTTTATAGCAGTCATCTTCTGAATATTGATTCATTATCATTTAGTTCTCAATTAGACAGGATTTGACAATTTTTTGTGAGAATCGTTCCATTTTTCTGTTTTGGCCTCGTTTGTTATGGAATAATAACTGTGAAACCGTTTTCGATTTTGACTAAGAACAGGAAAGAAGGAATGGACATGCCTAACGTGGCGCTGTTCGTCACTTGTCTCTCCGATACGTTGTTCCCATCGGTAGGACAAGCGACGGTCGAACTATTAGAACATCTAGGTTGTGACGTCAGTTTCCCATTTGAACAAACGTGTTGCGGGCAGCCCGCTTACAACAGTGGCTACCATGAAGAGACGAAAAAGATTGCGAAACATATGATTGAGACGTTCGAGAAGGCGGATGCTGAGTATATCGTCGGTCCGTCTGGGTCTTGTGTCATGATGATGCGCGACTATCCACATTTATTTAAAGACGATCCCACTTGGAAGGCGCGGGCTGAGGCTCATGCGGCGAAGACGTTCGAGTTGACGCAGTTCATCGTTGACGTGCTTGAAGTGACGGACGTAGGGGCCAAATTCCCAGCCAAGGCAACGTATCATGCGTCTTGTCATATGACGCGCCTCCTCGGAATCGAGGCGGCACCGGGCCAGCTACTTAAAAATGTCGACGGATTGACGATGCTCCCGCTCGACAATGTCCACAACTGTTGTGGCTTCGGGGGGACGTTCTCCGTCAAAATGCCAGACGTCTCGGTGCAGATGGTCGATGAGAAAGTCGAGTCGATCTTGAACTCGGGAGCCGAAGTGTTGATTGGGGCTGACGCTTCATGTCTGATGAACATCGGGGGACGTTTGCATAAACAAGGTCATCCGATCAAAGTGATGCATATCGCGGAAGTGTTGAACGAAGGGGTGAAACAAGCATGAGTATGGGGATTCGGTTAGATGAGAAGTTTCAGGATCGACGTAAAGACGGAATCGACAATCCATTCATGCGTCAGGCCGTCAGTTCGGCGCAAAACCGTCTGCGTGACGGTCGTTTAAACGCGGCAGGTGAACTCGGGGATTGGGAAGCGTTCCGGGACCATTCGGAAGAGATTCGCCAACACGTACTCGAACATCTCGACTATTACTTATATCAATTGAGCGAGAACATCTCGAAACGAGGCGGCAACGTCTTCTTCGCCGAGACGCCGGAAGAAGCAAACCGTTATATCCGGGAAGTTGTACGCGCCAAAAACGCCAAACATGTCGTCAAATCGAAGTCGATGGTGACAGAAGAAATCGGGCTGAACGAGGCGCTCCATGAGGAAGGTTGCACGGTCGTCGAGTCCGACCTCGGGGAATGGATCCTTCAACTCGATAATGATCCGCCGTCGCATATCGTCGCCCCGGCCCTCCATAAAGACCGGAACGCCGTCCATGAGACGTTCACGGCCCACGGCTACGAAGGGACGAACGACCCGACCGAGCTCGGGCGCTATGCACGCCGTGAGTTACGAAAAGACTTTTTGAAAGCGGAGGTCGGCATCACCGGCTGTAACTTCGCCATCGCCGAGAGCGGTGCCGTCGGACTCGTCACGAACGAAGGGAACGGCCGCATGGTGACGTCGCTTCCGGACACTGTCATTTCCGTCATGGGGATGGAACGGATCGTCCCGTCGTACGAGGAGTTCGAAGTACTCGTCAACATGTTGTGCCGGAGCGCCGTCGGTCAACGACTCACCTCGTACATCACGACGTTCGCTGGCACGCGCGATCACGGCGAAGTCGATGGACCAGAGGAGTTCCATCTCGTCATCGTCGACAACAAACGTTCCGGCATCCTCGGCACACAGTTCCAATCTGTGCTCCAATGCATCCGTTGTGCGGCCTGTATCAACGTCTGTCCCGTGTACCGCCACATCGGTGGTCATGCCTACGGCTCGATTTATCCGGGTCCGATCGGCGCTGTGCTCGCTCCGCTCCTCGACGGCTACGAGAATTATAAAGAGTTGCCGTATGCCTCGAGTCTATGCGGTGCCTGTACGGAAGCCTGCCCGGTCAAGATTCCGCTCCACGAGCTATTGATCGAACATCGCCGTGTCATCGTCGAAGAGAAAAAACAGTCACCGTTCGTCGAGCGCATCGCCATGAAAGGCTTCGCGGTCACGTCTTCGAGCCCGTTCTTGTTCGAAGCGGCCGAACACATCGCACCGTTCGCATCGTCCCCATTCACGAAAGCGGGACAAATTGAGAAAGGCTTGCCGGCCTGGACAGATTCGAAAGACTTGCCGCAACCCGCCAAGCAGACGGTACGGGATTGGTTCAAGAAACGGGGGAATGTAGAATGAATCCAGGAACGATCACCAATCGCGAAGATTTTCTAAAACGAATCGCCGGACAACTCGGACGTGACGTCGACTTGACGCCGCCGAAACGCGTGTATAAACACCGCCCGCAAGACGAGGTGCTGAAAAACGCCTCTGACGAGGAACTGCTCGAGACGTTCCGGCTGGTCGCGACACGCATCCATACTGACGTCGTCGAATGCGAGTCGGCTAACCTCGATGATACACTCCGTCTCTTGATTGAACGGTATGACGGGAAGAGCATCATCGCCGAACGTGACGACCGAATCCAGGCATGGGCGCCCCAGACGAGCGAATCGTTCGACTGGTGGGATGCGGAGCGGCCAGAAGACAGCCGTGCCCTCGCCGTGAAGGCCGATATCGGTATCACGATTGCCGACCAGGCCCTCGCCGAGAGTGCGACGATCGTCCAGTACGCGGCTCCAGGGAAGTCACGCACAATCAGCTTATTGCCGCGCGACCATATTGCCATCATCCCGAAATCGGTGCTCGTGCCGCGGATGACACAGGCAGCCAAAAAATTAGCCGAACTTGACCGGACCGGTGACCTCGCCTCGCCGAACGGTGTCAACTTCATCTCCGGTCCATCGAACTCAGCCGATATCGAGATGAATTTGATTGTCGGCGTCCACGGACCTGTCCGTGTCGCCTATTTGCTCGTCCATGACTTATAAGGAAAAAGACTCGCCGCGTGATGAAGCCATTCACGTAGCGAGTCTTTTTGTGTTCAGTTTATTCGACCGTAATACTCCCGTTTGAGCTCGTCAGTTTGACTTCAACCGCTCCGTCCCCGAACGTCCGCTCGTTCGCCCGATCCCCGAACAGCTCGACTTTGCCGTTTCTCGTCTTGGCCCGAATGACGGCATCACGCGGATCTTGCTTCAGACGCATATCGATGCGGCCATTGTTCGTCTTCAGACGGATTGGATGCTCGATCACATCAATCACACAGTCGATGCGGCCGTTCGAGGTTTTCCCCTCAATCGCTCCTGTCACGTCGTTAATATCGAGGCGACCGTTCGACGATTGGATTTCGAGGCGGTCCACGTTCGAGGCGCCCACTTCCACACTCCCGTTCGATGATTGCGCGTCAAGGATCTGTCCTGTTATCGACGTCAAACTGACTTTTCCGTTCGAGGAGCGGAATGAGGCACGCTCGGCGCGAACTGTGTGGGCCGTGATGCTCCCATTCTCACTCTCGACGTCGACCGACGTGGCGTCAACATTGCTCATATCGCACGAGCCGAGACGGTTTTTGATCATGACCTTCTCATACGCATGGCGCGGCAGCTCGACGTGTAACACCGGTGCTTTCGTGACGATCCAGGAGAATAGGTTCGACAGACCGAAACGACGTTCTGACTCAATTCGGATTTCGAGCGTGTCTCCAACGATATCCATCGTCACCCCGTGGTCCCGTTCCGTCTCGAGCGTCGCGTAGGCAAAGCCGTCATCAGATGGGACGACTTTGACGTGTGCTTGCAGGACATTGATCGAGACGTTGCGGAACGCAACGTTCGGACTTTTCACAATAGCCGGTTCCTTTCGCTCTGCAGTGAGTGGCTCGACCGTGCCGAGCAACTCGCTCGCGAGTGCGCTTGGCGTTCCGAGCTCCTCGACCATTGCCGCATCACTTTTCCCGTCGAGTCGTCCGCTCGCAAAGTACTCCGACACATCCCGTAAAATATCAACCCGATCGATGACGCTCATCCCCATCAACAAACGTTCGAGTTCCAATAAATACTGTTCTTCTGTCATTTGTCCGTTCCCCCTTCGATCAATTCGTTGACGCCGGTCGTGAACGTCTCCCATTCCGCGCGTAGTTCCGCCAAATGAGCTTTCCCCTGCTCCGTGATGGCGTAGTACTTTCGCGGTGGTCCTTCTGCCGATTCTTTTAAATACGTCGTGAAGTACCCGTCTGACGTGAGCCGCCTTAGGAGCGGGTAGACGGCACCTTCTGAGATGGCGACTTTTGCCGAAATGGCTTGCACGAGCTCATAACCGTAACGATCATGCGTCTCGACAAGTGCGAGCACGCACAAGTTGAGCACGCCTTTCTTAAATTGAGGATTCATTCCCTCGCCTCCCCTACTATATATTAAACAATAGCTTATCGTTCACTATTATTCAATAGACAATAGTTGAATTTCCGCATATTTCTTGATTGGTGGAAACAACTGGTTTAAATCTGTACAATGAAAGAACGACACTCGCAGGATATTTGTTACAGTAGGAATGTACGCAGTTCCGGGAAGGACCGATTTTTATGAAAGCATGGATTGACCAGCGGATCGGAAGACAGTTTTTATTCGTCTTCTATTTATTCATCGGACTGATCCTCCTGACCTCACTCGCCGTGTACATGTATACGGAAAACCGAATCGAACAGACGACATCATCGCTCGAAAACATTAGCGAACGTCGCACGAACGCGACCGAACTATTCGAAACGTGGCAGTCGATGCAATATGAAATGCGCGGTTACGTCATCCTCGGCGACGAGGCGATGCTCGCTCGCGTCAAAGAAAAACAAGACTTGATTGAGATTCAGACCGCTTGGTTCGAAACGAACGCGGTCACGGAAAAAGAGAAGACGTATGCGAGCGACGCGCGGACGCTCTTCTCGGCCTATCAACAACGCGTCATGCCGAGTCTAGAGCGATATGTCATCGCCAAACGCGAAGGGACGGTCACCGAACCGTTCTTGAAAATGCCGACACTTGGCAAAGTGAATCCACAAGCGGAACCACCTGCCGATCGCAAATTCAAGATCAATTCGAAAAGTGCCGCTGACATGAGCGCGAGCATCGTCGACATGGAGACCGTATTCACGGAGTATCGCAACTCATTGAATGAAGAAGAGAATCTGCTACGGGAACAACTGGCCACACATACGAAGTGGGCCCAAGTGTTATGGCTCCTCTCTCTCTTAGCGGTCTTGCTCGTCCTCTTCATCGCCGCCCGTCCTTACGTCCAACGACTGACCGGTCAACTTCATGAGTTGATCATCAACAGTGAACGTTTGGCGGACGAACGGATCATCCCGATCCCGGCGGCTGTGTCGTCACGAAATGAGGTTGGACAATTGACGAACTCCTTCCGTCAAATGGCCTCTTCGCTCGCGACGCAACGCAATCAAGTCGAGGAAGAACGCGAGAAGACGGCGCGGCTCCTTCACTCGATTCGTGATGCGGTCATTTATATGGAGCATACGACGCATGAAAAATTCGCTAACCAGGCCCTCTTCATCATGTTCAATCAAGCCGCCACGAAACGAAATGAGATGGACTTGTATCGCTTGGACGCCGATCTAGAAGAACTCGGTCTTCAAGTCGATCAAAAAGATTCGTTCTTCTCATTTATGCGTCGCGCGTTTGATGGCGAGAGCATGGAAGAGAGCGTGACGTTCTCAATGAATCAAGAAGCCCGTTTCATCCAGATGTACGCGGAAAAGATTCACTTGCGTGGTACCCGGCACGGTACGATGCTCGTCTTCCGGGACGTGACACAAGAGACCGAGGTCGATCGGTTGAAGACAGAGCTCGTCTCGACCGTGTCGCACGAATTGCGTACACCGCTCACGAGCATCATCGGCTTCACCGAGCTGTTGCGTTATCGCACGATGCCTGCCGAACGCACCGACCAATATTTAGGAATGATCCACCAAGAGACATTGCGTCTCGAGGACTTGATTTCAAACTTATTGGACGTGCAACGGATGGAGTCCGGCAAACAGACGTATCATAGTCAACCGGAGAGCCTGCATGACATCTTGAAAGAGACGATTGCCGTCCACCAAGGCGCGAGCGAACATCATCAGCTCGCCCTCGAATGTGACACAAATCTCTATGTATATGGTGACCGGGATCGGCTCAGTCAGCTGTTCACGAACTTGCTCCACAATGCGATCAAGTACTCGCCGGATGGCGGGAAAGTGGCCGTCTGCGTTACAAATGATAAATCAGACGTCATCGAGATTTCCATTCAAGACACAGGCATCGGGATTCCGATGGCGGCATTGCCGAAACTGTTCGACAAGTTTTATCGCGTCGACAATTCGGCCAGCCGTAAAATCGGCGGCACGGGCCTCGGCCTCGCCATCTGTAAAGAGATTGCTGAAGGGCACGGCGGCTCGATTCGAGTCGATTCGAGCGTCGGCCATGGCTCGACGTTCACGATTATCTTGCCGAAGTATAGTATGGAAGACCAGATGAGCAGCTAACGAACAAGGGAGGACTCGCGTAAAGCGAGTCCTCCCTTTCGTCATTGTACTTTATTTTCAGGTCCGAAAGCCGGGTACAGCGATAGACCGCCATCCGCGAAAATCGTCGCGCCTGTGACGTACGACGACTCGTCAGAAGCAAGCCAGGCCGCCACGGCCGCAATCTGTTCAGGACGCCCGATCTCATGCGTCGGAATGAGTGCCTCAAGCCCTTTTTTCTCTTCCGGGTCTTGCATTGTCTCTTCGTTGATCGGTGTGTCAATCGCGCCCGGCGCGATTCCGTTGACACGGATCTTGTTCGGTGCGTACTCGAGCGCGACCGATTTCGTGAACATCTTGACGCCACCCTTACTCGCTGCGTAATGGGTATAACCAGGACGCGGAATCACTTCATGCACCGACGACATGTTGATGATGTTCCCTTGGATTTTGTGCTCCACAAAATATTTGAGAGCGGCCCGCACACCAAGGAACGTTCCAGTCAAGTTCGTGTCGATAATTTTCTTCCAGTTGTCGAGTTCCATCTCATGCGTTTTTGCTTCGACCTGCACCCCTGCATTATTGACGAAGATGTCCATCTTCCCGAACTCGGACACGGCCGTTTCAATCATCTTCTCGGCGAGTCCTTCTTCTGCGACGTCACCTTTCACCGCGACTGCCTTGCCGCCGGCCTCTTCGATTCCTTGAATCACTTTCTTCATCTCGTCTTCACTGCTGCGATAGTTCAGGACGACATGGACCCCTTCTTTTGCGTAACGCTCTGCAATCGCTCGACCGAGTCCTTTCGAACTGCCGGTGATGACTGCGACTTTGCCTTTCAGTTCTGGATAGTTAGCCATATCAATTCCTCCTTCGTCTCTTCTCGATTTGTAGTTCCCTCATTCCCCTCTTCGTGAAACCTTTTAGGCTGTTTTTTGAATATTTGTGGCAAATCTACTATACTGAAACAAACTATTTGTTTTCAGGGATTCTCCTGAACGACATACAACTTACTCTAATGGAGGTGACTCCCCGATTTTTGGGGGAATTTTTGGACAGTCCCATGTTATTCAGCTTATTGATCGTCGCCCTGCTCATTTTCATGACCGCCTTTTTTGTGGCGGCTGAATTCTCGATTGTTAAAGTGCGCGGCGCCCGTCTTGACCAACTCGTGCTCGAGGGAAACAAACGGGCCTCTGTCGCCAAAAAGGTGATTGAAAACCTTGATGACTCGCTATCGGCTTCACAGTTCGGTATCACGCTCGCCGCACTCGGTCTCGGTTGGATTGGTGCGGATCAAATCGAAGGGATGATTCAACCGCTTGTCGACCGTTTGAACGTATCGACGTCGCTCGCGACCGTCCTATCCTTTTTGATTGCCTTCTTACTGATTGCCTTCTTGCACGTCGTTATCGGGGAACTGGTCCCGAAAACACTGGCCGTGCACGAAGCCGAGCGCTTGACACTGCTCGTCGCCCGACCGCTTTATTTCTTCACGAAATTATTGTATCCGTTCATCCACGTGCTAAACGGCACAGCCCGGCTAACACTTCGCTTGTTCGGCGTACAGACGACGGCACAGGAGACGGCGCACTCGGAAGAAGAACTCAAAATCATCATGACCGAGAGTTTCCGCAGTGGAGAAATTAACGAGAATGAGCTCGCCTACGTTCAAAATATCTTCTCTTTCGACGAACGTGTCGCCAAAGACGCGATGGTCCCACGGATGAACATGGTGACCATCGACGAAGAAGACTCGATTGAGACGATTATCGCTACCGTCCAAGAGCACCAATATACGCGCTACCCGGTCACCCGTGACGGTGACCGCGATGATGTGCTTGGCTTTATTAACGCCAAGCAGCTATTCACCGCTCAACTCGTCAAGAGCGACGCCCCGTTCGAATCGTTCATCCATCAACTCCCGCTCGTGACGGAGTTCACGCCGCTTCAAGAGGCGATGGTGAAAATGCAGAACGCGCGGACGATGATGTGTCTCGTCATCGACGAGTATGGGGGTACGGCGGGACTTCTCACGATTGAAGATATCCTCGAGGAAATCGTTGGGGAGATTCGTGATGAATTCGACCGTGACGAGCAAGCTGAAATCACCGAAGTCACACCCGGGCATTATCGCCTGTCCGGTCTCGTCTTGACGCAAGAGATCGAAGAACGGTTCGGCATCGAAATCGAGGATGATGTCGATACGATCGGCGGCTTCGTCTTATCACAAAAAGCGAATGCACGTACTGGAGAACGCTTCGTCTTACCGGGCGAACATGAGCTGATTGTTCGTGAAATCGACAATCACCGTATCGTTTTCGTCGATTTGATTTTGGCTCATAAAGACGAGATTCAACCTGAACTCGACTGACCAATTAGACCGCCCTCCCCGAAAAATCGGGGAGGGCTTTTCGTAGGCGGTCCGAACTGTCGCTATATTTTCAGACCTTGTCGTGATATACTGCACATATGTTGCTTATTTGAGTGCGTGTCACTCATTGACACAACATCACCGAACAGTTCATGAATGTTCGGTCCAACAACTACAGAAAGAAGGTTACGCATGGAACGTAAACTATTTTTAATTGACGGAAACTCCATGCTGGCCAGTGCCTATTACGGTGCCGCCGCGAGCCGAACGAAAAAAGGACGCGAGGTATCTAAAAACGATCGGAGTGCCGTCATCGGTATGACCGGCCTCATCCGGACGATTCTACGTAGACATCGTCCGACTCATTTTGTCGTCGTGTGGGACGTCTCACGTGAAACATTATGGCGCCGCGAGCTTTATCCAGGCTATAAACGCCGTCGCCGCCAGACACCACCCGAGTTGAAAGCTCAAATGGAACTCATGCGCCAATTGCTTGAAGATAGCGGGATTCCGCAATATCAAGTCGAAGGCTATGAAGGAGAAGATTTGATCGCTCATATCGCTCGGAAGTTTAGCTGTAGCGCTCCTGTCGTCATCATGACGAAAGACAAGGACTTGCTTCAGCTCGTGAGCCCACGCATCACCGTTTGGCTTCAAACGCAAGAGTTGCAACAAATGCAGGCTCGTTGCGACATCAAAGACAATCGCCCGCTCCCGCTCAAGCGACATCTCGAGATTCGTCCTGAGGAGATTGCGGCATTGTACGAAGGATTGAAGCCAAAACAGCTCTCAGCAGTCAAAGCATTGACAGGAGACCGTTCAGACGGGATCCCGCCTGTGGCCGGATTGGACGAAAGCCAATCGGTCCAGTTGATCAAACGCTTTGGTTCGCTTGATAAGCTCTATACGGCGCTAAGCGTCAAAGGCGACAAACGACAATTAATCAATGAAACGATCGCGGCACTGACGTCAGAAGAAGTGCCCCGTAACTTGAGACGCACACGTAAAAAGGCCGAGCGCAACATGGAGCTCGTCCGTCTCGATGTCACGGTGCCAGAACTCGAACACTTGAAACTCGCTCATCTTGAGCTCAGTATCAATTCAAAACGTGTCGAACAAGCGTATCAAAAACGCGGCATTCGCCTCTCGTTTGATTCGAGTCAAAAGAAAATTTCAGCACGCTAAAAAAGCGCGGACAATTAGTCCACGCTTTTTATATTTACCTTGATGCCATCATCGTCGGTGAGCGACCATTCCGGTGTCGTCCCGCCAAGCGCGCGGTTTGTCTCTGCGTCGACCAAAAGCGTCCACGCCTCCAGACCGGCCTCTTGTCCCATCGCCTGGCTCGGCCGGGCCCAGACGTTCGTCCCGATATGGTGATGATACCCGTCGGCCGCTAAAAATAAGGCGCCTGGATACGAATCGGTCGTCACCGTGAAACCGAGACGATCTTGATAGAATAATTTTGCCGCTTCTAGGGAACGTACTTTGAAGTGGACATGCCCCATCGTCGTTCCGTTCGGAAGGCCCGTGAACGGACGGTCGGCCGCCGCCTCGAGCATCGATTCATATTCAACCGGGTCCGTCGACATCTTCACATGACCGTTCGCTTCATATTCCCACTGCTCCCGGGGACGATCCGCGTAGAGCTCGATGCCGTTGCCTTCCGGGTCGCTCAAATAAAACGCCTCGCTGACCAAATGATCACCTTGGCCGACTTCAATCCGTTGCTCAATCAAATGACGAAGAATCCGTCCGAGTTCGACACGGTCCGGCAATAAAATGGCCATATGGAACAAGCCGGCTGCCCGTGGATTCAGACGAACACCCTTCACTTCATGTAAGACGACGAGCGCCATTTCGTTCGTTCCGAGCGTGACGCGATGTTCTGACGTCTCGAGTACATCCATTCCGATGACGTGCTCATAATACGTTTTCATCGTTTCTAAATCATTGACGCGCAGCGTGACAGCGCCGAGTTGTATGTTTGTTAATTTCATAGTTAATCACCTCTGTCCTCAGTATACTCGCTAAGTAGGATCGACAGAAGACGGCACAAAAAGGTGGTATAGTTACCTAAAGGATACTTAGAGAGGAGTGAGGCAGATGCCACTGATTTCAAGCTGTGAGGTCGATACCGCACTCGAGATGATCACGGGAAAATGGAAACCATCGATTTTACTCGCACTCATCAACGAAGACACGTTGCGGTTCAGCGAATTGAAACGTTCCCTTCCGAACATCAGTCAAAAGATTTTGACGGCCCAGCTCCGCGATTTAGAGGAGCAGGACCTCATCATCCGGACCGTCTATCCGGAGGTGCCGCCTCGTGTCGACTATCGCTTGAGCGAGTATGGGAAAACGCTCATCCCGGTGCTCGAGACGATGAACGCCTGGGGCATTCAACACGCCGAACGCATGCGCAACAAATAATTGTCCACATGTGGATAACCCATTTCCGTAACATCATCTATCACTTATCCACAGGAGGCTCACATGATTCGTTATCCACAGTTAACCGGTCATCACTTCGGTGTGACGGCCCCTTCATCGGGTGTTCCTGCTGAACTGCACAAGTTGCTCCACGAGGCCGAAGCCACATTCACTCGCCATGGCTTCACGCTTCAATTTGAACCATCGGTCTGGACGCAAGACAAAGCGAAATCGGCACCGGCAGAAGTCCGGGCCGATGAGTTGACGCTCTTGTTCCATGACGAGGCCATTGACCTGATTATTCCGCCATGGGGCGGCGTCTTATTGATCGAGCTATTAGACACCATCGACTGGGATGCGCTCCCGCCGAAATGGATGCTCGGATATTCGGACGTCAGCTTATTTTTATTCGTGTACACGCTCAAGACCGGCATCGCCTCGGCCCACGGCACAAACCTCGTCGACCTGCGCGGCGAAGAATGGGACGCGACGAGCTCGCGTTGGCTCGACGTCGTATCGGCGAAAGAAGGCGAGACGGTCATCCAGCTCGCCTCGGAACAGTTCCAAAAAGAGTGGCAGCATGAGAACCCGAGCCCTCATGTGTATCACTTGACCGAGCCGACCGAATGGAAATCACTCGGTGGGACGGAAGCGACCGGACGACTGCTCGGCGGCTGTATCGACGTCTTGTTGCATACGATCGGCACACCGTATGGCGACGTCGCTACGTTCCAACAGATTCATTTGAACGGGGAACCGATTCTTTGGTATTTCGAGAACGCCGAGCTCGATGTACCGGCACTCAAACGGACCCTGCTTCAAATGAAGTGGGCCGGTTGGTTCGATCATACGTCTGGCATTCTGTTCGGACGCAGTGCGGCACAACAGCCCGTCCAAGGCTACACGGCAGAGGACGTGTATACGGAACTACAGGCATTGCTCGACGTTCCTGTCATCTACGACATCGACTGCGGACACGTCCCGCCGCAAATGACACTGATCAACGGTGCCCATGCCTCGATTCAAGTCGAGAACGGCAAAGGGACACTCATCCAAACGTTCAAGGGCTGACGCGTCAGCCCTTGATTTTTTTGATAAGAGACATTAGATGGCTTCGGAAACGCCCTTCTGGGAATAAACCCACCTCTTGTTCGATCAACGGCACCCATTCATTCCCACACCCATGACTCGTTCCAATTAATAACCCTTCGAAGTAAATCGCTTGATCGACAAACCCATGCTTCGCCCATTGATCATGATGCTCCAACAGTCTCAAAAACGATTTCCGGGCTGTCTCGATCTCGCCGGTCAATGCAAAATACACACCTTTACTCATCTCGAACGCTGCGATGAATTCTGTATTTCCCTTTAGCAGTTCATTCATGACAGCAATCTGTTGATGTAGAAGCTCCGTCTTCCGATATTCGATCGCATAGAGCGCTTCTGTCATCGCTAGGCGTATTTTCATCGTCACGTCATCCGTGAAATTCGTGTATTGTTTCGCTTTTTGCAGCGCATCGACAATCGCCGCTTCATCTTTCAAATAGAGGGCACAAATCGCAATCGTTCGATACACATCGTCGACCCGATAATACATTTTCGTTCGTTTCATATAATCGAGCGTGTCCTCGAGACGACGAATCGCGCCCGGTAAATCGTCGTCATACAACATATTTCGGAACACCATCAACATGCTGAATTCGACGCGGGTCTTCGTCTTCATGCTTCTCGAATCAATCAATTCAATCGTATCGATCCGTTCAATTGCCTCATCAAACCGATTCCACATAAGCAGATAAAACGCTTGGCTGATGCGGGCCATAATCAATTCTTCTTTCTCCTCGAGCCGCTCAAACACCGCGATTGCCCGATCATACCACTCCAACAGTTGTTGTTGATTCCCACTATAAAATACACTGTCCGCGAGTAACGTGTACGCCTTCCCTTGCCATACCGAGTTCATCTCAACGTCCACGTAAGGGAGGAGCGCCTTCTGAACGGCCTCGTCTTCCCATGAGTGGAGACCTCCTTGCGTATATTCAATCTCCTCGACGATTTTCTGTAAGTCCTCCTCGCGAGGATCGACGAGCAATGACTGTACCGACACGTCGAGTCGTTTCGCGATTTCACGAAGGCTGCGCATCGACGTCTCTGCTTTGCCGTTCTCAATCATACTGAGCATCGATTTCGTGATGATGCCTTCAGCGAGCTGGCTTTGCGTCAGTTTTTTTTCTTTGCGTAACGCTTTAATCCGTTGTCCAATCATAGAGCACCTCTTAAAAGTTAAATTTAATTGAACTTATTGTATACAAATCGAGTGTCATCGTTTACTATAAAGTTAAATCAGATTGAACTTAACTGTAAAGGAGAATCGATATGACGACCACTTCATCAAACTTGTATGTATTATTGCTCGGAAAATTCATGTCGTTGTTTGCATCCAGTCTCTTCACGTTCGTCGCGGGACTGACGGTTCTGACGACGTCCGGTTCGGGACTACAGTTCGCACTCGTCTTGCTTGCCGGCACAGTGCCACGTGTCTTATTATCTCCGTTTGCTGGGGCGTTTGCCGACAAACTGGATCGCAAGCGCGTGATCATTACGATGGAGTCCGTGAACGCCTTATTATTTTTAGCTGCCGGCATCGCGAGTCTCGTCTGGACGTTCGGCGTTCCTGCTTTCTTGATTATCACATGTCTGCTCTCTGTCGTCTCGACTTTCTTATCCGTCACATTATCGAGTTCGATTCCATTCTTGTTCGACGAAGACGGACTCCAACGCGCCAATTCCCTCATTCAAAGTACCATCTCCATCTCAAGCATCGGCACGCCGCTGCTCGCCGGGGCACTGTTCACGTTACTTCCGGTATCAGCGTTTCTCTTCAGCTCGTCTCTCTTATTTATGATCGCCGCTCTTGTCGCCTCTCGTCTCCACTTTAAAGCGTACGACCATGTCCCCAGCGAGCAATCGACTTGGTCCGAGGTCCGGTCTGGCTTCCGCTACTTGAAACGCCAGCGCGTACTTTGGACGTTGACCCTCTTGGCCGCCTTGCTCAATTTCTTTTTTGTTGCCACCGAAGTGCTGTTCCCGATTGCCGCCCTACAAGAAATCGGCGTCAGCCCGCTTCAATTCGGATTTTTAGAAAGCATGTTCGCCGTCGGATTTTTAGTCGCCTCGCTCGCCCATGCATTGCCGGTCTTTCAAATCAAACATCGGCTAGCCACGACCCGAACCGCGCTGATCATTATGAGTTGCCTCTTTATCGGACCGGCCGTCCCGCTCTATTTCGACTTCTCAGTCACACCAGCTATCGTCTTCTTCGCTGGTTTCGCCTTATTAAGCGGGTTCTTCATCATCCGTGTCAATATCCCCATCCAGCTCTATTTACAGACGAACACGGAACCGAGTTATCTCGGTCGCGTGATTGGTGTCCTCGAATCCCTCGCGATGGGCATCACACCGTTCGGCTTCATCGTGTTTGGCCTATTAAGCGAATGGATGCCGGTCGCTTCACTCTATACGATTTGCATGCTCTGCCTGCTCACCATCACGTTGTTCGCGATGTATCGGATCCGTCACGACATCACTGCCGAAAAAGCCGCTGTGTCAGCGCAAGCAGAGAGTGCATGAACGCAAAAAAGACATCGAACCTCAATTCGATGTCTTTTCTGTAGATGGTAGGACTCGTTTCTCTAACAAGAACGGTCCGAACGGGATAACGGATGCCATAACCGCGAGGACCAACACTTTGAAGCCCCAGTTGAAACGCCATGCCATATAGACGGCTGCCCCCACATAAGCGACGAACAAGAAACCGTGGGCCGCGCCGACGATGCTGACGGCAAGCGGCATGCCCGCCAAGTACTTGAGCGGCATCGCGATGAGCAACAAGAGTAAGAAAGACATCCCCTCTGTGTATCCGAGCCATTTAAAACGTGTTGCGTTCATATTCGTTCTCCTTTTCAATCGTTGCTACGTCCATCGTAGCCGAAAGAGGTGAGGTTTGTCACAGGAGAACGTCATAAATTCGTTACGCTATTTGACGATTTGGTGAACGATGCATGACTTTTGTTTCCACGAACTTGCGAAGGAACAATCCATCGACACCAAGTTTACCAGCATTGTAGCCTGCGACGAGAATGAGGACTGATACGATTAACATCGTCGGGTTCGTGCTGACCGTACCTGAGAGCAAGAACGCCATGTTCATAACAAGACCGAAGAAGGCTGCGCTACGTGTGAGGGCACCAACCAAGAGTCCAAGACCGACTAGGAATTCACCGTATGGGATCAACACATCGAACAAGGCCGCGTTCGGAATGGCGAAGTTTTCAAGGAACGCTGCCCACCAACCGGCTACGGCTGGGTGATCACCCGTGGCGAGAGAAGCTGCGTTTTGAAGATATCCTTCTGAACCAAATCCGCCTGTGATTTTGCCCCACCCTGCTGTGAGCCAGTGATAGCCGAGCCAGACGCGAAGGACTGTCAAAATACCGGTGGCGACGTTGTGGTTCTGCCAAAATTTTGTGAACATGATAATTCCTCCTTAGAATGAGTGAATGATGACTTATATGTGATTACATTCACAATATACCATCCATGTTCATCTTTTCACATAGGTTAGGACAAAAGTTCACGTTTCGTTCATATGTGCGTCACAGGTCAGTCACTTTTTGGAAATTAGTCAATTCGAAAAGGACGTCCGCGAGGGACGTCCTTGTTTGAGTTACAACTTCACCTCTTGAGGTGGCTGTCCTTTTTTATTCATCACGCGCATCGATTGTGGCGCGATTTTTAAGATGACGAGTTTTGGATCATCCGGACCGTCGAACCAACCTTCGAGTTTCTCGTTCCATACCTTTTCTTTCATCGATTCATCGTCAGATACACTCGTCTCGCCTAAAATCTCGAGGTACGTATCCCCGACGCCGTCCCCGTCATAGCCAATCAAAATATGTGTATACGGATTATTTTTCAGTTCATCCACTTTATCCGTTTCTTTCGAAGTTGCGGTGTAGAGCGTCAAGTCATCATGGAAAAATGTCATATAACGGCTGTGCGGCTTCCCTTTATAAACCGTTGCCATTGTCCCTACGTTACTATGATCTAAAATCTGTTTTGCCGTTTGCATTGCATCCATTCTGAAAAACCTCCTTGTGGTAGTCACTCGTATATTGATTCCCCCGGGGCAAGTGATTAAACACGCGGACAACAAAAAACCTGCTCGCCGAAGCGAGCAGGTTATAAAATTCCTTAGAAAGGAAGATTAGATTTTTTCAACGTTAGAAGCTTGTGGTCCACGAGCTCCGTCAGTGATTTCGAAAGTTACTGCTTGGCCTTCTTCAAGTGTCTTGAAGCCGTCGCCTTGGATTGCTGAGAAGTGTACGAATACGTCGTCTCCGCCTTCCATTTCGATGAAGCCGTAACCTTTTTCTGAGTTAAACCATTTTACTTTACCTGTGTTCATAATGAACCCTCCTGAAATAAACGCTGTGCGTTCTAGTAGTGCCTTACTAGAAAAAACTGACCAATAAAAAATCACAAACCTCTAGGATTATCTTAAACGAAAAATAATCCAAAGCGTTTTGTGAATTATGTTTCCAGCTATTCTTAATTAAGCACATATAGAATATACCATGGATAAATGCTTCTGTCTACTAAATACTTCGGTTTGCTAAAAATACTTCTAAAACGGGTACATCCAATTGTAGTGAACGCTAGGAGGATGAACCTTATGACAGCATACATTGACCGTTCGAACATTGCCGCCACGATCGCCCAGCATTCGAATTGGGCACTTGATAAGTTACTGACGGAAACACTCGATTGGCATGAGGCGACTCGACGTACGGCCTATCCCGATCAAGCAAAAACTTATCTCTCCCATTTGCCAATGACGGAGCGTATCGTTCCAGTGACGAGTTCGTTGCCGCTTGAAATAGTAGAAGGAATCGTCCGCCCGGTGTGGATGCGTCGGCTCGACGCCGAGCACTTGAACTTGAGGCAAATGACGCGTCAGCACGTCGACGTCACCGATTATGGCGCCATCGGGGATGGGCAGACGGATTGCACGCTCGCTTTTCGGCTCGCCCTCAGGTCGAGCCGCCACGTCCACGTGCCGGCCGGCGTATATATCGTCCGCGGCATCCGTATCCCGTCGAACTGTGTGCTTGAAGGGGCAAGCCAGCAGGAAACGATCATCAAGCTCTCAGACCGGGCATCGAAACATCGACGATTACTTCGAAATGCGACTCCCTTCGCCGGCAACCACCATATCGAAGTCGCACATTTGACGCTCGACTGGAACGTGGAGCGCCTCGGTGACGTCGACCGGACGTCGAGTGGCGATACCGCTTCGAGCGCGTTGACGTTCGCGCACGTCAAATTCGGTTGGATCCATCACGTCACGGCGAAAAACGCGGGACTGCATGCCTTTGATATCACTGCACCCCACTATCATTACTTGGGAGACGGATTACGCGCCAAAAAAGGCAGCCGCTACGTGTGGCTCGATCATTGCGAGGCGACGAATTACGGCGACGATGGCATCACGACCCACCATAGTGACGCCATCTATATCACGAACTGCTATTGTCATCATCCACACGGACGCACCCATGCCCATGGATTCTCGAACTCGAACGGAATCGAGATTGATGACGGGTCACGCCATGTCACACTCGTCAACAATATGAGCGAGGGTTGCTTCGGGGGCGTCGAAGTGAAGGCGCACGGGACGTCTTCAGCCGCTCACGACGTCCACATATTCGGACACTTCTCATATCACGATAATCGCTCGTTCAACTTCCGGCACATCAGCCACCACTTGGCTGATGATCCGCAGTCGAAGACGGCACGCTTCCTTTCAGGGACGAACCTCGTCTCGATGGAGCCGGTCCGTTCGAGTCTTTATAAGAAGTCTTCTGCGCGTAGCCTCGTCATATCAGCGTATCAAGACGTGTTCATTCACGGGTTCACGGCGATTGGGAATCCTGAATATGACTATCGTGGAAATCCGGCGCTCGCCGTTCAATACAAGTCTCGGAACGTCCGCTTGAAACGGATTGCGGCGAGCGGATTTACTTCGGGACGGGCCGACATCGAACTGTTCGGCGGCGATAACCGGACCGATCACGTCACAATCGAGGACGTCATTTGCCGTAACTCGGCCCCGGTCGCGTTGAAAGTCGGCGGGCAACTGACGAACGTCATGCTCCGTCGGATTGAAGGCGAACAAAAAAGTGGAGATGTACTCATCTCCACGAGTAGCCCGATCGAGGCTCATGATTTATTCGCTTATGGGTTTTCCGATCGCGTACGCAATGACGCTTGAGCCGACTCGACGAGTTCATCAAGCATCGCCTCATCTAAATTAAGTGAACTCACCGTCTGTTTCGCCATCATGCGGACGATGGCTTTGTCGAGAAAGCCCATTCGTTCGAAATCATAGCCGTTGCCGACGACTTCGACGAAATAAGCATGTGCCCGCAACACTTCTCGATAAGCATCCTCGAGTTCTCGTTGCCGTTCGGCCGCAGTCGGCGTACCGGCACATAAATAGAGGCCGAGCGGTCGTTTGAGCAGTTGAGTTTCGTTCCTGTGCAGCCAAGCCGTCATCTCGTCTTGAATTTTGCCCATCCGGATCGAGCTGCCGACAATCACATGGTCGACCGTCGCCCACTCGACATCCGGCTGCTCGACTACATTTTGGATGTGAACGTCTCCCGGAAGCCGTTCGGCCAACAAATGGGCAACTTTCTCACTCGTCCCGTAGCGGGTCGAATAAGCGATTAACGTATTCATCGCGTTTCCCCCTTTTCGTTCAGACTCTACTATCCTTATTCCCGAAACGGGTCATCTTTACTAACGACACAACAAAAACTCGCCACGGAGGCGAGTTTTTTTTTCGTCACACTTTATACACTTGCGCTTCATACGGACGAAGCGTGAACGGTTCGATCGGTTCCATGTTCCCGATGACACGTTCTGTCACGTCATACGGGAGTTCGCGTGTCACCGTCTCATCCGAGAAGTTGCAGAGCACGAGCCACGTCTCCCCTTCGAACGTTCGAGTGAAGGCGTATACCGCTTCATCGTCTGGGAGTAACAGTTCATACTTCCCGTAGACAACGATCGGATTTTGTTTTCGGAGCTGAATCAATTGGCGATAGTAATGGAAGAGCGAGTCCGGATCGCGCCGCGCCGCTTCCGCGTTCACGGTCACATAGTTCGGGTTGACCCCGATCCAAGGCGTGCCGGACGTGAATCCGCCTTGCGCCTCGGCCGACCACTGGACCGGTGTCCGCGAGTTGTCGCGCCCACGTGCGTGAATGCCGCGGAAAATCTCATCATGCGTCAACAGTCCGTTCGTCGTGTAATCCCGATACGCGTTGAGCGTCTCGATATCGCGGTACTCATCGATCGAGTCGAACGCCACGTTCGTCATCCCGAACTCTTCACCTTGATAGATGTAAGGCGTCCCTTTCAACATGTGCAGGAGCGTCGCCAGCATCTTACCGGAGACGACACGGTATTCGTCCGAGTCGTTCCCGAACCGTGAAATGGCTCGCGGTTGATCATGGTTGCTCCAATAGAGACTGTTCCAGCCATCTTCCTCAAGACCTTCTTGCCAACGCGAGAAGATTGTCTTCAAATCCGTCAACTTCCAGTCCGTCGGGTTCCATTTGCCGAAACTGCCGTTGCCGACGTCGACGTGTTCGAAATGGAACACCATGTTCAACTCATCACGGTCTGTTCCCGTATATAGCTTCGCCTCATCGACGCTGACGCCAGGCATCTCACCGACCGTGATCGTATCGTATTTCGACAAGACCTCACGATTCATCTCCTGCATGAACTCATGGATGCGCGGTCCGTTGAAGAAGAACGGTGTGCCGTCCCCATAACCTGTCCCACGCGTCTCCCCGTCTGGATAACTCGGATCTTTCGAGATCATGTTGATGACGTCCATCCGGAAACCATCGACCCCTTTATCGAGCCAGTACGTCATCAAATCGTATACTTCACGGCGCAACGTCTCTGACTCCCAGTTCAAGTCTGGTTGCTTTTTGCTGAACAGATGCAAGTAGTATTCGTCGCTTGCCTCATCGTATTGCCACGCACTCCCTCCGAAGAAAGCGCCCCAGTTCGTCGGCGGCTGACCGTTCTCGCCTTTTTTCCAAATGTAGTAGTCTCGGTACGGGCTGTCTTTTGAGGATCGCGACTCCATGAACCATTGGTGTTCGTCCGACGAGTGGTTGACGACGAGGTCCATCATAATTTTGATGCCGTGACGATGCGCTTCTTCGAGCATCGCATCGAAATCGTCCATCGTTCCGAACTCATCCATGATGGCCCGGTAATCGCGGATGTCGTATCCGTTGTCGTCGTTCGGTGAATCGTACACCGGCGATAGCCAGATGACATCGATGCCGAGTTCCGCCAAATACGACATCTTCTCGGTGATTCCAGGGATGTCCCCAATCCCGTCACCGTTCGAGTCATTAAAGCTACGCGGGTAAATTTGATAGACGACCGCTTCTTTCCACCATTGTTTCATGTTTCATCCTCCTCATACGTTCTGTCGATTTCATCGTACCCGCTCGTCGCCTTGATTTCTATCCATGATATGATGAAAATATGCACGATTTTGCTATTAAGAAAGGATGATTCGATGGAAATTGGCTTTTGTGGCTATTCGTATCATACAACGACCTATACTTTTCCTTTCCCTAATCGATTGGAGACGTATTTGATTCGCTTGCAGACAGAAGGCACGGCGCGCATCGTCGTCAATGGGAAGACATATACGGCACGGCCTGGCGACCTGTTGCTCGTCAAACCTGGTGACGCGTACGAACTGCATGTCGATACCCCGGCAAGCGGGGATTATCATCTCTTCTGCAACGGTTCATCACTTGATACGTGGTGGACTGCGGCGAATCGTTCCCGCATCACGTCCATCTCGATCGACCCTCGTTTGTTGTCACTCTGGCAGCATATCACCGAAGAGGCGCGACGCCCGACGACTGAACAAAGTCCAGACTTGATTGAAACACTGATTGAAGCCTTGCTTCTCATGCTCGACCGTTCCGTCCAAGAAGTGCAAGCAAACGTGCGACCACCTGTCGTGTCACGCATGATGCGTTATATAGAAGGAAACGTTACAAGCGACTTCAAAGTGGCGGACGTCGCCGACGCGGTCGGGCTCAGTATATCGCGGACCGTCCACTTATTCAAAGAAGTGACCGGTATGACGATTGTCGCCTATGCTCAATCGATTCGACTCCAGCTCGCCGAAGAACAGATGCAGTATACCCAACACTCTCTCGAACGGATCGCCGAGCTGTCCGGATTCCGCTCCTATCCATATTTTCATCGTATCTTTAAACGAAAATATGGCGTCGCACCAGGGGTTTATCGCACACTTCAACAAAAAAACGAAAAAAAATAAAAAAAGAGTGATCCATTTTTTGAACCGCTCCGTTAGATGGGTGTAAACAACGACAACCACTCAAAAAAAGGAGCGATTACCCATGAAGAAGAAAACAATGAACAAGATTGTAGCACCGGCACTCGCACTCGGCTTACTCGTACCATTGAATGCACAGGCAGCGGATCACGCGCCGACAGCAAGCACACCAGCAGGTGACTTACGCGCCACGCTCGACCAATTACTGTCTGAGCATTACGTCTTAGCCGTCACATCGATGATGAAAGCTTACGATGGAGCACCAGACGCCGAAGTCGCGATGAAGGCCCTCGATCAAAACGCACTCGACATGACACCGGCCATCGCTTCAATTTACGGAGATGAAGGCGCAGCCCAGTTCGAAGACATCTTCGCTGGTCACAACGACTACTCAGCTGACTTCGTTGAAGCGGCTAAATCAGAAGACAAAGAGCTTCGCGCTGACGCTGAAGCTGAAGTCGATGAATTCGTCGAAGAGTTCTCAACATTCCTTGATGCAGCAACAGAAGGTAACTTACCAAAAGACGCTGCAGCTGACGTACTTGAGCTTCACGAAGACCAAGTTCTCTCAGTATTCGACAACTATGTCGCAGGTGATTACGAGTCGGCATACATGACATACCGTGAAGGGTACAAGCTCATGTTCGACATCAGTAAAGCCCTCTCAGGCGCAATCGTCACACAGATGCCTGACAAGTTTGAAACTGTTGCTGACACACCGGCCGTCGAGCTTCGTTCAACATTGAACAGCCTTGCTGGTGAACACTTCGCCCTCGCAGCAATCGGCATGCAAAAAGGCTACGATCAAGCAGAAGACTTCGACTACGTGAGCTGGGCTGAAGATCAGAACACACTCGATTTCAAAGCAGCCATCGGTTCAGTCTACGGTGATGAAGGTGCGGCCCAATTCGAAAAAGTATGGAATGGGAACCACATCACAGCACAAGGTGACATCGTTGCCGCTACACTCGAAGGCGATGAAGCTAAAATTGAAGAAGCACGCATGAAGCTCGACCAGTTCGCTGTCGATTTCAGCACATTCCTCGATGCAGCGACAGAAGGTAACTTGCCACAAGAAGCTGGCCAAGAAGCCATCAAACAACATGAGGCCCTCGTGCTTCAAACGTTCGATCAGTATGTAGCTGGTGACGCGGATGCCGCTTGGATGTCATTCCGTGAAGGATACGCGTTCATGTTCGGTGTTGGTGAGACACTCGGTAACGCGATCGTGACACAAATGCCTGACAAATTCGCTGAAACAACAATGCCTGAAGAGATGCCTGAAACGGGTCTCGGTGGTGCACAAGAACAATCAATGAACACGCTCTACGCTGGCCTTGCTGTACTTGGCGGGATCTTACTCGCCTTCGTAACGCTTCGCAACCGTAAAGAATCTGTTCAATAATTCAATAAGGAGGGAGCCCCATGAACAAGCGCCATTTGTTTCTGGCGCTCTCTCTCTTTTGTTTTGGCTTCTGGACGTGGACGAGCGCCCAAGAATCGTCGTCACCACCTGTAGAAGAAAAACAAATAGAGGAGAGCCCAGATTTATCGGCTGAATTCTCACTTCTACAGGAAGAGGTGAAGAAGCTCCGATTAGCCGAGGAAGAGGAAAGTGCCAAGGCCGCGACACCCGTCCAACTTCAAATTCCTAAAATCAAGGTCGACACCGCAATCGAACAGGTCGGTGTACTCGACAACGGACAGATGGGCGTCCCAAAAGACGAGAACCAAGTCGGTTGGTTCGAGCCCGGCGTCAAGCCCGGCAGTAAAGGGAATGCCGTCATCGCCGGACATGTGGACAGTAAGACAGGCCCCGCCGTCTTCTATGAACTTGATCAGCTGAAGACAGGCGATGACGTGACAATTATCGACGAGAATGGCAACACGTTGACGTTTCGTGTCACAAAAACAGAGAGTTACGATACGAAAAACGCACCGATCGAGGATATCTTCGGGGCCACATCGAGTCGACAGTTGAACTTGATCACGTGTTCCGGCACGTTCGGCGACGGCGGTTATGACGAGCGTTTCGTCGTCTATACCGAACTTGTCGATACCGAGATCAATACCGAAGTCGAACTCGACGCACCGACGAGCGTCGAACTCCGCGGGAACTTATTGACGTGGCACGCCGTCCGTGACGACGCCGTCATCGGCTATCGCGTCTATGAGGTCGTCGATGGTGAAGCGACCCATATCGAGAGTATCCCGTCGCACGCTCGGAAGAGTATCGAGGTCATGAACGAACAGGCCACTTATTACGTGACAGCCATCGATCAACTCGGGAACGAGTCGAGTCCTTCTCAAGAGACGAAATAACCACAAAAGAACCCGCAGACGATTTATGTCTGCGGGTTCTTACGTTTTACACGAAACATGGAATCTGCGGGTTGAACGTCTTGTTGTTCTCCGTCATGATTTGTTTCTTGATTTTGCCTTCGCCGAGATAGACGATACGGTCGGCGAGCGCCTCCGCGTCCTCTTCATCGTGGGTAACGAAGATCGTCGTCGTACCCGTCTGTTTGAGGAGGCGGCGCAAATCGTCCCGAATGCGATGTTGGAGCGACGTGTCCAAGTTGCTGAACGGCTCATCCAAGATGAGAAGCGATGGTTTCGGAGCAAGCGCACGCGCGAGCGCGACACGCTGTTGCTGACCGCCGCTGAGCTCGTACGGATAGCGATGGCGGAACTCGGACAAGTTCACGAGCGTCAACATCTCTTCGACGCGCTCGTTCCGCTCTTTCCGGCTCAATTTATGCAGACCGAAGCGGATGTTCTTCTCAACGGTCATATGCGGGAAGAGCGCATAGTCTTGGAACACCATCCCGACACCACGCTGTTCAGGCGGCATGAACTGGCAATCGTCGCAACAGACACAGTCGTTGACGACGACGACGCCTTGATTCGGCATCTCGAGTCCCGCAATGAGGCGTAAAATCGTACTCTTCCCAGAACCGCTGTCACCGAGAAGCGAGACGATTTCACCTTTCGTGATCGAGATCGAGAATCCTTTAATCGTCTCGGCTTGCGCACCTTTATAGCTGAAGTGTAAATCGTTGATTTGAACAAACATTAGTCGGCCTCCTTATCAAGCACCTTATGGAACACAAAGATCAACAATCCGCTCATGAGCACGATGACGATCGAGGCGAGCGCGGCCTCATGTATCTTCTCGTCACTGACATATTTGAACGCCTGTGTGGCGAGCGTCGAAAAATTGAATGGCTGTAAAAACAGCGTCAGCGGCAACTCTTTCATAATATCGATAAAGACGAGGATGAACGCGCTCATGATCGCCCCTTTGATCATCGGGATATCGACCCGGAAGAACGTCTGCACCGTCCCCCACCCGAGCATGCGTGACGCTTCCGTGAACGATTTCCCGACTTTCTCAAACCCACTCTCGATCGAGTTATAGCCGATAGCGAGGAAGCGGATGACGTAGGCGAAGATGAGCATAATGAGTGTCGTCCTGAACACGAACGTCTGGCCTAAGTCCAAAGCGAGCGCCATGTTCAACACCCACTCATCAAGCAGCAAGAACAACGTGATGACGGCGATGGCGATGGCCGCTCCCGGGATTGAATAACCGAGCGTCGTCACTTTCGAGATGACGCGTGTCATGTTTGACGGGAACAAGCGCGTATAGTTGGCAATGACGAGTGCGAACACGAGAATGATCACCGTCGCGATGAAGGCGACGCTCACCGTGTTCCAGACGAGACGGAAAAACTCGGCCGTGAACACTTGTTCAAACGTCAATACCGTCCAAGCAACGAGTTGAACGAACGGAATGAAGAATGCGACCGCGAAGATGGTCGCTACATAACCGAACACGGCGTATCGATGCCATCCATTCAGTTGTCTCGGTTTGAGCGGCTTCACTTTCGTCGTCGCATAGCTGAACTGTTTTCGACCTCGGATCAGCCGTTCCATCGTCAAGATGGCGATGACGAGAATCATGAGCGTCCCAGCGAGTTTGAGCGCTGAGGACGTATCTTTCATCCCGAACCACGTACTGAAGATGGCCGTACTGAACGTCTGAATCCCGAAGTATTTGACGACGCCATAGTCGTTCAACACTTCCATCAAGACGAGGCTGACCCCGCCGATGATGGCGACGCGCGAAATCGGGATGACGACGGTGAAGAAGATATCCCACGAGCCGCGACCGAGGATACGGGCGTTTTCAATCATCGAGGACGATTGATTGTGCAGGAAGGCACGCGTGATCGTGTAGATGTATGGATACAAAAACAGCGTGAAGATGAACACCGTCCCTTGAATCGTCATGATGTTGAAATACGTCTGGTCGACCGTGATACCGAACTCGTTGCGAAGCGTCGTCTGGATGACGCCCGTATAGTTTAAAATCCCGTGATACGTATAAGCCCCAATGTAAGGCGGGATGGCGAGCGGTAAGATGAGCGCCCATTTGAAGAACCGACGGAATGGAAAGTCGTACACCGTGACGAACCAAGCCAGGCTCGTTCCGATGACGGTCGTCAACAATCCGGTCGCGAGCATGATGAACAGTGTATTGCGCACATAAGTCGGCAACAAGTACTCGCGAATGTGTTGCCAGTTCTCGTTGACCGGTGCGAACAGCTCGACCAAGACGACGACGCCTGGCAGGACGATGAACACCAGCGCAATAAAGCTGAGGATGGCCCATCCATTCAGTTGTCGTTTCAGCGCGTACCAGTTCATGTCGTACAACTCCCGTTCTTTCGTTCAGTCACTTCCTGTCCCATCATATCAGTTTCCGCGCCACCGGTGTACCGTCAGCGTGCCATGAAACACAAAAACCTTCGGCCTGAACATCTGTTCAAGCCGAAGTCGTCTTATTTCCAGCCCGCTTCGTTGAAAATACGGATGGCTTCTTGCTGGTTTTCACCGAGGACAGACAAGTTGATGTCCTGCTCTTCGAACTCACCCCATGATTGAAGGAGCTCGTTCGGTTCAACCGATTCGTTGACCGGATACTCGTAGTTCACGCTCGCAAACTGCTCTTGTGCTGACGGATCAGACATGAACTCCATGAGTTTCTTCGCGTTTTCTGAGTTCTTCGCTGCTTTTGTCATCGCAATCCCCGAGATGTTCACGTGTGTCCCCGTCGTGTCTTGGTTCGGGAAGAAGACACCGAGTTGCTCGGCCACTTTCTTCTCTTCCGCGTCTTCCGAGTTCAACATGAGACCCATGTAGTATGTGTTCATGATGGCGAGGTCCCCTTCACCGGCGACGACCGCTTTCGCTTGGTCACGGTCGTTCCCTTGTGGATCACGCGCCATATTGTTGACCATGCCTTTTGCCCACTCTTTCGCTTGATCGACACCGTTCACTTCAATGAATGAAGCGAGGAGTGAGATGTTGTACATGTTCTCAGACGGACGAACGAGCACTTTTCCGTTCCACTGTTCTTCTGTGAGCGCTTCATACGTTGACAAGTCTTCTGGTTTCACGCGGTCTTTCGCATAGACGATGACACGTGCCCGTTTCGTGAGACCGAACCACTCGTTGTCCGTATCACGATATTTTTCAGGGACGTTCGACTCAAGCACGTCGCTATCGACCGCTTGAAGATGCCCCGCGTCTTTCGCTTGATACAAGTTCCCGGCGTCTGCCGTGATAAAGAGGTCGGCTTCTGTGCTCTCACCTTCTGTGTTCAAACGCTCGAGAAGCTCATCGCTCTTCCCTTCGACGACGTTAACTTTTACGCCCGTCTCTTCTTCGAACTGCTTGTAAAGTTCTTTATCGACGTCATAGTGACGGCTCGAGTAGACGTTGACGACTTTTGACGCTTCTGCTGTCTCGTTATCATTTGACGTCGTCTCTTCCGTGCTCGCGCAAGCGGCCAGGAGTGATGTTGTGAGCGCAGCCGATAGGCCGAGCGCCATGTACTTTTTGTTCATTTGATTATCCCCCACTTATTCATCTCTATTGTTGGTAATGATAATTACTCTCAGTTACTATCATCACTGATAATCATTCTCACGTCAACCTTTTTTTGAAATCGTTTACAGTAATTATAAATACATAACTTAACAGTTTTGACGTCATCATTTCTTGACTTCAAAATGACTACGCACCTATAGTGGAAGAGAACAAACCGTCTGGTCGGTACAGAAAAGAGGGATGACATGACAAACCGATCAATAATCACCAAGCAAAAACTGTTGGATGCCGCGACCGATATCATCATGGAGCACGGTGTGCATCACCTGACATTGGATGAAGTCGCCAAGACGGCGGGTGTCTCGAAAGGTGGTCTCTTATACCACTATCCATCCAAAGAAGCGTTGTTGACCGCCATCGTGGAACGGCTCCAAACCGAGCAAAACGATTTGTACGAATCGCTCCAAGCCGATGGCAATGGCCCTGTTGAGGCGTTCGTGCGTCTCTTTGACGAGACGAAACTTCATCCGGAGCGCTCAGCCATCCACATCGACGCCGAAAAGATGATTGCGTTCCTCACATTGTTCGCCGTCGACCAAGAGTACGCAGAGCGGTGGAAGCACGACCTCGACACGTTCTTCGCACAGTTTCAACAGACGAGCGATCCAGTGGAGACGATGATCATCCGCTATGCGCTCGAAGGAATGATGATGTCCGAGCACTTCAATGTCGGCGTCGCCCCACCTGCTTTAAAACAAGACATTATCGCTCGCTTGATCGAGCGAGCCCAGAATATCGATTCGGGTAAAACAGACTAATCTATTAGAGGAGAAATGAACCCCATGCAAAAAATCACGTCCTTCTCCGTCAATAACAAGTTCGCCGTCTGGTTGATGACCATCATCTTGACGGCCGCCGGAATTTTCGCCGGCTTGACGATGAAACTAGAAACATTGCCTGATATCACGACACCGACCGTCTCGGTGACGACGATTTACCCAGGAGCCTCACCTGAACAAGTGCTCGACGAAGTCAGCACCGTGCTCGAAGAGCGCTTGAAGAGCTTGAACGGGGTCGAACAAGTTCGTTCGTCTTCGTTCCAGAACGCTTCAAACATTCAAATCGATTATGACTTCAGCACTGATATGGAAGAAGCTGAACAGCTCGTCAAAGACGCGCTCAGCAACGTCGAATTGCCAGAAGCCGTTCAAGACCCACAAGTATCACGACTCAGCTTTGACGCGTTCCCTGTCGTTGGTGCAGCCGTCTCAGATGAGAGTCTCGATTTGGCCGAATTGACGAAATTGGTCGAAGATGAGTTGCAACCGGCCCTTGAAGGCGTCGAAGGCGCTCAGACCGTCCAAATCGCCGGACAAGAGATTCGTCGCGTCGAGCTTCAGTTCGATGAGGAGGCACTCGCCGAATACAACTTGACGGAAGACACGGTCAAACAGTTGATTCAAGCGAACGACGCCCGCATCGCGCTCGGCCTGTATGAACTTGGTGATACGGAGCAAGCCGTCGTCATCGACGGGAAGTCGGAGACGCTCGAGGCGTTCCGCGACCTCCAAATTCCGTACTCACCCGCACAAACGGAACAGCCTGTGCCAGGTGCGCCAACGGAACTTCCGACTGGCGAGACCCCACAAGTCCCGACTGAAGTACCAGGTGCCGTCCCACCTGCCAATATCCCGACAACCGTCCCGACCGTCGCTTTGAGCGAACTCGCGACGATTGAAGACCGTGGCATCGAGGAATCGATTTCGCGCTCAAACGGAGAACGTTCAATCGGGATTCAAGTGACGAAAACACAAGACGCGAACACCGTCGACGTCGTCAACGCCGTTAAAGAGGTGCTCGCCGACTTCGAGGCCGACTATGACACGGCCAACGTCTCCGTCACGCTCGACCAAGGTCAACCGATTGAAGAATCGGTCGAGACGATGGTCTCGAAAGCGTTACTCGGTGGTCTATTCGCCATTTTGATTATTCTCGTGTTCCTTCGTAACTTCCGCTCGACGATTATTGCGGTCATCTCCATCCCGCTCTCGCTCTTGATGGCGTTGATCGTCTTGAAACAGCTCGACATCACGCTCAACATCATGACGCTCGGCGCGATGACCGTCGCCATCGGACGGGTCGTCGATGACTCCATCGTCGTCATTGAGAACATTTACCGTCGCCTCACCCGTCCGAACGAGACGTTGCGCGGCAAAGAACTGATTATCGCCGCGACGAAAGAAGTGTTCATTCCGATCGCGTCGTCGACAATCGTTACGATTGCCGTCTTCTTGCCGCTCGGGTTCGTCACCGGATTCGTCGGCGAGCTGTTCTTACCGTTCGCCTTGACCGTCGTCTTCGCTTTGCTCGCATCACTTCTCGTCGCGATCACGGTCGTGCCGATGATGGCCGACTCGTTCTTTAAGAACCGTGACAAGTTGAAGCCGGAAGAAGGACCAGGGAAACTCGCCGAATGGTATCGCGGCGTCCTCAACTGGTCGCTCAACCATAAACTCGTCGTCTTCGGCCTGGCTACCGTTCTCTTAATCGGAAGTTTCGCCCTCGTACCAGCCATCGGGGTCAACTTCTTGAACCAAGAATCTGAGAAGACGCTTTACGTCACGTTCGACCCAGAGCCGGGACAAACGCTCGATGATTCGATTGCGGCGGCCGAAATCGCCGAGACGTATTTCATGGAAGAGCAAGCGAACGCGACCGACGTTCAATTTACAGTCGGTGGCGAGAACCCGCTTAACCCAGGAAACAACAAACAAGGAATTTTCATCGTCCAGTACGATCCGGACACGGAAGATTTCGCCGATGTCAAAATCGCCGACGTCGAACGCTTGAATGAACTCGCCTCAGGCGGTGAATGGAAAGAACAAGACTTCGCCGGCGGTGCCGGAACGAGCGGCGTGACGTACAACGTCTACGCCAACTCACTCGAAGACCTCGAAGCCATCGTTCCGACGTTCATTGAGACGATTGAAGAAGAGACAGATTACGTCCGTCAAGCAACGTCTGATCTTCGCGAATCATACGTCCAATACACGTTCAACGTCGACCAACAAGCTGCTGCTGAGGCAGGCGTCTCGGCCGCCCAGCTCGCCCAGACGATTGGTCAGTTCCAAGCGCAAGAAAGTCCGCTCTCGACCGTGACGATTGATGACAAGCAACTCGACGTCATCATTCCGACAGAACAAGTCACGTACGACAGCATTGACGATTTGCAGGAACAAGAAGTGACGACGCCGTTTGGACCACGTCCAATCTCAGACTTCATCGAAGTCGAGGAAGGCACGACACCGGATACGCTCGTTCAGCGTGACGGCAAGCTCCTCGCTCGCGTCAACGTCGAGCTCAGCACGGACAAAGCGACGGAAGCTTCGGCGGCCATCGAAGAACGTGTGTCTGACATCGAGCTCCCGACTGGCGTCTCGTATGATGTCGGCGGTGTCACGGAACAGATTCAAGAATCGTTCACTCAGCTCGGTCTCGCCATGCTCGCAGCCGTTGCCATCGTCTACTTGGTGCTCGTCATCACGTTCGGCGGTGCCGTTACACCGTTCGTCGTCCTATTCTCGCTCCCTTACGCGATTATCGGGGGACTTGTCGCCCTTCTCATCACTGGCGAGACGATCTCGGTATCTGCCTTGATTGGAGCGCTCATGTTGATTGGGATCGTTGTGACGAACGCCATCGTCTTGATTGACCGTGTTATTCATAAAGAAGAAGCTGGTCTCTCGACGCGTGATGCCTTGCTCGAGGCAGCCGGTACGCGCCTCCGTCCAATCCTCATGACGGCACTCGCGACGATTGGTGCCCTCGCACCGCTCGCGCTCGGTCTTGAAGGTGGCGCTTTGATTTCGAAAGGTCTCGGTGTGACCGTCATCGGTGGATTGACAAGTTCAACGCTATTGACGCTCCTCATCGTTCCAATCGTGTATGAGTTCTTCGCACGGTTCCGTAAGAAAAAAGAAGCGTAATTCAAAAGAGAGTCGCCCGCACAGGGTCGACTCTCTTTTCGATTCGGTCATTTTTGATGTGTTCCACACGTCTTTCCGTGCTTTTATAAAACCTCTTTGGAGAGAAGAACTTCACTTTTTGATGATTGCCTAACCTTGACCTGTACAAATAAATCTGAGAAAATTCTTACGTTTTGAACGTATTCGCGAAAGGATGGTATACATGCAACTCTTTATCAAATGGATGATCGGCCTTTCGCTCTTATTCGGGTTAAGCGCGCTCGGCAATTGGATCGTCGCCACTTTAGAATGGAAAGTACCTGGGAACGTCGTCGGGATGATGCTGTTGTTGATATTACTTATGACAAAAATCATCCGAGTCGAGTGGATCGAGGACAGTGCCGGCTTCCTCACGAAACATCTCGCTTTCTTCTTCATCCCGATTGCGGTCGGTCTCATGTCTTATAGTAATCTATTAAAAGCAGAAGGGATCCCGCTCTTTCTCGCCTTGATGATCAGTCTAAGTGTGGGGCTCATCGTGACCGCCATCATCTCCGGAAGACGAGGTGAAGCGTCATGACATTATTTTGGGTACTCGTCACAGTTGGTGTCTATCTCATCAGCCGAAAACTATCATTTAAGTGGGCGTCTCCGTTCACGAACGTCGTCTTCTTGAGCACAACTATTTTGATTGTGATCCTCCTTCTCTTTGAACAACCGTACGACGTGTATGAACCGGCCAAAGATTTGATCACGATTTTACTCGGCCCGGCGACCGTCGCCCTCGGTCTGCCGTTGTACCGCAACTTGCCGACGCTACTCGCACGCGCGAGACGTGCCCTCAGTGCAATCGTTGCCGGTACTGTCTCGACGATCATCGTCGCAGTCATGATTGGCACGGCGCTCAAACTGACGGACCAAGTGCTCATCGGGCTAGCGGTCAAATCCGTCACTGCCCCGATTGCACTCGAACTGGCAAAACAGCTCCAAGGAGACGCGGCGCTTGCTGCCTCCATCACTGTCGCCTGTGGCATACTCGGTGCCATGTTCGGTCCGATAATGCTGTCGCTTTTCAAAGTGACTGATCCGTTCACACGAGGGCTCGCACTCGGAACGATCAGCCATGGCATCGGTACGGCTCAAGCCGCGACAGAACATCCGCTCTCAGGGGCCACCGGGGGCGCGGCGATGGGCCTGTCCGCCATCTTCACGTCGTTTTTGTTGCCGTTTCTCCTGCCGTTCCTTCTTTAAAAAAGGCCAGCACCCTTGTTTCATACAAATTGAGTAAAAGTAGAGGCCTTAGCGCCTCTCTTTTATTTTCAAACAATTTCGATACTTCTCAAAACGGCTCTCATGCTACACTAAATGTGAACAGATTCATCAGAGGAGGCAGACCATGCAATCGAAATTAATTGAACGTTTAATCACGTATGCAAAAATTGATACACAGTCCGACTTCACGAGTGAGACGACTCCGTCGACGGCGAAACAATGGGATTTGATTCGCCATCTCGAGACCGAATTGAAAGCAATCGGGCTCGAGGACGTCGAGACAGATGAATACGGCTACTTGTTCGCCACCCTTCCGAGTAACGTCGACCACGACGTACCGACGATCGGCCTGCTCGCCCACGTCGATACGGCGACCGACTTCACCGGGACGAACGTCAACCCGCAACTCGTCGCACATTACGAGGGCGGCGATATTGTTTTGAACGAGGCGCTCGGTGTCATCTTGTCGCCGAGTGACTTCCCGGAGCTCGATGGCTACGTTGGACATACACTCATCACGACAGACGGCACGACGCTGCTCGGTGCCGACGACAAAGCCGGCATGGCCGAGATCGTCACTGCGGTCGAATACTTATTGGCCCATCCGGAAATCCCGCATGGCCCGGTGCGAATCGCCTTCACACCGGACGAAGAGATTGGACGCGGACCACATAAGTTCGACGTCGCCCGCTTCAACGCCGATTTCGCCTATACGATGGACGGCGGCCCGCTCGGTGAACTGCAATACGAGAGCTTCAACGCTGCCGGCGCCACGGTCACGTTCCATGGGACGAACGTGCACCCGGGCAACGCCAAAAACAAGATGGTCAACTCGATGAAATTGGCGATGGCGTTCCACAACCGCCTCCCGGCCGATGAGGCACCGGAACATACGAGCGACTATGAAGGCTTCTTCCATCTGAACGGCTTCTCTGGCGACGTGGAGACGACGACGCTGCAATACATTATCCGCGACCACGACCGCACAAAGTTTGAGGCGCGCAAAGCGTTGCTTGAAAAGCTCGTCGTCGAATGGAAACAGAAGTACGGCGAAGCGCGTATCGACTTGAAAATGGACAATCAATATTACAACATGGCCGAGAAAATCGAGCCGGTAAAACACATCGTCGACACCGTTGCCGACGTCATGCGCGAACTAGGCATCGAACCGAAAATCGAACCGATTCGCGGCGGGACGGACGGTTCGCAACTGTCGTATATGGGACTCCCGACCCCGAACATCTTCACGGGTGGCGAGAACTATCACGGCAAGTTCGAGTACGTCTCCGTCAACAACATGGAAAAAGCGACCCACGTCATCATCCAGACGCTCCGTACGTTCGCTGAACGCGCGCGAGCATAACACATGCGCCTCCAATCGTTCTCTTCTAGAATAGAGACATTGGAGGCGATTTTTTATGAAGCATACGTTTCAAATGAACCTCGACTGGACCGGCGGACGCAACGACGTCGGAACGATCGAGGCCGAACGGTTAAAGACACAGATATCGATTCCCCCGGAAATGGACGGACCCGGCATCGGCACGAACCCGGATGAGATGTTGCTCGGTGCTGCGGCGACCTGCTATATCATCACACTTGCGGCCATGCTTGGACGGAGTGACCTGTCACATCAAGGCATCACGATCGACGCCGAAGGCATCGTCGACGTGACGAACGGTGTCTTCACGTATGAGACGATTCGTTACACGACTCGCATCAATGTGCCAGTCGCGTTTACAGACCGTGACATCACGCTCGTCGAACGGATTGCTAAAAAAGCGAAAGATGGCTGTATGATTTCACGCGCCTTAGCCGGCAACGTCGCGTTCGAACTCGACACGACGGTCACGCGCGTCGTCTGACGATGTATCGCTTCGTATCCCCCTTGCAGGAAGGGGTCATCCTGAAACGCCGCAATCGGTTCGTGATGGACGTATTGCTCGGCGACACTGTTGTCGCCTGCCACTGTCCGGTCACAGGCCGCATCGGTGACCTCGTCTTTGACGGGGTTCCTTGCCTCGTCTCAGCGACGGACGACCCGCGACGGAACACCGCCTTCACGGTGGAGGCCATCTCGATTGACGCGGACCGACAATGGATTGGAATTCATCAAGGCCGCGTCAATGATTTCGTCGAACATTGGTTGCGGACGAACGTGATTTCAGCTTTTCCTTCTCCGAGACATGTGGAACGAGAGAAAGTCGTCGATGCGTCACGAATCGACTTTAAAGTCGATGGCACTTATATCGAAGTGAAAGCACCTCTAGCCGAGTTGTTCGTAACGCCTCTCCCCCGCTTTGAACGGCGTGCGGTGACGAGACCAATCGAGACCGAACGGTTGATTCGACATCTCGAGACACTCATTGCGACGTTGCCGAAAACTGGTCGGGCCGTCTTGCTGTATGTTTTCTTATATGATGCGCCCATCTTCACCGGCAACTCGAATCGGAAACACGACTTACGAATTCGGCAGCTGATTCGCGACGCAATCGCGGACGGACTTGAAATCTGGCAAGTGAATGGCGAGGTGACTACGGAAGGGATTCGTTTAACCCACTGTGTCGAGACGACGCCTCATTTCAAGTAAAAAAGCCATCAGCGATGGCTTTTTTACTGTAATAACAGTGGGGTCACGTACGCCTCGATGATCGCAGAGATGGCGAGGAGCGGAACTGCGATGACGAGAAATGTCTTCACGCCTGCCACGAACAGCGCCTTGAACGTGACGTCGGTCTCTTTCCCGCGTAGTTTTTTCCAGATGTAACGGTTAAGCGACAACCCCATCGCCGCTCCGAGCAAGATAGCCGAGATTTCGGTGATGCCGTGGGGCAAAATGCCGAGCACGATGACCCGGATCACGGACTCGCCGGCAAACCCAACAAGCATGGCGACCAGGCCGATGACCGCGGCGTTGATGACGACGAACATATACGGGATGAAGAGCGGGATCATCCCGAGCAGGAAAGCGAGCAACGTGACGCGCGTATTGTTCACGAATAGGGCGATCATCGTCTCGCGTGCGCTCGAATCGAACGTCAATCCTTGTGATTCAAATGATTCGCCGAGCTGAGCTAAAATTTCGTCCACTTGTTCAGGGGCGATGACGGCCCTGAATAGAAAATACGACCCGATGCCCGTCACGAGGAAGATGACCCAGAGCCGGAAGAAATCTCGGCTGTAGTAGTTTGACCACGCTTCTTTCAGCGAGAGCGTTGTTTTCATGGCTGATTCCCCCTTTCTTCTCTATACGAATCAGGCTGCTGTTTGTTTCATTTTTACCCACGACTGCGCGTTTTCAAAAAACGTGATACAATACACGTCGTAAACTAATCAGAAAAACGAGGGATCCTATACATGATTACAGTAAATAACGTAAGTCTCCAATTCGGTGGACGCAAGTTGTTCGAAGACGTGAACATCAAGTTCACACCAGGCAACTGCTACGGCTTGATCGGCGCGAACGGTGCCGGGAAGTCGACATTCTTAAAAATTCTTGCCGGTGAGCAAGAAACGACAACAGGTGACGTCAGCTTTTCACCTGGCGAACGCCTCGCCGTCCTCAAGCAGGACCATTATGCGTACGAAGATCAAGCGGTACTCGAGACGGTCATCATGGGCCACGAGCGTTTGTATCAAGTCATGAAAGAGAAAGACGCCATCTATATGAAGGAAGATTTCTCTGACGAAGATGGTATGCGCGCTGCTGAACTCGAAGGCGAATTCGCTGAGATGAACGGTTGGGAAGCCGAATCAGAAGCTGCCATGGTCCTTCAAGGACTAGGGATCACGGATGCATCACACCACAAGCTCATGAGCGAGCTCACAGGTGGCGAGAAAGTCAAAGTCCTCCTTGCTCAAGCATTGTTTGGCAAACCTGACATTCTTCTCCTCGATGAGCCGACGAACGGTCTTGACCTCAAAGCGATCCAATGGCTCGAAGAGTTCTTGATCAACTTCGAGAATACCGTCATCGTTGTATCCCACGACCGTCACTTCTTGAACAAAGTCTGTACGCACATGGCCGACCTTGATTTCGGGAAGATCCAATTGTACGTCGGGAACTACGACTTCTGGTACGAGTCGAGCCAACTCGCTTCGCGTATGGCCAACGACCAGAACAAGAAAAAAGAAGAGAAAATCAAAGAACTTCAAAACTTCATCGCCCGTTTCAGCTCGAACGCCTCGAAGGCGCGTCAAGCGACGTCGCGTAAGAAGTTGCTCGATAAAATCACGCTCGACGATATCCGTCCATCATCACGTCGCTATCCGTTCGTCGGTTTCTCAATGGAACGTGAAATCGGGAACGACGTGCTCTACGTCGACAACGTCTCGAAGACGATTGATGGCGTCAAAGTACTCGACAACGTCACGTTCTCACTCAACAAGACGGACAAAGTCGCATTCGTCGGCCGTTCGGACGTTGCCATTACGACTCTCTTCAAAATCATCATGGGCGAGATGGAACCGGACACGGGTACGGTCAAATGGGGCGTGACGACGACACAGTCGTACTTCCCGAAAGACAACTCGGAATACTTCGAAGGCTCGGATAAGAGCATCTTGGATTGGTTACGCCAGTTCTCACCAGCCGACGAGTCGGATACGTTCCTTCGCGGTTTCCTCGGTCGTATGCTCTTCTCAGGCGAAGAAGTCATGAAGAAAGCATCTGTCCTCTCAGGGGGAGAGAAAGTGCGTTGCATGCTCTCGAAAATGATGCTCTCGAACTCGAACGTCCTCGTCCTCGACGATCCGACGAACCACTTGGATCTCGAGTCGATCACAGCGCTCAACAACGGTCTCGAGACGTTCAAAGGCGTCCTCCTCTTCAGCTCGCATGACCATCAGCTCATCTCGACGATTGCCACGCGCATCATCGAAGTGACGCCGAACGGGATTGTCGACAAAGAAGCGACGTACGACGAGTTCCTCGAGAACGAATCGCTTCAACAGCAAGTCGAGTCACTCTATCAGAACGCATAAGAAAAAAACGATCGGCCGCGGCCGATCGATTTTTTTATTTGACCTCGACCGTCTCCATGATATGTTCATGGATGTCGTGTCCTTTCGTCACGTGGACTTGAACGTTGTATATGCCTGACTCTTTGAATGTATGCTCACCTTCATAGCTTCCGCCTTCCGTTTCATCAAGCTTCACCCAGTCGTGCTTGTCCGCTCCGTCTTTGAACACTTCGAGTTGGACGTCCGCACCCGTCAACGCCTCATGCTCAATTTTGACGTTGACTGTGAACGGTTGGACTTCATTGGCGACAGCTTGAGTCGGATCAAGGACAATGTCTGCTCCCGCGTGGTTGTGATGATCTTGCTCAGCTTCAGCTTCAGCCTCGGCCGCCGTCTCCGGATGCCCGACCGTCACGTTCGTCGTCGGCATCGTATGCATCGAACGGGCCGTCACATGGACTTGCACCGTGTAAACTGCTTCTTCGACAAACGTCGTCTCCGCCTCGTAGACTCCATCTTCTGTGAGCGACGCTTTCGTCATCTCGCTCTCTTCCTTGGCGCCATTTTTCCAGACCTCGAACTTAATCTCGTCGGCATCATCGACCGCTTCACCGTCTTGTGTGACGCGAACCGCCAACGTGACCGTCTCGTCTTTGTCCGCCGTGGCCGGAACGTTTAATTCTGCTTCTACCGGTTCCATCGACTGCACCGTCTCCGTACCACTGGTCGTTTCATCGGCTCCGCACGCCCCGAGGACGAACAGACCGACGAGACCAAATGCCACCCCGAATCGTTTCATTGATTTGCTCATGTTGAATCCCCCTATTCAATCGCTTACATTCTTCACACATTGTTCATGATAGCACCCTTTTTTAGGAAATGTGTGAGGATTGTGTGATATTTGACACGTTTGTCACTCATAAATTGAACACAAATATTGAGAGTCATTATCCAAAAATTCCTTTCCCTATTTTTAGGGTTAGACGATGTTTACCACTAAAAGGGGGTATATAAAATATATACACAGCTCAATATATGGAAAGCCTTAACATCAAGATACATACACCCAAGAATGGAGGCGAAACCAAAATGAAGAGCAGGTTTGTACGTGTGTTGATGGCCTTGTTGATCATGTTGGCACCGTTAGTCGCTTATCCAAAATCGGCTGACGCCGCCGCTTCGAAATTCATTACGAGCGTGAATACGACGAGTAAAGTTGTCGCGTTGACGTTCGATGACGGGGCGGATGGTGCGAATACGAATAAGATTTTGGACATACTTGCCAAGAACAATGTCAAAGCCACTTTCTTTTTGACTGGATCAGGCGCCAATAACCATCCTCAATACATTAAAAACATCGCAGCTAAAGGTCACCAACTCGGTAACCATTCGTATACCCATCCAGACTTCACAAAGTTGACCGCCACGCAAATGAAATCAGAACTTGATCGGACGGAAGCAAAAATCAAATCCATTACCGGTAAAACGACAAAACCAATCTTCCGGGCACCATTCGGCGCCGTCAATAGCGCCGTGTTGAGCGGAGTCGGCGCTGCCGGCTACGGCTATACGATTCAATGGAACATCGATACCGTGGACTGGAAAGGAGTCACCGCTAGCCAAATCAATACGAAAGTACAGGCGAACATCAAACCAGGCTCAATCGTCTTGATGCACACCGGTGCCGGCGCTCCAGGTACACCACTCGCCTTGCCGACGATGATTGCCCAGTTGAAAGCGAAAGGCTACAAGTTCGTCACCGTCTCGCAATTGCTCGCTTACCAAAACACATCTACCAGCAAAACGTATACCGTCAAATCAGGCGATACGCTCTATAGCATCGCCCGAGCTTACAACGTCACAGTCGCTGCGCTCGCTGCGGCCAACAAAATTACAAACTACAGTCTCATCTATGTCGGACAAGTGCTCGTCATCCCGGGTACCACTGTAACTCCTCCACCTACGACGACCGTCAAGTATACGGTTAAATCGGGTGACACGCTCTATAAGATCGCCACTTTGTACAAAACGACCGTCGCTAAGATTGCAGCCGCCAACAATATTACGAACGTCAACTCCATCTATGTCGGACAAGTACTGATCATCCCAGGTACAACCGTCACACCACCGACGACTACGGTGAAATACACGGTAAAATCAGGGGATACGCTCTACAAGATTGCGACGATGTATAACACGACTGTCGCTAAGATTGCAGCCGCCAACAATATTACGAACGTCAGCTTGATTAGCGTCGGGCAAGTGCTTACAATCCCACGCTAACCAAAAAAGTGTCCTCCGCTTTTCGGGGGGACACTTTTTTATGCGCCAAGACACTCATCGACCATCGCGATTGCGACGTTCGCGTCATCAATTCCATGGACGAGCACACGACCGTCTTTAAACAAAAGCATCCGATGATTCCGCCATCGCCATTCTAATGTGAACGGTGTCTGTTTCACAGCGATGTCCGCACGCTCGAGTTGATGTGCGATTGGTTCAAGCCCTTCAATGGACCGACGGACTTGGACGACGTCACGCCCACAGAGGAGTGCTGTCTGTTGCCGATTCGGGACGAGGCTCGGATAGTCGCGGTTTTGACAAGAAGGACAAGACACATCGACGAGACGTGCGACATCTAGTCGCTGTGACTGGTTTTCCCACATATCTTCAATCAAGAGTCGACGTTCCATCTTTTCATGACGCCCCGTCAAATATTTCAATGCCTCAACGGCTTGACGACTTGCCACATGTTGAACGATTGGCGCTACCACCCCCGCTGTCGCGCACGTTTGCCCGGCTAGCGGCAAATGACGCATGAGACAACGAAGACACGGCGCTTCTCCCGGCATCACCGTGTAGTTCATGCCGTATGCCCCGACGCAAGAGGCAAACAAGAACGGAATGCCACGCTCGAGTGCGAAATCGTTCAATAGAAGACGCGTCTCGACGTTATCGGTTGCGTCCAAGATGAGATCAACGGACGGCAAAGGCCGAAGCCAATCCCACGAGACATCGGCGATTTGCGCGTCCAACTCAACGTCTGAGTTGATGGCCCGCAGGCGTTCGAGCGCTGCGACCGCTTTCGGCGTCTCGGAACGTGCGTCCTGTTCCGTATAGAGCGTCTGTCGTTGTAAGTTCGTCACCTCGACATAGTCGCGGTCGACGAGGATGAGCGAGACGCCGGCCCGAACAAGTTGATCGCTAACGGCTGCCCCGAGCGCGCCGAGACCGACGACGAGCACTCGTTTCTCCATCAGATGTTCTTGGCCCTCCACCCCGATGCCGTGGAACCGGGCCTGCCGCGCGTAACGTTCCGGGATATGTGTCATCGGATGTAGTCCCCTGACTTCCCGCCTTGTTTCTCGAGCAAGTATGTCGGTCCGATGACGATGCCTTTATCGACTGCTTTCGTCATATCGTACACGGTCAATGCAGCGACCATTGCTGCCGTCAACGCCTCCATCTCGACACCGGTATCGCCTTTCGTTTTCACAAACGACTCGATGATGAGCTGTGTCCCGTCCCATTCGAACGTCAAATCGACTTTTTTCAAGGCGAGCGGATGACACATCGGAATGATGCGGCTCGTCTCTTTGGCGGCCATGATGCCAGCCACTTGAGCGACAGCGAGTACATCCCCTTTTGCAAGACCCCCATCCGTGATGAGCTGTTTGAGTTCACCGCTCAGTTCAACTGATGTACGGGCCCGAGCAGTACGTGTCGTTTCCGGTTTATCCGAGACATCGACCATCCTCGCCCGCCCTTGGTTGTTCATATGTGTCAATTCCATCGTTTACCCTCCGCTCACCATTGGAATGACGGCGACCGTGTCCCCGTCTGCAACCGTGTATTCGTCCGTCTCATAGCGCTCATTGACCGCGAACATGAGACGTTCCGCTCCTGACACGCCCCGCTCGACCAAATCCGCTCGCAAGGCGGCGATTGTTTGTGGCGCTGAAACGGTATAGGACCGGACCGCCAACTCTTCTGCCACGTGGGCAAAACATAATACCTCAATCATGTGTACGTCACTCCTTCCGGGCGTCCTGGGTGTTGTTCTTTTTGATCACCCATCCATTTCGTGCCGTCGGTCCAATGCTCCCGTTTCCAAATCGGGACAATTTCTTTAATCCGTTCGATGGCGTAACGATTCGCCTCGTAGGCGTCGGCGCGATGGGAAGAACTCGTCGCGATGACGACCGCTTCTTCCATGATATCGAGTCGTCCAATCCGGTGATGGATCGCCGTCAACGCACCAGGCCAACGTTCCGCTACTTCTTTCGCGATTTGTTCGAGCATCTTCTCGGCCATCGGTACGTATGATTCATACTCCAAGAGTTCGGTCTGTTTGGAACCAGTCATTTCCCGCACCGTCCCGATAAACAGCACGACCGCCCCGACGTTTCGATGTCGGACCGTTTCGTAAAGTGCCATCGGTTCGAGCGGATGTTCATTCACTTGATACCATTTCATCCTCCATCCACCTTTCCACTGAACGCATCAACCGGTCCTTGTCTGCCACGGAGTCTCCGCGTGCGATCACGTTCGTCACATCGACCGGTTGTTCATGCCCGTCTCGCACGAGCACCACTTTCGGATAATCTTTCCGTTTGTATCCTTCGATTAGCACGATGTCGACGTGCGCCTCGTACCAGTTGAGGAGCAATTCAAACGTATCGACCGCTTGCCACTCGATCAACGTCCCGTCCTCACCGATCACACTCGATAGCACGGCACCGGCCAACGCGTGACGGTGCGAGTCAGTCATCGGCAAGTCGAACGACCCTCCGTGACCGTGGTGCTTGATGACGCCGACACGGAGCCCCGTCGCCGACAAGCGTGTTGTCAGCTCGGAGACGAACGATGTCTTGCCGCTATTTTGATAGCCGACCACTTGTAAAATCAAAGCCGATCGATGATTCGACATCGCACCGTGTCTCCTTTCTGAAACCCTCTCGTCCCGCCTGGCAGATGAATCAACGCGTTACACGTCGCGAGCGAGGAGACGATGCCCGACTTATCTTTACCGCTCGGATGAACGACCGTCTGCCCGGTCGCATCAATCGTCACATGTCCACGGACGAAGCGGTCGAACGGATTCGGTTTCGGGAAATCGACACCGAGTTCCGCCAAAATGACAGGACGTTCCGTTTGTCCGAACAACGTCTTCATGTACGTACCGACAAACAGTTCCGTGCCGACAAAACAGGCAGACGGATTGCCGGATAAACCGAACAACAGCCGACCTTCGACATGCGCGACCGTCGTGACGGATCCTGGCCGCATCCCGACTTTATTAAACAGTACTGTCGCTCCGAGCGCCTCATACACATCCGGTAAATAATCGAAATCGCCGACCGATACCCCGCCTGTCGTGACGATGGCATCACTCGTCTGAAGCGCTTCTTCGACCGCCCGCTTCGTCGAAGTGAACGTATCCGGCAAGATGCCGCCATACGTTGCCGCGCCGCCAAGCTCCTCGATTTGGGCAAGAATCATATACGCATTCGAATTATAAATTTGCCCGTCGGCTTTCTTCCGCCCCGGTTCGACGAGCTCGTCTCCAGTCGCGAACACGGTGATGTGTGGTTTCACGTACACGTCGACTTGTTCATAGCCGAACGTTGCGAGCAAGGCGATGACGCCTGGATTGATGCGGGTGCCTCGGCCGACGATATGCGTTCCTGCCGCCACATCTTCCCCGCGATAGGAGATGTTGGCATCACGGGCCGGTCGTTTGAACGTCACGACTCGTTCATCCGCTTGTACGAGCTCGAGCATGACGACCGCATCGGCTCCGTCTGGAATTTTTGCCCCGGTCATGATGCGAATCGCCTCGCCGGCGCGGAGCGGTTCTCCGACGTGTCCAGCTCCCTGAACGTATTGAATGGGTAATGTCACCGGTTCATCGCGGTTCGCAGTCAACAAGTCCGCGGAGCGGACAGCAAAACCGTCATATGGCGACTTGTCAAACGCCGGAACGTCATGCGTCGCGACGAGATCCATCGCTAAAATCCGTCCGTTCGTCCGATGCAACGGTACCGTTTCCGTCCGACCTCTCCCCGTCGCTTCTTCGACGCGTGCGACCGCCTCGTCAACGGCGAGCGGCTTACGAAATAGCGTCGATCCCTTTTCCATTACTCCACTTCCTTTCCTAGCACTTCTTCATAATCTCTCAGTGTGTTCACATTTTTAAACCAGTCCCGTTCAGCAAACGAGACGATTGTCGCCTCTGTCAAGTGAGGCATGACCGCCCGTTCGCCTCGACGTAACGCGGATTCGAACTGGGACAGTATCGAGCGGGGATACAAGGCGATGAGCGGATGGATTCGATTGTCGGCGTAGGCGACAACCGGCTGATTCCCTCGTTCTATCGCAAGCCGTTCATAAACGGTCGGCGGCAACAAAGGTGTATCACACGCACAGATGGCATACCATTCAGCCGGGACGTGCCGCATGACGGTGACGATGCCAGCGAGCGGCCCCATGCCGCACCATTCTCTGTCGTCTTCGAGTTGATAGGGTGTCATCGACTGTCCGGCCGGCACGACGCTCCATTGGGACGTCGTCGTGGTACTAAGCGTCTGTCGTGCCCGGTCTTCAAACGAGACGTCCTCATAACGGGCTTTCCATTTGGGAGACCCGAACCGACGTGACTTCCCGCCTGCCAAGACGATCCCAATCATCGTGTCGCTTCCCAGACGATATGGGAGAGCTCAGGGAGAATCAAGCGAGTCATCGCCAAGTCGACGGCGCCTCGCGACCCTGGCATCGAAAAGATGATCGTATCCCCGATGCGTCCTGCTAAAGCTCGCGACAACATCGCCGCCGGTCCGATATCTTCCGTGAAGCTGACATAACGGAACAACTCGCCGAAGCCGACCATTTCCCGGTCAAGCAGCGGTCGAATCGTCTCAATGGTGACGTCCCGTTTCGTGATGCCCGTTCCTCCGGTCGTCAAGATGACATCCATTTTTTCGTCGACCATTCGTCTGACAGCCGCTTCGATTTCAAATGGGTCATCTTTCGTGATCTCACGGTATGTGACCGTGTGTGCTTCTTCTTTTAACAGCGTGCAAATATGTTCGCCTGACACGTCCGTATCGAGTGTGCGCGTATCCGAGATCGTTAAAATCGCTGCCCGGACACGCTGTGTGTTTTGATGTACATGGTTGTGTGCTTGCATCGTCTTCATCCTCCGATATAACTCATTTCAATCCGGTTACGTGTCCGACTCCCAGTTTGTGACCGTTCTTCCGAATAGCGGTCGTCCCGTACTTCCCATACCATTTTCAGTGTCATGGCAATCAATTCATCGCTCGCCCCACTGCGGAGCAATTCGCGGATATCGGTCCCGTCTTCAGCGAACAGGCACGTGTACCATTTGCCGTCACTCGATAGGCGGCCTCGCGTGCACGTTCCGCAGAACGGTTGGCTGACCGAAGAGATGAAGCCGACTTGCGCCCCATCCGTGTAACGGTAACGTTGCGCGACTTCTCCTAGTGTTTCGGGTGCAAGCGGTTCAAGTAATCCATTTCGTTGTTTCAACACCTCAAGAATCGATTCAGACGACACGACATGTTCGACGTTCCATTCATTCGCCGTGCCGACATCCATGAACTCGATGTAACGGAGCGTGATGTTCCGTTCTTTGAAATACGCGGCCATAGGGGCGACTTCATGATCGTTCCAGCCTTTTCGGACGACCATGTTCACTTTCACTTCGAGCCCTTGCCGTTTCGCCTCATCGATTCCTCGTAATACCGTCTCGGGCGACGTGCCGCGTCCGTTCATCATCCCGAACGTCTCGGCCGATAAGGCGTCTAGACTGACGTTGACCCGGTCGAGCCCAGCTTGCTTCAACACTTTCGCCATCCGTTCTAAATAGACGCCGTTCGTCGTCAACCCGATCGTCTCGATGGTCGTGACCGCGCGAAGGCGGCGAATCAGTTCATCGAGATTCGGCCTGAGTAGCGGTTCGCCCCCGGTCAGACGCACTTTTTTCACGCCGTGTGGGGCGATGATGCGAACGAAGCGCTCGATCTCGTCAAACGATAACAACTCATCTCGTTTTAAAAATTGGTGGTGGCGGAACGCCTCTTCCGGCATGCAGTATCGGCAACGAAAGTTGCATTTATCAATGACTGAGATGCGTAAGTCTTCCAACGGTCGTCTCCGTCGATCGGTCCATGGTGTCATCTTGGTTCATCCTTTCTATCCATCAACGACAGCAGGGACCCTCACAGTCCCTGCGTCGATTTGTCAGCGAATCGGCTTTTCAGCACCGCTGCGCAAGTAATAATAAATTGTGGTGGCAATCGAGATCGCATAGAGCCCTAGCATGACGAACAACGCACCGTTGAACGAACCGACGAGCTCGAGCGACCAACCGAACATCTTCGGAATGAAGAAGGCTCCGTAAGCAGCAAACGCTGCCGAGAATCCGACGACGGCCGGTGTCTTCGTCGCCACGAACACGTGGGGAATCATCGCGAACGTCGCTCCAGAGTTGAGTCCTGTTGCGATGAACAAGACGACGAAGGAGATGAAAAACATCGTCAAGTTGCTGTTCGTGATGGCCATGATGACACTGATCGTACCGAGCGCCATGATTCCGAACACGATTAATGTCACTTTGGCCGCTCCGATCTTATCACTGATCCAGCCCCCGAACGGACGCGAAGAGGCGCCAAGGAATGCACCAAGGAAGGCGAGCGCCATCAAGTCCGACTCAGGGAACTTTAACTTTAAAATCATCGGGAACGCTGCGGCATATCCAATGAAGGAACCGAACGCCGCCGTGTAGAGCAACGTTTGAATCCAAAAATGTTTGTCTTTAAACACGCTCGCCTGTTCACGAAGCGATTGACGCGCGGTCGGTAAGTTATCCATGAACAAGTATGCGCAGACCGTCAAAATGATGGTCGGCACGACCCAAAGGAGCGCGGCGTTTTGAAGCCAAATCTCTTCGCCGGTCTCGGTCACGAGTGCGTTCCCGCCGATGAACCCGAAAATACTTGTCGTGATGACGAGCGGTGTGATCAATTGGACGAGCGAGACGCCCAAGTTCCCGATGCCTCCGTTAATCCCTAGCGCCGTCCCTTTTTTCGCTTTCGGATAAAACGCGCCGATGTTGGCGTTTGATGACGAGAAGTTTCCGCCGCCTAGTCCGCAAAGTGCGGCCAAAATCATGAATACCCAATACGGCGTATTGACGTTTTGAACGGCATAGGCGATGCCTAGGAGCGGCAACAACAAAATCGATGTCGAGAAGATCGTCCAGTTCCGACCGCCGAATATACTGTTTGCGAACGTATAGAAAAAGCGCAACGTCGCCCCGACGAGTCCAGGTAGGGCGGCCAACGTGAACAACTGGCCTTGCGTAAAGCTAAACCCGATTGAATTCAATTGGACGGCCGCGACCGACCACATTTGCCAGACGATGAATGCAAGCGTCAGTGCCGGGACCGAGACGAGCAAGTTCCGATTGGCGACTTGTTTTCCCGTCCCTTCCCAAAATCCCACATCCTCCGGCTTCCACTCGGCGAGTGCGTGTGACCCTTTGTCTAATTGTTGCATGGTCTATTCCTCCTCTTAACGGTTCAATTCGTACCCTAATCCCATCCTATCGACCGTCCTCTTAAAAAAGTGTGCCTTCTTTCACACTTATTTCGCATCTTGAGTTTTTTTCTCACCCTGTCATCAATCTGTGACAAAATCGCCTATCTTTTGTTTCTGTGACATTGAACACAGAAAAACCCTCCCCGATTCCTTACGATAAGGAATAGAGGAGGGATTAATTTGTCACATCTCATTCAAATCCACTGTGCGCCCGAAGTTCGCTTGGCGCTACAACCATATTTCTTCAGTCAAGACGGGGCCCACGTGTTCCGTGTCTTCGGCGTCGCGATCGCCGAGGCTGCGTTCACCGAGACGGGGCTCGATATCACGTTCCCACTGGAAAGTCCGATGGAAGAACTACAAGCGCTGCACACCTTGCTCGTTCGGATCGATACAAACCACGACGTGACGATCGATGATACCCAGGCGGTCATCGGCTACTTAGGGGACGGGACGGTGGTCACCGTCTATCGCCACTTCAAACGTTGGCTGGACTTTTTGTCCGCAGCGCGCGTTCGCTCGATGGAAGGTGTCGTCGTCGAGGTCCGTGCTAACGGGGTCAAGCTAGCCGAAGGCGTGCTCCGGTCTTATGAGTTGATGGAAGATGGCGATTTTTATGTATCGGCCTGTACAATCGAGGCCGATGGGTTAGAACATTTCGAGGGCGAGCTATCACTTGCCGCCGTAATGTGATCAATCGATGACACAGACCGAGACCGGACAGTCCTCACAATGGTTGAGCAGTTTCAACCGGTCGAGGTCATGGATAATGATTTGACGGGAAGGGAGCGAAATAATCCCTTCTTGAGCGAGCTCGTTCAACATGCGGTTCACGCGTTCACGCGATGTCCCGCAATAGTTGGCGAGCTCTTGGTTTTTCAGTTTCAAGTCGATGAGAATGCCGTCTTCGACTTCCACCCCATAGCTGTTCGCCATACGAATGAGCGTCGAGTAGAGCGCTCCTTTTTTCCCGTTCAATACCAAGTCTCTAAATTTCGTATGCTGTTTCCGCATATGTTCGTTGATCATGACCATGAACTCGCGGACGAATTCCGGGTTCGACGACAAAATCATCGTTTCAATACGCTCGATTTTGACCGCATAAATTTCACTATCTTCTAACGCCTTGGCGTTAAATAAATATTTTGGTTCGATTGCGAATAACGTCAACTCTCCGCAACAAGCCTCAGCGCTTAAACAACGTAACGTCAATTCTTTTCCATTTTCCGTCAATTTCGAAATTTGGATCAGTCCACTCTTTACAATATAAAATTCAGCTGCGTCTTCTTGTTCTCGGAACAGAAAACCGCCTTTTGGGACATGAATGATTCGATGTGCCAATTTTTTTGTTTCCTCGAGCACCATCGCTTTACTTGAATGAGCCATTTCCACCGACCTTCCTTAAAACACGTTGCGCCATATTAAAGCTTGCCTTCATTCTAAACACAAACCCCCTCGAAACGCAATCAACATTTGGAAGCGTTTCAAGGGGAGGACTATTCTTTCGTACGATATTCAATTTTTTTCCAATATCGATATAATAAGCCGATCAATCCGACATTGATGACAGCGATGATCATATACAGTCGCATCGAGGCATGATCATACACCATGTAGCTCTCAATTGTATATTGCAAGAGTACCATGTTCGTCGCGAGCAATATGACCAATCCGATTAAACTCCAACCGTTACGCCCCATGATGAATCTCTCTTCCGACCGCAAAAATCTTCCCGTTCTCGATTTCAAGCAAGATTTTAGGGAGTTCCCGCTGCGGCGGACCGGCCTGTGGTTGGCCGTCGACACCGAAGTAACCACGGTGGCACGGACAGAGGAGTACGTCCTCCTCCTCTACGTAAAACACCGGGCACTGCAGATGGGTGCATTTGTTGTTATAGGCAACGAACTCACCATTCTTTAAATGAACGAGCAACGATGGTTCCGTACCCGGATATTCAAATTCGAGTGATTTCCCGCGCTCTAGCGCCTCGACCGTCGTGATGAACTGACGGTCAGTTCTCGGCTCGCTTCGAACGAAGGCCGCGATATTGAACGGGACGGTCGCGAGACCGAGTGCGATACCGGCGCCGAACGTTGATTTGATGAACGCCCGTCGATTCAGTTTCACGTCATCGGCCCGGCTCAAGTTATCGACGAGTGCGGATAACCGTTCCCGGTCTTTTGATTCATTTGACATAAGTCATCTTCCTTTCCATCTCAATCGGAATAGACGCCAAAGAATTCAGGGACGTAATTCCATTTATCGTCTTGCGAAGGCTTTTTCCCTTCGATCATGTTCATTTGGACGCGTTGACGACGGAGTTGCATCATCTCGTCATGGTCGATGAAGCGAATCGCATCTGACGGACAAACCGACGCACACATCGGCGCGATATCATGTTTGGAGCGGTCGTAACACATGTCGCACTTATACATCTTATTCTTCTCAAAGTCGAACTTCGGAATCCCGAACGGACAAGCGAACGTACAGTTCCGGCAGCCGATACATTTTTCTTCCGAAGCCGATAACACGACGCCCTCTGGCGTGATTTGAATCGCATTGGCCGGACACACTTGAGCACAAGCCGGATTTTTACACTGCATACAGATCATTGGGAACGTCTGACGGTTCTCCGAGAAATCGATATAATCCACATAGTTGCGCTCGAGCCCCTCGTGGTCCCCGCATTCGCGGCAAGCTGCCTGACAGGCCCGACAGCCGATACAACGTTCAAACTCTAAATACATGACCTTATTCATTTCGTATGAACCTCCTCATCCATGACGTGACAGCTCGTCGCAATCGCATGGTCCGCCATGAACGGCACGCTTGATCCGAGCGGGACCGTCAACGGATTAATGTGTAACGGGGTGTTGGCCGGTAACTTTTTCATTTGTACCGCACATACCTTGAACTCCGGCATGCGTGACATCGGATCGAGACACGGGTTCGTCAATTGATTGATGGCGAGCTCCTTGCCCCAATGATAAGGGACGAAGACCGTATCTTTTCGAATCGCCTTCGTCAAACGTGCTTCGACGACCATCGATCCGCGACGTGTGCGGAGTTCGACTTTGTCGCCCGTTTGAAGGCTATAACTTGATGCCAACTCCGGATGGATTTCCACGAACGGCAGTTTTGACATCGTGCTCAAGAAGTCGACACGGCGCGTCTGATTGCCCGACAAGTAATGGAAGACGACCCGCCCTGTCGTGAGCGTGACCGGATATTCTTCATTCGCATATTCACCGGCCGGCCGATATGTGACGACAGGCAAATTCGCTTTTCCGTTCGCCGTTCCAAACCGTTCTTTGAACATCGTCGGTGTGCCGGGATGATCTTCGGACGGACATGGCCAAAAGACACCATACTCGTCGTCGATTCGTTCCCATGTGATCCCAGAGTAGTCAGCCGCTCCACCTTTCGTCGCGATGCGGAACTCTTCCCAAATGTCACGCGCCGTCTCGTATGGGAAGTACTGTCCACGTCCCATCCGCTCAGCGATCCGCTTCATGATTTCCCAGTCTGGGAGCGAATCCCCGAGCGGTTCGCGCACTTTCCGGATTCGAATGACACGTCCTTCTAGGTTTGTCGTCGTCCCTTCGTCTTCGGCCCACGAACAAGCCGGTAAGACGACATCAGCGAACTCACAAGATTCCGACATGAAGAAGTCACTGACGACGAAGAAATCGAGTTTGTTGAAGCTGTCCCACACGTACGGAAGGTTCGGTGCTGAAACGGCTGGGTTCGAACACATGAGGTGCATCGCCCGAATCGTTCCCGCTTGAATCTCATCGAACATTTCGAACGCGGACACACCTGGTTTTGGCATCTCGGAAGGATCGATGCCCCAAACCCCGCTCACATATTCAACGGCTTTCGGGTCAGTTAATTTCCGGTAGCCTGGTAACAGGTCTGCTTTTTGTCCATGTTCTCGTCCACCCTGCCCGTTCCCTTGCCCCGTCATCGTGGCGACGCCCGAAGCAAACTTCCCAATCATGCCTCGTAAGAGCGCCATCGACGTATAGAGCGAGACATTGTCGACGCCTTTTGACTGTTGTTCGACGCCGCGGGCGAACAACATGACCGAACGTGGGCTCTTCCCGTAAATATGACCGGCCTTCTCGAGTTTTTCGATGGCGACACCGGTCACCTCACTTGTCCGCTCGAGCGTCCAGTCTCGGACCGACGCTTTCAACTCTTCGTAGTTATCGCAACGCTCATCCACGTACGCTTGATCAACATAATCGTGTTCGACTAAAAAGTTGAGCAGTCCCATCGCAAGCGCCGCATCCGTCCCTGGCTTCAAATCGAGATGGACATCGGCGACGCGCGCCATCGGAATTTCACGCGGGTCGGCGACGATGATTTTCGCGCCTTTGTCTTTCGCCTTCCAAATATGTTGTGTCGTCGTCGGATGACATTCGGCAATATTCGAACCGGCGACAAAGAATGTGTCGACGTGCTCGAACTCCGTCCATGGAAGCGTCGCTCCGCGGTCAATCCCAAGTGTCTTTAAGAAACCGCCGGCAGCTGACGACATGCAGAAGCGACCGTTGTAATCGATGAACCGTGTGCCGAGTGCGACCCGGGCATACTTCCCGACGAGGTAACATTTTTCATTCGTCATCGAGACGCCGCCGAAGACGGACACCGCATCTTTCCCATGCTCTCGTTGAATGCGTTTAAAGTTCGCTTCGATCACGTCGAGCGCTTCTTCCCATGTCGCTTTTTCAAACTTGCCGTTCCGTTTGATGAGCGGAGTCATGATGCGGTCCGGATGTTCGATCGTTTGATAGGCCGTGACGCCTTTCGGACAAAGTTTTCCTTTGTTGACCGGGAAATCGTAGCGTGGTTCAACGCCTTTGACGGCCCCAGTTTTCTCATCGACCCGGATATGCATGCCGCACTGCATGCCGCAGTAACAACAGTGGGTTGTAATCAATTTTTCGCCTGGTTTGATTAAGTTCTGTACTTCTGGCGACGTTAAAAAGTCACTCATCGTCTTCCCCTCCATAGAACGTTTCCGCTCTTCGTTTTGAAAATCCACTGACGTGATAGCCGTTAATCGTTTGAAGCGGATAATGCATCCCGTCACTTCCAGGCCGTCCGAGCGCCGAATCGAGCCGGGCCCGACGACGACAGCCGTGACAGAGGTCTTGGACCGTGTGTGCCGCATCGACTTTCACGAGTTGGTCCGACCCTTCGAGCAATTGTTTCACTTGTTCAATCTCTTCAAGCGTGCCGGTCGGTTCGCCGCACTTAACGCACTGGTGTCTCATCTTTTGCCTCACCTTTCGTCTCCTTCGGTCGGCCGAATCCTGGCATCGACATGCCCGTGTTCGTATCGACCGGGTGTGTCGGTAACTGTCCGTTCATCAAGTTCAATTGCATCTTCACACGCATCGAACGTCGACACGGTTGGCAGTAATCGGAGAGCTGGGTCCCGTCACTGAGCCCGAGCTGGATCGTCTGTGCTTGCAAAATCGCTTGGACGTCCTCGACTTGATTGTCCGTCGCATAACGGGTCCCGCACCCGGCGCAGACACGGGTCTCATCTGCTTCGACTTCCCGATAGTTCATCGGGACGCTGGCCGCCATCGGTCGGACCGGCAAGTGGAACAGTTTACCGAACGGGAAGTAACATAAAAAGATGATGACGGTCAATTGATGGAACAAGGCGAGCTCGTGATGGATGAAGCCTCCGAAGAACACGTACGAAACGGTCAACAACAACCCCGAGACAGTGACGATGAGCAACATGAGGAGCGGTAATATATCAAATTCGAACCGCTGTGTCACTTTCACGTCCTGGTCGTTGATCCGGCGATAGAGCGCCATGAGCACGCCGACGAGCAACATGAGCGCGGTGATGTTCAAGCCGTTATAGACGAGCTCGGCGAACAACCCGTGCGCGGCCATCTTGATGGTCGGGATGTTAAAGACGACAATCTGATACGTCTCGATATCAATCAAATCAAACCGCATCCATTGGAACGTCAACCCGAATGTGATGGCGAACGACCCGAGACATCCCCAGGCGATCAACATATGTTGGGTCCAGCGGTACCAGCCACGTTCCCAGATGAACTTCTGTAAGACGATGTTGTTGACGGTCGTGGCGGCGACGGCTTTACTGGCCCGTTTCTTTTCTGCCTTCATTTGTTTGAGGCTCCGCTTCAATACTTGTGAGGTGGCCGGCCGTGCAAAAAATAACGTCAAGCGGACGACCATCCCAATCATGCAAATGACGGCGGCGATATAGTAGCCGAACAGCGCCATGTCTACGTGCTCAAATCCTGCCGAGGCAATCCATGTCGAGAGCACCAAGACGGTGAATCCTACGAACGACCACTTTGCGGCGGTCGAATAAAAATAACGATCGGACATATGTGTTCCCCCTTCTCTTTCCGAGCGACTTCATAGTTTCATCATAAAGATGACATCTCGACTTAACTGTTACTTTTTTCACAGATAAGCGATTCGAGACGTGACAGAATAATGAACGAAGGAGGCGTTCCCTTATGAAATCATCGCTTAAAATCATGTTATTCCTCACCATCGCGGCCATGCTCGTCGTCTTTTCCATCGGTTTCGTCTTCGCCAATCGAGCGACGACCGAACCAGATGTCGAGGGGTATGTGATTGAAATAAATGAATCTGACCGCACCGCACTCGTCATCAGCGGAATTACCGCAGAAGAGGCCACACTCTCTCCTGACACCTTGTTCGCGCAAAGCGAACCGGAAGACGTAAGCTGGTTCAAGTTTCAAGTGAAAGCCACGTTCAAGCAAATCGCTGTCGGGGACCACGTCCACATTTGGAAAAAGACCGGTCCGAGTATCTTAAATACTCCGAACCGGTCTTATGTGAAAAAAGTCGACGTGATCGACTAATATGAACGCTTGCCATAACGTTCACTCAGCCAGAGGACTAAAAACGCCAAACCAACCAACCATCCGCTCCAGACGAGTGCCTGGGTCATATCACCGTTGATTGTCGCCATATAAATCGCTGTGGCGAGCGTCATCGTCTCGCCCGGGATATTTCCGGCAATCATCATCGTAATCCCAAACTCGCCGATTGATCGGGCGAAGCCGAGGACGAAGCCGCTCGTCAACGCAGGTAACAGCAGCGGAATCGTCACGTAGGTGAACAGTTGACGCTCTGACCCGCCGAGCACGCGTCCGGCCTCATACCATTCCGCATCGAGTTGTTTGAGACCGAGACGAATCGTTTGGTAGATGAGTGGGAACGCGGCCAAGGCGGACGCGATGACGTTCGCCTGTTTGGTGAACAAGATAGTAATCGGTAACAATCCGCCGATCCCGTTGTTCCCGAGGACAATCAAGGCGTATAGTCCGATGACTGTCGGCGGCAAGATGAGCGGCAGTAAAAACACCGTCTCCAGCAGCCGCTTTCCTTTGAATTGACGGTGATGCATGAAATAGGCCGCTCCGAAGGCGAGGACGAAGGCGCTCACCGTCGCCATCATCCCGACTTCGAATGTGAGTTGAAGTGGAGATTGCGTCATTTAGAAAATCCTTTCGCTAAAAAGTGAGCTTGGATATCATCGTCAAACAAACGCGCGTAAACATCGCGCACGTATGGGTTGTGCGTCAATCGGACCGCCGGATACGCGATCGTACCCGTCGCTTCAAACGGGACCGCCTGAAGCGACTCGACGTCCGTCGTCAGTTCCGTCTTATAGACAAATCCCGCATTGGCGTCGCCTTGTTCGATGAGCGTCAACACTTGTCTCACATTCTGGGCGAACATGATTCGTGGTTCCACTTCTTCCCACACGCCTTCCACTTCTAGCGCCGCTTTCGCGTAGCGACCGGCCGGGACATTGACCGGGTCACCGATGACGATCCGAGCACATGCGTTTAAGTCGTCCCACGTCTCCGCGCACGGATTCCCTTTCGGTGTCACGAGCCACAGCTCGTTATGCAAAAACGCATCCCGCTCTAGAATCGGGATTTGTAATCGGTCGACATCATCAACGCTCGCGGCTAAAAAGATATCTGCCGGAGACCCGTGATCGATTTGTGCTCGCAAGGCGCCGCTCCCGTTCGTCACGACCCGAACGTCGATCCCATCGAATTCCGCTTCAAGTTGTCGCTCTACCGCTTCTAAAGCCGGTCCTAAGCTTGCCGCCGCCAAAATGGTCACGGTGGTGTCCTCCGAATCTGAACTCGACCAGACTTGACTTAGTAATAAGGCGACCGTCACCCCTACGATGACTCCACTCACCCGTTTCATGATTAATCACTCCTTTGCCTCCCCTTTATCGTAGCGCTTGATTTGCCTCCCATCTGTATCAAACGTCACAAAAAGACACCCCCACGTAAGTAGAGGTGTGCCACTGCTTAAGCGAACGTGCGCGCCCGCGGGAATAAAATGTTGTTTTCGAGATGAATGTGTTCAAATGTATCCGATTCGAGCGCTTCTAACCGTTGATAGACAAGACGATACGTCCCACACGCTCCTTCAGGCGGCGTATAGTCGTTCGTGATTTGACGCAACTCTTTTAAAATGTCACCGGCTGCCGCGTGTTCTGACTCGAGCGAGGCCAAGATGTCATCAAGCTCCCGTCTCGTTTCAGCTGTCGGTGCCGTCTCGTGACGAAGCAACGTCGGGAAGTCTTCTGTCTCTTCTTTGACGATATGTTGTTCAAGTTCCACTTTCAATTGATTGAACAGTTGATGAATGCGTCCGAGGTGCGGATGGTTTTGTCCGTGAACCCGGAACACTTTTGTCACATATGGTGTGAGCTGTGGCAATTCGTCCGTCAAAAACTGGTGATGCTTATAAATGATGTGCTCAATCAATTCCGATGAAGAAGCGGCATCCCAATCGATGCTCTTCTCGTTCATCTCTTGCTTGCGTTGATAGAGCGCATTAACTTCTTCTAAAATGTCTTCCGTCGACCGTTTCGATTTATCAGTCGCTTCAGCGAGTGGTCGGTTGCCGCCACAACAAAAATCGATTCGGTTCCGTTTGAAAATGTCTGCCGCTTGCGGGCATTGTTTGACGATTTCAGATACGTGCGTATCGCCCGTGAATGTCTGTGTCATCTGTCATAACCTCCATATTCATTTTGACATGTTCAGCGTAGCAAGAGTTTGACGACAAAAATGTGAAATACGTCACATTTAAGTGAACAGGATGCACGCGTTCTGAATTTGGACACAAAAAAAGCCCCTCTTGTGGAGGGGCGACGCTTAATGGGACGGCGCTTCAAATTGTTCTGCCTCGGTCGAACCGGCCAGCGCCGTCGTTGACGACTGGCCTCCCGAGATGACGAGAGACACCTCATCGAAATACCCGGTCCCGACCTCACGTTGGTGACGTGTCGCCGTATAACCGTGCTGTTCTGCACTGAATTCGGCCTGTTGCAGTTCCGAGTAGGCGGCCATCCCGCGGTCTTTATACCCGCGTGCGAGTTCGAACATTCCGAAGTTGAGCGAGTGGAAGCCAGCGAGCGTGACGAATTGGAACTTATATCCCATCGCACCAATCTCTTGTTGGAACGTTGCGATCTCCTCATCCGACAGCTTTTTCTTCCAATTGAATGAAGGCGAACAGTTGTAAGCGAGAAGTTTGCCCGGATACTTCGCATGAATCGCATCCGCGAATTGACGCGCTTCGTCCAAATCAGGCTCGGACGTCTCGCACCAGACGAGGTCGGCGTACGGTGCATAGGCGAGACCGCGCGCGATCGCCTGTTCAATTCCCGCCTCGGTCCGGTAAAAGCCTTCCGGCGTCCGGTCACCGACGATGAACGGATGGTCGATTGGGTCGATGTCGCTCGTAATCAAATTCGCTGCGTGAGCATCCGTCCGGGCGACGATAATCGTCGACACCCCCATGACGTCTGCCGCAAGCCGTGCGGCAATCAAGTTCTTCACGGCCGTCTGTGTCGGCAGCAACACTTTGCCACCGAGGTGACCGCACTTCTTCTCCGACGACAGTTGATCTTCTAAGTGAACACCGGCGGCGCCCGCCTCGATCATCGCCTTCGTCAACTCGAAGACGTTGAGCACACCACCGAAACCGGCCTCCATGTCAGCGACAATCGGGGCGAACCAATGCGTATCGCCTTTCCCTTCCGCCGTTTGAATTTGATCGGCCCGTTGAAGCGCCTGGTTAATCCGTTTGACGACGCTCGGCACCGAGTTAGCCGGGTACAGGCTTTGGTCCGGGTACATGTGACCCGACAAGTTCGCATCGGCGGCGACTTGCCATCCGCTCAAATAGATGGCTTCGAGGCCCGCCTTCACTTGCTGGATGGCCTGATTTCCCGTCAATGCGCCGAGCGCGTGAACGTAATCTCGTTCATGGAGTAACTCCCATAACCGTTCCGCTCCTTTTGTCGCGAGCGTATGCTCGATTAGGACAGACCCCCGAAGTCTCATCACGTCTTCGACCCCATATGGACGTTCGACCCCGTTAAACCGTTCCGACTGTAACATATCCTCTAGCTGCATTTGTTGTTCGTTCATATCCATTCCTCCTGTATTATATTAATTTATATATTTACTGTTTGTTATATAACAGATGGTGCAAACTTAATCCAAGTATGCACAGCATTCGAGCGCCGCTTTGAATGACGAGTGCTCCATACCGCAGCAACGACAGACGTTTTCTTCGTCACGATCTTCTGGTTTACGGAATATGACGACCTCTTCGACCGGCTCTCTCATGATTTGGAGCGACCCGTCGGTCCGGTCGAGCACAAGGCGCATCAAATCGTTCCCATAGACGAACGCCGTGTTAGCGAGCGCCGCTGTCGATTCCCCCGAGACGATCCGACGGACGACCCAACGTTCAATCAACTGTTCGCTTTCGATTTTTTTCGTTGTCATGATGATGCTCCTCCTTTTAAATTCGGTTCTAATGTCACTTGTTGTAAAAACTGTCGGCGGCGCCGGTGCAAAATCGGTTCCGTATATCCGTTCGGCGACTCGTCGCCTTCAAACACTAACTCTTTCGCCGCTTGATAGGCGATAGAGCGGTCTACATCTGGCGTCATCGGACGATAGTGCGGATCTTCCGCGTTTTGCGCGTCGACGACCTCGGCCATCCGGTAAAGCGTCGCTTCGACTTGTTCACGGCTACAGACTCCATGGTATAGCCAGTTGGCGACATGTTGACTCGAAATACGAAGTGTTGCTCGGTCTTCCATTAATCCGACATGATGAATATCTGGCACTTTGGAGCAACCGACACCTTGCTCGATCCAACGGACGACATATCCGAGCAACCCTTGCAGGTTGTTCTCGAGCTCCTCGTTCACTTCCTCATCTGTATAGAGACGCGTGGCGAGTGGTATCTCGAGCAGACGCCCTCGCTCACTTGCTGGATCAAACGAACGATTCGCCAACTCACGCTGAACGTCAAACGCATCGACTTGATGGTAATGCAGCGCATGAAGCGTGGCCGCCGTCGGGGACGGCACCCAAGCCGTCGTCGCCCCGGACCGGACATGATTGCTTTTTTCACGCATCATATCGCGCATCCGATCGGGCATCGCCCACATCCCTTTCCCGATTTGCCCGTGTTGATGGAATCCTGCGTCAAGCCCGATCTGGACATTCAGACGTTCATAAGCATCGAGCCACTCCGAGGTCTTCATCTCGCCTTTCTTGCGCATCGGTCCGAGCGTGAGCGAGGAGTGAATCTCATCGCCCGTCCGGTCGAGGAATCCGGTATTGATGAAGACGATGCGTTCCTTCACTTGCTCGATACAGTTCTTCAAATTAAGCGACGTGCGTCGCTCCTCGTCCATCACGCCGACTTTGAGCGTGTGACGCGGTAACTCGAGTACATCTTCAATCGCATCGAACAAGTCGTTCGTGAACGCGACTTCTTTCGAGCCATGCATCTTCGGTTTGACGATATAGATGGAGCGTTCGCGGGAATTTCGTCTGGTATCAAGGTGGCGGCTCGCGATGAGCGCAGTGAAAATCCCGTCCAAAATCCCTTCCGGTACTTCACGTCCTTCCGCGTCGAGCATCAAGTCTGTCGTCATCAAGTGCCCGACGTTTCGAATAAAGAGGAGCGATCGGCCCGGAAGCGTGACTTCACGCCCGTCTTTCCCGACATACTTCCGGTCAGGGTTCAACTTCCGAGTGAGCGGCCGACCTCCTTTCGTGAACGTTGCTTCGAGCGTTCCGTCCATCAGGCCTAGCCAGTTCGCGTAAAGGTGGACCTTGTCTTCCGCCCGAACAGCGGCAACCGAGTCTTCACAGTCGACGATGGCAGACAAGGCGGACTCGAGTTCGATATCAATGAGCCCTGCTCGATCGACCCGTCCGATTGGGTGGTCCCGGTCAAACTTCAACTCGGCGTGAATCCCGTTATGGACGAGCAAGAGCTTATTCGGATCACTTGTTTCCCCGACATAGCCGACGAGACACTCGTCTTGAAACGCGATGCGGTTCCCTTCGATGATGGCGTATGGACTGCCCTCTGACACGAGATAGCCGTTCGCTTCTTCGTGCGAGCCCTCCCGGAGCGGAAATGTATCGTCGAGAAACTGTTTGGCATAGGCGATGACCGCTTCGCCGCGAACTGGATTATAGCCGCTCGACTTCGTTTTCCCGTCCTCTTCGTCGATGACGTCCGTTCCGTACAAGGCGTCATAGAGGCTTCCCCAGCGAGCGTTCGCCGCGTTCAATGCATAGCGTGCATTGTCGAGCGGAACGACAAGCTGCGGTCCGGCTTGCCTTGTAATTTCTGAGTCGACACCCGTAACGTCGATGTTGAAATCGGGGACGGCTGCTTCGATGTAATCGATGGACCGAAGGAAACGCTCGTAGTCTTCCATGTCAAACGCTTGCTTATGCTCGCTGTACCACCCCTGTAATAGTCGCTCATATGACTCACGTTCGTGAAGCATTGCCTCATTGCGAGGAATGAACTCATCGAGTAGGCGCCCGACCCCAGCCCAAAATTGTTGGTGTGCCTCTTCTTCAGGCAATATACGAGCCGAGATGAAATCGAGCAACGTTTCATGTACGTGATAAGTACCTACTTGTTTGTAATGTTCCAAGCCGTCACATCCTCTCATTCAATTGTTATATATCAGTTGACTTTAATATAGACTATTATATAACAGTTTGACAACAGTTTTTTTGAAACTTTTTATTTGCGATCTATTTCAAAACCGATTAGTATACATTGTGTGACCTATCAATGATTGATTCATCAATTAGTTTTTGAAGGAGGATATCCGATGCGCGACGCTTGTTCGCTCAGCGATGAGATTCTCTACCACGTCATCACCGTACAAAAAGAACTGGCCCAACTGTTCGATACGGAAATGGACGGGCTCAGCTCGACCCGCTTCGATATTTTAAGCAACTTGCATCACGTCGGCCCTTTGCGTCAGCGTGAACTGCAACAACGGGTCGGCGTCGATCATGCCGCCATCACGCGACATTTGAAACAGCTCGAGGCACAGGGCTTGATTACGCGCGAACGCTGCCTCCAAGACAATCGGGTCATCTTTGTTGATTTGACCGATGTCGGTCGGGAGCGGATTGCACATTGGACCGAGCAAAAGAAGTGCTTATCGGACCGTCTTTTTGTAAACATGAAGGTAGAGGAGCAACGACAGTTACTCGAACTTTTAAATACGTTACAAACCAACATTCAACATGAAAGGAAGACCCTTATATGAACACGACAACACAGAAAGACTTTATGGAAATCCTCAAAGGACGCCGCTCGATTCGCGTCTATGATGAGAACGTCAAAATCTCAAAAGAAGAGATGACACAAATCCTGGAGGAAGCGACGACGGCACCGTCATCACTTAACCTGCAACCATGGCGCTTCGTCGTCATCGATAGCGCAGAAGGCAAAGATACTCTCCTTCCGCTCGCAAGCTTCAACAAACGCCAAGTGGAGACGTCATCAGCCGTCATCGCCATCTTTGCCGACTACCAGATGGCCGATTACACACAAGAGATCTTTGATACGGCTGTCGAGCGTGGCCTCATGCCACCAGAAGTCCGCGACCGTCAAGTTGACATGATCAAAGGCATCTTCAAAGACGCACCGAAAGAGTCTGTCAAAGACAGCATCTTGCTCGACTCCGGTCTCGTCGCGATGCAACTCATGCTCGTCGCCCGTGCTCACGGCTACGACACAAACCCGATCGGTGGCTATGACAAAGCGAACATCGCGGAAGCGTTCGGCCTCGAGAAAGAGCGCTACCTTCCGGTCATGCTCCTCTCAATCGGAAAAGCCGCGGAAGACGGTTACCAATCGGTCCGCTTCCCAATCGACCGCATCACCGACTGGAAATAAGCAAAAGCTCAAGCGCCTCGGCGCTTGAGCTTTTTTTCATCCGATGTATTTGACGACTTCATTGAAATCGCGACGTGTCTTCGGCGCGAAGTCGCGGGCCCGATGTCCGAACGCGACCATGACCGAGAGCGACCAGGCACCTCGTTCCATGACCCCTTCCGAGATCAATAATTCATCGATGTCTGCCTGATTGAACCCTTCAATCGGACATGAGTCGACGCCGATCTGTGCGGCGGCTGTCATCATGTTGCCGAGCGGGATGTACGTCTGACGTTTAATCCACTCTTGGAACACACGCTCGTCGTCCAACAGTCGATAATCTTGTTCCTGGAACTCACGGACCCGTTTTACCCGAAGGGCGTACTCGTCCTCGGTCCGTCCTTGGACGTCCGTGACGATGTGACGGATGTAGTCCGAGTCGTAGCGCATCGCTTCAGGCGTCCGCGCCAAGATCAACACGAAATGGCTCGCCGTTAACGCCTGTCCTTGGGCACCCCACGCGTGGTCTTTGATCTTCCGGAGCAAGTCTTCGCGACGAATGACGACGAACTGCCAAGGCTCGAAGCCGAACGAACTCGGTGATAAGCGACCCGTCTCCAGAATGAATTCGAAATCTTCCTCATCGATTTTGCGGTCCGCGTCGAACTCTTTCGTCGCTTGACGCCAACGATACGCATCTAAAATATCTTCTTTTTTCACGATGATCCACTCCCCATTTACCAAGATGACTCCATCATATCAAAACGATAAATAAGAAAGCGCTCATGGAGATTCTTTAACGGCAAGCGAACGTCCTGTACGTAGCGGAAAGGCGTCTCGTCATTCAAAAAATGTAAGTACTCATCGGCCGGATAATAGAGGATGAGGTCGACCGGACGCTGTGCGCGCTCGACCGACTCGATGATGTTCGCAACGACCTGCCGGAACACGTTCACCGAGAACGGGTTGAAGAAATAAAAGCGGTTCGCCTCAGCCGGCACCTCAAACTGTTCGGCGTAGCCGCGGACGAGCTGGACACTGCCACGCGTCCGGTGTTTCTTGGCGTAGTTCATCCAATTCTCAAGTGCCGCTTCGTGGAAGCCACCATCCATCTCGATGCCAATGGTCCGAACTCGGAACGTATAGGCGAGATAAAACGGGAGGCGCCCTTTCCCCGATCCGAAGTCGACGACCGTGTCCGTGGCCGCGAGCGGATAGGCGTCACGCAACAAGTCGAGCGCCTCATACGGGGTCGGTTCATAGCGATGATATTCAGCCGAGGCCGGGAATCCTTGTTGCGGTTTCGCCGTCTCGATTTGGAGCAATCGTTCATAGTCTTGTTCAGTCATGAATGTGTCCTTTCTTGGATGGCACGGAAAAACGGATGCCGCTCCATCTCTTGTTTAAACGCCTGTCGTTCTTGCCACATCACATAGCCGACGTAGAGCGGGATGAGCAACTTAAACCAACTCGGTACGAGGAGCATCCCCGTGACGGCAAGCGGGATGAGACGCAGCCATAAGTTCCGATGACGCGGCGTCCGTATATAAAGTAAGATGGCCGTCGTGCGCCGAGCGGTCCCAAACCGATTCGGTCTCGGTCGATAGAGCGGACGCTTGCGCCGGCTCGGCTTCTCGATGGCGCCCGACGTCGATAATAATGCCCGGTCAAAGGCGGTACGCAACGCCTCACTACGTTCGAGTTCTTGGCTAAGATATGGGTGGCGTGACAGCCACCCTTCTCCGACATACATCGCAAATGCAACAAGACCACTGCCGAGTACGGCCGACCATAAAGGTGAGTCGATGAGGAGCGCATACATACAAACGAACGTCACACACGTGGCCGTAACTCGTAACATCCAATGGCTGCGCCGGACCGTCAACTGATAACGGATCCACGTATGAATCCCGGTCAAAAATAGGAGGCTGATCCCGAATGCGAATATAGAGGCAACGGACCAACCGTCAAGCCAAAGCACGGGCATGAACGCCGACAAAACAAAGAGGAACATTGCACCGAGTTTGAGGGCTTGATAGAGCAACGAATCGTGCTTCAATTTATCAATCAAAGAACGTTTGGCCACCAGCGTCACGTCCGCCCGTTCGACCCAGACGAAAAACGGATTTCTGAGGAGGACGATTCCAATTCCAAGCGCCCAAACGAACATCGGCACCTGACTCACCCACTCGATTTCGCCTTGCCAAAGCAATCGGTATTGATACCCAAGAAAGATGGCAAACGGAATGACGCCATACAGAACGACTGTCCAATCCAAGATGAGCCGCCACGTCTTCCACTGCTTGGTCACATGGGTACGGACACGTCTAACGAACAGCTGATGTTCATTCATCGCATGACCACATCTTCCATCATCTCGAACAGCGACTCGCCTTCGGTTTGCAGGCTGAGACGCAACTCTTCTTTTGTCCCGCCCGCGAGCATGCGTCCGTCATCAATCCAGACGAAGCGGTCGCATAACCGCTCTGCCGTATCGAGGACGTGGGTGACGAGAAGCACCCCGGTGCCTTGACGACGTTCCGCTTCAAGTAAACGAAGCAGCTGGATCGTCGTCGTCGCATCGAGTCCGACGAACGGTTCGTCGACAAGGAGAAACTTCGCTTCTTGGATGAGCGCCAAGAGAATCATCGCTTTTTGCTTCATCCCTTTTGAGAACGAGGCGATATAATCGTGGCGGACCGTCTCGAGCCGAAACAACCGGATCAGTTCTTCCGTCCGCTCACGATTATCAACGTCCGTCAATTCCAACACGAGAGCGATATGTTCCTCGAGCGTCAAATAGTCATAGTACACCGGTTGCTCCGGGATGTAGGCGTAGCGGTCGATTTGCACCGTTCCACGCATCCACGGGATCGTTCCGATGAGACAGGCGAGCGTCGTGCTCTTCCCGGCCCCGTTCGACCCAATCATCCCGACGATTTCGCCCGGCCGGACCTCAAATTCGATGTCCTCAATGACCGACTCACCGTGTTCATACCCGGCTTGTTCAATGTGAACGTTCATGAGAACCTCCTTCGCAAAAAGTCGCCTTTTCAGGCGACGTCATCGAACGATATTGACCGAAGAGAAGACGAACTTGTCATAGCGGTGCCGAGCGAATGAGTATTCGAACGGTTTCCCGTTACTCAAGTAAACGACTTGTTCGACCTCGATGATTGGGTCGGTAATGTCATTCTTCAAGTAACGTTGATCATATTCGTCAGGCTTATCGGCCCGAATCATCTTGTGTGAGCTCGTGATCGTGTAGCCGAGCTCCTGTTGGATGTAGCTATAGACCGACTTCTCCAAAATTTTACGCGACAGTCCTGTAATTAGATTGGCGACCATGTACGTCAATTCGATGACGTACGGCTCTTCGTCCACATAGCGGACACGACGAATCTCATAGACCGGTTCCGTCAGCTCAATCATCAAATGGTCGGCGACTTCCTGGGTCGGGAACTTCACTTCAAAATCGAGCACTTCACTGCGCAAACTGCGGTCGCCGATGACTTGCGTCAATCCTCTCGTCTCTTTACTGATGATGTTGATGCGCTCTTTTTGGAAACTGGCCGGCAAAATGAACGTCCCTTTGCCACGCTTCCGATAAATCAAGCCTTCCATCACGAGAATCTCAAGAGCGCGCTTCATCGTCATGCGGCTGACACCAAACTCTTCTGCCAATTGAATCTCATCTGGAAGCGGTGTTTCGAGTTCATAAGCCTGTTCATTGATGCGATGCCGAATCTCGTCAGCAATCGATTCATATTTTGGTTTTTTCTTTGTAGACATATTCCACCTCATGTATAGACATATACAAATAATATATCAAAAAAAGCTGACAAAGAGTAGGTCCTTGTCAGCTTTTCCTATTAATCTGTAAATCCATGATTGGCAATCACTTGTTTGAACCAGTGACCAGACTTTTTAACGCTCCGCTCTTGGGTCGCCAAGTCGACACCGACGAACCCGTAACGGTTCTTATAGGCGTTGCTCCATGACCAGTTGTCCATGAACGTCCATAAATGGTACCCTTTCACGTTCGCGCCTTCTTCGAGCGCCCGATGCGTCCACTTCAAGTGTTCACGAATGAAGTCGATCCGGTAGTCGTCTTGGACGCTTCCGTCGGCGTCACGGTAACGCTCTTCTCCTTCGACGCCCATCCCGTTCTCAGAAATGAAGCAGGGGATGTTGCCGTAGTTATCTTTCAAGTTGATCAAGATGTCATAAACGCCCTGCTCATAAATTTCCCAACCACGATACGGGTTCATCTTACGACCCGGCATCTCATAGAAGTCGAACAGATTCTCAGGCAGGAACGGCGCATCAGGATTCGGAAGCGACGCCTTTGCCTTGACCCGACGCGGTTGATAGTAGTTGATGCCAAGAAGGTCAATCGTATTGGCCCGAATGAGATCCAAGTCTCCAGGTTGCATCTCCGGCATCGCGTCTTGTTCCTGTAACACGTCGATGAGCTCTTCAGGGAACGTCCCGAGCACGGACGGGTCCAAGAACGAGCGGTTGAAGATGGCGTCGGCCAAGCGTGACGCCTTCACATCGGCCGGATGTTGGCTGCGCGGATACGACGGTGTCAAATTCAGGATGATCCCGATTTGACCGGCCTGTCCCTGCTCCCGGTACGCCTGAATGGCGAGCGCGCTCGATAAGATCGAATGGTAAGCGACTTGGACGGCACGCTTGAAATCGACGACGTTCGGATAGTGGAAATCGTACAAGTAGCCACCTTCGACCGGCACGATTGGTTCGTTATGGGTGAACCATGTCGTCACACGGTCTCCGAAAAGTTCGAAACACGTCTTCGCGAACTGTACGTAAGCGTCGACGACGTCACGTGACTCCCAGCCGCCTCGGTTTTGAAGCGCCATCGGCATGTCGAAGTGATATAAGTTGATGAACGGCTCGATGCCATGATCGATGAGGCAATTGATCACATTGTTATAAAACGCGATCGCCTCTTCATTCACCTCACCGACGCCGTCTGGGAATAGACGTGACCACGAAATCGAGAAGCGGAACGTGTTATGCCCGAGCTCTTTCATGAGCGCGATATCTTGCTCGTACAAATGATAGAAGTTAGACGCTTCGGTCGCGCTGACGCCATTGAAAAATCGGTTCGGTTGTTGCATATACCAGTAATCCCAAATATTTAAGCCTTTGCCGCCTTCAAACGCCGCACCTTCCATTTGCGTCGCCGAAGAGGCCGTCCCCCACCAAAAATCGGTCGGGAATTGATACGTCACTGCTGCTGATGTTTTCGTTTCTGTCGGGTTCGTCATAAACTCTCTCTCCCTTATTCTCTATTTCTCATTCATACCGCTTCGTCTTTATGGTTAGCGGCTTCTTCCTGTTCTTTCTTCACGTTCAAACGGTCAATAAATTTAAGGAATGGGAACCAGACCGCCAAGATGATCAAGAAGTTGACGAGTTGTAGCAATCCGCCGGCAAGTGAGTTCGTCGCCATCATCCCGCTGATGAACATCGGGACGGTCCAAGGTACCGCGACCCCAGTCGGCGGCGGGACGAGCCCTGTCGACATCGCAAAGTAAGTGACCGTGACCGTGATGAGCGGAGCAACAATCCACGGAATCATGATGAGCGGGTTCATAACGATCGGTAGACCGAAAATGACCGGTTCGTTGACGTTAAAGATCCCTGGTCCGAGTGACAGTTTCCCGATTTGTTTCAACTGCTTCGATTTCAAGAACAACAAAATCGCTACGATGACGGCAAGCGTCGAGCCCGAGCCGCCAAGGCCGACCGTATAGATTTCGACAAATTGTTTACTGATGATGTTCGGCACATCTCCGGTCGCCGTGTACGCGTTCAAGTTTTCAAGCGACAACGTATTCCAAATTGGATCCATGACCGAGTTGACGATGACTTGTCCGTGCAACCCGAAGAACCAGAACAATTGGACGAAGAAGATGGCAATCAACGTTGGGACGAGACCGTTACCCAATTTAACGAGCGGCTGTTGCACGACGTTGAAGATGACGTCATGTAAGTTCGTATTGAACAAGCTCGTCACACCGATGTTGAGGAGCAAGAAGACCGTGAGCGTCAACAAGGCCGGTACGAGCGCCGAGAACGACTTCGCCACCGCCGGCGGTACGCCGTCCGGCATTTTGATCGTCCAGTTCTTTTGAACGACGAATCGATAAATCTCACCTGAGAGGAAACCGGTGATCATGGCGAGGAACATTCCTTTGGCGCCAAGACGATCGAGCGGGAGGACGTTACCGACCGCTTCTGTCATTCCTTCGACTTCGATGAGGAACGGTGTCAACAAGAGGAACGATACGAGGGAGATCGCCCCACCGAAGACGGCTTCGACGTTGTAACTTTTCGAAAGATAATAGCCAATACCGAAAACGACGAAGATTGACATGATTCCCATCGTGGCCGATGGGGCGTTACCAAGTGACGATTTGAACGCGTTCAGCGTCCCTTCCGACATGAACTTGTCTAAGAACGGCAAGTTGGCGATAACGACGACGATCGAACCGAACATGGTAATCGGGAACGCGAGCATGAACGCATCCCGTAATACTTGCAAATACCGACTGTTGTTCAAGTAAGTCGCCATCGGCATGAGCAACTTGCTGATCAGTAAGAACATTTTGTTGTCCTGTGACATAGGATTCACCCTTCTTGATTAGGATTTACAATCTTTTGCTCCATCATCTCGATCAGGCTTGCCGTCAAATCGAGCATCGTCTGGGTCGACATGAGATGGTCTTCGGCGTGAAGGAGCAACAGTGACATGTCCGTCTTCTCCCCGTTCGCCTCTTTTTGAATTTGGCCGAAGTGCGTCTGATGCGCTTCTTTTAACTGTTCACGTGCTGTCGCCAGCTGCGCTTCAAACGCTTCGTATGAACCGTTCTTATACGTTTGGATGGCTTCTTGAATCGTGCTCCGAGCGTTGCCGCTGTGCAAGATCATCATGAACGCCATCTGTTCTAACGTTAACTCTTCCGTTCCTTCCATGACCTCACCCCATCAATTTGATTGCTTGCTCATACGCCGCTTTCCCATTCGCCGTTCCGTAGGCCATCATGTCGATGACTTCGACCGGTTTCGATGTTTGCGCTTTCAATTTGTCGAGCAAAAAGCGCATTTGCGGTCCGATGAGGATGACGTCCGCTTCTTCCATCTCCTTACCGACCTGGTCTTGACCGACTGCCCAAATTTTCGCTTCGTCCCCGATTGACGCCGCGTGCTGTTGCATTTTCGTGACGAGCAGGCTCGTCGACATCCCTGAGCTACAAGCGAGTAATACTTTTTTCATGTTCAACCACTCCTTTTTTGAAATCGTTTACAAGTTTTATTATACACATGATTTATTTCATGTCTATACTTGATTTAAACTTTGTTTAGTTTTTAAATTTAAAAGTGTATATGATAATAAACGAGAGTGAGGGAATTGACGATGAAGATCATCCCGTTACAACCGCATTACCAATATCGCTTATGGGGAGGCGACCGCTTAAAACGTTACGGTTTTCATTTTGACGAGGCCTCGATTGGCGAAGCATGGACCGCCTCGGCGTTGCCGCAAGGCAGTTCCGTCGTGTCTGCTGGATCGCATATCGGGACAACGCTAGACGACCTTTATGCCACGCATCCAGAACTGTTCGGCATTGATTCACCTGTGTTTCCGTTATTGATCAAGTGGATTGATCCGAACGATGACCTTTCGATTCAAGTCCATCCCGACGATGCGTTGGCACAGTCGCTCGAGGGTCAACCTTACGGAAAAAATGAATGCTGGTACATCCTCGACGCGCCAGAAGGGGGAGAAATCATCTATGGCCATACGTTCGAATCGAAAGAGACGTTACAACAGGCGCTCGAAGCCGGTGATGTCACATCCGGTTTAATTCGAAAACCTGTCAGCCGCGGCGATTTTTTATACGTGCCGGCCGGGACTATCCACGCTTTGACGAAAGACGTATCTGTTCTCGAAATTCAACAAAGTTCGGATACGACGTACCGCCTCTATGATTACGGACGCACTGAACCGACGACAGGCCGCACGCGTGATCTCCACGTCAATCAAGGTACCCTTGCCTCGTTCGCACCCCATCTCGACTATGCGGAACCTGTCCTGCGCCTGGATCATTTCCGGACACAGTTGACACGTAACCCGTATTTCTTCGTCGAAAAATGGAACATCGAACGCGAGGAATCCGTCTCGACGGATACGTTCCGCCTGCTTTCGGTCGTCGAAGGGACACTTGAGATTGACGGTTCGTCCTTCGAGATTGGTGCGACGTTGCTATTGCCAGCAGGTCAGTCATTTCAGCTGGACGGAACGGCCACCTGCCTCATCGCCGGTGTCTCATCCCCAATCAAACAAAAAGCCCGCATCGGCATCGACTTGGGCGGCACGAATACACGCGTCGCCGTCGTGTCGACGGACGGACGTGTCGAGAAACAATATAAATTGAAGACACAGCCGCACCTTGAGCTCGACGCCTTGTTAAATCAAATCACACTTGCCGTCGAACGATTCCAACTCGAATATGACATCACGCACGTCGGTATCGCTGCACCGGGTCCGCTCGACCTAAAACGAGGTGCGTTTTTGACCCCGCCAAACCTCCCGAACTGGCACCATCAGACGATTGTGGAGCCGCTATGCACTCTGCTCGGTCTACCTGTCACGTTAGAGAATGATGCCAACGCAGCAGCGCTCGCCGAAGCAAAGTTTGGGGCCGGCCGTCATGTCGACTCCGTCTTTTACGTCACGGTCAGCACAGGGATCGGCGGCGGTTTCGTCTATAAGCAAAATTTGATTAGCGGGGCTCACGGTAGCGCCGGAGAAGTCGGCAATATGATCATTCGTACGGACGGACCAGCACATCCGACACTGAACGTCGGAGCGCTTGAGACGCATGCGAGTGGAACGGCACTTCACGAACGCGCCCTCACTAAAGGAGTGACTGATTCGATGACGCTTTTGACAGACAACATCGAACGCAATACGTTCGTCGAGGATTTAGCAACGGGTCTCGCCAACATCATCCATACGGTCGACCCCGATATCATCATCCTCGGGGGAGGCGTGACAGCGTCGGCTCCGTTATACTGGAATCAGTTACAAGACGCGGTCGCGATGCGAGTATACCCCCATTTGAGAGGAGCGACCCCCCTCGTCCTGCATGAGTTGCACGGCGACGCTGGCGTCATCGGGGCCGCGTTCTTGCCATAAGGAGTGGAAAGAAATGCAACATTATTTAGCCATCGATATCGGTGGAACTAGTATCAAATACGGAGTCGTCCGATCCGATGGCACCCTACTGTCAAACAAACACGTCCCAACCCCTGCGACGTGGGACGGCTTGCTCGAACAAGTCGATGTGATCTTTAACGAAACGACCGCCGAAGCCCGCTTCGACGGTATCGGCTTCAGTGCGCCCGGCGCCGTCGATTCGACGACCGGCGTGATTCATGGAATCAGTGCACTTCCCTACATTCATGATCGCCCTTTCTTACAGGCGTTCAAAGAACGGTATGACTTGCCTGTCACTGTCTTGAACGATGCCAACGCGGCAGCGCTCGCAGAAGGATGGACCGGTGCCGCGGCGTCGGTGACGAGCTACGCGACGGTCGTCATCGGGACGGGCGTCGGCGGAGCATTCGTCGACCATGATCAGGTGATGATCGGATCCCACTTCCATGGCGGTGAGTTCGGATATTGGATTCTCGACCCGTCTCTTCCCCACCCAGATGGGACATGGAGTAAAATCGGTGCCACGGCCGCTCTTGTCCATCGATGCGGTGAACAACTCGGACGTCCCCTTACCGGAAAAGATGTGTTCGCGCTTCAAAGCGACCCAATCATCCAGGTGGAACTGGAGCGCTTCTATCGCTGGAACGCGATTGGCATCTACAACCTCCAATTCGGGCTCGACCCGGAGCGTATTTTAATCGGTGGCGGCATCAGTCGTCGCCCGGAAGTTCGGGACGGCATCAAGCGACACTTGGATGCGCTTTGCGACGCGTTCGGAACATTCCGCATCGACGTCGAGACGTGTGCCCACTTCAACGAGGCCAACTTGATCGGTGCCGCACGGTTTCACATGTTAGCGCAGTAAAAAAGGGTTTCCATCACAAGTTTGTGATGGAAACCCTTTTATTGTGCCAGACGGTCTTCATGGAGGTGATGATACACCTCGTCTCGAATCGCTGCGAGCGTACGCTCATGAACGATCATGTGTGCCCGAATCGTTCGGTTGACGCGTTCATTAACCTTGCCGGCCTCCAAGTGTCGATCCAACACGGGAAGGCTGAAGTCGTCAATCGGCAAATAGGCGATAGGAATCACGGCGGACCCTGATTTCACCGAGACTTGCACGCCGTTCACTTCTGGAAAGAAATACGACTCATAATACGGTTCGACGGCTAGCTCTTCTTTCATCGCATCCCGCACTACGGGAATCGTTGTCGGCAAGGCGATGAAATACACCATTTGGTCGAACGAGAATGAGACGTCTTTCAGCGAGACGCCCAATGCCTCCGCATGTCGGTTGGCCACACTACCCGTCACAAACCGATAACTCGGACGGCTCGTAAACAAGATGGTCGCGATAAAGGCGACGGTCATGATCATGACACTGAATTCGGTCATAGCGGTACCCCTTCCCAGCGGCAGACTTGGTTTTTCCCTCGTGATTTAGCCGCATACAACGCTTGATCGGCGCACTCAATCAACTGTTCGCGTGACTGTTCGGGAAGCGTGTGCTTCGAAGCGACACCGAAGCTCAGCGTTAACTGACCACCTGGTTGTCGCTCCCCGTACATGAAGTTGGTGCCGAGCACGGCCGCACGAATCGTCTCCGCGACGTGGGACGCCTCGACTTCGTCGAACTGCGGCAAGAGAACGACAAACTCTTCGCCACCGAACCGATACGCCATCTGTTCATCCGGCACGCTTCGTCGAATGACACTCGCGAGCCGCGTGAGTAACTCATTTCCAGCCAAGTGACCGTTTGTGTCGTTGAAATGCTTGAAATGGTCAATATCCATCACAATCAGTGACAGCTCGTCCGTTTCGCACTCCCGGAACAAAACGTCCAAATCTTGTTCAAACGAGCGATGGTTTTTAAGACGCGTCAACCCGTCACGAAGCGCCAACGTTTCGATGCGCTGGTACAGCATCGTCTGATGGAGCGCGAGCGAGGCTTGTTCCGCAATCGGTCGGACACTGTCAATCTTTTGAGGGGTGATCGGTTTTTTATTGACGACATTGTCGATGACGAGAAGTCCGTATGGAATTCCTTGATGATGGAGCGGAAAAATCGTGCACTCGTCCATCTGTAAGTCGGTATGTAACATGCGCAGCACCGGATCATCGGTGATGCTCGCGTAGACGTGGAGCGGCCGTCCCGAGTCAAGTGTCTGTTTGAACAGATGGTCTGCATGAAACGGGATCGTCATTTTCCGAATCCGTTCGTTCAACTGTTCATCGTGTGTCGAGTCCGTCTCTTTCTCATCAATCAGTCCTTGGAGATCATAATGTTGCCGGGTGATTTCTTCCCAAATGTGAAACCCGTCTTCCGGATTCATCGGACCCGTTCCCATGACTCCGTAAATACTATCTTTTTCCAAATCAGCGAAAAAGATGATCGATCGGTTAAAGCCGAGTCCGTGCCCCGCCGTCACCGATGTCAAAATCGTTTGCAGCAATCGGTCCGGGTCGAGCGTGTCTTGCATCGTAAAACTGACTTCCCGGAAGACGTTCAATTGACGGGAACTCGCCGTCAGCATCCGCAACCGGCTTGATCGCTCTCGCTTCAACTGGTTGACGTAACCAAAGAGCAACGCTGCCCCTAGCCCGAAGAAGATATAACTAAGCAAAAGCGGGAACGACAGCGTTCCCGATTGACTGTATACTAAAAGCCAGCTGACCATGATTGCAACAGTCATGCCTTTCCAGTGAAAACAGACGAGCCCTGTCATAATCAATAACAGCACTGACCAATGTAAATCATAAAAATCGAACAACACCCCGTGCCAAATCACGACAAGGCTGCTCGTCCCTGCGAGCAGCCAGCGATTCAAGGCGGGGGTCGTCATCAACCGAAGGACGTTGAGGACGATGGTGATTAGGATGATGCCGCCAATCAATAGGCCATAAACCATGGTTACCCCTCGTTTCATCGAGTCATCTATACATTTGATTATAAGTCGAATCATCGAACGCGGGACCGGATTTGTCCAATCACTGACCAAACTTTTAACTTACTTGAAGTATTTTCCATAAGTTGTCGAACTCGCTTGTTCTTTCTCATATGAGTGATTTCACATAATCCTTTCATTTACTTTAGCGAAGTAACGTGGAATGATGGAATTAACTAACCTATTTAAGCGAGGTGGAAGCGTGACCCGTACCGAACATCTTGAAGCAACACGGATTTTACAGCATTTGTTTAACGCGTCTTCCTTCGTCGGAATCGACTTTGGTTCCGGCCCCAATCATCATCTACTCTACTTCAACCGAGACGGCAACGAGTCGTGGCTCTCGATTGAAGGACCTTGGTACGTCCATTCATCGGGACCTTCGTTCAACGAAGATGAACAACTCCATCACCTCGTCGGACTCCGGCGTGAACGCGTCCGTTCCATCCTGTTATCTGAAGACAATCCCCATCTTGAACTGACATTTGAATCTGGAGCCGTCCTGTTCGTGAACGGCTATCACGAACAGTATGAAAGTTGGCAGGCCGGAGACGCCCGTCCGCTCGGAGGCGAACACTTCTTACTCGTCGCCATGCCTCAAGGGGACTTGGCCGTCTTTGCAGAGGAAGACGTCTGATGGCAGCCTGGACGGAGATTCTCACGTATATGTTGATTGCCGGTGGTGTCAGTCTCGCGATCATCGTCTTGCGCAAAGTCACGAAAGCATAAGAAAAGAGCGGCCGCGGCCGCTCTTTTCTTATTTTACCGTCTCATCTTCGAACAAGCTCGCCCCGTTCGTCTGGATGACGTCTTGATACCAGAAGAACGAGTCTTTCCGCGAACGCTCGAGCGTCCCCGACCCGTCGTCATGCTTATCGACGTAGATGAAGCCGTAACGCTTGCTGTACTCCCCGGTCGATGCACTGACGAGGTCGATACAGCCCCAGCTCGTATAGCCGATGACGTCGACACCGTCTTCAATCGCCTCCACCATCGCTTTCAAATGGTCACGCAAGTACTCAATCCGATAATCGTCATGAACCGAACCGTCCGCTTCAACCTTGTCATAAGCACCGAGACCATTCTCGACGATGAAGAGCGGCAATTCATAGCGCTCATACAGTTTGTTCAAGATGACGCGAAGTCCCATCGGATCGATTTCCCAACCCCAGTCGCTCGCCTTGAGGTAAGGGTTTTTCACCCCGCTCATAATGTTCCCCGCTGCCTCGTCTTCCGTCTTCTCCGCTTTCTCGGTACGCGACATATAGTAGCTGAGCGAGAAAAAGTCGACCGTGTTCGCTTTCAGTGTCTCGAGGTCCCCGTCTTCCATCACGAGTTCGATTCCGTTCTCACGGAAGAAGCGTTTCGCGAATGATGGATACTCACCACGGACATGGACGTCGCCACAGAAAAAGTTCATCATGCGCTCGGCGTCGTGTGCATACCAGATGTCTTCCGGATTCGAGCTGTACGGATAGACCGGCGCCGCGATGAGCATGCAGCCGATTTGCATCGACGGATCGATCTCTTTTGCCGCTTTTGTCGCGAGCGCACTTGCCACGAGTTGATGGTGCAACCCTTGGTACGTCAACTGCAACTGGTCGTCCCCTTCACGAATCGCCATTCCGAGACTGAGCATCGGCATGAACTGGGCCCCGTTGATTTCATTGAACGTGAGCCAATATTTGACCTTGCCTTGGTAACGTTCGAACAAGACACGGCTGTATCGCTCGAAGAATGTCACGAGGCGACGGTCGCGCCAACCACCGTATGCTGTCGCCAAATGGAGCGGCAACTCGTAATGTGAAATCGTGACGAGTGGCTCGATTCCTTGCGCGACGAGTTCATCGATGACGCGGTCATAGAATTTGAGCCCTTCCTCGTTTGGTTCGAGCTCATCTCCATTCGGGAAGATGCGCGACCAAGCGATCGACATGCGGAACGTCTTGAAGCCCATCTCTTTGAAGAGGGCGATGTCTTCCTTGTAGTGATGATAGAAGTCGATGCCTTCATGGTTCGGGTATGTGTACTCGTCATGCAACTCGAAATCGAACGTCGGGTCATGAATGATTTTCATTCGGTCTTTGCCGCCCGGCATCACATCCGCGATCGAGAGCCCTTTTCCACCTTCTTGGTATCCACCTTCAAATTGGTTCGCCGCCGTGGCGCCACCCCATAAAAAGTTCTTCGCTACTTGTTTCATGTTTGTTCCTCCTCTTAGGCTAAGACGCGCAAGACGCCGTGGTTTGGTTCGACGATGCCGACATGTGTCGGCAAGACATCTAAGTAATTCCCTGTATTCGTGACAATTACCGGGGTAATCGTGTCATAACCGGCTTGGGCAATGGCCTCTAAATCAAATTTCACTAACACATCGCCCTCGGTCACACGCTGTCCGGCTTGGACGAACGTTTCAAAATGTTTCCCACCGAGCTGGACCGTGTCGAGCCCGACGTGAATCAATACTTCGACGCCGCTATGTGAACGGAGTCCGATGGCGTGCTTCGATTGGAAGACCGTGACGACTTCGCCATCGAATGGGGCGTAGACGACCCCTTCTGTCGGCATGATAGCAAGTCCTTTCCCCATCGCACCGCTCGAGAACACTTCATCGCGAACGGTCTCGAGGGAAACCGCTTCTCCTTTGACTGGAGCCGATACCGGGAAACCGACGTGCTCCGATACGGCCGGCGCTACTTCTGCCGTTGTCTGTTCGCCTGTCTCGACTTCTTTATGGAATGCGAACGTGAGTCCGAACGAGACGAGTGTCGCGACCGCAAGACCGATCAAGGCGCCGTAGAACGTCATATCGAGACCCGTCGCCGGAATCATGACCGGGATACTGAACACGCCGAGACCACCCATCGCGTAAGCCGCCGTGCCAAGCATACCGCCGACGACCCCGCCGGCCGCACCGCCAACCATCCCGAAGACGAACGGTTTTTTGCGCGGAAGCGTCAATCCATAAATCGCTGGCTCGGTGATGCCGAACACGCCGGCAATCGTCGATGACGTCCCGAGCCCTTTCGTTTTCGGGTCACGCGCCTTCAATGTGATGGCGAGCGTTGCCCCGACCTGACCGAACGTCGCCATGAGGACTCCGACGACGATCGTGTCCATGCCGACGACCGCCAAGTTGTTGATGATGATCGGCACGAGCCCCCAGTGGAGACCGAACATGACGAGCACTTGCCAGAACGCGCCGATGAAGGCAATAGCGACGACCGGGCTAAGTTCATATAAGAACGAATAGCCGCCGGCGAGTCCTTGGCTCGCGTATGTCGCGACCGGACCGATCGCGAGGAATGTGAGCGGGACGACAATCAAGAGTGCCATCATCGGTGTGGTGAAGTTACGGACCGCTTCATGCGTGTGTTTGTTAAAGAATGTCTCAACTTTCGATGACACATACGCTGCTAAGATGATTGGAATGACCGAGGACGCGTAGCTCATCAAGACGACCGGTACCGTGAGGAACGTGAGCGACTCGCCCGCTCCTTGCATCGCGACGATGGCCGGGTAGACGAGCGCACCCCCGATAATCATCCCGATATACGGATTGCCGCCAAACTTCTTCGCTGCCGAATGGCCGAGAATGACCGGTAGGAAGTAGAAGAGTGCGTCAGCCGCTGCGTTCAAAACAATATACGTGCCCATGTCTTGCGTGAGCAGACCGAGGGCGACGAGAATCGCGAGCAACCCTTTCAATAGACCGCTACCGGCCATCGGACCGAGAATCGGGGTAAAAATCCCCGCAATCACATCAATCAACCGGTTAAAGACGCCCGTTTTTTCCGTATCGTCGTTCGATGACGTCTGGAATCCGCCCGCCTCGATCACGTCTTGGTAGACGTAAGGGACGTTGTTGCCGATGACGACTTGGAACTGACCGCCGCTTTGGACGACCGTGATGACACCGTCATGGTTTTTTAACGCCTCGGGATTGGCTTTCTGTTCATCTTTTAATTTAAAACGTAGCCGTGTCGCACAATGGAACACGCTTTTTACGTTATCTTTCCCGCCGACGTGACGAATGATGTCCGCCGCGAGCGTTTTTGTTTGGCTCATAGTGTTCACTCCTTTAATTTGGATAAAAAGAAAAACCTAAATGAACGCACACGAGAAGTGTCGTCATTTAGGTTTGGCCTGCATCATCAGTAACCATCCTTAGGATCGTCGTTCTTTCATTAAGTTTTCGATATGAATCATCATATACAACCGCTCATCGGTCGAGACCTCGTAATTGTACTTCGTGGCGATCACCCCTGCGATTTTCTCGACACACTCATAAGCGTCCGGATAGCGCAGCTTCACCATCTCAAACAGCGTCTCATCACCGCCGGGTTTAATCTTCTCCCCGGAGGCGAGCCGTTGGACGAAGTATTTCAAGTGGGTCAAAAACCGTGAGTAGGCGTACGACTCTTCGTCCAAATCGATTTGAAAGTGGTACGTGATGATGGTGAGAATCGCTTGCGTGGCACGCGTCATCTCGGTGACGAGATGTAAGTTCTCACCTTTGGCACCCGACATCGTCGCGTTGACGAGATGGAGGGCGATCGCGACCGCCTCATCCTCGTCTAACTTGACGTCATGCCGGTCGTTAATCAGGGCGACCGCTTCTTTCCCGATCGCGAACTCGGGTCCATAAAACCGCTTCACTTCCCAAACGAGCGGGTTACGGATGATGATTCCATCTCGATATCGGCTGAGAGCGAAATGGATGTGGTCGGCGAGGGTCACATAAAGCGAGTCATGGACCGGCTTCTCGAGTCGCGTCTCCGCGAGCTTGACGATTTCTTTGACCGTATCCATCTCGGTAGCTGGCATCTCATTCAAAAAATGGACGAACCGTTCATGGCTTTCTTTACTCTCGAGCGTAAAGACTTTTTCAATCCGCGTTTGATCGATTGCATCGCCTGGACGCTTTTGGAACGCGATTCCCCGTCCCATGACGACTTGTTCTTGACCGTTCGCTTGAATGGCCACGACGTTATTGTTGAACACTTTTGAAATTTGCATGGAATCAATTCACCTCCGCTCAAGTTCGATTGAAAAGAAAAAAACCTAAATTCACACCGGTCCCCACATCTGGATGATCGGCATCAATTTAGGTTTTGCCTGCTTGACCAGTAACAATCCCAAAGTGGATTTTCTTCTTCTCGCTACTAGCATACTCCCTTGAAATCTTGACGTCAACATAAAAATAAAACGCTTACACCGTGACCGTTTTTCATTCGAATAGGATACGTTGCATCCGTTCCGGTGCCGCTAGAAAGTCGCGCATGACACGGACGTGTTCGAGTTCATCGAACGTCGTCGGCCGGAGTCCCGTCTCGACTTGGAGGATGTCGGCGTCCGGATACGACATGAGGATCGGCGAATGGGTCGCGATGATGAATTGACTTCCCGACTGGACGAGTTCATGCATCCTTGCGAGCATCGTCAACTGCCGCATCGGGGACAAGGCGGCCTCGGGCTCATCTAAAATATACAGTCCGCCGTCTCGGAAACGATGGAGCATGAGCGACAAAAACGCCTCCCCGTGCGACTGCTCATGGAGCGATCGACCGCCGTAGGACGCATAAAACCGTTCCGGGTCGGGCGACGTTCGCGCGATCTCATCCACATAGCTCGACAGTTGATATGCCGTCTCGGCCCGGAGGAAAAATCCGTCTTTCGGCCGGTACGCGCCCCGAATCGGACGAAGCGCTTCGAACAGCGGGCTATGTGTCGACTCGGTCTCAAAACGGAACGTCGTCGCGCCGCCTTCCGGATTGAATCCAGCGGCGATGGCCATCCCTTCGACCAACGTCGATTTCCCGCTCCCATTCTCACCAACCAAGAACGTGACCGGCTTCGTCAGCGTCAATTCATCAAATCCATCAAAAATCGGTAGCGAGAACGGGTAACCTGGCTTTTCAATCCGATCTCGCTCTAAGCGGACACCCCGCAAAAATAAATTTAGTCCCATTCGATCCAAAACAACGCCCCCTCTCCCTCTCTCGATTCGACTCCGTAAACGAGTCCTTGAGCCTCGAGCAACAGCTTGTTGATAGCCAGACCAAGTCCGTGACCGTTCGAACGGTCCCCTTTCACATACATATCCCAGATGTTGGCGCGCATCGTCTCGGCAATGCCCGGCCCTTCGTCTTCGATTTCAAGCCGTCGCTCGGAGAGCCTGATCGTGATCACACCTCCTAGTGGACTGGCGTGATACGCGTTCTGAAGAAAGTTCGACAGCACACGCTCCATCGCCAATCGGTCCGCCTGGACGACCGCGTCCTCGACGAGTTCAAGTGTGACCGTCACTTCCTTATGACGGAACCATTCATCCATCCGCGAGACAGTCTCTTTGATCAATGCATCCAAACGAATGGATTCGAGCGAAAGTGTCACGTTGCCCGCGGATAGTTTGGAGTATTCGAGCATCTGACTGACGAGCCGATCGATCCGATCGACTTCCTCGGTTAAACTTCGACCCGTCGTCGCCACATCTTCTTGTTTGACGACACCGAGTTCAAGCATTTCGGCCTCGTTCCGGACGATGGCAAGCGGGGTCCGGACATCGTGCGTAACCCCTGAGATGAATGTATTTTGCATCCGTTCTTTCTCTTCGAGTGATGTATTCATCTGACGGACCGCTTCCGTCAAATCTCCAATCTCGTCGTCGGTGACAGGCGGTAGTGTGATGTCATGCCGACCCGACATGATGGCTGCGGTCGCCTGCTTCAACTCGACGAGCGGGGACGTCAAACGCCGCCCCATCCAATACGTCACACCGACGGCGACGATGAGCGCGAGCAAGAACCCACTCCCGAGAATGACGTAGATTTGACGAAACTGCGGATTCGACAGCGGGACGGGTGCGTACGTCACGATTTGCACATCTCCTTCTTCCCGAAGAAACGTCAATAACCGCGCCCCGTTCACGCTGACCTCATCTCGTTCGGAAAGTGAGTCTGGATCGAGGCCTGGCGACATATGTCGACGCATCCTGCCCCCACGATCAAGATTGACCGCTTCCCCGTCTTGAAACACGAGAACATCGAGTTGACCCGGTATGCCGCGTCCATCCACAAGCGCCTCATACACGATGTCCGCTTCACGCTCGAGTTGGTCATAGCTCTCCGTCTCCGCGAAACGCCCAATCAGGAGTGATGTCAGACCAAATGTGAGCACCGCCATGACGACGAGAGGGAGGATCGCGGTCCAGAGCAACTTCTTCATCAACCGGCTCATCGGACTTCCTCCAATCGATAACCGACGCGATGCACCGTCTTCAAGTACCGCTTCATCGTCGGCAATTTGTCACGCAACTGTTTGACGTGCGTGTCGACCGTGCGCGTGTCCCCGGCGAACGTATAATCCCACACCTCGTCGAGTAGGCGGTTGCGATCGAGCGCTTCTCCACTATGTTTCAAGAAGAAGAGGAGCAACTCGTATTCTTTATTGGTCATTCGAATCGCTTGCCCGGCGTCGGTCACCGTGCGTGAACGTGCGTCCACCGTCATGTCGCCGAACGAAATCTCGTCCGTCTGTTTGACGAGACGTTTCAGGCGAATTTCGAGTTCTTTTAACACGATCGGTTTGACCAAATAATCGTCGGCCCCGAGCTCGAGGCCGAACACACGGTCATCCGCCTCTCCCCGTGCCGTCGCCAAGATGATGGCCGGCCGCGGCTTGAGCGTCTTCAGTTTTGGAATGAGCGTCCAACCTTCCCCGTCCGGCAGACGAACGTCGAGCAGGACCGCATCGAACGGTTGCTCGAGCTGCCGCTTCGCTTCGGCGAGTGTACCGGCCACACTGACGTGAAACCCCGCGTACGTTAAAAAGCGGGCGAGCCCGTCCGCTAATTTCGGTTCATCTTCGACTACGAGTACGTTCATCTCTATCGCCTCCACTCCCATTATATCGCATCGGGTAACGAACCCATCGTTTCCCAAAGACAATTTGCAGAAACCTTGCAACTCCCTCACAACTTTTGTACGTCCTCGCTCTACACTTGAAGTAGTAAAGGAGGAGATTGATATGAAGACATCTAAATTAGCTATCGCCCTGGCCGGTCTACTTGCCGTCTCAGGTACCGGCGTCTATGCCGCCACAAACGATGCGACAACGACCGACGGAACGGAAACGACGACCCAATGCGAACGTGGGGAACGTGGCGAGCGAGGCATGTTCGGTGACCGAGCAGCCGGGCAGGCCGCTTTGCTCGAGGCGCTTGGCTTGACCGAAGCCGAGGTGGAAGCAGCGCGAGAAGAAGGACAATCGCTTCCCGAACTCGCGGAAGAAACAGGCATCACGATCGAACAGTTCATTGAGGCGATGATCTCTTCTCATGAAGTGAAACTTGACGCCGCGGTCGAATCCGGTGACTTGACGCAAGATGAGGCCGACGCGATTCTTGCCGACCACGAAGAGCGTTTTGCTGACGTCACGAGTTACGACGACTTAGGCGACATGCGCGGCTTTGGCGGTGGACGTCACGGAGGTGGGCATGGTCCTCATCACGGTGGCCAATTCGGTGGACCGAACCAAAACGACGAAGCTGTCCCTTCAACGGACGACAATGTAGACAAACAGAGCACCAATTCACTGTAAGCAAAAAGGCAACCACGAGGGTTGCCTTTTCATATGGCCAATAACAGCAGAGCGTATCCGATAAGCCCAACGGCAAAGGCGCGGAAACTGCTGTCCCGCTCTTCCGGCAACTCTTCCTTCATGACGTTCAAAATAATCCCACCGGCCAAGAACGCGACAATCATCGACAGCGTCACTTCATGGAGCGCGGAAAATACGCCGACGCCCCACCCGGCAAGCACGGCCAACGACAACCACAATCGGCCTCGCCTGTCATATTGCTGGCGATGGTGGTGCCTCAAACCTTGGTCGACCGTGACGAAGTGAATCCCTAGCGCAAGAAAGTAGAGCATCATCGCCCACACCGTATCAAATTCGCTCTCCGCGAGCACATAGCCGATACTGAAGTTGTAAACGACGAACAACGCCATATGAATCCAAAATACATTGCCTTTCCCACGGTTCTTCATTTGCGTGGCCAATCGTTCCAGCCCATAAAACACGGCCAATCCGAGCATGCTGACGACGAGGATATGATTCTCGATCGAGGCGAACAGCCCACTCTCGAGATGTCCTTCGAGCTCGCGTTGATATTCGTTCAGCTCAGGTAAAAGGTGTAGAAACACATAGGCGACGGCGACACCGCCGGCGAGCGACAAAAAACGGCTCCGCGGTGTCTCGCGCACGTGAATCAATTGTCCAGAGAAGTAATGAATCAAGGCAAATCCGATGGCGAACAACAAGCTTAACCAAAACATCCAGTCACCTCCGACACGTTACCCGAAAGCCGTACTGTACGTGATGACTCCCGGTCCTTGTTCCTTACCCGAGTGCCCTCTAGAATACACTCACTCTCCTCGTTCGGCCCGCTGTCGCGCCCGAATCTCTTTCTCGACGCGACGGAGCGCTTTTTTCGAACCACGGGCAAAGTCATGCGCTTCTTTCCGGTCCCGATAGTCGACGAACAACGTCTCGAGGTCATAACCAGCTGGATACAAGTCGAGCGCTTTCGCCTCGCGTCGGACCCGACGAAGCGGGTGCTTGCCGAAGACACCGTCGACATATACGGTGACTTGGCGCAACGATGCGTCCATCTCATAGACGAGTCCAACTTGATTCGTCTCGAGCAGACGGACCCGGTCCCCTTTTGACAGAACTTGATCTGGTTCGATGACGGATGAGACGACTGCTTGCGTCAGACGTGCCGGATCGACGAGCGACTGGTCGTACGTCTTGTCATGCATATAGCGTGCTGCCTGCTTCAAAATCGATTCGGGTAATTTCATTTTCCGGGCAATGAACAAGGCGTTGCTGTCGCCGGACTGCCCGATCAACAACCGATATTTTGGTTCGAGCGTGTCTGGGTCGAACTGCATGGCCGCGTTCATAAAGTCCGGATGCGTCTCGGAGTACGCTTTGATTTCGCCGTAATGGGTCGAGGCGACGACGAGACAGCCTCGTTTATATGCTTCCTCTAAAATCGCGATGGCGAGGGCCGCTCCCTCGTTCGGCTCGGTCCCGCTTCCAATCTCATCGAATAATAGTAACGACCGTTTCCCGGCCTTCTGCATGATGTTCGCCACGTTATGCATATGGGCCGAGAACGTGCTGAGCGCCGACCCCATATCCTGGTTGTCCCCGATATCGACGAATACGTCGTCAAACGTCGAGATGTCCGTGTCCGGATGGGCCGGGATATGAAGCCCGCTCATCGTCATCAAACTGAGCAGACCGATCGTCTTCAAGACGACCGTCTTCCCGCCGGCGTTCGGTCCGGTGATAATCAGACCGCGGTACGTGTCCCCGAGCGAGAAGTCGAGCGGGACCGCCCGTTCGAGGAGCGGATGGCGGACTTGTTTCAATCGAATGTTCCCGACACCGTTCACACGCGGGGCGATACCATCGATGGCTTGGCTATACTTCCCTTTCGCGAACACCATATCGTATTGGGCGATGACGTCGAGCGTCGCCTCGATGGTCGGCAACGCTTCCGCCACCATGCCGGTGAGCGTGGCGAGCACTTGATAGATTTCGACCGCTTCCTCCGTTCGTTTGACGACGAGTTCCGCGTTCAGCTTCGCCACCGCTTCCGGTTCGATGAACACAGTCGTGCCGCGGCTCGACGTGTCGATGATCGCCCCAGCGACTTTATGTTTATACGACGCTTTAATCGGAATCGTGAATCGGTCTTGTTTCTTCGTCACAAAGCCGTCTTGAATCGCTTCCCGGTTTGTGGCGCTCTTCAAGAACTTGCTCAACCGCTCCTCGATCCGTCCTTCGAGAATGTCGATTTGTTTGCGAACCCGTTTCAATTCTTTGGACGCCTCGTCGACGACCCGTCCCCCGCGAATCGATTGGACGATGTCTTCCTCGATGCTGCGCCACTCGCTCATCTCATCCGCGTAAAGGGACAAGAGCGGGGCAAAGAACGCCTGCTCGGCCATGAACCGCTTCAGTTTACGGGCCCCGCGGAAAAATTCGGCGACGGCTTCGAGTTCGCTTGCCTCGAGCTGGATGCCACGGTTGATTTTACCGATGAGCGGTTCCATAGCAGACACCCCGATAAAGGGGACGTGTGACGTCGCGTCGAGAATCGCGCGTGCTTCCGATGTCTCTTGAAGCCGTTTTTTCACCGTTTGCAGATGGCTCGTCGGACGCTGGTTTCGTAACAAGTTGCGTCCGAATCCGCTGATGCAGTATCGTTCGACGTGATGAATCAAGTCGTTGTATTGTAGTTTGTCTAATGTTTGTTCATTCATGATGGAGTCTCCTTATTTTGTGATGGAGATACCGCGCAAACAAAAAGCGTCGGCCGATGACGACCAACGCAAAAAGACAGACCGGTGTCTGGCAGTTTATGAAGGGCGGTATCTGTAACAGAACATGAAGGCATGACAAAAAGACGCGTCATCCAACATTTTTCAGTTCGTTAGGCAGATACAACCTCACTCATTAACATGCAACACCTTTCCCATTCAGTTTCGCCCTAACTATACAACAGATTTTCGAAGAAGTAAAATTTCTAGAGAACGCTTTCAAATTAGGTCTTGATATCTATACATCGGCGTGCTATCTTGAGGGTGACGAAACGAATAATGATCACATGTGACTGATTCGATCAGGCATGGGGTAAGACGAAAGGCTCACGCCACCCGTCTATACTCCATGCCTGTTTTGTTTTTTCACAATCATTTTTCAAGCGAAAGGATGAATCGAACATGTTATTGAATAAGTGGATGAAGAGACATACACTGACACTTTACGCACCCATGGAAGGAGACATCATTCCACTTGAGGAAGTGACCGACCCCGTCTTCAGCGAGAAGATGATGGGCGACGGGATTGCCATCATGCCGACGGACGGAACGGTCGTCGCACCGGTAGATGGAACCATCATTCAGGTCGCACCGACGAAGCACGCGATCGGTATCCGTTCGGGAGACGGAGCTGAAATTTTGATTCATGTCGGACTCGATACGGTCGAACTTGCGGGTAGCCCATTCAACGTCCACGTCAAAGTCGGTGACACGGTCACGACCGGACAGCCACTCTTGACGGCCGACTTGGAACAAATTCAGCGAGCCGGTAAAGACACGGTCACTCCGATGGTCATCACAAACGGGAGCACGTTAGAGCACCCGTATTCGTTCCATGCAGGAGGCCCATCGCTTCCCGGGAAAACCGTCGTCGCTCAAGCGGAACAATGACTCCTCGTTAGGAGGACACATGTTAAAAATTAAAAAGATTTTAAACAACAACGCGGTCATCGTCTCGGACGAGGGCGAAGAGAAGATCGCCATCGGACCAGGCGTCGCGTTCAAGAAGGCTCGCAACGATATCGTCAATCCGCATAAGGTGGAAAAGCTGTTCGTCATGTCGGAGAATGATAAGTTTCAACAACTGCTGACACGGATTCCGATTGAGCACTTCACGATTTCAGAAGAAATCATTTCGCATGCGGAAAAACGGCTCGAGACGACGTTCAACGAACACATCCATATCGTGCTCACCGATCATATCTCGTTTGCCATCGAGCGCGAGCAAGAAGGCATCTCGCTTCGCAACAAGCTGTTGAATGAGATTAAGATTTTATATCGCAACGAATACGAAATCGGGTTATGGGCGCTTCACCTCATCGAGGACAAACTCGGCGTGAAGATGCCGAAAGATGAGGCGGCCTTCATCGCGCTGCACATCCATACACTAAAAGTGAAGGGAGGTGATTTACGCAAGACGGTCAAACAGACGACAATCGTACGTGACATGATTCAATCGATTTCGAGACGACTCGATCTATCTATAGAAGAAGATGACTTATCCTATCAACGCTTATTAACTCATTTACGATTCGTCATGGATCGGGTCAACCATTACGATCACCATACGATCGACGAAGATATGCTTCTCATGATTCAAACGAAGTTCTCGTCGGCCTATGCATGTGCGTCTGACGTCGCCAACGAAATGGAAGACTTATACGGCATCGTCTTGCCCGAATCAGAGCTTGGTTACATCACGCTCCACATTCAACGCCTGCAAGATCAACACCATCAAAAAGGAGGACATTCACAATGATGAACTTTTTACAACGTCTCGGACGTTCCCTCATGTTGCCGGTTGCGGTACTTCCTGCAGCGGCCATTCTCATGGGAATCGGTTACTGGATCGACCCGGTCGGCTGGGGTTCTGAAAACATCGCCGCCGCATTCTTGATCAAAGCCGGTTCAGCAATCATCGATAACATTCCAATTCTCTTCGCAGTCGGGGTCGCCCTCGGTATGGCGAAAAACCGTGACGGCTCAGCCGCTCTAAGCGGACTTGTCGCCTTCCTCACGGTCACGACACTCTTGTCTTCGGCAACGGTCGCCTTGTTCCAAGGTGTCGACGTCGAAGCCGTCAACCCAGCGTTCGGTAAGATTGCCAACGCGTTCGTCGGTATCTTGTCAGGTATCGTCGCCGCTCAAATGTACAACCGCTTCAGTCATGTGAAACTTCCAGACGCGCTCGCCTTCTTTAGTGGGAAGCGTCTCGTGCCAATCATGACGGCATTCTCGATGATCCTCGTCTCGGTCGCCCTTTACTTCGTCTGGCCGGTCGTGTACACAGGACTCGTCGGATTTGGGGAAACGATCTCTAAAATGGGTGCAATCGGGGCAGGCCTTTACGGCTTCTTCAACCGTCTGTTAATCCCAACTGGTCTTCACCACGCCTTGAACTCGGTATTCTGGTTCGATGTGGCCGGCATTAACGATATCGGTAACTTCTGGTCAGGTGAAGGTGTGAAAGGGATTACTGGACGCTATCAAGCCGGGTTCTTCCCGATTATGATGTTCGGTCTTCCGGCAGCAGCCCTCGCCATGTACCATACAGCGAAAACAAAACGTAAAAAACAAGCGGCCTCGCTCCTTCTCGCCGCAGCGTTCGCATCGTTCTTCACAGGTGTCACGGAACCGCTCGAATTCTCGTTCATGTTCCTCGCACCAGTTCTCTACCTCGTCCACGCGGTCTTGACAGGAGTTTCCCTCTTCATCGCGGCGACGTTCCAATGGACGGCCGGATTCGGCTTCAGCGCCGGTCTTGTCGACTTTGTCCTCAGCTCACGGTTACCGCTCGCGAACCAGCCGTACATGTTGCTCGTTCAAGGTCTCGTCTTCGGTGCCATCTACTACGTCATCTTCCGCTTCATGATCGTCAAGCTCAACTTGGCAACGCCAGGCCGTGAGTCAGACGAAGCTGTTGACGCGGTCGCAACGGAAACTGCTCCTGAAGGCGAAACAAAAACGGCTCCAGTCGCTGCCGGCGGTCAATATTCAGCGATGGCAGCGATGATTTACGATGGTCTCGGTGGCGATCAAAACGTCACAGGCATCGAGTCATGCGTCACGCGCCTCCGCGTCGATGTGAAAGACATGGATACGGTCGACCAAGCCCAAATCAAGAAAGCGGGCATCCCTGGTATCAAGGTTGTCAGCCCGAACCACATTCAAGTCATCGTCGGAACGAACGTCCAATTCGTCCTCGAAGAGATTGAAAAACTCCGGAGCCATCGCGCCGGGTAACTGACGAAAGCCACCTCGCGCACGAGGTGGCTTTTTGCCGTCTTGGCTCATATGTTAACAAAATTGTCGTTCACTCAGCTCTTCTTTTTGACTGACATCAACATGAGCGAAACCGTGATGGAATAAATCAATAAAAATAGGACAATGCCTAACTCGAGTGCCGACTCAAACATGGAATCTCCTCCATTTCATCCTCTTTTTACTATCATTCCCATTTAATATTGATACAAACTGGATTTGCGAAATGAGTTGGTCCTATTCACGTACAAAAAAGCCCTCTTCTAAAAAGAGGACCTTCGTATAGGCTACATACTGCGAAGTCTGGCAATCCGTTCAGCCGGGTTCGGGTGCGTCGAGAACAGACCGCTCAGCTTTTTCTTAAGCGGGTCTGAAAAGTAAAGCGACGCCGAGGCACGAGAGGCTTCCTTCACCGGTGTTTGGATATTCGCGATTTTCTCTAGCGCCGACGCGAGCGCATCCGGATTACGCGTCAACTCGGCCCCGCTCGCATCCGCCAAAAACTCGCGATTTCGCGAGATGGCCAAGTTGACGAGCGTGGCGATGAGCGGCGCAAGAATCAATAACACCAGCCCGACGATCATAAAAATCGGATTTTGGTTGTTGTCGCGGCGTCCACCGACACTTCGGAAGAAGAGCATCCGTGAGCCGATATCACTCATGATGGCGATGACCGAGACGAGGGCGAGCGTCACTGTCGCCAATCGCACATCGTAATTTTTAATATGGGCGACTTCATGGGCGATGACGCCTTCGACTTCTTCTCGCGTCAACTGATCGAGCAGTCCGGTCGTCACGGCGACGGCCGCTTTCTCTGGTTTCAGGCCGGTCGCGAACGCATTCGGTGACGCATCATTGATGATAAAGATGCGCGGCATCGGGACACGCGCGACCATGGCCATGTTCTCAACCGTGTGCCACAGAAATCGGTGCTGGTCGACCGAGGTGATTTCTTGGGCATGGTTCATCTTCATGACGATGTTCGTGCTCGACATGATGACAATCCCGATATAAAACAACGAGAACACCGGAGTGAAGATGAGGCCTGGGAGCGGGTCACCATAGTTCAAATATGAGATGACCACTCCAACGGCCAAGACGAGCAGGACGAATCCGGCCACGATGAACACGGTTTTGATTTTATTTTTACGAATTTGTTCATACAGGATCATCGTCGCCACCCCAATCCATTAGAATGAGACACGCACGTTTTCGCGTTCTTCCTCACGTGCTTCGAGCATGTCGCGTTTTTCGAAATTATGGACGGAGGCGATGATGTTCGTCGGGACCGATTCGACTTTCGTGTTATATTTCATGACCGTATTGTTATATAACTGCCGTGAATAGGCGACTTTATTCTCCGTCTGCGTCAATTCTTCTTGGAGCATCTTAAAATTCTCGTTCGCTTTCAAATCTGGGTATGCCTCCCGAAGCGCGAACAAATTCTTCAATGCGCCGCTCAATTGATCGTTCACTTCCATCTGTTCTTGACGGCTCGTCTTCGAACCGAGTTGATTCCGTAACTCAACAACTTTTGCGAGCGTCTCTTGCTCATGCTTGGCATAGCCTTTTACCGTTTCGACCAAGTTCGGAATCAAATCGTAACGCCGTTTCAGCTGCACATCAATCTGTGCCCACGCCTCGTCGACCCAGTTCCGATATTTGACGAGTCCGTTGTACATCGAAAAATAGATGAACGCCAAGACAACGATGATACCGATTGCGATAATCCAACCCATTTCGACACCTCATTTCATGATTTTCTCCTGTATTAATTCCCTTTTGTCGTATACCATAAGCATAACTTAGGGAATATGTAGAAAATGATTCATATATGCTGTGGGTTCTCTCACGAATTCATACAAAGGAGTGTCATCATGTCCGTTCCTACCATCGTTGTTGCCGTGAAAGCGGTGATTGTGCAAGACGACCACATGCTCATCATCAAACGAGCTGATGATGACGAGGTCAATCCCGGCACGTGGGAACTCGTCGGAGGCAAACTCGACTTTGGCGAGTCGCTCGAACACGCTCTTGAACGGGAAGTGTTCGAAGAGGCCGGTTTGCATGTGGCGGTCCAGCAATTGTTGTACGCCACGACGTTTTTGACCGCCCCGGATCGTCAAGTCGTCATCATGACGTACTTGGCTCACCCGGTCGCGACGACCGTCACCCTCTCCGAGGAGCACAGTGATGCCAGATGGGTGACGGCTGACGAAGCGCAAACCTTATTACATCGTCCGATTCTCGACGATTTGAATTCACACGACGTATGGACCTTGCTTCAACCAAAAATGATCAACGGACAGGAGTGTAAATCATGCTTGTGACTGACCTCGATTCACGCTTGACTGAGCTATACGACGAGATGGTGACGCTCCGCCGCCACTTCCATCAACATCCCGAACTTTCATTCGAAGAACGAGAGACACCTCGGACGATTGCAGCTTATTTGCGCGACCTCGGCCTCGATGTGCGCGAACATGTCGGTGGCAACGGTGTTGTCGCACGCATTCATGGCGGCGAAGGCCCGACCATCGCGTTTCGGGCCGACTTTGACGCCTTGCCGATTCAAGATTTAAAGGACGTCCCGTACCGCTCGAAAGTAAATGGCTCGATGCACGCTTGCGGTCATGATGCGCATACGGCGACGTTGCTCGTCCTTGCGAAAGCACTCACGGAAATCGACCTTCCGGGAGATGTCGTCCTCATTCACCAGTTCGCGGAAGAACTCGCGCCAGGTGGGGCCAAACCGATGATCGAAGATGGATGTCTTGACGGTGTCGATTATATTTACGGCTCTCATATTTGGACCCCGCTTCCATACGGGACGATTGGTGTGAAGACGGGACCGATCATGGCCGCGGCTGATCGCTTCGAACTGACCGTCAAAGGCAAAGGTGGTCACGGGGCCATCCCGCAACACACGGTCGATGCCGTCATGGTCGGAACGAATATCGTCAGCCAGTTGCAACAAGTCATCAGTCGTCGCATCGACCCGCTCGAACCGGCCGTCTTAACTGTCGGCACGTTCGTTGCCGGTCAGGCATTCAACGTCATCGCCGATGAAGCGAAGCTGTCTGGCACGGTACGGACGTTCACACCGGAGACGCAAACACGCATCATCGCCGAGATGGAGCGGACTATCGCCCATATCTGTTCGGCGAGCGAAGCGCACTACGAGCTCGACTATATCCGGGGCTACCCCGCCGTGATCAACCATCCCATCGAGACCGATCACGTCCGTCGCAGCGCCGCTCGCGTCGTTGGCACCGATGGCGTCATCGAGATGTCCCCGCTCATGGTCGGAGAAGATTTTGCCTATTATATGCAACACGTACCGGGCAGCTTCTTCTTCACCGGAGCCGGTAACCCGGAAGTCGGTGCCGTCTTCCCTCATCATCATCCCCGCTTCGATGTGGACGAACGGGCGATGCTTCATACCGCCCGCGTCCTCATGCAGGCGGCATTCGAGACATGGAACGCGCCTAAAAAAGAAGACTGACGCCGCGGCGTCAGTCTTCTTTTGTTTGTTCAGGCAACATCGATACGAGCACTTGGTCAACACGTTTGCCGTCCATATCGACGACCTCGAATCGAAGACCATATGCTTCGACAACGTCTCCCCGTTTCGGGAAATCGCCGAGCGCATAAATAACAAGTCCGGCAAGAGTATGATACGAGTTACGCCCTTCATCAAAACGATTGTCTCGAATTCCGAACGTCCGCTTCAAATCCTCAATCCCGAGCAAACCATCGGCCAAGTACGAACCGTCTTCACGGCGCACGACTTCCGGTGTTTCTTCTTCAATCATCACTTCGCCGACGATTTCTTCTAGAATATCGAACAATGTGACCATCCCGAGGAATCCGCCGTACTCATCGAGCACGAAGGCGATTTCGACGCCATTCTTTTGCATCATCTGCAACACTTGGCTCGCTTCTCGCTGTTTTGGGACGATGAGTGGTTGTTTGATTCGCTTCAAAATTTGTGAGGGCTCCCGAAGCGTCGATAATGTCAAAATGTCACGGACATCGATATAACCGACGAACTCGTCGAGCGTATCGCGCCCGACCGGGAGTTTATTGTGTTTACTCTCATAAATCGATTTCTTGATATCGTCCATATCGTCTTCAAGGTCGACCCATTCCAGCGTCGTCCGCGGTTGCATCAATTCATAAATCAGCTGGTCATGGAACGCAAACACACGCTCGACCTGCTGCACTTCCTCGTGTGCGAATGCCCCTTGCTGGGCTCCTTCGAACAAGAGTTGCTTGATTTCGAGCTCGGTCTCACCACTCGACTGCTCCGCTTTCAGGCCAAGCAATTTGAAAAGGAAAAGTGTCGACTTCGACAAAATCCAAATAAATGGTCGCATCACTTTACTAAATAAGTCGAGTGCCGGAATGATCGCCATCGTGACTTTTTCCGGAGCCACGAGCGCAATCCGTTTCGGCACGAGCTCACCGATGATGAGCGACAAATACGTAATAATCGTGACGACGACGACGTAACCGACGGTCGGTGCGTACTGGGGACTCATGCCAAGATTGGCGAACACATCGGCGAGCGGCGCCGAGAAACGCGCACCCCCGTAAGCCCCGTTGATGATACCGATCAACGTGATTCCGACTTGGACCGTCGATAACAGGTCGGTCGGATCTTTTGAATACTTGAGTGCGATTTCGGCACTGCGTTTACCACGGCTCGCCTCGACTTCAAGTTTGGCCGGTTTGGACGAGATCAGTGCGATTTCCGTCATCGCGAAAATCCCGTTCAACACGATCAAGAATAAAACGATCAGTAAATCGATCACTATGGAAGAATCCACTGTTTTCATCACCTCTGCGTATATTTCGTACTACAATCTCATCATATCAAAGATTTGTTATTCACCTGTACCCGTTTCACTCAAGAAAAAAGCCCCTTCAACGTGAAGTGGCTTCGGGTGCGGCTTCCTGATGCAGGGCCGCCGCTTGAGATTGTTTGAAGACGATGACGCCTAAGAGCAACACCATCAACCCGATGACCTGCCCTGGGGACAGTGACAACTGTTGCATCCCGAACGCTCCCGTTAAGTCGACGGCGAGCGCCCATATCAACTGAGATACGAGAATGATGGACACCGATAGCGTCGGTCCGAGCAATTGAATGCTTCGCATCACACAGAAGACGACACCGACCCCGAGCAACCCACCGAGCGCGTATATCGGCGAGATTTCGAATACGCCGTGAACATTACCACCGAACAAAGCGAGTGGGACGAGCGATCCAAGCAAGCCGACGATGAAGACGAGCACCGTTGTCGCCCATGCCCCCAGATGGGCGTTCATTTTGGCATTGACTGCAGCTTGTACACTAATGAATGCGCCGGCTACCGCCGAACAGATGATTCCTACTATCATGAGTTGCCTCCTTATTCGTACAACATGCCATTGGCACGTTCTTTTAATCGAGTCGCATCTAAAATCGTTACTTTTGTCCGCGTCTTTTCGACGAGTCCTTCATCCGCGAACGATTGTAACGTCCGATTCAAATGACGATAACTCGTCCCGAGCCATTCCGCCACTTCTTTTCGTTTCAACTGACTCATCTCGTCTTGGAACAAGTCGTTCCCTGATTCGCTGAGCGAGACGAGATATCCCGCCAATCGTTCTTCGAGTGTCGACATGAGATGGTTCGACGAGGCATTCGCCTCGATGAACAGTTTCTCAGATACGCCGCGCAGAAGATGCTCCGTGAACTCGATCGTTCGGTTATGCGTGCGGAGCACATCAAACGGCACGCGCAGACAGGTTACTGCCCCGACGGCCTCGACCGTGTGGAGTACGTTGCGTCCGCTGGCGTATTCGATATCCCCAATCAATGTCGGGGCCATCTTTAAACGGAGCAAGCGCAACTTGCCTTCCTCGCTCAACGTATAGATTTTGACACGCCCTTCTAACACGACGAAGAGAGACTCGATCGGGTTATCGTTCGTGCAGAGCATCGCTCCGGACGGATACGTCACAATCGTCGATGCCTCTAATGTTTGTTCCGAGAACAGGTGGGCCCACCCGAGTCGTTCTAGTGCTGCCTCTACTTTCATCCGTCTCCCCCTTACGTGAACGTGTAAATGCCAATCCCGGCGACCATCAAGGCAAGTCCTGTGAGCTGACCTTGGTTGAGCGGTTTCCGTTTCACACCAAACCATCCGTTCACATCAATCAAAAACGCCCCGATCAATTGGGCGACGAGCAAGACGCAGATCGCCCAAGTCACACCGAGCTGTTGAATAGCGGTCAGTTCTCCGAAAACGACAAACACCCCGAACAGACCACCCAAGCTATAGTACCAAGGTACGCGCCGAAACGCCGTCATGTCTGCATCCCGCTTGAACGCATAAATGAGAAGAGCAAGTACAAGACCAATGAGGTGAACGACCGTGACCGACATCCAAGCACCGACCGCGTAGCCGAGCTTGGCATTAAAGATCCCTTGCAATGCGATGAACGTGCCCGAAAGCACGGCAAATAACAGACCCATCCGATTTCCTCCTATCTCCTCGTCTGACTTTACGTGAGATGAGAAGGCTTGAAAAGGACATATGTCCGAAAAAAAGACAACTTAGGAGTAACCTAAGCTGTCTGTGGGATTATCCGAGCAATTTGACGATTTCTGCTCCGACTTGTTCTGAAGATTGCGGATTTTGTCCGGTAACGAGACGTTCGTCGACCGTTACGTTGACAGCCCAGTTGTCTGCGCCATCAAATTTTCCACCGCGCTCGCGCATCGCCGATTCAAGGAGGAAAGGTACCGCTGAGTCAAGCTGCATCTCGCGTTCCTCGGCATCCGTGAATCCTGTCACGCGCTTGTCTTTGACGAGCGGATCTCCGTTGCTCAAATTAACGTTGACGAGTCCAATCGGTCCATGACAGACGGCCGCGACGACGTTTCCGCCTTCATACGTATCACGGATGACACGCTGTAACGTTTCACTGTTCGGGAAATCAACGACCGTACCGTGTCCTCCCGGAAGGAAGACTGCGTCATACGTGTCATCGGCCACTTGATCGAGTCGCGCCGTATCTTTCAACAGGTGCTTCGTGTCCAACACCTCTTGCGGCAAATCGCCTTCTAGGCTGTTCGCATCGATTGGCACGTCTCCACCTTCGATGCTCGCTACTGTGACTTTATAACCTTGTTTCTCGAATTGAAGATACGGTGCAGCAAACTCCTCGAGCCAAAGCCCTGTCGCGTGACCGTTCTCCAGTTGATTCGCAGAAGTCGTGACAATCAGTACATGTTTAGACATTGCAAATTCCTCCTTCTAAATTAAGCATACGAAAGAGTTGTTCCCGCTGTGAGTTCATTCAAACCTTGGAACCCGTAACGCTACTCTTTTTTTGACCCGGTCCTATTTTTAGAACGGCAGAAATCCATCCACCATCTATACTGGTCTCATCAGCTGGCAGGAGGGAACGACCGTGATGAAGCATGTACTCGACTGGGGATTTCTTGCCGTCGTCGCTTTGATTGTGTTACTCGTGATTATTGGTGGGTTGTGAAGAAAGCCCAAAGCAGTTTCACCGAGATGTCACATGTAGGACTGTTTGAAGGAGGGGCTGTATCGGGAACAAACCTACTGTTGTCCTGTCGTCACTGTTACTTTAGAAAGGATGTTGAATATGTCAGAACGCGTATTTATCAGTCCGGCCAAGTACGTGCAAGGAAAAAATACAATCGATCGCATCGGGGAGCACGTTAGCCATTTTGGATCACAGGCTCTCTTGATTGCCGATGACATCGTCTGGCGCTTGATTGGGGAACGGGTGACCGATTCACTCAAGTCGAGCGGCGTGAACGCAGAAAAGGCCGATTTTGTCGGGGAAGCGTCCCGTCACGAGATTGAACGGATCGCCAAAGCAGCAGCAGAGAGCCATACTGCTTTCGTCATCGGAATGGGCGGCGGAAAAACGCTCGACACGGCGAAAGCTGTCGCCGACGAACTCGATGCCCGCATCGTCATCGTCCCGACCATCGCCTCAACGGATGCCCCGACGAGCGCCTTGTCCGTCATCTATACGGATGAAGGAAACTTTGAAAGCTATCGCTTCTATAAAAAGAATCCGGATTTGGTCCTCGTCGATACGAAATTGATCGCCGAGGCCCCGGCCCGATTCCTCGCCTCGGGGATTGCCGATGCGCTCGCGACATGGGTCGAAGTCCGGAGCGTCCTCGCCTTCGGTGGCAAAACGATGGCGGGTGGTGTCCCGACGATTGCGGCGGAAGCCATCGCCAAACGCTGCGAAGAGGTGCTATTCGATTACGGAATCCCTGCTTATGAATCGGTGAAGGCCAAAGTCGTCACTCCGGCACTCGAGTCCGTCGTCGAGGCGAATACACTTCTAAGTGGTCTCGGTTTTGAAAGCGGCGGGCTCGCAGCGGCCCACGCCATTCATAACGGCTTCACCGCCCTCCACGGAGACATCCACCATTTGACGCACGGGGAAAAAGTCGCGTTCGGCACACTCGTCCAACTTGCGCTCGAAGGCCGAACGCAGGAAGAGTTCGACCGCTACGTCGCCTTGTATATGGCGCTCGAGTTGCCGGTCACACTCGAAGACGTGAAGTTGAAAGACGCTTCCCGTGAAGACATCCTAAAAGTCGGTCAAGCGGCAACGGCGGAAGGTGAGACGATTCATAGTGGGTTCGATGTGACCGCTGAACAAGTGGCCGATGCCATCATCGCGGCCGACCGGTACGCTCGTCTCTATCAAAACAAATTGCAGTGAACAAGAACGAGGAACGGCTAGTTGAGCCGTTCCTCGTTCGTTTGTTTTCGCGTGACGAAGGAAAACGTTACCCCGATTGCCATGCAACTGACCGTCAAGACGAAAAACGTCAATTGGTTCGCATAAATGATGTTCGTGAACTGGTTCCATCCTGATGCGTACGCCGCATTCTCAGAAGCACGGATTCCAGCCCGGAGCGAAGCCGCTTGACCGGCGTTGATATATAGACCGATTCCAGCCATCACGAGGCTCCCGGCTAAAAGACCGACTCGTCCCAGGCGATGAACTGATTCGACCGCACGCCGAGCAAGCCGAATCGTAATCCAGATGAACAACAGGACGAACGGCCAACCGATGAGCAAGACGAGCACGTAGGGATTCCCTTCACCCGCCGTTTCTGTATAGGCGGCAGTCATCGTCTCGCCGAGTTTGAATAATACAAACGTTATGAGCGTGATGATGAACCACGCCTTGATCAATTTCTCCATGACAACACCTCACCCCCAGTATAACAAAAAAACACCATGCGCTTTCGCACACGGTGTCAGGTCAGGCTTTCGGACGGACTGCATAGTAGATCAAGATGACGAGCCACGTCCAAACGCCGGTGAAGATCCCGATAATCCCGACGATAAAGAACCCGAGCGGCATCATCGATTTCGTCCGATCATAGTCTTTCCACATGTTCGATAACCCTTTGATGTTGAAATACAAAAAGGCGAAGAACAAGACGAGCAACAATAACGGTAAACCAAAAATGAGTTCCATACGCTCACTCCTTTCTAGTCTCAACCATTCTCTTACATCCAGTGTACTACTTCCTGCTCTCCATCACATCGGGCTCGCGCAGTACAGAAAGCAGGTCAAGAGGCGGAGACAGTCCTGTTCACTATTCCCTAATTTCTCTTCTTTTCATCCCCTTAAAAACCGGGAAAAGAAGACTATCCAGCAAAAAGGGGGTCTTTCCTGTGAAGCTCATCCGTGTACTCCTCGTCCTGTTGCTCGTCTTCCCCACCACGTCCACCTTTGCCGCGACGCCTTCACCTCAGCCAGGCTATACCATCAAGACGACGAAATTGTATTGGCGGGCGATGCAATCGTCTCCGGTCGCCAAGACGCTTTTGACCAATACGCCTGTCCGCTACACGACCTACAACCGAAGCTGGTCGAACGTCTACATCAATGGCACACGCTACTACACTCCGTCTAGTAATTTGAAAGCCGGGATCCCAAAACTTACGGCTACAGAACGGCTTCGACTCGTCAATAAACAACACGGACTATCGAGCACGTATCGCTCTCGTCAACTCGTCACGTTGACCATCCCGACCGTCTATACAAAAGGAAGCGAGCGCACCCTCATGGCCGCTGAAGCCGCTCACGCCCTCGCTCGTCTCTATTATGCCGGTCGAAAAGAAGGACATACGCTGTATGCGCTCAGCGCCTATCGCTCCTATGCCACGCAAAAATCGCTTTACACGTATTGGGTCAATACCCGCGGCACGGCATACGCCTCAAAATATGTCGCCCGTCCCGGCCATAGCGAACATCAGACCGGACTCGCCGTCGATATGACGAGTGCGCGGATGCGGATGGGGCTCTATGCCTCGTTCGACCAAACCCCTGAAGGAAAATGGATGCTCCAACAGGCACACCGTTACGGGTTCATCGTTCGCTATCCGAAAGGCAAAGAGAAAATCACCGGCTACAATTATGAACCGTGGCATCTTCGTTATGTCGGTGTAAAAGAAGCGACGATAATCAAACAACAAAACTGGACGTTCGAGGACTGGTGGGCGAAACGTTGACGCGAGCATCTCGAGCGATTCATTGAATGCGTTCAAGGTATAATGGACGCGTACGATATCGCAGAGGAGGACATGTGCATGTGGATTGTCATGAACAAACTAGACGTTGAAAAAGGGAAAGTCGCTGCGGTCACGGCCCGTTTCCAGACGACGAAAGGCATCGAGTCGATGGATGGGTTCGTTCGGATGCAAGTGTTGACCGATACGTCGGACGAGACGAAAGATCAAGTCGTCATCATGACGACGTGGCGCGATGCGGCGAGCTTCGAAAATTGGCGTGATAGCGGAGCGTATAAACATGCCCATAAAAAACGGGACGACGGCACTTCTGAAGTGAAGCCCATCGTCCTTGGAAACACGGTCACCCAATATGAGGTCGCCATCGAGCACGGCGCCTCAACCGATGACGTATAAAATATCTTGCGGCCGGATGATCCCGAGCAAAGGTTCATCTTCTTGTCCTGTCTCGGTAATCAATAAGGCATCGAGCCGGACCCCGTCTTTCATGTTGATGAAATGATGATGCGCCTCGATGACCGACGTCTCTTTCGCGATAAACCGATACCGTCGCAGGTGCGGGTCGTGATGGAGCACGTGCTTGACCTGCACGCCTTCGAGTGACACACGAGGCCCGTCGACCGTTTCGGCGAGCCAACTGGTCACTCCTTTTTTCGTCAATAATCCGCGCCACGACCCGTCATGATTATAGACCGGGAACTGCGAGTAGTTCTTATCCCGAATCTCACCGAGCACGTCGACCAACGAGTCGTCGGCGTCGAACGTCGTCACGATTTTACGGAACATCGGAATGACTTGACGCGGGTGAAGCAACTCCCGTTCGACTTCAAGAATCAACTTGACAATCGATTCATGCGGTTCGGCGATAATGAAATCCGGCTCACGCCGCTCGTGAACGATGGCGTTGCGCAACTGACTCATCTGATGTAAATCTTCTTTATAGCGTTCGATAATGGGATTATGTTTGGCGAGACGATTGACCATGTTGCTGAAACTGAAATGCTGGCCGTCCCCCATCTCGCGACTCAAATGATCCTCGATCCGGTGATACGATGCGATAAATTCTTCTGCACGACTCATATATTCACACTCCTTATCGCCTATATATACCCTATTTTTTTCGGGTTCGAGCAGGAAAGCGTGACCCAATCTCGAATCCACAACTAATCATCTCTGAAATGGAGGGGGTCTCATGGCAACTCCGGTCTCACAAATGACACCGATCCCGAATAAGGACGCCTTCCGTTCCGGCATGCGGGCCGGTATACCGGTCGCTGTCGGCTATATCCCGATTGCCATCGCTTTCGGGCTGCTTGCGAAATCATTCGATATGCCAAACGTCATCACGCTCGCCATGTCATTATTCATTTTTGCCGGCGCCAGTCAATTTATTGGCGTCCAACTGATCATGGCCGGTTCGATGTATTGGGAGATTATCTTGACGACGTTCATCCTGAACTTACGGCACTTCCTCATGTCGGCGTCGTTGTCCCAGCGTCTCGAGACGACCTCGAATCGATTTCTGGCCGCCATCGCGTTCGGCGTGACCGACGAGACGTTCAGTGTCGCCTCGACGCGTGACGAATCGACGCGCGGCCACTTTGTGCTCGGGCTAAACCTAATCGCCTTCTTGGCTTGGAACGTCGGAACATGGATTGGCGTCTTTCTCGCCTTCGGCTTGCCCGCCTCGGTCCAAGCGAGTATGGGCATCGCCTTGTACGCCATGTTCATCGGCCTACTCGTCCCATCCCTTACCCGCAAACCGGTCATCGTCGTGGCTGCAATCGCCGTCTTGACTCAAGCCATTCTCTACTTCGGCGTCTCTCCATTCATCCCGCTGTCGTCCGGCTTGAGCATCATCTTGGCCACGATTGTCGCCGCTGGAGCCGGAGCCTTGCTGTATAAGGAGGACGAAACATGATCAGCCTCTTGTTGCTCGTCCTTGCCATGGCGCTCGTCACATATATCCCGCGACTCGTGCCGCTGCTTTGGCTCCGGGACTTGAAATTACCTCCGCTCTTGAAGCGGTTTTTACTCTTCACGCCTTATGCGGTGCTCGCCAGTCTCATTTTCCCGGGCATCCTGCAGGCAACGACCAGTCTTACGTCAGCTTTAGCGGGTGGGGTGGTCGCCGCAACGCTCGCATTCCTTCGGGTCAACTTGATGCTCGTCGTCATCGGCGGCATCGTCGGGGTGTATCTCATTGAAACGTTCCTTTAACAAACAGGTCCGCCCAATTGTGGGGCGGACCTGTTTGTTTAAGCAGAGATGGCCTGACGTCGTAACCTAATGAATACATCGACGAACGCCGGATCCCACTGTGTACCGCGACCGCTCTCTAAAATCGATAGAGCCTTCTCGACTGGCATCCCGTCCCGATATGGACGGTCAGAGGTCATAGCGTCATATGCGTCGGCGATTGCCATGATACGACCGAAGAGCGGAATCTCCTCTCCGACCAATCGATCCGGATATCCGCGCCCATCAATCCGTTCATGATGGGACCGGACACCTGCCAATATCGGTTGTAACGCAGCCGGTAGAGAAATTTGATTCAAAATATGAATTCCGATGGTCGGGTGTTCTTGAATTTGCGCGAACTCATGATCCGTCAGCTTCCCTTCCTTCAACAACACATCGTCACGGATACCAATCTTCCCGATATCATGGAGTAGCGCCGATTTGCGGAGCAGCTCGATTTGTCCGGTCGGCAACTGGAGCGCCTGTGCCAACTCGACAGAATAGGCGGCGACTCGCTCGGAATGCCCGGCCGTATACGAATCCCGGGCATCGAGTGTTGCAGCGAACAAGACGAACAGACTGTTCAACAGTTGCTCGTTTTCCGCATCTCGATACGTGACGTTCGTGACCATCTGATTAAAGCCCGTGACGAGTTGGGCGAACTCATCCGAGTAAGGGTTGTCAATCTGATTCAATCGTCCGGCATCTAACGCGGCGACCCCTTCGGTTAATGCACTGATCGGACGTTTGATGTTGTCATACAGCAAAAAGCTGCTAAACGTCGCGACCCCGATGATAACGACTAAAATCACAGCCGCCCACTGCCAGTATGCATCGACCTGATTGACAGTCGACAGTTGCACCCCTGACGCGAGGATGAACAATGCGACCGGGAACACACCGATGACGAGCATGCTGATCAATAGTTTCGTCCGGACGCTAATGGAGCGATACGTCGCTTGGAGCGGCCGCCCGTACAAGTTTCCGCTCATCTCCTGCAACTGAAGCAACAACGGTTCAACCGAGCGATAGGTCAAAAAGAATTCAATCAACGCATGCAAGATGGCGATTAAAATAGCACCGAACGCCGCCAAGCCAATCAACCGATACGGCAAGTCAATCCACCCTTGTTCGATGGCGAGTGCCGTCATACTCATCGCCGGCACGGACAAGCCGAACAAATGCGGACCGAGAATCCGTTTCACCGTCAACGTAGGAAAGTGACTCGTTTGATCGAACGCCTGTTGAAGCTCCTCATACGTTGGTGTCTCTGTTTGAAACACACGACGGATCGGCCGGATGTGACGTCGATAAAGGAGCAGTTCAAGCCCAATCATCATCATCCCGGACAGCCCCATGATAGCCAAGAGGATGAGCATCTCCGTCTTGGATAAATCGAGCGTCTGAAAGATGAACAGCCCCCCGACACCGAACACGGCGATGCCTGAACCCCATATGTAATTCATGATTAATGTGTATTGAAATCGTTGAAACATCTTCGCCTCACTCCTGCCTTTTCGTCGACCTCTTTCTTATTATATCGACAAAAGTGACACTTTTTTACAGAAATACAAAAACGGGCCCCTTTTTAGGGACCCGTCCTTCACCGTTACGGACGACGTGGACCTTCGTTGTCATCAAGTGAACGATTGTCTTGATCTGGTGTGATGTTGTCATGGAACGGGTTCGGTTCTGGACCGTCCACGTTCGTCACATCAGATTGTGAGGCTTGCGGACGATTCGTTTCACGTTTCAACTCTTGTTTCGTTTGATCCGCTTCACGCTTCGACTGCTCCATGCCTTGTTTCGCCTGTCGCTTCGCAGCCTCGGCTTCTTGGTTCATTTGGGCTTTTTCTTGCTCGAGACCTTCTTTTGACACTTCTGTCTCATCGATTCGCTTCTCAGCTTTCTTCAAGTAGCGAGCTGCTGTCTCACGTCCGCCGAGACCGAAGGCAAGGCCGAAGGCGAGCGCAACTGCACCAAGGATGAGCAAGAATGCCGTATTGACGATCATTGGCGCAATGCCAAGTTGGCTGATGGCCATGAAGAAGGCGATTCCAAGAATCGCGTACTTCGCGACGTGGCGCAGGACGCTCGGTTGGCCAGCTCCATCTACGAGCACACTCCCGACGAGACGCTCTGCCATGTTCGCGAGCCAGAAACCGACCGCCAAGATGACGATGGCAGCGATGACCATTGGCAAGTATGCGAAGATTGCTGTCGCGAGCGAAGCCATAAAGTCGAGGTTTGCGACTTGAAGGGCTTCCGATACGAACAACAAGATGATGATGATTTGAACGATTGTTCCGATCACTTGTGCGATCGATGTCGATGACGACGAGCGACCACCGAGACCCATCTTACTAGCGAGTGAGTTGACGCCTAAGTTCTCAAGGAGAGACACGACGACGCCTTTCAACCATTTAGCAAGGAAGACACCTGCGAGAATCAAGACGATGGCCACGATGATATTTGGAATCATTGCCAAGACGTCGTTGAGCATCGAGATGGCTGGATCCGAGATTCCGCGAATATCGAGCGCTTCAAGCGCTGAAATCGTGACCGGGATCATAATCAAGATGAAGACGATCGTACCGACCACTTTCGCGAGACTTGACCCTTTTACGTAGTCTGACAAGTGCAATTTTTCAGCGAAGCGGTTAAGACCTGCTGCTTCCAAGAACTTCGTCAAGATGTCACGGACGATTTTCGCAACGATATAACCAATCGCGAAGATGAGTGCAGCCGCGACAAGTTTCGGAATGAAGGCGAGGAAACTGTTCAACAAGTCTTCAAACGGTCCGCTGATGCCTTGCAACCCAAGCGCATCAAGCACCGCCGGAAGAGCTAACAATAAGACGAGGTAGAAGACGATATTGGCGACCGTGTCGACCCATTTCGTCTGATTGACGCTCGTCGACTCTTGGCCCGTCTTCTCCATCAACTTGTTCAAGTTGAGGCGATGACCCGCCATTTGAATACCTTTTTTCAAGAGCGTCGCGATAATCCATGCGACGAGCAAGATGAGACCTGCTTTGATGACCCCTGTGATCAACCCAGAGAAGCCAGCATAGATTTGACTGAACGGTTGTGTGATAGCTGGTACGTTCATGAATTCGAAGATGATTAAAAATGCGAGAAGCAATACGCCGAAGAAGACGACTTTCCCGATGATCCGCTCAGGCGTCCATCGTTTCTCCTCTTTACCCGGTTTTCCAGGTTCCCCTTCTGGTTTGACACCGACACGATCGTCGAGGCGTGCTTTGCGAAGCGCTTTGCGCGTCACGTTTTCTAGAACTTTCGCCAAAATGAATCCGACGACAAGAATGAGCAATGCGAGCAAAAGCTCAGGCAGCCATGACATGAACGTGTTGAAATTATAAGTAGTATCGTTCATCTAACATCTTCCTCCCATCTCTTTTTAAAAATGATTTCATTTATTTGACTCTTTGTATAAATACCAACATTTTCATCTACCTAAACCTTGCCATTTCCTATTTCCCGATAAAGACTTGATGGGAAAACAGCTTTTTCAGAAAGCATTCTTAAAGAAAGAAGGCGTGTCTTTCTAGGTCAAATGTGATACGAATTAAAAGAAGAAGTCTTTTTGAGGAGGAAGTAAGATGAACATCGCCCTAATTGCCCATGACAAGAAGAAAGATGATTTAATCGTACTTGTGAAAGCCTACGCTCATGTCTTGGAAAAACACCATCTGTTCGCCACTGGCACGACCGGTAAGCGCATTGCCGAGGCGACCGGATTGCCCGTCCATTGCTTTCAGTCGGGCCCGCTCGGCGGAGACCAAGAAATCGGTGCCGCCGTCGCCCGGGGTGAGATGGACATGATTATTTTCTTCCGTGACCCATTGACGGCTCAACCGCACGAACCTGATGTGAGTGCCTTGATGCGTCTCTGTGATGTCTATTCCATCCCTTTGGCCACTAATATGGGTGGAAGTGAGATTCTCATCCGCAGTATCGAGCAAGGCGATTTTGAATCGCTGACCTTGACCCATAATGACAAACCACCTGTATGAACAACTTATCAAGAAGAAGAGAGGAATTTTTCTGAAACCACACGTATCGAACGACCCGGTCGTTCAACAGTTTTACGATCAAGTCCGTACGCATTTAAACGACCTATTAGATGACAAGCAGCAAGCCGATCGCTTGCTCGACAGTTTAGCCGGCTATATTCAACAGGCGGAAAAGAACGGGCAGCCTCTCGAAGGACTCACGAAACAAAACCCGCACGACTATGCTCGATTTTTAATTGAACAACCGGCGACAAACGAGGAGTACCAACGTCGCTACCATATGATGATTGAGGCGACGGATGAATTGAAACCTCATGAGAAAGCGCAGGCGAATCGGGAATTCGATTGGGCGATTGAGCGGCTCAACGAAGTTCAAGTCAAGCTCCAGGATGTCGAGATGCGTGATGTCTCCTTTTTAGCCTATACGAAAATTGAGGCAATCAAGTCATCTCGTCGCGTCTGGAATCAATTCGGTTGGCTACTCGGTATGATTTTGGCATTCGCCTACGCCAACTTATTGCTTGTGATGGATGATGTGTTCAGTCTGCGCTTGTTCACGGCACCCGCTACGCCTTACCCGCTCGATTATTTCGGCTTCGTCCTCCCTGTTCTATTGACTGGTGCCATCTTTGGCCTATTGACGCGTTTCCGTCACCACTTCCAAACGCTAGGACGACGGATTGTCTTCGCATTGCTCATCATAGCCTTGTACGTCGGTTTCGTGTTATTGACCCAGCCCATCTTGTTCGCACTCGGATGGTCGTTCTTGATTCAATTGACACCTGTGTATGCGCTCATCCTGCTTGCGATCAGCGGATTCATGGCCATGTGGACATTGGTCGAGTTCGTCTGGAAGAACACGCGGTGCCACCTCGGCAATGAGACGTTAATGATTTATTATTGATCACGCCATTCTCTCTAGGAGATGGCGTTTTTTGTTTGAACCTTTGCTAGAACGGAAATTACTAATAGCGTGACGTCAATTAAAAAATGAAACGAAATCGAAGGAGGCACAACATGTCGGATCGCAAAATTATTGGGTTGTTCCATGACGAGCAAGAAGTAATGGATAAGGTGAACGAACTCAAACAAGCTGGGGAAGCAGAGAAAAACATGCATGTCGTGGCCAAGCGGGACGGGGAAATTTCCGCCTTGCGCTACCATACCGATGTGAACGCCGAATCGGGGATTCGTGATGTCAACTGGCTGGACCGTGTGAAAGCGTTCCTTCACGGCAGTGACCGCATTCGTGATGAATTGCGGAACATGGGACTCAGTGATGCGGAGGCTGAAGAGTATTATACGTCGATCGATGCCGGCAAATTATTGCTTTACATCGATAAACACTCATACGAACGCTATCCGAATATGTATAAGAAAGATAGTGAACTCGACCATGATAAAGGGGAAGAAGCGGATGGCATCGCCTTCGACGCGAAGCCATTCAATGATCACGACGAAGAACCTCGCGGTACGAAAGAGGACCCGATCGTCCGCGGACATTCCGGTCTAGAAGACCACCGTCGATTATAAGGAGGAAACGAAGATGAGTGAGAAACGGTTTATCAGCATGTATGACACACAGGACGCGGCACTCGGAAAAGTCGAGGAGTTGCGTGCGAAGGGCTATAAAGACTCAGACATCTATGTCGTCGCCAAACATGAAGATAACGTCTCGATTTTGCGTCGTCAAACGGACGTCCATACCGAAGCAGCACACCACGCCGGCTGGTTTGATAAGGTACGGGCTTTCTTGAGCGGACATGAGGACGTCCATGCCGGACTTCGCAATATGGGCTTGAGCGAAGACGAGGTGAAGCGCCACTACAGCGATGTCGAGGCTGGAAAGATTTTAATCTATGTGGATGAAGATTTCGAGCGTCGTCATAATGAAGGGCTGACGATCGATTCGTCACCTTATACCGACTCGAGACACGATACGAGTCACCAAGGCCACCATACGGCCGATGGGCTTGAAATCGATTCGACGCCGTATAATGATCCGAAATCTGACACGACCCGTTCGACCCGCTCAGATCATCACACGTCCGATGGTGTGGAGATTGATTCGGAGCCATATAATGACCCGAAACATCGTGACGCGAACCGGGACGATCGCCATACGTCTGATGGTGTAGAAATCGATTCGAAACCGTTCAACGAATCGACGGCCGACAATCCGAACCGGGCCGTCGACCCCGAGCAGGACAAATTGGATAAAAAATCCGAGTTGACTGACCGTGAGAACAAGTTGCGTGGACTCGATGACCGGGCCCTCCGAAACGATTACGAAGATCCAGACAATATCCGCCGTTTCTAATCAAAATGCAACAAGGACCTGACCACAACCCGGTCAGGTCCTTGTTTTACGTTAATCGGTTTTTCGGCTCTTCTCCTTCGAGCACGTTCACGATGGCTTCCCGATTGAGCGCCATCATGGCAAGCCTTGTCTTGATGGAGGCGCTGCCGATATGCGGCAACGTCGTCACGTTCGGGAGCGTCAAGAGTGGATGGTCCATCGCCACCGGTTCTTTAGCGAACACATCAAGTCCCGCCGCCCAAATCCGCCGTTCCTTCAGTGCTTCATAGAGCGCCGTCTCATCGATAATCTCGCCACGAGCGACGTTGATGAAGACCGCTGTCTCTTTCATTTTCGCGAACTGGTCTGCGCCTAACATCCCACGTGTCTCTTCGGTGAGCGGCGCGAGGACGACGACGAAGTCGGACTGTTCGAGCAACTCGTCGAGTTCCGCATAGACGAAGCCATACATCGATTCCGATTCATGGCGACGCGTCCGATTATGGTACAACACATCCATGTCGAAGCCGCGGGCCCGACGTGCGACCGCTTCCCCGATTCGACCCATGCCGATGATCCCGAGTTTGGCCCGGTACAAGTCCATCCCGACGTAACCCATCGGCGTCCACGATTTCCATTCGCCGTCTCGTAAATCGCGTTCTGCTTCCCCGAGCCGACGTGCCGTCATCATCATCAATCCGAATGCGAGATCGGCCGTCGTCTCTGTCAACACGTCCGGCGTGTTCGTCACGACGATGCCGCGTTCCTTGGCCGCTCCAATATCGATATTGTTATAGCCAACCGCCAAGTTCGAGATGACTTCGAGTTGCGAGGCCTGTTCAATCACTTCCCGGTCGATTGTATCACTGAGCATCGTCCAGAGCGCATGCGCTGACGCCGCTTCTTTCAACAAGACGTCGCGCGGGACGCTCTTCGCTTCTTCTTCCCACATGCGGACCTCGTACTTGTCTCGCAGTGGCGCCACTGCTTCTTCCGGTAACCGTCTCGTAATGTAAATGCGTTTCTTCATTCCGTCTCCCCCTATGTCTTGTCTCGACCAGTTTATCAAACGTGTCGAATCAAGGTTTCTTTTTCGTTACTGGATTTTGCTCCATGAACTGCTCGAATAGCGAGCCGAAGTCGCTGTTGAGCAGTTGCTCGATTGTTTTCGATGAGTCCATCGCGTTCCGGTACGCAACTTCGTTGATGGCGAGCCCGATCGCCCAGGTGATGCCTGACGCGACAGTCGCATTGATGACACTCGCGGCGGCGTTTGCCCCTGGGAAGAACTTCATGACGTTCAATAAAATCGTCTTCGAGAGCGCCCGACCGATTTGAGGGATGATCGTGCTCCCAATCAGCGTCTTCAACATATCGTCATTCGCTTTCACACCCCAATAACGGAACAAGTGAACACTCATCGTCACTTGAATCGGCGTGAGCGCGATCGCATCGGCGAATGGGAGCGGGACTGCCGCCGCCGTCCCGGCACTGGCGACATAACCCGAGATGATCCGGTTCGCTTTCTTCCGTTTCAGCTTGAGCATCGCCTCGCTCTCTGCGTGAATCTCCATGAGCAGTCCTTCTTGGAGCGATTGGTCGAGTTGTTCGACAGACCAGGTGACGAGACGCTCCCAATCGAGATGGTTCCGAAGTTCTTGGTCATTCAACAGCTCTTCAGCGACACTGACTTGGAACACGGCCTGTTCCGGGACAACGTCCACTAACTCGTTTCGGAGCGCCGTCAGTTCATCTAGGTCGACTTGATCGATTTGCGTCAACAAGACCGCGACCGACGTCGCTTCGTTCAATTGTTTGATGAGCGCCCGATCAAGCGGCGTGACCCGTTTCATCGAGGCGTTGATGGCATACCAGACAAGATGAATTTGTTCGGCCGCCCCTTTCGTCTGGGCCCGTTCAACGAAACCGATGACTTCATCAGCATATGCTTGTTGCCGGGCACTCCCAATCTCATACCCTTCACTGTCATAAAGCACGATGGCGATGTCGTCACTCATGAACTGATGGATCCCGCGCGTCACCGGCTCGCCGGCGGCGACTTTCGTCAAGTCACGACCGAAGACGTGGTTGACGACGGAACTTTTGCCCGACCCGGTCGCTCCCGCGATCAAGATGTTCGGTTTTTTTACTTTTCCGCGCAACCGGTCGAGTTCTTCTTTTAAATCGTACGTATCCAAATTGAATGGGACTTTTTTCTCCATGTCAGTTCCTCCTCATTGATTGAGCGTTCGGCCAAGCCGTCGCATCTCTTCCTCGAAACCACGGCGCACATCCAGCTCAATCGTCTGTTTGACCAACTCGTATTGCTGATCGACAGCTTTTTTGATACCTCGCTCCGCCGTCCTCCGTTTGAACGCCCAATAGATGAAGTGGACGCCCGGGATCATCCCGAGCACCATCTTCCGAACGGTGCGATTGAATGAATAGTCAAACCCGAGCTCGACCCGGCGTGTTTTGAACACAAGGTCAGACGGGGCACCGACGAGCGGATAACGCTCCATCAGTTGAATGTAGTGACGAACACCTTGGGCCATCGCGGCCTCTGTGGTCTCGGCGGCCGCTTCGAGTGTTTGTTCCAAGTCTTTTTCGATTTGGCGGGCTTTCCAACTGATCATCACTTGTGGTGTGATCATGCGGATCGTTTCAGCCGAACGATAGCTTCGGGCGCGCCACGCCTCTAACTCGGTCAATAAATGACGCGTCAAGTTGTGTGGCAGTTTTCGTTCGACGTCTTTCCAGAGGTTGGTCCGATTACGTTGCCATACCGCCTCATATCCGATATGCGGCACGACTTGTCCACCGAGCAACTTCTTTTCGACACTGTTGACGCGAATCATCGCATCCCGTGAAATTCCGAGCTCGCGCATGAGGACTGCTTCCATCGCCTCCGCCTTCTCGACGTTCATCGCACTGTCCGGGTTATAGTTCGTCAAGATGATCGTGACGTTGCTTCGCTTCGCATAGAGCGGTTTTAAAATGGCTTCTAACTCGTACGCCTCGACGCGTCCCGAGTTGATGGACAGTAAGTAATAAATCGTATGGAACCAATCGGCGATATCGAGTGCATCTTCCCGTTGATTGACGATGGACAATACCGCCTCATGCCATTCGTCGGATCGGTCCGCCTCAAGTCCCCATGTATCGAAGAAACGGAACAAGATGCCTCGCTCAAGGTCATAGTATTCATATTCATGCAGCCCTTCCGCCGTCACTGGGCTGCCGGCACGTGACTCGGCCACATCACGCCCGTAAATATAATTTAAAAAAGCGCTCTTGCCGACCCCGGTCTTCCCCGCAATCAATATGTTCGAGACAAGCCCCGTGTTGTCCATATGGTTCCCCCTGCATTCGTTATATAATAACCATTATACTAAACGGACAAATTTGAAACGTCCGACGGAAGGATGAGACCGATGTTACATCATGTCGAACTGTACGTTTCTGATTTGAACAAGAGCCTCATGGCGTGGGACTGGCTCCTCACTGAGCTCGGCTATACCGTCTACCAACAATGGGAAGAAGGAAGGAGTTATCGTTTCGGCGATACGTATCTCGTCTTCGTCCAAACCGAGGCCGATTATCTCGAGCCGCCGTACCATCGCAAGAAGACCGGGTTGAACCATCTCGCCTTCCACGCCGAGTCGATTGAGCAACTCGTACGTTTCCGTGAAGAACTGACACAGCACGGATTCACCGAGCTCTACGCCGATCGGTTCCCGCACGCCGGAGGACCGTCCTACACCGCGCTTTACTTTGAAGATCCGGACCGGATGAAAGTCGAACTCGTGGCAACGATGTGAACAGTTGAAACGGCTTTCAAAAAAGTTTGTGAAAACAATTGCAAACTTTTTGTAGACCTCCTAGACTTAAGTTGTCTAAAGGAGGCCGTGTTCAAATGGAAAAACAAGCTGTCGAGTATATGGAAGAAGCCGCCTATAAAAAAGCGACGTTGTTGCGTCACGCGTTCGGTCACTACGCACTCCGCTCCATCGTCGCCGGTTTTCTGATTGGAATTGGGGTCGTCTTTGCCTTCTCCGTCGGAAACATGTTCATCGATGTGCCAGGAACGATGCTGTTCGCGGGGATGAGTTTCTCGGTTGCCCTCGTCTTCATTGTTTGGACGGGCGGAGAGCTGTTCACGAGCAATACGATGTATTTGTATACGGGCGCGAAACGCGGACGTGTCGACTGGCGCGATTTAACGGCCGTATGGGGCATCAGCTGGCTCGGTAACTTGGTCGGTGCGCTCATCCTCGTCGGGCTCGTCATCGGTGCCCATAGCATGGGCGACGTCAGTGCCGACCACCTGTTATCGGTCGTCGCCGCGAAAAAAATGGGCGGAGACGTACTCGCGATTTTCTTGAAAGGGATTTTGTGCAACATCCTCGTCTGTATCGCTATCTTTATGCCGTTGAAGACGAAAAATGACGTTGCGAAGATTACGCTCACGATGCTCCCGGTCGTCGTCTTTTTCGCCGCCGGTTTCGAGCACTCGATTGCCAATATGGGCATCTTCGGGCTCGCGCTCTATTACGCCCCATCTGAGGCGATCAACCTCGGGCTGGCGTTGAACAATCTCGTGTTTGCCACGCTTGGCAACATCGTCGGAGGCGCTTTGTTCGTCGCCGGGACGTACGTCCATTTGAACGCGAAACCTGCCGAGAAAAATATTGAATCGATCCGTCAAAACGCATAAAAAGACAGGGGCCCCGATGCGCAGGGCCCCTGTTATTGCTTGATTGAATGAAATTAAGCTTTAGATGAGTCGGCAGCAGCCGCTTGGACCGCTCCTTGTGCGACTTCTTCTTCTTCGACATCCCAGCATTCCGTGTTCTCGATGCCGAGTTTGCGGGCCGAGAAGCGCGGGTTGAGACCTTGGGCACGCTGTTCTTCGTAGTCACGAAGGACTTTGAAGGCAACGCCGCCGAGAAGCGTGATGGCTACCAAGTTGATTAACGTCATCCCGGCCATGAACAAGTCGGCAAGGCTCCAAACGAACCCGAGGCTTGCGACCGATCCAAGGAAGACGAAGCCCATCGTGAGAAGGCGGAAGCCGAAGACGGCACCTTTACTCTTCTTGATGAACTCGATGTTCGTCTCACCGTAGTAGTAACTACCGACGATCGAGCTGAAAGCGAACAAGAAGACACTGACAGCGATGAAGGCCGGAGCCCATGAACCGATTTGTTCAGACAATGCGTTTTGAAGGAGTGCGATTCCTTCGCCATTCCCTGCCGCATAGCTGTCAGAGAGAAGGACGATGGCTGCTGTTGCTGTACAGACGATCAATGTGTCTAAGAAGACACCGAGTGTTTGCATGAAACCTTGTTTGGCTGGGTGTGACACTTCTGCCGTCGCTGCGGCGTTTGGTGCCGAACCCATACCTGCTTCGTTCGAGAAGAGACCACGACGAACACCCATCATGATGGCTGCACCGACCGATCCACCGAACGCTTGCTCGATACCGAATGCGCTCTTGAAGATCATACCGAGCACAGCTGGTATTTCTGCGATGTTCACAACGACCACGTAAAGCGCAATCACCAAGTAAAGAACAGCCATGATTGGTACGACGATTGCTGAGAAGTTGGCGACACGTTGGACGCCCCCAAAGATGACGAGTCCAGTCAAGACGACGAGTGCAATTCCACCAACAGCGGCTTCAAGACCGAAGGCGTTATCGAACGCTGCCGCGATTGTGTTCGATTGGACTGAGTTGAAAATGAGACCGAATGTGAAGGCAATCAAAACCGCAAACACAATACCGAGGACACGGTTGTTCAAACCTTTTTCGATGTAGTAAGCAGGACCGCCGCGGTATGCGACATCGTCTTTTACTTTATACACTTGCGCGAGTGTACTCTCGATCATCGCGGTCGCTCCACCGACGAGAGCGACAACCCACATCCAGAAGACCGCCCCTGGTCCACCGAGCGTGATTGCAACTGTGACACCGGCCAAGTTCCCTGTACCGATCCGTGTTGCCGCTCCAATGAAGAACGACTTCGCCGAGCTGATGCTCTTACTGTCTGTGACATCTGATTTTTCGGTGACGACCCGGAACATCTCTTTTAAGTAACGGAACTGCATAAACCTTGTTTTGACCGTAAAGTAAATCCCGGCCCCGATCAATCCGACGATGAGCACGTACGACCATAAAATGTTGTTTAAAAAGTCGACGCTTCCTTGCAGCAAGTTTTGTACAGCTTCCATGAATAAGTTCCTCCCTGTTGTGTGAATCTAAAGTTGAAATGTTTTATGATGTCTTAGTTCTGAATTATACAAAGATTCTGACAATTAGCAATAATTTTTTTATAGGTCAGTTCACACAAACTTCATATGTTATATAACAAAAAGTGAGTGATAGCTTTATTTAAAGCGCTTACAAAGTTAAACCTAAGAAATAATAAATCTTTATTTCCCTACTAATTTTTGATGTCTACATTCAACTTGTTTCAAACCATTCGCTTTATGAATAGGTTTTATTATGAAGGTTATGAAACTATTTTCGTTCCCTTTGAATTATTTCCCTGATTCTTGAGTGAACCAAAACTTACCGGGTAATAAATAACTATAGGTGCGCACCTTCTATAACACCACGTTCAGTCATCAGGAGGAAAGAAGGGAACGAGATGAAGAAGCATCAAAAATGGTGGTCACTCTTGTTCGTGCTCATGTTCGTACTGTCGCTCTTGCCAATGAAAGGAGTCGTTGCGGAAGAAAGTAGTCAACAATGGTGTGTGTCGACGACATCGGACACGACAATCTATGCGGGACAAAACATCCCGATTGGTACCGTTGATTTTGAGTTCGTGACCGATGGGCTGAAGATTGTCATCGATTTGAATGACGGAGTCGTCTTGCAAGATGTACCGGAGAATATCAAGATTGATTTCCGTCTATTGAGCGGCTCATTGGAACGAGGAAACCCAGGAGGATACGACTTTAAAGCGTACTCAAACGTCGATCCGACCCACTTGCTAATTCCGTATGCGGACCTCGCGGGCTATTTAGGCGTGTTAGAGTCGACACTCAAATCGGACGGATTCCAATTTAACGTCTTCCTTCACTTGGATACGGTCGTGAACGGCTCTAGCGAGACGGCTTATCCTGGTGATCCGGGATCAGGTACCCCTTGGGTCCGCTACGTCACGTTGACGGTGGAAGAATGTACGCCACCACCGCCACCAATGGACGACTATGACGTGTATACGATCGGCTTCTGGAAAAACACATTCAACTTCGACAAAGTGACGTTCTCCTATGGAACGCTCATTACGATCGACGGCCAAACCTATAGCGTGATTGACGACCGTGAAGCACTAGCCCTGCTCATGGATCCTGCGAAAAAAGGAATGACCGAAGAGAAACGATTGATTATGCAACTGACGGCGGCAAAAATTAACGTCTTGTTAAACGGTGCTGATGTGCTCGACCTCGAACTCGTCTACGCCATAGACAATAGTGAAGTCGGGTTGACCGTCGGTGAGTTGCTTGCCGGTGCGGACGCGGCGCTCGCAAGCAAGAACATCGAACAGATGAAGTATTATCAACAACTGCTCGACCACTTCAACAATGGCTATTTCATCGGTACGTCACATGACTGAACAAACGTGGACAAACAAAAAAGGCAGTCGCTCACTGAGCGGCTGCTTTTTAGATGCCCGTCCGTTTCTTCTGGTTGTTCGGCTTCTTCGTCAACTGGTTCGTCAACGGTTTCTGCTTCGTCCCACGAAGTCCTGTCGGCACTTTCGTATCGTTTTGTTTCTTCTCGGCGAGCTTTTGCTTCATCGCCTCTTGAAAACTTAATTTCTTTTCACTCATGTCATTCACCTCCAGCTTCGATCACTTTCACCCGACCGACCTGTCCATCGCTTAAGCGTACTTTAATGCCGTGCGGGTGACGCGGCGAGTTCGTCAAAATGTCTTTGACGACGCCTGACGTCAACTTCCCACTCCGCTGATCTTGTTTTAGGACAATCTGGACGTGGAGCCCTGGGCGAATGTCCGCGCGTTTCGTGCCATCCATACCCGACACCCCTTTCCGTATAGTCAACCTCTATCATATGCTCTTTTCCCGCGTTTGTCACAATCTATTCCACGATGCCAATTTGACTGACCGTTCTCGTCAAGTAACTTTGATCGGTCCTCAATCGACGCTTCGTTTGCCCCCACGCCGTCTCGGCCTCGACCCGGCCGCGTTCAAATGAGATTGTCAAAATGTTTCGCCCGTCTGCATTTTGAAGCCTGGCTGCACCGTTCAACTCGTGATAGACGCGAGTCAAATCATTCGCGAACTGGACGTAATCACTTGTCCGAACCGTTTCTGGCTCCTGGTCGTGAACGAGCCGCAACGTGGTTCGTGACGCTTCCGCGATGACGAACCGGAATGTCGTCTCCTCGTTTCTAATCTCGAAGTGATGCATGATCCCACCTCCTAAAAAAGACACCTTCGACGTGAAGGTGCCTTCTCAATTATAAACGATACAACCTTGCTTCGAACGGCCGCATCATAAACGTTTCTGTCTCAATCGTCTCAGGGTCCATCTCATTCGTCAAGACGAGCGTCGCTTTATCGAGACTAGGAAGCGTCGCCTCGGCAGGGTTTGCCGTCAAGTTGACGACGACATAAAATGTCTGTTCTTCAAACTTCCGTTCATAGGCGAACACTTGCAGATGGTCCGGCAGCAAATCACGGTAACTGCCGTACGTGAACGTCTCTTCGGCCCGACGAAGACGAATCATCGCCTTGTAGAACGATAGAATCGAGTGGGCATCCTTCGATTGGGCGTCGACGTTAAGCGTCTCATATTCTTCGTGGATTGGCATCCACGGCTTCGTCGTCGAAAAGCCCGCGTTCGGTGACGCGTCCCATTGAATCGGGGTGCGGACGTTGTCGCGCGACGTGCCCCATACGTGCTGCATCGAATCGATTTCGCTCATCCCGTTGGCAATCCGTTCGAAATATTCATTTTTTGTCGCCACATCGTCATAGTCATGAATTGAAGGGAGCGGTACGTTTTTCATGCCGATTTCCTGACCTTGATAGATGAACGGCGTCCCGTGCATGAAGAAGTACATCATGCCAAGGGCGGTCGCGCTTTCGCGCCAGTAATGGTTCTCATCCCCGACGAGCGAGACGGCGCGCACCATGTCGTGGTTCTCGATATAGAGAGCGTTCCATCCCGTCTCGAGCAGGCCTTGTTGCCACTTGTCAAAGATTCGTTTCAATTCGACGACATCGAGCGGTGCCAGGCGTGACTTGCGCATGATGTCGACGTGGTCAAAGTGGAATGCCATGTTCATCGCCCCGTTGTCCGGCCCCATCCATAAGTCGGCCGCTTGCGGTTCAATCCCGTTCGTTTCGCCGACCGTCATGATGTCGTAATTGGCGAATGTCGCTTGTTTCATCTCTTGAAGATAATCGTGGATGCCGTCGATATTCGAATACATCGAGAACGCCGTGACGAACGATTTGCCGTCTGGAGATGGCAACATCGTCTCGGTCGGCATCTTCTTGATGTGGCTGATCGCGTCGACACGGAATCCATCGATGCCTTTGTCGAGCCACCAATTGATCATGTCATAGACGGCGCCGCGCACTTCTTCATTTTCCCAGTTAAAGTCTGGCTGTTTTTTCGAGAAGACGTGCAAATAGTATTGTTCGGTCGTTTCATCATATTCCCAAGCCGAACCACCAAAGATACTCGCCCAGTTGTTCGGGGGTCCCCCATCCGTCCCGTCGCGCCAGATGTACCAGTCGCGTTTCGGGTCGTCCTTCGAGCGCTTCGACTCGACGAACCACGGGTGCTCATCGGACGTGTGGTTGACGACGAGGTCCAAGAGCAACTTCATGCCGCGTGCATGGACGGCCTTGAGCAAGGCGTCAAAGTCTTCCATCGTCCCAAACTCTTCCATGATGTCTTCATAATCTGAGATATCATAGCCGTTGTCATCGTTCGGGGACTTGTACATCGGACATAGCCAAATCACATCGATACCAAGGTCTTCTAAATAATCGAGCTTCTCGATGATGCCACGGAGATCACCAATCCCATCCCCATTTGAATCCTTGAAACTGCGTGGGTAAATTTGATACGCAATCGCTTCTTTCCACCACGTGCGGGTGACCGTTTTCTGTTTCTCTTGTTGTCTACTGACCATCGACTCCATACGCCGCCTGCCTCCTATATGTCATGATTTCTAGTTATATACTTGAACAGCAATACCTGTTTTAGGCTCAATCTAATCCTACAATAGCACTTGTGCAAGCGTTTGCAAATAATCAGACATAAAAAAATGCAGTCCGAGGACTACATTTTAGAGACGGTCGCAACTTGTTCACAAAACGAACCGATGACGTCGGCCAACCGCTCGCGATCATAATCCATCGTGGCCACATGGTACGAGCGTTCGAGCACTTCCCGTTGTTTCGGTGCTTGTACTTGTTCGTAGAGCCATACCGAATCTTCTGGAGGGACGACGTTGTCGATGGCGGAATGGATGACGCACGTTGGGACGGCCACCTCAGCCACCATCGGGCGCACCTCCTCGATGAGCGCGAGCAGTTCACGGATGGCTGACGTCGGGACTTTGTCATAGACGATCTCATACACGCCCGGTGCACAGATGTCCGGTTCGTCTTCATCGATGAAGCGACAGACGTCATCTGTGGCGTGACAGGCATAGCCCGGGACCGACAACGCCGCATTGATGGTGACGATCGCATCGGCATGACCGGACAAGGCCGCCTTCATCGCCAACGTTCCGCCCATCGACTGCCCGACGACGATGACGTGTCGACATCGCTCGCGTAAGAGACGGATCCCGGCCTCCATCGACTCGTACCAACAGCGACGCGTCGAGTGCCGGAATTCTTCCGGGTCCGTCCCATGTCCTTTGAGCCGAGGCGCATAGACGGTGAATCCTTTCTCCATCAAAGCGATCCCGACATCACGCACACTTTGAGGCGTTCCGTTAAAGCCGTGACACAATAAGATTCCTATTTCATTTCCTTCATAAAAAAACGCGCCCGCTCCCGGGATGACCGGATAAGTAATTGTCGTCATTCGTTTCCTCCCTATTTAATCCACAGTTAACCGATATACTTAATTGTATTAATGAATTGTAAGAGTTGGACGACGTCCCGTCAACCCGATTGACCTCTGCCTTGTTTTCTTCTGGTCTGTAATCAAACTGTAATATGAACTTCGCAATAAGTGGATTGAGTTCTGACGTCTGCTTGGTTATGTTTAACATGTAGTTGAAAAGTTGGTAAATGATAGTGGAATCCGTCAATCGATGGAGGGAATACGAACGCATCTTCCTTACATCAAGTCGAGTAATGTAAGCGCTATCATTTTGTTTTGGCCTAAAGGGGGCATCCGCTCAAGCAAGTGACCACACGAACTGGGACATCGTATCGGCCATCTACATAATCAAAGGGAGACTAACACATGGGGAAACCACAAGCACGTTCATTCAAACAAATGACCGGCCTCGCTTTATCGGCTGGACTCATCGTCAGCAGCATGACGCCGATTGCGGCAAACGTACACGCAGAGACGTTGAACGCTACAGATTTATTCATTTCGGAATATGTTGAAGGCTCTAGCAACAATAAAGCGATCGAACTGTTCAATGGAACGAATGCGGCCATCGACCTCTCGGCCTATAAACTTGAACTGTATTCAAACGGCGGGACGGCTCCAGGAACGACCCTCAACTTGACAGGTACGCTCGAGCCAGGTGGCACGTATGTCATCGTCAACGCCAACGCGAGCGATGCCTTGAAAGCGAAGTCGAACACGACAAGCGGTGTGACGAACTTTAACGGCGATGACACGCTCGTCTTGAAAAAAGGCGACACGGTGCTCGACGTCTTCGGTCAAGTCGGATTCGATCCGGGTACGAAATGGGGAACTAGCGTCGCCACGGCTGACCAGTCGTTGGTTCGAAAAGATACGGTCACGACAGGGGATGCGAACGGCGCCGATGCGTTCGACCCGGCCACTGAATGGAACACACAACCAATCGATACGTTCACGAACCTCGGAGCCCACACGTTCCAAGGCGTCGACTACGGCGATGGCGGTACAGTAGAACCACCGGCGCCGGTCACTCCGATCTCGATCAGTGACGCCCGTACGAAAGCCGAAGGTGAAACGGTCACGATTAAAGGCGTCGTCACGGCGAAACTGGCCAACACGATTTCGATTCAAGATGCGACAGGCGGCCTCTCGGTCCGTCCGACGTCACTCGCCGTCAACGTCGGGGATGAAGTCGTCGTCACGGGTGCGATCGGTTCGTATCGTGAACTGCTTCAATTGAACAGCGCCGTCGTCGTTTCAAAACAAGCGGCGAGCGTCCCGGCTGCGCAAGTTCTCACTGGCGAACAGATCAATGAGGACGTCGAGTCTGAACTCGTCACCGTCAATAACGTCACGCTCTCGGGCAGTGGTCAAAACTTGACGGCCACGGACGGAACGAAAGAATTCGTCGTGCGCGATGAGCGCGGCATTCTCGATTTACAGACGGACGTCAACTACTCGTCAATCACAGGAATCGTGCAACAGTTCGATAACACGTATCAAATCATCCCGCGTGACGCATCTGACACGGTCATCGACGCGTCGGTACTCCGTCCGGCAACTGCGAAGCCAGGTGCGGGCACGTTCGTCGGACCACAAGACGTGACACTCTCGACGACGACAGCGGGCGCTGACATCTATTACACGCTCGACGGGTCGGACCCGAAAGTGAACGGTACGCTTTATACATCACCAGTCCGCATTGAAGAAACGAAGACGCTCAAAGTGGCCGTCAAATCAGGTGATGCGTTCAGCGCCGTGACGACGTTCGACTATAAAATCACGGACAAGATCCGCATCCACGACATTCAAGGCGCGAGCCATACGTCGCCGATGAACGGACAGACGGTCGAAGGTGTCGAAGGAATCGTCACGTACTCGTTCGTCTCGAACGGAACGACGTATTACTACATTCAAACACCTGACATGGAAGCGGACCAAGACGCACGCACGTCAGAAGGAATCATCTTGTATGGCGGCCGTTCGATCGCCGGCATTCAAGTCGGAGACCTCGTCAGCGTGAAAGGTCTCGTCAGCGAGTACGCCATCGAAGGATATAGCGACCGTCAACAGACGGACATGAAGATGACGCAAATCGATACACGTAACGGTGGTGTTGACGTCATCAAGAGCGGTGTCGCCCTCCCGACGCCAGTGAAAATCGACGAGTCGAACTTGCCGACCGAGTTCATCGACAGCGACGCCCTCGCCGTCTTCAACCCGGACAAAGACGCCATCGACTTCTGGGAGAGCCTTGAAGGGATGCGCGTCGAGACGGGCAACCTTAAATCTGTCTCCCCACAACAATACGGCGACCTCGTGACCGTGCTCGAAGGAACACCGACGGAGACGTTCAACGGTGGTGTGCTTCTTAAAAAAGATGACGCCAACCCGGAACGGATCCAATTCCGTCTCGAACCAAACGCGGAAGCGCGTGAATTCGATGTCGCGACCGGTGACCGATTCAACGGCCCGATCGTCGGAATCGTCGGATACTCGTTCGGAAACTACAAGATTCAAGCCTCACTCGACGAAATGAAAGCCGCCTTCGTCAAAGGCGATGCCAAGCGCGAGACGACGTTCATCGAAGCCGAAGAGGACAAATTGACGATCGCCTCTTACAACCTCGAGAACTTCTCGAACAACGTGAAGGAAACATCGGATGAGAAGGCACTTAAACTCGCGAAAGCGTTCGTCGAGGAATTGAACAGCCCGGACATCATCGGCGTGACCGAGGTTCAAGACAACAACGGTGAGGGCACAGGCGATTCTGCGGCCGACCAAAGCTATCAACGCTTGATTGACAATATCGTCTCGATCGGCGGCAAATCGTACAAGTACGTCAACATCGACCCAGAAAACAACAAAGATGGCGGTGCACCGAACGCCAACATCCGTGTCGGCTTCTTGTATGACCCGGAACGTGTCTCGCTCACAGAAGGCATCCCTGCCGGTGACGCGACGACAGCTGTCGGTTATGAGAACGGCAAGTTGACGCACAACCCGGGCCGCATCGACCCGCTCAACCCGGCGTTCAACAGCTCACGTAAACCGCTCGCGGCGCAATTCGACTTCCAAGGCGAGAACGTCGTCGTCATCGCCAACCACTGGAACTCGAAAGGTGGCGACACTGGCTTCTTCGGCTCGAAACAGCCGGTCGTTCTTGGCAGCGAAGTCCAACGGAAACAAATCGCACAAATCGTCCATGATTTCGTGGCCGATGTGAAGACGGACAATCCGGACGCGAACGTCGTCGCCCTCGGTGACTTTAACGACTTCGAGTTCTCAGACGCGATGCAAATCTTCAAAGGCGACTTGATGACGAACATGGTCGAAAAAGTACCTGCCGTCGACCGTTACTCGTACGTCTATCAAGGGAACTCGCAAGTGCTCGACCATATCCTCGTGTCGAACCACTTAGCGGCGACGACCGAGATCGATATGATCCACGTCAACGCAGACTTCACGGAAATGTCTGGTCGCGCAAGTGACCACGATCCGGTGCTCGCTCAAATCGATCTCACTCCGGAGCCGGAAGTGGAATTGACACGTTACACGGTCGAAAATAACCGTGCTGCTCGCCTCGTCCTTCAAGACGACTTCATCGGCGTGACGATCGGCAAGGGCACGAACTTCAAGAACGGTATCTTCGTACGTGGCGCTTACACTGAATTGACAGGTGAGCCGCTTAAAAACGTCGTCGTTCAAGTGAAACCGAAAGAAGCCGGTGCCATCATCGACTTCGACGGCGCAACTGTCAAAGAAGTCGTGGTAGATGGAACGAACTTGGCTGAAATCCGTGGCGCAGAGAATGTGAAACGAATCAGCTACACGAAAGGCGCATCCGCTAACACGGTCGTCATCAAGAAGTAACGAACACACATCCGATTTAAAAAACCGCAGACACGTCGTCTGCGGTTTTTGGCGTTTTCAATCGTGAAATTCGGGGATTAAGAAGGAGATGCTGATTATCGGAGGATGACGTCATGGAAATGCACAACGGGAACTTATATTGGCCGATCACGGAATCGGAACAGATTGTCTTACAGAAACCAATCAAAAAAGAACGCTACGACGTACTCGTCATCGGCGCCGGCATGTCCGGAACGCTGACGGCCTATACGCTTCACAAGGATGGTGTCGATTTCGCCGTTATCGACCAAGGGAAAGTCGGTGCCGGGAGCACGGCCGCGAATACCGGGCTCATTCAATACTCGAACGACATCATGTTGCATGAACTCGCCGAGCAAATCGGCGAAGAGGATGCCGTCCGCTTCTATAAATTGTGTGCCGAGGCGGTCGATGCGCTCGACGAGGTCGCCGAGACGGTCGATGCCAAAGACGTCTACATCCGGCGCGACAGCCTTTGCTTTGCCAGCAGTGAGGCAGATGTCTCCAAATTGAAACGGGAGTATGAGATGCTGACGAAACATGGGCTTCAAGCCGAATGGCTCGACCGGGAGGCGTTACGCGCACGCTATCCGTTCGACAAACCGGCCGCCTTGATCACGAACGGGGACGCCGAGGTCAATCCGCTCACACTCAGCCGCCAAGTCGTCCGTTACTTGTCGACACAGGACGTCCCCATCTTTGAAGAGACGGACGTCACGGAAGTCGTCGCCGACGGAGACGACTGGCTCGTGCTGACTCCAGCAGGAACGTTCAAGGCGGGCCACGTCATCTTCGCGACCGGCTATCGCCCGGCCCCGCTCCTCGACACGCATCGAATCGAACTCAACCGTTCTTATGCGATTGCGACGAATCCCGTCCCTGATTTTAAAGAATGGGATGGCCAGGCGCTCATTTGGGAAACGAAACGGCCGTACCTTTATTTACGGACGACCGTCGACGGCCGCATCATCGCCGGCGGGCTCGATGAAGAGAAACCAGAGACGCCGCATAGCGAGGCGCTCATTCAAAAACGGGCCGAGCGGTTGCGCCAAGAAGTCGAGGCTTTGTTCCCGATGTATGATTTGACAGTTGAATACGCCTGGGTAGCCTTGTTCGGTGAGTCAATCGACCAACTGCCCTTTATCGGGGAACACCCGGACCGCCCCAATCTCTTTTATTTACTCGGATACGGGGGCAATGGAACGGTGTACAGCATGTTAGGTTCTAAAATTTTGAGTGAGCTCGTTCGTGGGATCGACAGTCCCGATTCTCGAATCGTACGGCTCGACCGCACACGTTAATCCCCTGACATCAGGGGATTTTTTGATACATAAGAATTGGAGTGATTTAAATGACAACGAAACGTAAACCGAAATGGGTGTATCGTCTAAGGCGCAGTCTTCTCTTTATCCCCGCCATGATCTTGACCGCCTATGTCTGGCCGCATGAGTCTATCGAGGATGAACGCGATGGCGCGATCACCCGAACAGAAGCGACACATGAGGAGGGACGCTATACGATCGAGGCGAGGCAGGCCGTGAAGGAAGACGAGGCCGTCCGCTATGCATATGACGTTATCGTCCACGGCCAACCCGACGTCGAGACACTCCAATCGATCAGCCAGGATGTGATCGACGAGGTGGCCGTACAAGACACGTTCCAAGCCGCCCTCATCCGTTTTTATGACCACGAAGCCTATATCGGTACAGAATCCCCGCTCGGCGAGGCCGTATTTGCGCCTGGTGGAGATTGGAGCCTTGCTGATACGGTAAAAGCCGGTTCTTATGAAGACATGACGTTCGGGTGGCAGTTGAAAGAAAAAGAATGGGGCACGCAACTTTCGGACAAGGAAGCACGTGTCTGGCAAGCATGGAATCGTGTCTATGAAGCGGAACAGTCGGACGATCCTGACTTGAAAGCGAAGGTGACCCGCACCATTTCCACGAAATACGACTTGAATCCGGAAACTGTCCAACAAATTGTATTAAAGCAGAATGTTTGGGCCGCTTTATAACCTGAATCCTCCAGAAAAATACATCGAATTTTCCTTTCTTTGGCTAAATATATAATTGTATACTAATTGTATACACGTAACTGGTTGAACGGCCAAAGAAAGGAAGACGTTATGAAACGATTGATGATTTTGTGGGTGCTGTTGTTCGTGATGGGTTCTACTATGACGCCACAGTCCGCCGTGGCCGCGACGACATCCCCTTATGAGGTGAGCGTCCCTTCCGGCACAACGCTTTATCAATTTGTCGGCAAGACACTCAAGCCGAAAGCGACGTTGCGAACAGCAAAGCGGTTCAAGGCGCTCAGCACGTCCGGTTATTACTATAAAGTCCAGGACGGAAGAACCATCTATTACGTGAAAAAGAAGGCCGTCAAACTAGTGGCGACAAACCTGTCCTTGACGACGTTTTCTGGTTCGACGTATGCACGTCTGACCCACGAATATATGCGCTCGCTTACCCGCGGCCAGACGCCGTACTACTATGATGAGTTGACAGCCAAGACCGCCGTCATCCGGGCTGACGCAGCGATGAAAGGGAACTGGTATATCCCCTCCCCGCCCTATCAGCTGCGCGTCCCGAACATCGATACATACCGCTTCGACGTCAGCGTCCCGGAGGTCGACTCGAAGTCGTTCAAGTTCCAAATCCATTACTTCACGACGTTGAACCAGTTGACGCAAGCGTATGCCGCGACCGGAAACACTGAGTATCTCCGTTACGGAAAGCGGATCGTGACGAGTTGGACCAAGCAATATCCGGCTGGGAACTACAAACGCTATCCGTGGCCGTATCACGACCACGGCACGGCGATCCGGACGTTCCATCTGCTCAACTTCTGGAACGAGTTCCGCTCGTCCGCCATCAACACCGACCCAGCGTTCTCGCAACTGTTCGCCAAGACGCTCTATGAGCACGCGACGCTCCTCGCGACACCGAGCTTTTATAAGCCGAACAATAACCATGGCATGTTCCAAGACATGGCGTTGACCGCTGTCGCGGAGACGCACCGAAGTTTCTATCGTTCGTCGTCATGGCGTTCGCTGGCGACGAACCGGCTCACACAGCAGTTGAACCATAGCTTGAGCACGGACGGGGTCCACCTTGAGCACTCACCGTTCTATCAGATTTATTTATATGACACGCTCGCCCGTTTCAACGACTGGGCCGCCGCTAACCGGTTCGCCTTGTCGAGCCGGATGGGAGACGTCAAAGACATGCCTGGTGCGTTGACGTATATGTTGAAGCCGAACGGGACACTCCCGATGTTCGGCGACACCCCGTCCATCGTTCACCGTCCGGACGCGATTCCCTATGTCGAGCGTTATCCACACTTGTATTATGCGATGACACAAGGGAAATCTGGGGCGCAACCGTCGACACGGGTCGGCAAGTTGTCGAACCAGTACGCCTTCTTCCGTCAGCATTGGGGCGGGGCTTCTGGTCCGTTCCACGACGCGGTCCAAGTGATGATGACGGCCGGCTACCACAGCAACATCCATAAACATGCCGACGATTTATCGATCGACCTTTATGGTTACGGACGCGACTTTATCGTCGAGAGCGGTCGTTACGCCTATACGAATCGACCCGAACGAAAGGTCGTCATGCAGGCAGCGGCCCATAATACCGTTCATGTTGCCGGACAGAACTTCAAATTGACGCCGAGCAACTTGCGACGCAGTCAAATCACTTCGGTCGGCGCTTCATCGACACAGTGGACGGCAGCCGGGACGAGCGGACTGCTCGGCCAGGGGATGACGCACACCCGTCGCCTCGCCTACGACCGCGACGGGACGGTGCTCGTGTACGATGACATCACGAGTCCGACCACGACCTCGTTCGTCCAGCGGTTCCATCTTGGGACCGGTTTGAACCGGGTCTCGAGCGGAAGCCGTCATGCCATGTTTAAAGACAACCAGAACCGCTCCATCCACTTGTTGCAACTCGAGGTCGGCACGACCCCGAAAGTCGCCGTCGGTGCGAGTTACGTGTCATACCGAGATTATGACTGGCAACGCCGCAATCAAGTCGTGACGACAAAGCGCGGCAAGCAAGTCAAGTATTTGACGCTGATTCATATCGGTGAAAAGACGACGAAAATCACATCCGCCACGGTCCAGACGACGGCGCGCCACTACGTCGTGCGCTACAAACTGTCGGACGGCAAGACGAAAACCCTATCCATGTTACGCTAACCTCCATTTTAAAAATGGGGGTTTTTTCTCGGTCGGTTAGGGAAAACTCGTTAAGTAGGCCAAAACGTGGCTTACAGCGCGTGTGCATACTTAAAGGGGAGGCAATAACATGGGGAACAAGAAAGAAGAGCAATTAAAACAACATATGATCGATAACGAGCAGCAAGCCGGGCTCACGACGAACCAAGGTCTAAAGATGGCGGAGGATGAGTTTTCGCTCAAAGCCGGGCGACGCGGACCGACGCTCATCGAGGACTTCCATTTCCGTGAGAAGATGACGCACTTCGACCACGAACGGATTCCTGAACGCATCGTGCATGCGCGTGGCGTCGGGGCCCACGGGGAGTTCCAAGTGTACGAGTCGCTCGCTGACTATACGAAAGCCGACTTCTTGAACGACCCGTCGAAAGTGACGCCTGTGTTCGTCCGCTTCTCGACGGTGCAAGGCTCGCGCGGTTCTGGGGACACCGTCCGCGACGTCCGAGGCTTCGCGACGAAGTTCTACACGGATGAAGGGAACTATGACCTTGTCGGGAACAACATGCCCGTCTTCTTCATCCAAGACGCCATCAAATTCCCGGACCTCGTCCATGCCGTGAAACCGGAACCGCACACGGAAGTGCCGCAAGGCGGAAGTGCCCACGACACGTTCTGGGACTTCGTCGGTCAAAACCATGAGGCGGCTCACCACGTGATGTGGGCGATGAGCGACCGCGGCATCCCGCGCAGCCTACGCATGATGGAAGGGTTCGGCGTGCACACGTTCCGACTCGTCAACAAGGAAGGCAAGGCACATTTCGTCAAATTCCATTGGAAACCAAAACTTGGCGTCCATTCGCAAGTGTGGGACGAAGCACAGAAGGCGCTCGGGAAGAACGCCGACTTCCACCGTGTCGACTTGTATGAAGCAATCGATAAAGGCGATTACCCGGAATGGGAACTCGGGCTTCAAATCATCGCGGAAGAAGATGAGTTCAAGTTCGACTTCGATATTCTTGATCCGACGAAACTTTGGCCGGAAGAAGACGTGCCCGTCAAACTTGTCGGCAAGATGATGCTCAACCGCAACGTCGATAACTTCTTCGCCGAGACCGAGCAAGTCGCGTTCCACCCTGGCCATCTCGTGCCTGGGATCGACTTCTCAAACGATCCGCTCCTGCAAGGACGCCTGTTCTCGTACACCGATACCCAGTTATCACGTCTTGGAGGACCGAACTTCCATCAACTCCCGATCAACAAACCGGTCTGCCCGTTCCATAACAACCAGCGCGACGGGATGCATCAGATGGCCGTTCATAAAGGACAGACAAGCTACCACAAAAATGCGCTCAACAACAATCAACCCGAGCCTGTTCCAGCCGAGCAAGGTGGGTTCGAGCACTATCAAGAGAAAATCGACGGGCACAAGATTCGTGGTCGAAGCGACAGCTTCCTCGACTTCTATTCGCAAGCGAAGCTCTTCTATAACAGCATGACCGACGTCGAAAAGCAGCACATTCAAGACGCTTACAGCTTCGAGCTCGGCAAATGTGAGTCGGACATGGTCAAAGAGAACGCCGTCGATTTGTTGAATCGCATCGACCGTCACCTCGCCTCTGTCGTCGCTGACAACTTAGGCGTCGAGCTTCCGGACGAGAACAATGAAGTCGTCTCGGACAAGACCTCACCGGCGCTCAGCATGGCCAATACAATCGCGAAACCGGACACGAAGAGCGTCGCCGTCCTGCTCGCCGGAGACGTCGATGCCGCGCAAGTGAAGGCGTGGGTCCAGGTGTTCGCTGACAACAAGGTCAATTACAGCCTCGTCGGGAAGAAGTCGTATACGCTCGGCGACCTTAAAGTGAAAGAGACGTATGATACGGTCGATTCGAGCCTGTTCGATGCCGCTTTCCTCGTCAGCACCGCGACCTCGGTCGAGGACGACGTGCTCGAATTCATCGAGAACACGTATAAGCACTTCAAGCCACTCGCGCTACATTTGCACCACGATGAAGTGCTCGACCGCTGCCGGGTGAAGACAGATCAACCAGGTGTCTACACGTTCAAACAACATAGTCTCGATGGTTTCGATACGTTTATCGACGGCATCGCGCAAGGACGGTTCTGGGACCGCGCCTAATGTGAACAGTTCAAGGATTCGACCCAAAACGGTGGGTCGAATCCTTTTGACGTGCTTCCCTTCCCCTCCGCTCTAGCGATATACTAGGTGGGGTATATAGCGTAAAGGAGGAAAGACTGGATGCGAAAAGAGTTTGCTACATATGTGGAAAACCTTGAACTGCAACGACAATTATACAAACGAACGTTAGTCACTGTCGTGCTCTCACAAATATTTGGAGGGGCCGGCCTCGCCGCCGGGATCACGGTCGGCGCCTTGCTGGCCCGTGATTTACTCGGGACCGACGCATACGCGGGCGTTCCGACGGCACTGTTCACGCTCGGTTCCGCCGCCGCCGCCTTTTTGATCGGGTTGATGTCACAGCGGGTCGGACGCCGCTTCGGACTGGCGACCGGGTTCTTGACCGGTGCTCTCGGAGCGGTCGGGGTCATCATTGCCGCGACGCTCGAGAGCGTACCGCTCTTGTTCATCTCACTCCTTATCTACGGGGCGGGGACAGCGACAAACCTCCAAGCCCGTTACGCCGGGACAGATTTGGCGAATGCGACGGAGCGAGCGACCGCGGTCAGTATCGCGATGGTCTCGACGACGTTCGGGGCTGTCGCCGGACCGAACTTGGTCGAGCCGATGGGACGTGTCGCCGACGGGCTCGGATTGCCGACACTATCAGGACCATTTTTGCTTGCGGGGGTAGCCTATCTCTTCGCCGGCCTCATTTTGCTCGTATTCTTGAACCCTGACCCGCTTCTCGTCGCCCGTGCCATCGAGGCGAAACGGCAAGAAACCATCGACACATCAGTCCATCCGGTTGAATCGACGCATGACCGCCGGGGTGTCTATGTCGGTGCGTTCGTCATGATCCTCAGCCAGATTGTGATGGTCGCCATCATGACGATGACGCCCGTTCATATGCGCCACCACGGACACGAGCTCGGTGCCGTCGGGCTCGTCATCGGGTTCCATATCGGGGCGATGTACTTGCCGTCCCTCGTGACAGGCGTTCTCGTCGACCGGATCGGCCGTGAAATCATGGCGATTGCCTCGGGGGTGACCTTGTTCTTCGCCGGGGTCGTCGCCGCTTTTGCCCCAGCCGACTCTCTCTTCTTGTTGATTGTCGGGCTCGTCCTGCTCGGTGTCGGGTGGAACTTTGGTCTCATCAGCGGGACCGCCATCCTCGTCGATGCGACGTCGACGGAGACGCGCGCGAAGACACAAGGCTCAGTTGATGTTTGGATTGCCTTAGCCGGCGCATCAGGAGGGATGCTCTCGGGCGTCATCGCCGCCCAGTCGAGTTATCTGACCTTGTCACTGCTCGGCGGCGTCATCTCCCTCGTGCTCGTCCCGCTTGTCCTCTGGTATCGCCGTCATCTAGCCTGACGACCGACCGATGCGTGAACACGCATCGGTTTTTCTAGTGACAAGCGTCTGTTCGGACAAACCTCCATCCTTTTGTTATACTCCTTTAGTTATGTTTGTTAACTATTTAGAATCAAATGGATAAGGAGGCGGGCCGACGATGCAACTGACCGCACAAAAACTATGGACGAAAGATTTTCTCATCATCTCCCTCGTCAACTTCTTCTTGACGCTCATCTTCTTCTTGCTAATGGTAACCATCGGCGTTCATGCCGTTTCCACATATGGGGCTTCGACGAGCGAGGCCGGGCTTGTCACCGGCATTTTTATTATCGGGACGCTCGTCGGGAGACTCTTCATCGGACGCTTGATCGATTCGATCGGACGGCGCAAGACGCTTCTCATCGGTCTCACCTTCTTCACGGCGACGATTTTGCTCTATTTTATCGACCTCGGCGTTGGCTTTTTGCTGTTCACCCGCTTCGTTCACGGTCTCGGAATGGGACTGTCGAGTACGGCGACCGGAACGATCGTCGCCCAGGTCATCCCCGGCTCTCGAAAAGGCGAAGGCATCGGCTATTACAGCATGAGCTCGACACTCGCCACCGCCATCGGCCCGTTCGTCGGCCTGATGATGAGTCAGTACACGAGCTTCTCGGTCATCTTCCTAACTTGTCTCGTCGTCGGACTCATCAGTCTAGGAAGTGCCTTGTTCGTGAACGTCCCTGAGGCCGACAATCCAGAAGTTGTTCGGGGCTTGTCACTGAGTGCCTTCGTCGAACCAAAGGCGTTGCCAATTGCACTCATCATTGGCGTCGCGGCCCTCAGTTACTCGAGCGTGTTGTCTTATATCAATTTCTATGCGAGTGAACTCGATCTCGTGGAAGCGGCGAGTATTTTCTTCCTTGTCTATTCTATTGCGGTCCTGATTTCGCGGCCGATCACCGGGCGCCTGATGGACGCGCGAGGGGCCAACATCGTCATGTACCCGGCCATCGCCTTCTTTGCGATCGGCATGCTCGTCTTGAGCCAAGCAAACAACGCAGTCATGCTGTTACTCGCCGGGGCGCTAATCGGATTAGGATTCGGGAATATCCAATCCGGCACACAAGCGATCGCCGTCAAAGCGGCGTCCCCTCACCGGATGGGCATGGCCACGTCGACCTTCTTCATCGCCTTGGACGCGGGTCTAGGATTCGGGCCTTATTTTATTGGCTTGCTCATTCCGTTGACCGGTTTTTCAACGCTCTATCTGTTGCTTGCCGGCGTCGTCTCCTTTACGTTGTTCCTCTATTACTTGATGAACGGTCGCCACGAGCGATCCGAAATGAAACAAGCTGCCTGACAGGACTTTTTACAGTCCTGTCTTTTTTAGAATGTTCACACATTTCATCGTCACTTACGGTAATATGAGAATGACGCGCCGAAAAGTTTTTGATTGAAATGAGGGACATGATGCACGCCGACCAGACAATCCAACACTATTCCTCCGTCCTCCTCCGAACGTTCGACAAAATCTCTGATTTTGTCTTCTTCATGGAAGTGGACGGTTCAACTTATCGCTATATATTTGTAAACGAGCCGGGGAAGCAGGCGATCGGCTGGACAGATGCCGATATCGGGAAACGTGTCGAGGACATGGTCCCGCCCGAGACAGCCGCTCTCGTCACACGACATTACGAGGAGGCTGTTCGGGAGCGAAAGAGTATCGTCTTCGAAGACTACCGCCTGGCCGAACCTTCTTACTCGGTCCAACCCGTCTCACATGAGATTCAACTACCGGTTCATTACTACGAATCCGAGGTGACCCCGGTCTTCGACGAGGCAGGCGTCTGCACACACGTCATCTCGGTCGTCCGGGAAGTGACGGAGCGGAAGCGTCGTGAACTCGAACTATCGATTCTGAAAGACCAGCACGAGTCGCTCCGGCGCTACTCGCCGCATGGCATCTTCGTCCTCGATGACGCGTTTCGCGTCCAATCGATCAACCCCGCTGCCACGCAAATCACGGGTTACGGAGAAGATGATTTGTTAGGCGAGTCATTTTTAGCATGGTTGCCAGAGTCAGAACGAATGCTCGTCGACGACGGTCTCCGCTTTGCCTTGTCCGGCACCCCGCACAAATACGGGATCACGGCGCTTCAAAAGACCGGGGATTTCCTCGACTTGGCCATCTTGAATATTCCGATTGAAGTCGGAGGCCGAATCACGGGTCTGTTCGCCATCATTATTGACCATACTCCGGAGAAAAATGCCGAGCGTGCGACCCAAGAGAGCGAGCGTCGCTATCGCCAACTGATCGAGACGATTCCGGAAGGGATTATCGTTCATAAAGACGGCGTCATTCTATACGCCAACGCCCTAGCGCTAGAAACGATCGGAGAGACGAATATCGAGCGCGAATCAATCTTTAAATTTGTCGCCTCGGAATTTCATGAGACGACAAAGGCGCGCCTCCAAGCCTTACGGCAAGGTGATCCCGTTCAAGACACGGAAATCGTGCTCCTCACGCCGAGAGGACGAAGACTACATATGGACATCGGCAGCCTGCTCATCGATTACGAAGGTACGACTGCCGTCATGACTTTGTTGCGCGACGTCACCGAGAAGCGTGAGATGGAGCGCGCCCTGCACCAAAGTGAGACGCAATATCGCCTCATTACGGAGAACATGAGCGACCTCGTCTGTATCCTCGAGCGTGACGGTCAAGTGCGCTACGCTTCGCCGTCCCACAAGACCGTGCTTGGATATGCGCCCGAGCTTTACGAGGGTAAAAATACGCTCGACTTCATCCATCCGAATGACGTCGAGTCCGCGAGACGACAACTCGACACGATGACAGCGTCGAGCGAACCGCTCACCCTCGAATTTCGTCACCTGCACCAGGATGGACGTTGGATTTGGCTCGAGACGAAGATTCAAGCGATTTACGACGACGTCGGCCAGCTGCTCCATTATTTGACGGTCACGCGGGAGATCATGAAACGCAAAGTGTTAGAGAAACAGCTCAAGCACCTGGCTTACCATGACACGTTGACCGACTTGCCGAATCGGCGCTACTTCCTCGCCTACTTGGAAGAGACATTGGTGCGATTGGATGAAGAGGACGAGTCTCTCGCCGTCCTCTCGCTCGATATCGACTGTTTCAAACAGATTAACGACACACTCGGACATGACATCGGCGACGAACTGCTACGCCAATTCTCTGCTCGCCTGACCGATGTCTTGCGAAACCAAGACGTGATTGCAAGGTTTGGCGGTGATGAGTTTTCGGTGCTCATCCGCTACACGGAATCCGATGCCCCGAGACGAGTGGCCGAAAAGCTTGTCACCGCGCTCCAACTTCCGTGGTTAATCGAAGGACATACGTTCGTTACAACCTCGAGCGTCGGGGTCGCCCCTTACCGACCAGGAATGTCGACGAAACAATTGCTCAAACACGCGGATTTGGCACTATATGAAGCCAAGGCCAATGGACGAAATCAATATGTCGTTTTTAAAGACCGCTCCTGAGCGGTCTTATTTCACGTGAAACACAGAAGACAGTACCTAAACACGAACATTAAAGATGATTAACCAGCGATCATCAAGAATTTTTATCTTTTATCGCTATATCCCTTTGACATATGCTCTAATTTACGTTACATTACCGAATGGGCGAAGTATTTATCATTCAACGAATCTAATTGTTCGTAAATAGGGGTGTGACAACATGGATAAAGTATTTGATTATGAAGATATTCAATTGATTCCCGCAAAATGTATCGTCGACAGCAGGTCTGAATGTGATGCGAGCGTGACGCTTGGGGGCTTTACGTTCCGACTTCCGGTCGTGCCTGCCAATATGCAGACGATCATCGATGAGAAAGTCGCCTTATCGCTGGCCGAGAACGGTTACTTCTACATCATGCATCGCTTCCATCCAGAGACGCGGCTCAAGTTCATCGAAGACATGCATGGACGCGGGTTGTATGCATCGATCAGTGTCGGTGTGAAAGAAGATGAGTATCGGTTCGTCGAGATGCTGGCCGAATCCGGGCATACGCCGGAGTTCATCACGATCGATATCGCGCACGGTCATTCGAACGCGGTCATCCGCATGATTCAACACATCAAACACCACCTTCCAGGCTCGTTCGTCATCGCCGGCAACGTCGGGACCCCGGAAGCAGTCCGGGAACTCGAGCATGCCGGGGCGGATGCGACGAAGGTCGGTATCGGACCGGGCAAAGTCTGTATCACGAAAATCAAGACAGGCTTCGGCACGGGCGGTTGGCAACTCGCCGCGCTCCGTTGGTGTGCCAAGGCGGCGACGAAACCGATTATCGCGGATGGGGGCATCCGGACACATGGGGACATCGCCAAATCGATTCGCTTTGGGGCATCGATGGTCATGATTGGTTCGTTGTTCGCCGGCCACGACGAGTCACCGGGCGAGACGTTCGAACAGGACGGGAAGTTGCTCAAAGAATACTTCGGGTCGGCTTCTGAATTCCAAAAAGGGGAACGGAAAAACGTCGAAGGCAAGAAAGTGTTCGTCGAGCATAAAGGGGCGCTCCAAGACACGTTGACCGAGATGGAGCAAGACCTCCAATCGGCCATCTCTTACTCGGGTGGGGACAATCTCGATGCATTGCGCACCGTCGATTACGTCATGGTGAAAAACTCAATCTTCAACGGGGATAAAGTGTACTAAAAAAAGCGGCTCGCGTGAGCCGCTTTTTTTATGCATCAATCAATCGTTTCGTCATCATATAGTAATCAGAGCCAGGCGGATAGTCGTATAGGACGCCCGCTACCTCATAACCGAAGCGCTCATAAAACGTCTTCGCCTGAAACGAGAACGTCGTCAACTTGACGCGCGTCGCCCCGAGTTCGCGGGCCAACCGCTCCCCTTCCTCGAGCAGACGGCTTCCCAGGCCTGTTCCCGCATGTTCTGACGCGACCCATAACCGGTCCAAGTCGAACCAGCCCCAATAGACGCTCCCAAACAACCCTGCGATCATTTCCCCGTCGTGTTCCACTTTCAGCTGAACGACCGGGACGTCAGCATTGCGGATCTCGCGATGGTGCATCGAGTGAGCGTCATTGAACGTTCGCAACCGACTCGTCAAAAACTGTTGAAACGTTTCGTCTTCGTCGTGAATCCGTTTGATTTCCATCACGCTTCCCCACTCGAGCCGTTCACGAAGAACGAAATCAGCTCTTGTTCTTCCTCGTCGACCGAGCGCCCCGTCAAACGTTCGTACTGTGCGGTTATCTTTTCCTTATTTCCTGGGAAATCAATAGTGATTTGGGCCAAACTCCGTAATATGTCTCGGTCTTTCTCGTACTCGAGACGGGTCACGACTTGACCGTGCGACCAGACGTACGCCTCGGCCTCGAACTGGTCGAGCACCTCTAAAAGGCGAAGCGTCTGGGCCGGCGTCATCCGCCAAGACGGCGCGTACAAGTTCGCATAGAGGGCATCCCCTAAAAACAGTACCTTTTCCTCTGGTACGTAAGCCACGACCGCATCGGCAGCATGATCTCCACCGACATGCTTTAAGAGGACGTGGACCCCGCCAAGGTCGAGCGTGATTGTATCATCGAACGTCACGGTCGGTAAGACGACACGCATCGACCTGTCTTCACCGTATTCGAGTTGGATCGCCTCCGCGCAAAACGCGATTTCACGTCCGTCCTCGACCCGTTCGGCCAACGCCTCATCGTCCCACGTGTAGGGAAGCAGTCGCTCGATTCCGGCTTTTGTCGCCGTGCTTGCAATCGAGACAGTATCGGTCAATGCCGACAATCCAAAAACATGGTCCCAGTGCCAATGCGTCAACGCCACGAGCGTTGGGCGCTTGATTCCTTGTACGGTCAAGGCGTCTAAAAATAAGTTCGTATGCGCCTCGGAGTTCCCTGCATCAATCATGAGTGTATGCGTGTCACCGACAACAGCTCCTAAAATCGGACGATCGGTCTCGGCGACAGGGGTCATGTACCAAAAGCGGTCGGAATATTGTTTAAGCGTCTGCATGACCGGCTCCTTCCTTATTCCATAATTTGTCGAACGCTTCGAGCGCTCTCCGTTCGTCATTGACGATCCGAATCGTTCGTAGCGGCAAATGACTCAACACCTTCAATTCACGTTGTTGCCGTTCTTCCAGAAGTCGAATCGTTCCTTCGATTCCAACCAATCCGTTCGCCCGGCCATACGCACGAGTCGTATAGTAGTCGACGAAACCTTGTTGCCACTCGGGCGGACGTTCCGCATACACATTACGAAACACAGCCGGGACATCGTTCGTCTCCAAGTACACAACCGTCGGATCAAGCGTAGTGATCAGGCCCGCCACGGTCTCAATATAACGCTCAATCTGTTCGTTCGGAACGTGTTGCGACACCATGCCGATCGTGAACGGATTTTGAAGAATGGCACACTCAAACACATAGTCTACCTCATCCCTTTGTGCACGTTCCACGAACCGATGCCAACGGCCGATCATGAGGTCGACATGTTTCTCGAACGGTAACTCATAGACGTCCGTGCCGTAGATGGCCTCTTCAGCCCGATAGCGGACCAATCGACCGTCTCTATCTTGATCGATGACCTCTCCCTCGAACCGTATGTCCCCTTCGACCCAATGGACGTCATGCAAATCGACCGGGTGGGACGCATCGATTTCCGAATAGAATTTGTAGGAATTCCCTCTCGTCACAAACGTTTCGGCGAATGTCGTCTTTCCGCTCCCAGGCAATCCTTCAATCAGCCACAACTTCCCCATCGTCCGTCTCCTTTTCAGTGTTCTTGATATGAGTCGTACACGTAGTATCCGTCCCCGCCACAGTTTTTCGCGACGTACATGGCCGCGTCCGAGTGATGGATGATCGCATCAAGGGATGCTTGGTCCATCCTAGAGTAGGCGACACCGACACTGGCTGATAATCTAAGTCTCAAGCCGTTCCCGACCGTCATTTCCTGGGAAATGACATGATTCAACTCGCCAAACACGGTTGGATCGAGCGCTTCCGGCTCCGCTTCGATGACGATTAAAAACTCGTCGCCCGCAAATCGGTACGCTTTCCCTGAAACCGTTTGGCTGAACGTGCGAATTCGTTTCGCCGTCTCGATGAGCACCTCGTCCCCGATCAAATGACCGTAGGAATCGTTTACTTGTTTAAAGTCATCTAAATCGATAAACAGCAGAGCGACCGTTTGCTTCCGATTCATTTTCTGTCTCAAATCGGTCATGAGCGAATGCCGGTTCGCCAGCTTCGTCAGCCCATCTTGGGTGATGAGCTCAATCACTTCTTGATGCTTGCGTTCACGTCGAATCTCGTTCTCCATCCAGCGGGTCACGAGCAGGATCGTATCGGTCATCTCGTTGATCGTCACCGTGTCGACGACATCGTCCAAGCTGCCTTGTTCAGCCAAAAAGACGACCCATCCGAACGTCTTCCCTTCATTCGCTAGTGGCAGGCTGATCATCGAGGCAAACTCGATTCCATCGATGACGAATTCGTTTCGACCCAGCTTTTGATGACCGATCGTCGTCAACGCGTGTAGTTGCTGCAACTCGTCTCTCGTCCAATCGAGTTTGCTTTCCCCATCCTCTGATAAGACGCGATAGGTGGATTCCGTCGAGAAAACGAGTGCGTGGGAATATCCAATCCAGTCACGGAGCACCGTCTGAATCCGTTTCAATTTATCACTGAACGGTTCGTGAATGGCCGTCACTTCATAGAGCGACTCGAGCGTCTGTTGCCGTCGGGCTTGCGCTCGCGCTTGCTCGGTCAATTCGATTTCCGCCATGACCCATCGGGCGAAATCTTCGAGCGTTTGCAGCGCCTCGGTATCGAAGCGACGCGACCGTTCGTCGGTCACGCATAGCGTACCGATGACGTGGCCGCTTCGCGTCAAGAGCGGCACACCGGCATAAAAACCGATTCCTTCGAGTAACGGATTGTCCGACATCGCCTCGGCCGTCCGTACATCCTCGATGACGAGCGCGGATTTTCCTGTCACGACACGGTCGCACAACGTCCACTTCCGCTCCACGCTCGAATTTTCAAGCGCGACCCCTTGGCACGATTTGATCCATTGTTGATCCGTCGTCAAAATCGAGATCAGTGCGACCGGCATATCCAACGTCCGGGCGACAAGCCGTGAGATCCGATCATACCGCTCTTCTCGCGGGGTGTTCAAAATTTCAAGCCGAAGGATTGTCTTCAGTCGTTCGGCCTCCGTCTCATCGAGTGACGTCATCGCCATGGCTTTATCTGACTCGCCCTGACGCAACGCCGCATGTTGTGAGACGAGCGCTTCAAGCGCCTGCTTGAGGTCAGAGGGTGGAAGGGGCCGACTGAAGAAGTATCCTTGAACCTCGTCACATCCGAGCTGATCAATCGCACGATACTGTACTTCAGTCTCAACACCTTCAGCCGTGACCTCTAAATTCAATTTCTTGGCGAGCGAGACGATCAGTTTGACGATTTCGTACTCTTTCAGCCCGTTGTCTTTGTCCAATTGATTGATGAACGAACGGTCGATCTTGATGCCATCGATATCAAACATTTTTAAATAGTTGAGCGACGAATAGCTGACCCCAAAATCGTCAATCAAAATCCGGAACCCCTTCGCTTTCAAATAATCGACTGTTTGAATGCCGAGGAGCGGTTCTTGCATGAGCGTATGCTCTGTGATTTCAAACTCGAACTGTTCCGGCAGCAGGCCATACGCCGAGAGAATCGGTAACAACTGCTGAATATAGTCTTGGCGGAACAATACCGGCGAGACGTTGATCGCGACACGTCGGCCTTCAAACAAGTCCGGCTGGTCAATCATGTCACGGCAGACCCGATCAAAGACGAACTCGGTAATATCCTCGATCAAAAGTGACTTTTCGGCAATCTTAATAAACGTTTCCGGCGAGACGTTCCCGAGTGCCGCGCTTTGCCAACGCACGAGCGCCTCGAAATGAACCGTTCCGTCCTGACAGCCGACTTTCGGCTGGTAGACGACGCTCAATTCATCCGCCTTCAACCCTTTGACGAGTTCCATCTCAATCGTCATCTCATCGATGTAGTGCTGCACGTAGTCATCTTTCTCGTACACTTTGATGATTTGTTTCCCAGCCTGTCTGGCCTCCAGGAGTGCTGTTGACGCGTTCATGATGACCCGGTCTGCATCCTCGGTTCCCGCACTGATTCCGAGGCAGCCGGACAAGGCGAATTCCGTCTCGGCAACTTGGTACGTGTAGTCGGCAATCGCCGCGAGCAGGCGCTCCCCATGCATCGTCGCCGTTTCGACCGACGTGTATGGTAAGACGGCGATAAAATCCTCCCCGTCGACGCGACCGATGATTGAGCCTTTCGGTAATAGGTTCGACAAGTGCCGAGTCATCTCTTTAATCAGGCGATGTGACCGCTCCACGCCTTGGAGGGACAGAATGATTTTGAATCGATTGATGTGCAGGCGCATGACGCTCGTCGCTTCCGATTCTTGTTTCAGGAACAATTTCTCGAGTTCGAGCTTCACTTTCATCAAGTTCGGCATCCCGGTCAAGTAGTCGATATTCTCGATGCTACTCAACAATTTCATTTCCGCCTCTTCCGATAAGTCCGTCGTCAAGCCGAGGACGTAACGCACCTCTCCCGCCTCGTTCTCGAGTGGCATGAGGACGGATGAGGCGAATCGGGCCGTGTTGGCGTCGATGTTCATCTTCGACATGAAATAGACGGGTTCATGCGAGGTGACGACTGCGTCGTAATGCACAATCAGCTCGTTGGCGACCTCGGCCGCGTACATGTCATGCAGATAACGTCCGCCTACGTCTTCCGGAAGTGAGGACGCCAGTTTCCCCTGCTCACTGACGCGCACATAACGGTAACCGTCAGGCGTCACTTCCATCAAAAACACCATCCGGTATAAATGAACGAAAACATCAAACAAATAATACGGGTCGATCTTCATCTGCTGCATACTGTACCTCCAGGCAATCTCCGTTTCCTCTAGTTTAGTTGTTTTAGACGATGTTGTTCACGAAACCGTTCAAAAAAAGGGGAAGCATTTTTTGAGATGTACTTAAAATCGGGTATAGATAGGTAAAAGTTGAAAAAGCGAGGTGAACCATCATGCTCAGTCGAAACGTCTACCCACAGACACGTCCAGGGAAATGGTCGGTCCTCTTGTTGCTCGCTGTGTTCTTTCTCTTAATCATCTCTGCCCTCATTGTCCAGTCGGGTCAACCATTCAATTTCGACACCCTATTCGACAACACGTGGGCTGCCGTCGTGTCGATATCGGCCGTCGTCGCCGCGTTCGGTGCGTTTGTCATTGGACTTTACACGATTTTCCGCAACCATGAGCGCTCGGTCGCCGTCTTCTTTACCGTCTCACTCGGTGGACTGGTCGCCCTGTTCGTCATCATGCAACTGTTTCTCTAATCGAAAACGCACCTATCCGTTAGGACAGGTGCGTTTTGGTCAGAGAAGCTCTTTGGCGAGGAGGCGGTAGACGTTCAGACGACTCTCTTGCGTATGTTGGATGCTGCAAATCATCGCCTCATCAAATCCATAATGGGCCGACTCTTCTTGTAGCTGCGTCGCGATTTGCTTCGGTGTCCCGACAAGATGAATCTTGCGGTTGTTGGCGATTTGAATCTTATCGACTTCGGTGAGGGGGTAATCGTGCGCCGCTTCCGGACTAAGCAGTTGACGGAGCTGGCCTTTCATCAAGAACAAGCGCGACAAATCCGACGGACGGGCCAAATACTCGGCTTCCTCTTCTGTCTCGGCCGTCGTGACGAGATACGTGACGCTAATGTCGGGCTTCTCCATGAACGCGGATGGGGTGAAGTGATGGCGATATGCGTCGAGCGCATCGACGCTCAGTTCACCGTTGAAAAACTGGGCGAACGAATAGCCGAGCCCCATCCGCCCTGCTTGAACGGCGCTGTTTCCGCTCGATCCAAGGAGCCACGCCTCAGGAAGCGTCACCCCGGTCGGAGCGGCCGGCGTGTTCTTATACCATCGCTCTTCCGGGGTCTCGTCGTTAATCAGTTGCAACGTCGTTCCAAGTTTTTCATACAAACCGTCCATCATCGGTTTTTGACCTTGTGACATCGCGTAGATGGCGTTAGGGTCTCCCCCCGGTGCCCGGCCGACCCCGAAGTCGATACGGCCCGGTGCGAGCGCGCTGAGTGTCTTGAACACTTCGGCCATCTTGAGCGGCGAATAGTGCATCATCATGATGCCACCCGACCCAAGACGAATCCGTTCCGTCTTCGCGGCGATATACGCTGCGACGACTTCCGGGGCCGAGCTCGCGAACGACATGCCTCCGTGGTGTTCGGCCATCCACATCCGGTAATATCCTAGTTCTTCTGCCACTTGGGCGAGTTCGACCGCGCTTTGCAACGCGTGTTCTGACGTATGGCCGGATGTCACCGGCGCTTGATCGAGTACACTTAATCTCATCTGTATCGCTCCGTTCCTAAAGTATATATGGTGAATATCTCGAATTTGTAAGACTCGCCGTCATCATACTAAAGTGAGCCCGAGAATACGAGCAGTTCGCTCGTGTGACCGTTTTCTTTTTTTCAGAAAATTGCAACGAGTTGTTGCCTGCTACGTATCCCCTTCTCTATAATGAACGAGAAGAAACTATTCTTTCATAGCGATTCGCTCACGCATGATGGGGACATGCGAGTGAGGCGCGCCAACTACTTTTTCGGGGAAAAGGGGTAAAACACATGAATCAGACACCGAACAAGCCTGACCAAGGCGGGACGTCATTCACGTCCAACGACTTTCTGAAATTCTTAATTCCTTCTTTGATCGGCCTCATGTTCTTCATCGTGCCCGTTCCGACCGAGGACGGATTTACGATTCCGGTCGCACTCTTGTCGAATCAGTTGATCGACCTCATCGGCGGGATCGTTCCGACGCTTGCCGTCATCATGATGGGCATCTCAGTGCTTGGATCATTATGGACGTATTTGGCTAAACCGGCGTTCATCCTAGAACGGCCACACTTCAATTCCCTGTTCAACGTCACACCGTTCTGGTTCGGGATGCGAGTCGTCGGTTTTATTGCCGGGGTGATGACGCTTCTCGTGATCGGACCGGAGATGATCACATCCGAATTCACTGGCGGACTCTTGCTGTATGATTTAATTCCGATTTTATTCGCGACGTTTTTATTTGCTGGGATGTTGCTCCCGCTCCTCTTGAACTTCGGTCTGCTCGAGTTTGTCGGGACGATGCTCATCAAAGTGATGCGCCCGCTCTTCAAACTTCCGGGCCGGGCCTCGCTCGACTCGCTCGCATCTTGGGTCGGGGACGCGACGATTGGGATTCTTTTGACGACAAAACAGTATGAGAACGGCTATTACACGAAACGAGAAGCTGCCGTCATCGCCACGACGTTCTCCGTCGTCTCGATCACGTTCACCATCGTCATCTTGTCGTATATGGAGCTCGACGCTTACTTCCTGCAATACTACGGAGCGATTGTCTTATCAGGGATTGTCGCAGCGCTGATTATGCCTCGGATTTATCCGTTGTCGAAAAAGGCTGATACACCGTACGAAGAAACTGAACTAAAACCGGAAGAACCGGTGCCGGCCAACGTGAAGATGCGGACGTGGGCGTTGCGCCAAGCGCTGTTGAAGTCGAAATCTAGCAAAGGTGCCGTCGCCACGTTCAAGGACGGTTTCCAAAACGTGCTCGACATGTGGCTCGGCATATTGCCGGTCGTCATGGCCGTCGGGACGATTGCGCTCGTCATTGCAGAATATACGCCGCTCTTCACGATTCTCGGTAAACCGTTCGAACCGATTTTGATGTTGCTCCAAGTTCCTGAAGCCGAAGCGGCTGCTCAGACGATGGTCGTCGGGTTCGCCGATATGTTCTTACCGGCTGTCCTCGGGAGCGGGATCGAGAGTGAGCTGACGCGGTTCGTCATCGCCACTGTATCGGTCACGCAGCTCATCTTCATGTCGGAAGTCGGGGGACTGCTGCTCGGATCGAAACTGCCGATTTCATTCTTTGACCTCGTCCTCATTTTCTTACTCCGGACGTTTATCACGTTACCTATCATCGTCGGGATCGCTCACTTAGTCTTTTGACGACACAACGCCTCTTCTCGTAGTTTCCTGAGAAGAGGCGTTGTTTGTATACTAAAGAAAAAGGAGGTGCGTCATGGAGCATCATTACGCAGGTCAGCTCGAGGTCGCAAAAAAAGGCTATGCCGGGATCGTCGACCCTGTGGCTTATGTGAACGACCGCTATCACGGCCATTGGACGATCAAAACCGAAAAGCGGATTGAAGGAGTTCCGGCGCTCCTGCAAAAAGCGTTCAACGGCGGCAAAAACAATTGTACGCTCACTTCGATGACGGCCGTCTTTCGTTATTACCGTGACCAAGGCTATGACCAAATCCCAGAGGACGTGTTCGAGATTCAACAAGATGCTCGCGCGATCGCACTCGCCCATCAGTTCAAAGACGAGAAAGGCACACCCCCGACCCGCATCGCGACAATCGTCACGAAACTGTGGGCCCACTACGGCTACAAAGGGCATAGCAGCTCACGTTATCTATGGAAATGGTCGACGTTCGAGCGCGAACTCGCGGCCGACCGTCCCTTCATCTTGAATATGGCGAACGGGTTCTATAAAAATCACTCTGTGACCGGAATCGGGTACATCATCTTCCGCAAACCCGGCTTTCCCGACGTCATCTTGCTCGAGGTGCTCGATAATCGGGTACGTGACGTCCGTTATATCGATTTCAACGAGTTCAACTTTTGGGGCAGCATCACGCGCGTCCATCCGCCAAAGCTTGACGTTCAGGCAAAATAACGACGAGCGCTCGTCTCGATGGCTGCCCCGATTCGAATCAGATGGTCTCGCTTCGCGTACGAACCGTGATGGAGTCCGAATACGTCTCGACCGTTCCCGAGACCGACGAACACTTCGGATGGTTTGAAATGCAGTCCGACCATCGGGACACCGAGCGTCGTATGATAACCAAGCTCGAACCGGGCACTCGGATACGCCTCGATTCGCTCACTGTAAGTGAATCCTTCAAACGACGCGCAGTTGTCCCGCCCAAGGACAATCAGACGAGACGGGTTCACATAACGGATCGTCCGTTGCAGCAAATCGAGTGACGTCGGGTGATCCATCCATTGTCGTCCCGTCCGCAACCGGCCCATCTGACGCCACGTCGCATATTTGAAGAAGTCGACATGGAGCGCGGACCCGTCGTAGAACGAGCGTCCCATGCCCTCCAGCAACGCTTCCAGTTTCGCCCCACCCCGCTTGCCGAACCAACTCGTCGTCGCTCGTCCGGCCTCAAAATAGGCCGCGGCGTGTTCAAGCGTCGCTTCGTGCGCCCTTTCGTCTTGAAGATAGGCATCGAGTGATTGGTCACGCCAATAAAATTTTTGCGACTCCCCACTTCTGACGCTACCGTCCCGTTCGAAAAACTCTCCGCGCGACGGGTTCGTCCCGATGGTGAGCCATTGTTCCTCCGTCGGTCTCCCGTACCATAGAACCGGGGACGCCCCATCAATCAGCTCTGCCTGAAACGACGACGTCATGAGCGCTTGTTGAAATCGTATCGCGTCTTGCAATAGCAAACGTGCCTGCTCCATCGTGCCACATCCTCTCTACTCGGTCGTTTCCCGCTTTCAGGCACATGTAAAATACGTTATAGTGAGAGGACGAAGCCAAAAAAGGACGTGGATCTATGCGTATCAACAAATTCATCAGTGAATCCGGCAAGGCGTCCCGCCGCCAAGCCGACCGCCTCATCGAAGAAGGACGGGTCACCATCAACGGGAAGAAAGCGAAAATCGGCGACCAAGTGAACCCAGGAGACGAAGTGCTCGTCAACGGTTCGGCCGCCCGCGTCGCACGAAACAACGTCTATATCGCCGTCCATAAACCGGTCGGCATCACGAGCACGACCGAGAAAAAGGTCAAAGGCAACTTGGTCGACCTCGTCAACCACCCGCTCCGCATCTTCAATATCGGCCGTCTCGATAAAGACTCGGAAGGACTCATCTTGATGACGAACGACGGTGATATCGTCAACGAGATCCTTCGCGCAGAGGGTGAGCACGAGAAAGAATACATCGTCTCGGTCGATAAGCCGATTACCCCGGAGTTCGTCGAACAGATGGAAGCCGGCGTCAAAATTCTCGGCCAGAAGACGTTGCCGTGTAAAGTCCACCAACTGTCGAAGTTCGATTTCAACATCACGCTGACGCAAGGACTCAACCGCCAAATCCGTCGCATGTGTGAAGTGCTCGGCTACGAGGTATACCGTCTTCAACGCGTACGTGTCATGAACATCACGCTCGGCAAGCTCCCGCCCGGACAATGGCGCGACCTGTCGAAGAAAGAGCGCGAGCAGTTGTTCCGCGAATTGAATTACGAACCGAAAGAATGGTATTAACCAGCAGGGAACAGTTTATTTTTTTTATTCGAATAAGGGTTATATAACATCACCTAATTGGTATATCAAAAGAAAAGGCTACAAACCTATGCCAAGGTTCAAACATCCAAAGTTGCCGATACGATATCGGGACACGTTCGATATCATCGAAAACATGTGACGAGCGTGATCGCACTTCGATGCCAAGTCTTTAAAGATGAAAAGAGCAAGAGACGTCAATCCGTTGGTGGACCGACGTCTCTTGCTCTTTTATTTTGTGTCGGTGGCGATACAAACCCCTATATCGTTTCAGAGCCGTTCCTCATAAGCGTCCAACTTTCCTCTCATTTGCCCCATGAGTCGGACGAACTCCTCTTTTGTTTTCTCATCGAATCTCCCGACATGGTCCATGTCAATCGTCTCAAGCGCCTTAAAGGAGGTGTTCAACGCATCGAGCGGCTTCATCTTGGCACGGGAGATGGCCGTCTCCTCGGCCCGGCGGCTGACGATAGAGGCGGCCTCTCCCCTCGTGTCCTCGAGTTCTTTGATTACTTGACGATAGGAGTCTAGGTCGATACCATCTTTTTCTTGGAAGGTGTCATGGACGTCATCCACGATATCCTCGAACTCCTCCAAGAAATCCTCGCGATTTCCACCCTTCAAGATATCACTCCCGATTCTCCGGATGTATCGGGTCAGGTCCTTGTCCTTCGAGACACTGAGTGCCGCGAAGAGGGCATCCTTCACACGCATGTGCTCTTCCTCATCGTCCTCTTCTTTCTTGAGGATGCCGACCATCTCTTGGAGCGGGCCGTCCAGGTCCATCTCCCGAGCAAGGTAGAACTTCCCGCTGGCGTTGATGAACTCGAGGTACTCGACCATAAGTTCTGCCTTATCAACCATCTTTCTGACCTCTGCCGGTTTCTTGTTCGTGTTCAGGGCATACTCTTGGACGGTGAAATACTTGTTGACGACGATGTCATTGTAGACGTCCACGAGGTTGTCGATTGGGTTGTAGTCGACCGGGCGCTCCTCGCCATGCTGAAGGTTGAGCTCGAGCCGTTTGATGTCGATGTCGGAGAGTCCTTCAGCCGGGTCCAGGATAATGGCCTCGAAAAAGACGTCCATCCCATGGTCCCTCTTCAGGTGGCGCAGACAGGTGAAGCGACGGTTACCGTCCACGATCGTACCGTTGTTCAGGACGACTCCAGCCACTCGTTGCCCGAAGTTCTTGATGTTGTTCTTCGTCTTCTCGAGCGCGGCCGTGTTCGATTGGACAATCATGTCCTCGACCTGTTCATTGTACTCCTCCTTGGTGAGGAGGCCGATGTCCTTCCCGTCTGATTCGAGCCGGTTCATCCAGCTGATGATGCGGCCGTTGCGCTTGTTGTAGACGAGATGTTCGAGCGGAATCTGATAAACGTCGAATACCCGAGTCTCCCCTTTGAGCGTGAGTTTCCGCTTCTGTTCCGTCTTCGAGATGTCCTTCCCGATTCGCCCCCTCAAATTGACCTTGTCTGTACCTGGTTCTACCGTCATGTCGTATCCCTCCACTGTTTCTCAAGATTTGAATATACTGTCTAGGAACAGCTCCTTGTCTCTGTAAAGTTTGCCTGTGTCCGGGGAGAAGTACCCGCCTCTCCCACGGACGTTCGAGATGATGGCGTTCCTGTCGAACTCTAGATGATATGTCTGCAAGATTTCCTCGCGTATCGTGTCCGCATCCAGCCCGTCAGTCTCAGGCAGCAGGTCGAGCAGGAATCGGCCGAGCGTCCTCTTGTCTCGACCCATGTAGAAGATGTCCCCCTTGCCCGTCCTGATGGCGCCGAGCCTCGTTTGCGTGTGAAGCAGTCCCTCGAAGAAGATGTCCTCTAGTCCGAGCTCGAGAATTGGGGAATCCAGAAGCACACGGATGGATGCGATGGTGAAGTAGCCCGTCCCTATCTCTTTGGCGGCGTCGACCATCTGTCTGATGAATCCCCTGACCATCCCCTTGTTGATACCGGCCTTACGCAGTCGTGCGATGTGGATATAGGTGTTGTCGTCGAATCGGAAGATATCGTGGCCGTCCTCCAGCCTCTTGATGACACGTTTGAACGGGGCCGTCTTGAAGGCAGGAGAATCAGGGACGCTGAAGAAGTCCTCACGGGTCAGGAGCTTCTGGAAATAAGCTTCCGCGCTGGGGTGCCCCGCTCGGAGGACAAGCCCCCCGCGATTCACAAATCCGACCTTTTCGAGGGCTCCGCTGTTCAGGTAACGGGAAGTGAAGTTCTCGATATGACTGAACGCCTGCTCCAACTCTTCATAGGTATAGATTTCTTTGGTGAGACGCCTTGAAAACCACGCCGCCTCCCTCTTCGTGAGCAAGGACATGCTGTGACCTATCGTCCCGTCGGGCGAGAGATAGTCCGGGAGTTCACGGCGGAGCACTTGTCTCACGGATTTGGGCGAGAGGCCGAAGCGGTGCTGGATGAGTGTGAGGAACGCTTCTATATCGATAGGAGCGTTCTGTCTGATCAGCTTCTTCAGCCATTCCGCCTTCCCCATCGTCCCGATTGCGATTTCTGGTTGACGCCCAGGGGTGACGTTTGTCATCTCGACATGCTTACGGATGATATAGTGCAGCTCCTCGTGATCCCTGCAGTCGAGCTCGTCCATCAGATCAGGCGAGAGGCCGAAGATATGTTCCGTGCTATAGAATCCCGGCTCGAGCCGAATCAGGCCGCGCAACCTCTGCAGGCGTCTCTGCGTCAGCACCGAGCTGTCATGGAATCGGAGACGTCTGCCAGCGGACGGTATGATGACGTCCGAGCGTGACCCGATGGCGGAGAGTGACCTGACGTCTGCCCGTAGCCTGTCGACGGTTCTTACATCGAATTCTTCGAGAATGTACCGATCATAGATATCTTTCCACTCTTCGATAGGTCTCGCCGTGTCGTCGGCGTGTAGCCATAAGACATGCTCGAACACGCTCGTCTTCGTGGCGGGCGAGATGCTGCCGTCACGTCCGACGATGACGGAGAGATATGACCTGAACCTGTGACGTTGGGCATCGTCCAACCTGTTATAAAGGCCCATGACGTCATCGGTTCCCATACGAACCTTCGACGAGAGGAAGCGGTGTACCATGGGGGGTTCGGCGAATACCTCCACGAATATGTCCTCTGGTATGTCGAAACGCACGAATCGTTTGAGATATCTTTTTCCCTCCTTCACAGATGTAACGGGAATCGTGTCGAGGATTTCCCTCAACTGCCTCATGACGAACCTCGGCTTCAGTCCACGTAGACGCGCAATTTCATGGGGTGTGAGTCCCTGCTCCAACCTTTCCCTCAACAGGTCCATGTGCGGTAGTTCCGATGAAAGAATCGACTTGAGCATCCTCGTCCTCTTCTTAAAAAAGCCGTCCTGCATCGGGGACAGAATGGCAGAGCGTGACATCTCCTCAAGAAGTACCGAGACCTCAGGACCGCTCCTATCGATTTCGCTCATCACGTCTTCGGTCGAGAAGACGTCATCGAGTCTGTCGTATATGGTCTGATAAAAGGTATGGACAAGTCCTTTCCTGTCTATCTTTCGTGCTATGATCGTCGTGGCTCGTGTCTTATCATCTATCTTATCTTCTGTCCTAGCATCATCTAACACGTTCTCGGATACGGAAATCGGGGCGGGCTTCCGTCCCTCGAAGGTGTCGTACGCCCTCATGACTCGCTCATACGCATCTGGTCTCCGTCCGCCACCTATGGCAGCCTGAAATGATTCGAGGTCGAGTCCCTCGAGATCTTTATATGTCAGTCCCGCGTCCCTCATGAGCTCGATGTCAGAGACCAGTAGCCCTGTCTCTGGCAAGAGAAGATGATAAAGCGTCCTCGTCTTGCACATGTCTTTGATCTCCTTATCGCCCATCACAGACTGAAGGACAATCAACGCGCGTCTCACAGTCGCCGGGACGCCCGGTAGCGACTTCCCTTTCTTCGACAGAAGGTCGTCGATGAATATACCTTTTTTCAGAAGGGACACGGCATCGGCAGGGGCGACCTCCACATCAAACCTCTCCAAAAGGTCGAGGATGCCGAATATGCCTTGTCCAGGGTCGAACGTGTCCGATTCGACCACTCCTGTTTTCTTGTGGTCCACCATATGTCCCCCTCCTCCATCAAGGGTCGTGTGAGGATTGTCTTCACGGATTCTTATCTTATGTCCAAGAATCTGAGAACAGGTACTTAAACTTAGAACACGACACCTTATTTCCCTATATTTTACTATTGTTTTCGCACGATTGACAGCCCTGCCCTGTCCTTTTTCCGGCATGGTCCGTCAAAAAATATGATGTTCGTAATTTCTTTTTTCAAGTACGGGCAAAAGGCCCCGCCGTCATGGCAGGGCCTTCTCCGCTTGATGGGGTCTCAATCGAACAGAGCCACAATCTCATCGTAGTCCACGTTCGGGTCGGGGCGGAGGTCGCCGTTCTCGATGGCCTCCATCATCCGTTGCTCCTTCTCTTTCAATCGGATATATATCTTTTCATCCACCGTGTTCTGTCGGTCGGGTTGGCCCTCGAGCATCATGTAATGATAGCGGGTATATTGCCCGTCCGGTAGACCTAGGCGATGTATGCGGTCCCTCGACTGGAGCATATGGGTCAGGTTAAACGAATATTCGAGATAGACCGCGTCATGGCAGACATGGTGGAGGGAAACGGACTCGGCCAGGGTGTGCGGGTTCGTGACGATGACGTCGAACTTGCGGTTCTGGAACGCCTTAATGAGCCGCTCTCGCTCTTCCTGCGGGGTGCCTCCATATATGACGGCCGACTTTATCCCTCGCGACATGAGCTCCTCATGGACCCTGTCTATCGTATGGACGAACATGCACCAGACCACTGCGGTCTTACCTTCCTCGCGTAGCGAGGTGACGGTCTCGATGGCACGTCGGAACTTCCGCGTCTCGCGGACGGACATGAGCAATCTCACGTCTTCGAGGTCTAACGTGACCTGGGAGGGCGCCCCTCCGTCAAGGATTGGGATGGAGTCATCGTCTTCGCCGAACATCTCGACGAGGTCGATGTTACGGAGGACGAGCTCGGGGCTCGAAGCCGCCTGGATCAGTCGGATATACAGACTGAAAGGATTGCCGCGATATTTTTGATAGAGGAGGTCGATGATTCTTTGCTCCGTATCATCGGCGACAATCTTATACACGAGGTCGGCATCCGCATCGGGGACCCCGAGCTCCCTTTTGTTCGTCCGCCAGAAGAACGGTGCGAGCTTCCTGTTCACTTCCTGTATCTTTGTCTCGTTCGGTGCCTTCAGCTCATGTGGCTTGAAGTTGAAGAATGATTTATATTCCTCGCCATAGAGGATGTTCAAGAAGTTGTAGATGTCCGCGTATGAGTTGGGTATCGGTGTCCCAGTCAGAACGAACTTGTATCCGGCATATGGCGCAATCGACTTGGCGGCCTTCGCACGCACACTGGTCAAGCCCTTGACCTTGTGCACCTCGTCGTAAACGAGCATGGTCTTCGAGTCTATCACATCCATGAGGACCCGCTCGTACTTGCCGAGTGACTCATAGTTAATCAAAATCAGGTCGTAGAGGTGCGCGTCGGTCTTCAAGGAGAGCAACGGGGCCACCGAGTCATGGATGTCGAGCACCCGCAGGTCCCGTTTCTCCCCGAAGTTGGCATTGAACTCGTCCTTCCACGAGATAAAGGTGTTCTTCGGTCCGATGACAACCAGCCGCTCCACCTTCTTCTGTTCCTCTGACGAGAGGAAGGCGTATGCCCCATAGACCATCGAGGTCTTCCCTGCCCCAGGGACAGAAAAGTTGGCGGCCTTCTTCATCTCTACCATATAGAAGGCGGAACGCATCTGCATCTCCCGCAGGCTTCGGACGAGCTCACGGTCCACCACTTCAGCGAACGCCTCGAACCTCATGCTCACCTTCTCGTCCAGAGATTTGAGCAGTCGGGCATACTCTGCCCGCTCCTCAATCATGTACTCCTGGTCCCCGAGATGTTGGCGCAACTGTTCGGTCACAACGAGCTCGAAGTCCCGGCGACCACCGAGCCGCTCGAGATGACGAATGACCGTCTTGATTTCGACGTAGGTCAGGTCGTCACGGAAGTGTGGATACCCCTCGTTTTTGCAGAACGGCACGAGTTTGCTCGTGAACGTGCGCTCGTTCGGCCGTATCTTTCCAGGTGCGACGCGGTCATGGATGACGAGCACCCCCTTGTCGATTGTTAATACGAGCACGTCATCTAATAGCATCTCCTTGTCCAAGATGATTCTCCCCCTGTCGCGTCTCAAGATTTTTTTCAGTACCAGTTCCTCGAACGACTTGACCCTGACGCCATAAGCGCCCGATTTGTCCTCCCATAATGCGTCGAACTCATCGATCGCCTTGTCAATCTTTTGTCTGTCGAAGTCCGAGCAGAGCCAGGAAGCGGTGACGTCGAACGACTCATAGTTATGTTCGATGGCCGCCCTGGTCTCGTTGTTTGAACCCGTGAAATAGACGATGTTCCCTGCGGCGTCCTCGGCGAGCCCAAACTTAGAATGGAACAGTCCGGATTTGATGAACCCGACCCGTATATCCGCGTACCCGTTCGCGATGAGATGGGCCAGGTTCGCGAAGTCCATTTCCTCCTGGAGCGACAGTCGTTCCTCAACCCGACCCAGCAGGTCCTGCTCCAGTGACTTCCTCAGCTGATATCCCTCGCTGATGTCGTAGAAATCGTCCTCTGATATCTCCTCGGAGATGATGAGACGCATGCGTCCACCGTTCTCGACCAGTCCCTGAATGCCCCTCGCATAGCGTGCGAGCGCCTTCCCGCTGAAGTATCCGCTCACACGGTCGTAAGAGACGGCCACCGAGAGGATGGGATTATAGAAATCACGCGCTATGTCCGTCTGGCTCGTGTAATACGAGGGATTTAGATTAAGGAGACGAAAGTCAGAATCATTTTTCATAGTTCATCAAAACCTCCTTCCGCTTGGTATAGACAGACGATAGATTTTTTTGGTCTATCTAATTTATAGCTGTCTGAAACTGATTAAGGTGGGAAGAATTCTATCCATGACGCCTCCTTGTAAGCGTGTAATGAGCATCTATTTGGTAATCGATTCACCCTGTATGGCTCCTCTAAACGTGTCCACTTTACCTCTTTGTTATTTTTTCGATTTTCTCTGAATTCTAAACTCTCTTTCCTAAAATTCATTGCTCGTACTTCAAACGTCACCTTTCAACTATTACATCACTACAATCGAACACCTTCTAGTTTCGACTATATCATGTCGTTTCAACGAAAGCCGTCAACTTTTCGTCAAAACGGGAATAGTCCTATACAGATGATTTTGTAATGAAAAGAGGTGAATCGTCATGAATGGCGCCTTGTTCCCACGCACCTCGGTCGGCAAGTGGTCGATTATCCTCATCGGCTTGTTCCTCGCCATGTACGTGCCGTTCCTCCTGCTCGATAACTTCGATACGACCTTCCACTCGACGCTTTGGAGCGACAACGCCGCGAACATGCTACGGCTCAGCTACATGACCACATTCTTCGTCCTTGGGCTCGGAGCGTTCGTGACCGGATGGTGGGCCATCTTGAAACAAAAAGAGTACGCCGTGCTCGTCTTCTTCGCGGCCGTTCTCGGCTCCGGACTGTTCGTTTTATTGGTCATGGAGCTCCTCGGTATCCTCGAGTAGAAGGCAAAACAAGGAGTTCGCTGCGGCGAACTCCTTGTTTCATGTGTACTTATTTGACGACGACGTGTTTCATCTGACTCGCGCGACCTTTCGCGTCCTCGATGTGGATCGAGAGGCGCTCCCCTTTTTTAAGGGTGCGTGTCTTCGTGACGAACGTTCCCGTGAGGCCGGTCGTCCCTTTCCCGATGACGCGGCGCTTCGCGTCTCGGACGATGACCGTCATTCCCGCATCCGCGCGACCCGATACTTGCTTCGCGTTCGCACGTGGTGTCGAGACGGTCGGTTGTTTCGCACGGGCACCTTTCACAACGAGAAGGCGTTCGCTCGAGACGAGCTTCCCGTTGCTATAGACGACCCGGAGAACCGTGCCTGCTTTTTGAGCTCCGATGTTCAATGCGACACGAGCTTGTTTCGATGTTCCGGTCGCGAGACGTTTCTCGCCGTTATAGACCGTCACTGTCGTCCCGCTCTGCACGCTAGCAGCAAACACCGTCGAATTGTCACGGACGACGCCTGGCTTGGCGTAGAGACGTAGCATCGAAGCTGCATGGTGCACGTTAACCTTGCCATAGCCGCTGATGTAGTCATAGTTGAACGGAAGTTCTTCTTCCGAGTCTTCCATGAAATAATCAAGGCCGTCTTCATAGCTCATTCCACCTGTCGCATCCCCGCCAGAGAAAGCAAGCGGCTCTGCCGTACGATGGAGCAACTGACGAATCTCTTCGACTTTGAGTGCCGGACGTGTCGACAGCAGTAATCCAACGACAGCCGAGACGTGTGGCGTCGCCATACTCGTGCCGTCCATATAGACGACGTTACCGTTCGGGACGAGGCTCGCGACTTTCGTGCCCGGCGCCACGACATCGACACCATACCCGTAGTTCGAGTAATCCGAGACGATGCCGAACGTGTTCGTCGCACCGACCGAGATCGTATACTTCGATGAAGCTGGGTACGACAGGCTTGAATCGCCATCATTCCCCGTTGCCGCCACGACGACGACACCGCGGTCATAGGCGTACTTCAACATGTAGCCGATCGTCCGGCTCTCGCTGCCGCCAAGGCTCATGTTGATGACTTTCGCACCAGCATCGACAGCATATTTGATTCCGAGCGCGATTTGTTCCGTATCCCCAGAACCGCTCGCGTCGAGCACTTTGACTGGGAGAATCGAGACAGCAGGCATCATCCCGCGCATCGATGTCCCGTTGTTTTGAATCGCACCGATGACGCCGGCCACGTGTGTCCCGTGTCCGTGATCGTCAAGCGCGCTGCCTTCCCCGTTCGGGTCGACAAAGTTCTTCTCGTTGGCGATGTCGACACGTCCTTTGAAATCAAGGAGGCGATAATCGACACCCGTATCAAGGACGGCGACTTTCACGGAACGGACCGGCAATTTGAGAGCCTCATACGCATCGATTCCGATTCCAGCTTCCTGGAATGGCTGCAACACCGATTTCGAGTTGAGTGACCATTGATAGTCGTAACTCGTGTCGGCCATGAACGCTTGATACGTCTGGACCGGCTCGATGAATTCGACGTTCGTGTCACGCTCGAGCGTCGTCTTGGCCGTCGCCTGCGTTTTCGTGCTCGCCGACTCGACATCGACGACCGCGAAGTGGTCACCTGGGCGACCGATATCGATCTGCTCTGCCGAGACGTTCGACAATGCGTTCATCTTCCCGAGCGACTTGCTCGGTGACGACTTGTATTTGACGATATAACGCGGGGCATCATCAATTTCAATCGATACTCCGAATTTGACCATCACATCTTGAAGCGGTGTCCCGGCAAGTGTACCTGTGCCGAGTGTGGCTGCTACTTTGTTTACTTCTGCCTGTAACGCGGTCGGGACGTTTGTCGTCACGAAGGCCTGCAAGCTCTTGATGGCAGCCTCATCCGCTTTCGTGAGCGTGTACGCCTTGCGGTCGACGAGCGCGTTCATGAGTGGCTGTAGCGCCTTCAAATCATTGTACGCTTGTTGACGTTTGGCTCCGTCTTTCACAATCGCTTTAATCAAGTACGGAGACGTGCGATAGTACAAGGCGGCCAAATCGTTCCCGGCCTCAGATTGCGACAACACTTCCGTCTGAATGCGACGGATGAGCTTCAACATCGAGTCGCGCTCCGGCGTCGGATTCAAAATCGACTCGACGGCGCACATGCCGGCCTCAGTCTCGATGTTCTCATATTTGACCGGCAATTTGACCGGGTTGTAGACGAGCTTGATATCAGACGCAGCGGCCTCCTCCGCGTCTTCCGTCATTGGAAGGTACTCCACTTTGATGTAGTACGGGCCTTCCCATGCATACGGGAGACGAAGCGTCGCCGTCTGTTGTTCTTCCTCTTGTGTCGCGCTCGAACGATATTGTTCGAACGTCTCATCTTTCGCTGCCATGTCGGCGCTCGGATAGACCGAGATGTTCGCGAGTTTTGTTGACTCGAACTGGATTTCCATATGTGTCATCGATGACGGGGCACCCCGCTCCATCTTGAACCAATATGTATTCGTTGCGTCCGTCCCGGTCTCAAACGCGACCTCCACTCCCGGGCTGAGCGTCTTCGCATCTTGCATGCCCGCTCCTGCATCCGCGCTCACGTGGGGCGGGATCAAGGCCAAGACGAGCATGAGCACCGTGACGAATGATAATACTTGTTTCCATGTTGCTTTCATCTGTTTTCCTCATTTCTACATGTCCATAGCTACGACCGACGGATCCGTCAATTCATGTATACGAGATAATGGCTTGAAGGTTCCAACAATTAACTCCAAAAAATCACTTCATTTCATTATTTTAGGAAACGCTCAATTTGTCTATCTCTAATATGGTTTTTTCGAAAAATAATATGAAAAAGGTCAGAGGAATTTCCTCTGACCTGGACAAATGATTTTTTTTATTTGGCCGTGACACCCCCGTCGACGGGTAGTTCGATTCCGGTGATGTGGTTCGCCTCGTCCGATGCAAGGAACAAGACGGCCGCAGCCACTTCCCCCGCCTGACCGAGATTCGGCAAAGCGATTTGATTCAGGAAATGCTGTTTATAGTCCGGGTGCTCCATGTGCGGCGCGCTCATCGGCGTCACGATATAGCCCGGATGGACCGAGTTGACGCGAATATTGTGCTTCCCGTAATCGACGGCCGCAGCCTTCGTAAGTGAGCGAACGGCCCCTTTTGAAGCCGTATAGGCACCTGCCCCGGCCATACCGGTGAGCGCCGAGATTGATGAGATGTTGACGATTGAACCGCCGCCATTTTGCTCCATGAGCGGGATGGCATACTGCGTCCCGAGCATGACGCCATCGATATTGATTCGATACGTCCGTGACCAGTCGTCCTCGGTCTGTTCCAAGAACGGTTTTGCAAGCGCGATGCCCGCATTGTTGACGAGAATATCAAGCTTCCCGCACACCGATTGCACTTCATCATAAATTCTTTCCCAATCACTGCGCGAAGTGACGTCGTGCTGAAGTGCGAGCGCCTCTCCTCCGTTCGCCCGGATCGTTTCGACGACACGTGTCACCGCGTCTACATTGATGTCTGTCGCAACAACCGTCGCTCCTTCGCGTGCGAACAGTTTGGCCGTCTCTTCACCCATACCGCTGCCTGCCCCCGTAATGACCGCTACTTTCCCCGTTAACCGCATTGTTCCAGCTCCAATCTTAAATTATGATAGTCTAACTATCATAATAGTAGTCGATGCACATTCGATTCTCAACGAAACTGCTTCAAAGCGTTATAATGACAAGAGAACAAAGAGGTGATGATATGAGTAAACGTCAACAAAACAAAGAAGAACGGTTAAATCGCATCATCAGTCAGGCTGAAATCCTGTTTCTGAAAGACGGATTCGAGCGCGTCCAAATGCAGGATATTGCTGACGCCGCCGAAATCGGGGTCGCGACACTGTTTCGCTATTTCCCGAAAAAAGATCAGTTGATTGTCGCAGCGGCTGTCCGTAACTTGGCACCGACGCTCGACGCGTTCAAGGAATTGACGAGCCGGACGGGAGATGCGTACTCGCGACTCGAGGCGATCATTGACTACTTGCTCGACCAACAAATGAAACGGACGAGTCACTCTCGCTTCCGTGAGGCGTTCGAGAGTTATGCCTCGTTCGTCGTAAGTCCCCTTCCCGGAATCGATAACTACATCGGACTACAGCGCGAGATCATGGAGACGCTCGAACCGCTCATTGAGCACGGGAAGACGGACGGCTCGCTTCGAAGCGACATCGACGTGAAAACGACCGTCGTCACCGTCATCAATGCGTTCGGGACGTTCGGCAACAATATCATTTTGAAGTCTCACATCAGTTATTTAGAGGACGATATCGAACCGCACATCCAACAACGGGTGTTGCGAGAGATGCTCTTGTCGTATGTGCGCCCATAACGAAAGCCCCTTCGCGTGAAGGGGCTTTATTCATGTAGCTCGAGTGGCAGACCGTCTGGGTCGAAGAAGAACGTCATCTTCTCGCCCGTGAACGTGTCATACCGAATCGGTTCCGTCGTGACACCGTGCGTATTCAGTTCAACGACGACCGACTCGATGTCGTCGACTTTAAAGGCGAGATGACGGAGCCCGCACGCCTCCGGGAAGCTCGGCCGTTTCGGGCTATCCGGTTTGATGAACAGCTCAAGCTCGTACGCGCCGAGCCGCAGGTCGATCTTGTGATCGCCTTTGTCCGGACGATGATGCTCGCGGATGACGTCGAAACCAAGGATATCGATGTAGAACCGCTTCGCCTCGTCATAGTTCGAGGCGATAATCGCCACGTGATGGATTGTATGTAACTCCATAAAAATCCCCCATATACAAAAAAATGAGCACCTCTCACTAGAGGTGCTCTCGAAAAGTCTACCGCGTCGAACCACGCTCCACAACGTGCTCCCGAAGGAATGTCCGCCGTCTTACATAGACCAGCTCATCGCATGTACTCAACTATAGGCGAATCCGGCCCCCGCGTCAATCTTTTGTTTGAATCGGGTTGACATCTTCCTAAAAATTAGGATAATCAATAGTGTTAGCACTCTTATTGACAGAGTGCCAAAATCGAACAAATAAAAAGGAGAACGATCATGACAAAGAAACAGTTTCAAGCCGAATCGAAACGAATTTTAGAGTTGATGGTCCACTCAATCTATACGCATAAGGACATCTTCCTCCGTGAGCTCATCTCGAACGCGAGTGACGCCATCGACAAGATGTATTACCGGGCCTTATCGGATGAGGCGATCGACTTCAATAAGGACGACTACTTCATTAAAATCGAGCTCGATAAAGACGCCCGCACGATCACCATCCGCGACACCGGAATCGGGATGACGGCCGACGAGCTCGAGTCGAACCTTGGAATCATCGCCAAGAGCGGTTCGCTCGCGATGAAGCAGGCGACGAAGATGGAAGAAGATCACAGCCTCATCGGTCAATTCGGCGTCGGCTTCTACTCGGCGTTCATGGTGGCCGACCGTGTGATCGTCCGCACCCGCTCGGTCGACAGCGAACAAGGCTACTTGTGGGAATCGGAAGGCACAGACGGCTATACGATCGAGCCAATCGACAAGACAGACGTCGGGACCGAGATCACGTTGCACGTGAAAACCGACACAGACGACGAGACGTATTCGACGTTCCTCGAAGAATACGAGATTCGGTCGCTCATCAAGAAGCACTCGGACTTCATCCGCTATCCGATCAAGCTCGACGTGACGAAGCACCGTCAAAAAGACGACTCAGAAGAGTACGAGGACTATATCGAAGAAGAGACGGTCAACAGCATGGTGCCGATTTGGCGCAAACGGAAGAGCGAGCTCTCGGACGAGGACTACAAGACGTTCTATCACGAGAAACGCTACGGCTTCGACGAGCCGCTCAAACACCTTCACTTGAACGTCGACGGTTCCATCCGGTATCAGTCGATTCTCTACATCCCATCGACGGTCCCGTTCGACTATTACACGAAAGAGTTTGAGAAAGGGCTCGAGCTATATTCGAACGGCGTCTTGATCATGGAGAAATCGCCTGACCTGCTCCCGGACTATTTCGGTTTCGTCAAAGGGATGGTCGACTCGGAAGACCTCTCGCTCAACATTTCCCGGGAGATGCTGCAACAGGACCGCCAACTCCGCGTCATCGCCAAAAACGTGAAGTCGAAAATCAAAGGCATGCTCGAGAAGATGCTCCAAAACGAGCGCGAGGATTACGAGACGTTCTTCGAGTCGTTCGGCCGTCAAATCAAGTTCGGCGTCTACGACCAGTTCGGCGCTGCCAAGGACGAGTTGAAAGACTTGCTCCTGTTCCACTCGTCGAACGAGAACAAGCTCGTCACGCTCAAAGAATACGTCGAGCGCATGAAAGAAGACCAGAAGTACATCTATTACGCGACGGGTGAATCGATTCATCGGATCGACCTGTTGCCACAGGCGGAACGCTTGAAAGAGGAAGGGTTCGAGATTCTCTACTTCACCGAAGAAATCGACGAGTTCGCCATCAAGATGCTCCAGTCGTATGACGACAAAGAGTTCAAGTCGATCGCGAGCGGTGACCTCGGGCTCGATGACGAGGCGGCCCATTCCCTCAACGAGGACAACAAGGACTTGTTCGCCTTCATGAAACAAGAACTGGGCGACCGTGTTAAAGAAGTGCGCGCGTCGACACGCCTCAAGTCACATCCGGTCTGCTTGACGGTCGCCGGTGACGTCTCGATCGAGATGGAGAAGATTTTGAATACGATGCCGAACGGCGGCGGCATGAAAGCCGAAAAAGTGCTTGAAGTGAACGCCGATCACGCCATCTTCCAGACGTTACAGCGCATCTATAAGGAAGATGAAGCGAAAGCGAAACAGTATACCGATTTGCTCTATCAGCAGGCGCTCCTTATCGAAGGACTACCGATTGAAGACCCGGTCGCCTATTCGAATGCGGTGTGTGCGTTGATGGCAGAATAATGGAAAGACAGAGGGCGACCTCTGTCTTTTTAACTTTGAAGTTGATATGAAAAAATCTCTAGTCACGATTTTCCCCATCGTGACTAGAGATTTTTCATCATTTAAAGTTATTATATGTTCCTAACAGCTGCATCTGAATCGCTTCCTGCAAGATGTTTTGGTCATCCTCTTGCTCATGGACCTCTGCGATTCGATGGCTCATCCGCTCAATCAATCCGACGACGAGGGCGTTTCCCATCGTGAAGTAACGTTTGCGGTCCGTCATAGTATCCGTCCATCCATAAGGGAATCCGTTCAGTCCCTCGCACTCCTCAGGGCGCAAGTAACGAAGCTTTTTCGTCTGTGGATCTTCGATGACATGGCTCGAGCGGTTGCATGTGCCTTCGCTCGTCAACATCGTGCGTCCAGGAAGGTCGAGCGAGTCCGGATACGACATGCCGCCTTCCGCGTACACATACACGTGACCGCTCGCCGAAGTCCGCTCGATTTTCTTCGGTCCTTTCAAGTAAGCCAACTCTTCCTGCTCGTTCCGACCCGACTTTTTAATCGTCTCGGTGTCCAAATAATACTGCTCCGGTGCAGGACCGAACTGCTCATAGACTTCTTGGACCACTTCGCCGAGTGTCTTCGGCACTTCGCGTTTAGGTAACGTCTCGAGCGTCGTCACCTGATTGCCCGACATGATTCCTGCGTTCCGGTACGTGGCCGAGAACGTGTCAGAGATTTCGACGATATCTTTCGGCAGTTCGAACTGCGAGCCCGGATGTTTCTCGCTCGTCAGTTCATGGACCGGGAATGCCGGGGCGAAGAATCCTGACTCGAGCAACCATTCCTCAGGGTTTGCCTGTTGAGCACGTGCCGAATGATTCAGGTCGGTGCGGGTCGCGAAGATGAAGATGCGACGACGGCGTTGCGCGAACCCATAGTCGGCCGCATTGATGACGCGCCACTCGACCGTATAGCCTTGGTCGGCGAACGCACGAAGCATGACGCTAAAGTCACGTCCCCGTTGCTTGGCCGGCGACTTCATGAGGCGATCGACGTTCTCGAGCAACACATATGGTGGTTTCTCTTGTTCGATGATGTTCATGATTTCCCAGAACAAGACGCCCTTCTTCCCTTGGATCCCTTGTTCGTTCTTGAGGCTGCGCGACACGCTATAGTCTTGACACGGGAACCCCCCGACCAAAAGGTGGTGCGGACCCGCTTCCATCCATGACAGGGCGATATCTTCGTTCAAATGTTTGCCGCGGCCCTTGAACCGTTCGGCGTAGCAATCGAAGGCCGGTTGACTCTTCGTCGCCGGTTCCCATTGATTGCCCCAAACCACATCGAATTTGTCCGATGTAGGCTCGGCATTCACGTCTTTAATTCCTTCAAGTGCGATGCGGAAACCTCCTACACCAGCAAATAACTCAACTACTTTAATCAATGGGAACACCCTTTCGTATTTTCTATCTTAAATTTACTCTATTTTTAATTTCGACTCAATGGAAATAGTGTATCACGAACGATGAATTCGATCAAGCGGTACGCTATAATGGTTATAAATGTAAAATATAGGAGGATTCACTTTGCGGTATGAAATGATTCAAGAATTGATGGACAAGGCAAGAGAAGCCGAAGGGAAGACGTTCGGAGAGATCGACACGACCGGGCGTATCAAAAATGTCCGCTCGAAAGGTTCCCTCGGGCACATCATCGAGGAGAGCCATTTCGGCTACCAAATCAACTCGGACGCACGGCCTGATTTCGAGGAACTCGGCATCGAGTTGAAGGTCACCCCTTTCAAGAAAAACAAAAACGGTACATATTCATCGAAGGAGCGGCTCGTCTTGAACATGATTGATTATCATAACGAGCACGAGTATTCGTTCGAGACGTCGAGCTTCTTATCCAAAGCCACGAGCATGCTCATCATGCTCTATCAATATGAGCCAAACATCCCTATCGACGACTACCGTATCTATAAAGCGTTCTTGAATGAGTTCTCAGAAGAGGATTTGGACGTGATGCGGCAAGACTGGGAGACAATCGTCGCAAAAATCAAACGTGGAGAGGCCCATTTAATCTCCGAGGCCGATACGATGTACTTGTCAGCCTGTACGAAAGGGGCGAACGGCTCTGTCGTCCGCAGCCAACCGTTCTCAGAGCAACCAGCAAAACCTCGGGCCTTCTCACTCAAAGCTTCTTATATGTCGGGACTCGTCCGTCAGTACTTGACCCCAGAGTTGATGGAGTCAATCGCCAACCACGGTGAATTGAAAGAAATGTCGATTGAAGAGCTCCTCGAGGCAAAACTCGCTCCTCATTACGGGAAGACGGTACTCGAACTATGCGAAGAGACAAGCATCCCATATAACCCAGGCAATAAAGCGATGATTCCACGAGTCATGGCAAAACTTTTAGGAGTCAGAAAGACTGATTTGTCGAGCATCGAAGAGTTTGCGAAAGCGAACATCAAGTTCAAGACGATTGCCCGAGAGCCTGACGGCAAAATCCGGGAGCACATGTCGTTCGGAAAAGTCGATTTCGACGACTTGTCTCGAGACGAATGGGAAGAATCCGACTTGTATGACACGTTCGCCGAACAGAAATACCTCTTCCTCGTCTTCCGATATGACGAAGAGTACGTGCCCAAACAAAAACGTATCCCTCGTTTCGAAGGGATACGTCTATGGAACATGCCGCTTGAAACGGTCGATGGCGAGTTGAAGTCGATGTGGCTCGAGGCTAAACACATTGTCCATACTGGAGTAAAACTGACACCTTCGGGGAAACGAGTGAAAAACAACCTTCCCGGCCCGAAGTTCAATCAGGTCGCCCATGTGCGCTCAAAAGGAGCCGACGGTCAGGACAAAGTGAAACTCCCAGACGGTCAGTGGATCACAAAACAATCGTTTTGGTTGGACAGAAACTACATCCAGCAGATTCTAGACGCGTAAAATGAGTACTTATCTCCCTCACGTGGAATCTTCCTATTAGAGGGAGGTGAAGGTATGGCCAGAAATGTACCGAAAGCATCGAGTCCAGCCGTCTTCAAGACGATGAGCGGCAATCGCGGCAAGGACACGAAGATGGAAGTAAAGGTCCGAAAAGCACTTTGGGCTGCCGGATATCGATATCGGAAGAACAATCGGAAGCTGTATGGGACACCAGACATCTCGTTCCCGGGACTCCGTGTCGTCGTCTTTTTGGACTCCTGCTATTGGCATGGCTGCCCCCTTCACTTCAAACTTCCGAAGACGAACGTCGAGTTCTGGCGTCAGAAAATCGGTCGCAACATCGAACGGGATGCTGACGTTACAAGACACTACGTCGAAGAAGGATGGGTCATCCTCCGGTTCTGGGAGCATCAGGTCAATGAAGACTTTGATCATGTGATTTATACCATCACCCATTTCGTAGACATGGCCAAAACCAATCGACATATACGAAGTGGGTAATAGAAATCACATGTTAATCTAAGTCCTCATCAAACAATGGCTCATCATAAGTTTCTGTTGCATCATCGACAATCTGGTTCGTGTAGAATCCTTCTACACGGCCTCTTTTTTTGCCCTTTTCATTAAAATGCTCGACAATCCTGAACGTGTCGGGTGCTTCAAGCCCGATGATGACGATTGGTACGGTCAACTGAGTGTTCAACGGTTTCAAATGGTGGACATATTTCTCATATGTACCGATGGCGTTGTCGAAATTTCCGGCACGCTGAAGTCTTTGGGTTGCACAAATAATCACACCAATTCGCGTTTGAATTGCCTTCTCGACATGATTCAACTCGCTCGCAATGACCGGTTTCAATAGATTCCATGCAATCGTTCCCGAATGGTTGAAACCTACTTCCAGCGAGATATTCTCTTTGGCAAAATCGAGACGCCACACATTCTCTGAATAGTCACGGTCTTGGAAGATCGGACTTTCGCTGGCCCATCCTCTCTTTGAAAACTCTGATTTGAATAAATCATTCAAGGTTGAGGACAGACTTTTATTCTTGTCCGCATACTTCTCTTCGAATTTTTGAATGATGTCATCATCACTTATGGAATATATGATGTCATGAATTTCTCTCCAAATCTCTGTGAACTCCTCATCATTTTTAAGTATTGTCTCCCCGAAGCGGTGTGAATGAATTCGATAGTTCAACTGTCTCACCCTTTTATATGTAATTGATAATGATGTACTTCGTGACGAGAATAATCGACTTTCCTTCACTCGATTCAAACTCTCGCTACTCCTAATCACTTTATCAGGATACAGGATTGAAAACAAAAGCACATTTATTTTGTAATCGTTTTCTTTACTTTCATCAAGCGATTTATCCATTCAACTTTGATGTATCAACATTTTACCAGACATGCAAACGCCTTGACATTTTTGGCGGGTTATATGAAGTTAGTATTACATTATAATTATTCTAGTAGAGACGAAAGTCCACTAGAGTAAAAAACCAAGGAGGACATATCCCATGTCATTAATCGGCAAAGAAATCTTACCTTTCAAAGCACAAGCATTCCAAACAGGTGAATTCCTCGAAGTATCAGACAACGACTTCAAAGGTCAATGGAGCGTCGTTTGCTTCTACCCAGCTGACTTCACATTCGTCTGCCCGACGGAACTTGAAGACCTTCAAAACGAATACGCGACACTTAAAAACCTCGGCGTCGAAGTCTACTCAGTATCGACTGACACACACTTCACGCACAAAGCATGGCACGAAACATCAGAGAAAATCGGTAAAATCGAGTACATCATGATTGGTGACCCATCACACACAATCTCACGTAACTTCGACGTCTTGAACGAAGAAGATGGCCTTGCTGACCGCGGTACGTTCATCATCGACCCAGACGGCGTCATCCAAACAGTTGAAATCAACGCAGGCGGCATCGGCCGTGACGCGAGCACACTCGTTAACAAAGTCAAAGCGGCACAATACGTCCGCAACAACCCAGGCGAAGTTTGCCCGGCTAAATGGGAAGAAGGATCTGCAACACTTCGCCCGAGCCTCGACCTCGTCGGCAAGTTGTAAGGAGCGGATTTCATGTTAGAAGCAGATATTAAACAACAGTTGGACCAATATCTCCAGCTCATGGAGGGCGATGTCGTCCTCCGTGTCAGCGCTGGAGACGACGCGGTCTCAAAAGAGATGCTCGACCTCGTGAACGAACTCGCGAGTATGTCGTCACGCATCTCGGTCGAGAACGTCACGCTCGAACGCACACCAAGCTTTAGCGTGAACCGTCCGTCTGAAGAGACAGGGATCGTCTTCGCAGGGATCCCGCTCGGTCACGAATTCACGTCACTCGTCCTCGCGTTGCTCCAAGTGAGCGGCCGGGCACCGAAAGTTGACGCGGATGCGATCAAACAGATTCAAAACATTCAAGGCACGTACCACTTCGAATCGTATATCAGCCTCAGCTGCCACAACTGCCCGGACGTCGTCCAGGCACTCAACGTCATGAGCGTCCTCAACCCGAACATCTCACACACGATGATCGACGGTGGCGCGTTCAAGGCAGAAGTGGAAGCGAAAGAGATCATGGCTGTCCCGACCGTCTTCTTGAACGGTGAGGCGTTTGGCAACGGACGCATGTCACTTGAAGAGATTTTGGCGAAACTCGGAACTGGTCCTGACGCTTCGGCATTTGAAAACAAAGACCCGTATGACGTTCTTGTCATCGGTGGCGGCCCAGCTGGTGCGAGCGCAGCGGTTTACGCGGCTCGTAAAGGTATCCGGACCGGTATCGTCGCGGAACGCTTTGGTGGTCAAGTGATGGACACGATGGGGATAGAGAACTTCATCGGCACATCTTACACGGAAGGCCCGAAACTCGTCGCGAGCTTGGAAGAGCACGTGAAAGAGTACGGCATCGACGTCATGAACCTCCAGCGCGCGAAGCGCCTCGAGAAGAAAGACCTCGTCGAAGTCGAACTTGAGAACGGTGCCGTCTTGAAGAGTAAGAGCGTTATCCTGTCGACTGGTGCACGCTGGCGCAACGTCAACGTCCCAGGTGAAGCTGAGTTCAAAAACAAAGGTGTCGCCTACTGCCCGCACTGTGACGGCCCGCTCTTCGAAGGCAAGCGCGTCGCAGTCATCGGTGGCGGCAACTCTGGAATTGAAGCAGCGATTGACCTCGCTGGAATCGTCAAACACGTAACGGTGCTCGAGTTCGCTTCTGAACTCAAAGCCGACCAAGTGCTTCAAGACCGTCTCCACAGCCTCCCGAACGTGACCGTCGTCACGAACGCACAGACGACAGAAATCACGGGTACGGACAAAGTGAACGGCATCTCGTACTTGTCGCGTGAGACGAACGAGACGCATCACGTCGAACTCGAAGGCGTCTTCGTCCAAATCGGACTCGTCCCGAACACGGACTGGCTCGACTCGGTCGAACGCAACAACTTCGGTGAGATCGTCGTCGACCGTCATGGCGCCACGAACGTCCCAGGTGTGTTCGCAGCAGGCGACTGCACGAACAGCGCCTACAAACAAATCATCATCTCGATGGGATCTGGTGCGACTGCCGCACTCGGTGCTTTCGATTATATGATTCGCAACTAATAGGAAACGCGTCCTCACATTGGAGGACGCGTTTTTATAATGTCTCCCGAGTCTGGTAGAAACAAGATTTTGTCTCCAGAATCGATTTCAAACAAGTAGACGCGATTCGGTCGAAATGGGTTCCATCCCCTGTCCGATACACCGAGATCATTCACATATGTCACGTTCTTGTGTTCTCTTTTCAAAGTATGTTCCGCCTCGGTGACTGAATAACTCGGCAACCCAAAGTAAATCGCTCCAGCAATCAATAATGAAAAGATGACTCCCATTCTTATCCGATATCGGTTTTCTAAACTCTTTAGGCCAATCAACGCCACGATAATCATACTGGTCGCCGTTCCAAACGCCGCCGAGTTTCCATACCAAGCCTCATTGACGAACATCATTCCTCCAATGGCCAATATCCCGAACATCCACCACCACTTCATCCCCATCACCTCATGTCAATTATCCCAAAAACAGGAAAATAGGCAACTCCATTTTAATTAACTCCGACCGATTCAAACGTTTGATTCCCCGGGAAAGTGGAATATCGGACAAGAGAACGGATTTTGAATGAGGAGGCATTTTATGAACATCCCAACAATCAAACTACATGATGGCTACGAGATTCCGGCCATCGGGCTCGGCACCGTCTATTTACGAGGTGAACCGGGCGTCGACGCCATCACAAGCGCCATTCGCAACGGCTATCGTCTCATCGACTCGGCGATTCGCTATGACAATGAAGGTGCCGTCGGGGAAGCCGTCCGACAATCGGGTATTCCACGTGAGCAACTGTTCTTGACGTCGAAGCTTCGCGCCCAATACTTCGACTACGACGATGCGCTCGAGATGATTCGTGAGTCGCTTTATCGGGCGAACCTCGACTATTGGGACTTGTTCCTGTTGCATTGGCCGAACCCGAAACAAGACAAATACGTGGAGGCGTGGCGCGCACTCATCCAAGCGAAAGAGAACGGGTGGATCCGCTCAATCGGCGTCTCGAACTTTATGCCTGAGCACCTCGACCGTTTGATTGAGGAGACGGGTGAGACACCGGTCATCAACCAAATCGAGCTCCACCCATACTTCTCCCAAGTGGAACAGCGTCAAGCTGACAAAGAGCGCGGCATCATCACTGAGGCATGGAGTCCGTTGAGCCGAGCCCGGACCGTCACGCATGACGAGACGATTGCGGAACTAGCAAGACAAAAAGGCAAGACCGTGTCTCAAGTCATTCTGCGTTGGCACGTCCAACTCGGTGTCATCCCGCTCCCCCGTTCGTCGAGCGAGTTGCACCAAAAAGAGAACCTCGACGTCTTCAACTTCGAATTGACCGAGGACGAGATGGAGACGCTCAACGCACTGACGAAGCCGGACGGCCGTATCGATAATCAAGACCCGAGAGAATACGAGGAATACTAAAAAAAAGATTGAGCCGTCTGGGCTCAATCTTTTCTCGTTAAAACGCCGGAATCGCCGTTTCTTCGTAATTCTCTTCCAAGAACGCGCGGACTTCGTCACTTGTGAGTGCTTCTCCGAGTTTCTGGATCGCTTCTTCATCTTTGTTGTCTTCACGAGCAACAAGCGTGATGGCGAAGTCGTTCTCGACACCTTCCGTCAAGAGAGCATCGCTCTTCGGCGTCAAGCCGAGTGGAGCCGCGTAAGCCGGCGTCATGAGGACCGCATCGACGTCATCATACGCACGCGCGAGCATGAGCAAATCGACTTCCTCGAACTTGAGGTTCTTCGGGTTTTCGGTGATATCGGCTTGCGTGTAATACGAACCGTTCTTCTCACCGAGCTCGATCACATCGTGTTGCGCAAGCAACGAGAGCGAGCGGTCGATGTTCGACACGTCGTTCGCAATGGCAATCGTCGCGCCTTCCGGGATATCGTCCATGTTGTCATACTCTTTCGAGTAGACACCGTAGTTGGCGAAGTAAATCGGTTCGATTGGGACGAGGTTGGCGTCATTGCTGCGGTTGAACTCTTCCATGTACGGGACGTGTTGGAAGAAGTTCGCGTCGACTTCTTTTGCTGCGAGCGCCGTGTTCGGTTGGACGTTGTCACCGAGGACGACGATTTCGAGCTCGATGTTGTCTTCTGCGAGTTGCTCTTTCGCGATTTCAAGCATATCCGTCATCGGTGGGATGAGCGATGCGACTTTGAGCGTCTGCGGCTCGTTTGACGGGGCTTCCGTCGTGTTCGTTTCTGAATCGTTCCCACACGCCGCGAGGACGAGTGTGAGTGAGGCGAAAAGCGCCATTAATTTTTTCATAAGTTCTCCTTCTTTCTGTAGGTAATTAGCGTTTGTCGATGAGCCGGGCCACCGTCGTACCGGTGAACTGAATCATCTGGACGAAGATGAGCATGATCAAAATCATGTACATCATCAGCTCCGTTTTGAACTGTTGATAGCCATAGCGGATGGCAAAGTCGCCGATGCCACCGCCCCCGACCACCCCCATGATGGTGGAGTACGAGATGAAGCTAATGATTGACGTCGTCAGCCCGAGGACGAGACCGGAACGGGCCTCGACGTACAAGAACTTGAAGATGACGTCTTTGATGGACGCCCCCATCGACACGGCCGCCTCGACGACGCCACGCGGTACGTCAAGGAGTGACTGCTCGACGAGTCGCGAGTAATGGGCGATGGCAATGATGGCGAGTGGCACGGTTGCCGCCGCCGTCCCAATGGCCGTTCCGATGATGAGCCGCGTAAATGGAATCAAAAACACGACGAGTAATAGGAACGGGAACGAGCGGACGATATTGACGATCAAGTTGAGCACGGAGAAGACGGCCCGATTCTCTAACAGCTGTCCTTTTCGTGACAAATAGAGCCACGTCCCGAGCGGCAGACCGAGCAGGACGGCCGCGAGAATCGAGACGCCGACCATGATGAACGTCTCCCCGATCGATTGCCAAATCTCAGTCTGATATTGCAGGAGCACCTCAGGCATGTGGTTCACCTGCCTTCTTCAGTTGATCGACGAACCAGGACGGATTGTCGTCGATGTCTGCAACCCCGCTCGGAATGACGTCAATCGTCTCATACACCGAACCGTCCGTCATGACGGTCACGCGGTCGCACACTTGTTTGATGACGTCCATCTCATGCGTCACGATGACGATGGTGACGCCGAGCCGCTCGTTAATCGACTTCAACACGCCGAGCACTTCGGCCGTCGTGTTCGGGTCGAGCGACGACGTCGGCTCATCACATAACAAGACGTGCGGTTCGTTCGCGAGTGCCCGGGCGATGGCGACGCGTTGCTTTTGACCACCGCTTAGTTGCGCCGGATACTTGTCTTTGAACGACTCGAGCCCGACGAAACGTAAGCACTCGAGCACCCGGGCCTCATGCGTCGAGCGCGGTCGGCCGGCCAGCTTCAGCGAGGCGGCCACGTTGTCATAGACGGTCTTGTTCGCGACGAGATTGAACTGTTGGAAAATCATGCCGATGACGTGGCGCTTCTCGCGTAGCTGTCGATTCGACAGGCCCGTCAATTCGTCCCCATCGACCGTGACTTGCCCTGTATCCGGTGTCTCGAGCAGGTTCATCAACCGGAGCAACGTCGACTTACCGGCCCCGCTCGCGCCGATGATGCCATATACCTCACCCCGCTCGATTTGAAGCGAGACGTCACGGACGGCTAAGTCGCGGCCGAACTGTTTGCTGACATTCGTTAACGTGATCATAGACGGTTCCTTTCTCTCATGGGAAAACTGGGTCAACCTCGTACCCCATTTTAGCGAACTAAAGAAAACTTGTCAGGTGAGGTGCTTCACAAAAAAAGAACCGCACGGTGACGGCTCACTTCAGCGGATGCTGTTTGAAATGGTCAGCGATATGACGGCGCATCGATTCACGATTTTCGGCAAAGATTCGATGCCGATGGCCGTTCCCCCCTGATGGATGGGGAAATCCGCTCACGACGCGTTCTGGCGCGATAATGCCCTTGTCGACGAGCGTCTCGACGGCCCGACGGACGTTAATCCCCATCGGCAAGATGAGGGCGTCCTCGAGGACGGCCATCTCGTCGGCGAAGCTGCCTTCGACATAAGACCGGAACAAGTCCGTCTTCAACATATCTGGACTCGACCCGTTGTAGTTCTTCCCTTTATAGAAGACGGGATACGGTAGCACCGCCGTGTTCTGCACGAGATGGTTCGCCTCGCCAAATAAGTCGAGCGTCGTCGGGAGACCGAGGTGGTGATGCAACTCCAAGTCGTCGAGCATCGTCACCAAGTTCTTGCGGATCGGTCCCGAGAAACTGCCCCGTTGCTTGACGGCTCGGAGTGCCTCCTCGTCGGGCGCGTCCGCCAAATCACGGATCGCCTCGAACGATTGCCGCATTTGATACAGTCCCGGCGTAATCCCGGCGATGACGACTTTGGCCTGCGGGTTAACGTATTCGAACGGAGCGTAATAAATCGTCAGTTGTTTGTTCGGATCCTCCTCGAGTAAGAACGGTTCACTCTTCAGTGTCGCTTCCCCCAGGTCGGGCAGTTCGAGAATATGTTGTTTATAGCGTTGAAACAAGTCAGTACGTGTCGGCATGAAAGTCCCTCCTCTGTTTTTCTGTTCCCTAAATCAGTAAATCTTATCGGAGGATGACGATCTCGTTTGCGCATTGACGCGACACATCGGCTTTTGTATAGTTAGGAACGACAAAAACGAATAGGAGTGACCAATTTGACTCCAACAGAACCGAAGACACGACTCCTCGATCTCCTAAGCGAGCGTCACGACCAAATCCGTCGCATCAGCGAACGGGCTTGGAACGAGCAACACGATATCTACATCTCCAACTCCGAATGGTACGTGCTCGCCCGCATCTATAAGACGAAGCCGACCATTGCCGAAGTGACGCGCAACGTCCACATCTCCCGTCAAGCGATCCATAAGCTCATCAAGAACTTGAAAGCGAAAGAACTCGTCACGGTGACCGATCATCCGACGAGCCGAAAAGATAAATGTATCGAGCTGACCGAGCTCGGGGTCCGTTGCTACGAACAGAACGAGGCACTGAAAGCCGAACTCGAACAAAAAATAGCCGATTCACTCGGTGACGACGCGTTCCGACAACTGAAAATGTTGTTGAAAGCCGACTGGAATTTGTAATCTCTCCTAACGATTGGGAGGGATTTTTTTGTGTCATATCTCACCTCAAATGTCAACCGAGTTGACATTTCGTGTCATGAACTACTATACTTGATGAAAGGAAGAGGTGATCGATTTGTTCAAAACTGGTGATTTAATCATCTATTCGACCCACGGAGTTTGCCGCATTGACGACATTTCCGACATGACGGTCGCGGGTGAGACGAAGTCGTACTATACGCTCCATCCCATCAACAACGCACAGAAGTTGCAAATCAGTATCCCCGTCGATAGTGATAAAGTGATGATGTTGACGCTCCTTGAAGCGAAAGAAGCAAAAGAGATCCTCGAATCGTTCCGCTCGCCGGGTGTCGAATGGAATCCCCATCCGAACAACCGCAATCGCGAATTCTTGAACGTCGTACACTCGGGTAACCGTCACGACATCGCTCAAGTCATCAACACGCTTGCTCGCCGCCAAAGCGAAGCTATCTTGTTGAACAAAAAGTTATATGAACAGGACCGTAAGATTCTAGAGAACGCTAAAACGATCCTCGTGAAAGAACTTTCGCTCGCGCTTGAATTGTCGGAAGAAATTATCGATCAACAAATTGCTGCTTATTTGAGCGAAGAACCTGTCGCCACTACTTGATTGGCCCCTTCCGTGCGAAGAGGTCTTTTTTTTATGCAAAAATCAAAAAGAAAAAGCGAGAATATGAACATATCCTCGCCTGTACTCGCTTAATTGTGGACGACGCCTTTTTCTTTCAAGCCGAGCGCCATTGCTGTCGATTCGTGAATCGTCTTGAACAATTCCGGGTGATCGGAGAGTGAGACGCCATAAGACGGCACCATCTCTTTGATTTTCGGTTCCCATTCCGGCATCCGGTTCGGGAAACACTGCTCGAGCACTTTTAACATGACGTGCACGGCCGTTGAGGCACCCGGTGACGCACCGAGCAGCGCTGCGACCGATCCGTCTTCGGCGCTGACGACTTCCGTTCCGAACTGGAGCGTCCCTTTGCCGTCCGGCGTGTCTTTAATAACTTGAACCCGTTGTCCAGCGACGACGATTTCCCACTCCTCGTTCTTCGCGGTCGGGATGAATTCGCGGAGCTCGTCCATCCGTTTGTCATGCGACAAGAGCACCTGTTCAATCAAATATTTCGTGAGCGGCATCTCTTTCGCCCCAGCCGCGAGCATCGTCACGACGTTATACGGTTTGACCGATTGGATGAGGTCGAGGTTCGAGCCCGTCTTCAAGAACTTTGGCGTAAAGCCGGCGAACGGTCCGAACAACAACTCTTTGCGCCCTTCGATAAAGCGTGTGTCGAGATGCGGCACCGACATCGGTGGTGCGCCGACTTTCGCTTTGCCATATACTTTCGCATGGTGCTGTTCGATGACGTCACGGTTCTTACAGACGAGGAACAGACCACTTACCGGGAATCCGCCGATATGCTTCGACTCCGGGATGCCTGTCTTCTGAAGGAGCGGCAGGCTGCCGCCACCGCCGCCGATAAACAGGAATGGCGCCGTGTGCGTCTCGATTGTGTTCGCCTGAATATCCTTTACCTTCACTTCCCACAGCCCGTTCGCCAACCGTTTCACGTCCTCGACGCTATGCTTGTAATTGACTTCGACACCTTGGCCGGTCAGATGGTCAAACAGCATCCGTGTGAGCGCACCGAAGTTGACGTCGGTACCTGAATCGATTTTCGTCGCCGCGATCGGCTCATCGACGGAACGTCCTTCCATGACGATCGGCATCCAGTCACGGAGTTGTTCTGGGTCATCCGATAAAACCATCCCTTCAAACAACGGATTATTTGTTAGCGCTTCCAAACGTTTTTTCAAAAAGCGGACATCGTTCTCGCCTTGGACCATACTCATATGTGGAATCGAACGGATGAACGCTTCCGGCTTTTGAATCAAACCTTTATTGACGAGATGCGCCCAAAACTGACGCGAGATTTGGAACTGCTCGTTCACGTTGATCGCTTTCGAGATGTCGAGCGTGCCATCCGGCTTCTCAGTCGTATAGTTCAACTCACAGAGAGCCGCATGTCCCGTCCCGGCGTTGTTCCATTCGTTCGAACTCTCTTCCCCTGCACTTTCGAGCTTCTCAAACACTTTGACTTCCCACTCTGGTACGAGCTCTTTAAAAAGCGACCCGAGCGTCGCACTCATGATACCGGCACCAATCAAAATGACGTCTGTTCTCTTTTGAACACTGCTCATGAAAACCCCATCCTTCTCCCCTGGATTTGTGTATGAGACGATTCGGTAAATCCCCATTCGCCGACTCGCCCCGTTTATAATTGTTATATTGATTATAACGCTTTTGTGATGTTTGATAAGGGTTAAGTACGGATTTCATCCATGAAACTTTTGAAGGGGGGAATGCAATCCGTGAAGCGCGGCATCCGTTTTAAAATCCCGAATACATACGGACGCTTTCTGGCCGACATGTTGAGTCCCATCGATTTCACCTCTTACAGCTGGTTCGTCGGTGGTGAGGAATCGTATCGTGTGAAGGACGGCGATCTTGATCACCCGTTGTTTCCTGAAGAGACCGAGATGGACGGCGAAACGTTTTCTCATTTGATTCATCAGGATGAGCACTATCTCATCTTCGTAAATTTAAAGGCCTTTTCAAAAGGACCGGTGAAAGACATTGAGACGTATGAGGTGTTTCGTGAGAGCCATTGTGAGCTCGCCCTGCTCATCGTCGACTCCACGTTCGTCGATATTTACTGCAAGGACGAGCCTCTGCTTGAATCGCTTTATCAGCATGCTCTCGCGTGCGGATATGTGTACGTCTTTTACATGACTGACGCCAACGATACGAGGACGAGTTTGACCGTCTGGTAAGCACCCAACCCTACAACGAAGGAGGATCCATTATGTCTACGTTCTATCTCATCCGTCATTGCTCGGCGACTGGCCAAGAGCCGGACGCCCCGCTCACCGAGGCCGGCGAACAGCAGGCACTCGCCCTCGCTGACTTCTTTCAAGACGTTCCTGTCGACCGCATCATCTCGAGCGACTATACGCGAGCCATCGCCTCGATTACACCGCTCGCCGTATCCAAGCAGCTGACCATTGAGACAGAGCCGAAGTTGCGCGAGCGCATCCTCTCGCTCGAACCGCGCGATGATTGGTTCGAGCTGCTCCGTCATTCGTTCTCCGACGCCTCGTTCCGTCTGGCCGGCGCCGAGTCAGGGCAAGATGCGACTGACCGGATTCTGAGCGTCATCGACCATCTCGACGACGTAACCGGCGCGACGATTCTCGTGACGCACGGCAATTTGCTCGCGCTGCTACTCCAACATGTGGATAACCGCTTCGACTTCGACACGTGGCGTACACTTAGCAATCCCGACGTCTATCGCCTCGACATTGTGGATAACTCTTGGTCCGTGGAACGCGTCTAGACCGTCCCTGCCTGTGGATAACGTTATCCACAGAAAAAGCCGTCTCATTCACGAGACGGCTTTCGTTTTTTTATTTTTCCACAAAGAACATCGAGATGGCTCCGAGGCCGACGTGCGTCCCGACCGAGACGCCCATCTGCATAAGGTAAATCTCACCTTCGAAGTCGGATTCGGCTTGAATCTTCGCCTTCAAGTTCTCGGCAATCTTTTGATCCGACGTATAGCCGATGATGACGAAATTGGTGATGTCCTTGTCGCAGCGTTTGATGAACTCGTCCGTATAGTGCTTGAGCACTTTACGCGTTCCCCGTTCTTTCGCGACGATGGCCCCTTTGCCGTTCTTCATGCTCATGATCGGTTTGACCATCAACAGCTTGCCGATGATGGCGCTAGCATTCGAGATACGACCGCTTTTAATCAAGTGATCCAAGTCGTCGACCGACAAGAAGTGCTTCACTTTCATCTTGTACTTCTCGTTGAAGTCGACGAGCTCCTCGAACGTCGCCCCGGCTTCACGCATCTGGGCGCTCTTCATTAACAACCAGCCGCTCCCGTGGCTCATCGAACGAGAGTCGACGATATGAATTTTCACCGTCGAATCAGGATGTGCCTCTTCGAAATATTCTTTTCCGAGCACGGCCGATTGATACGACCCGCTCGTCCCGCTCGACATACAGATGCAAAGAATCTCGTCATGTCCGCTCTCGACGGCCTCTTCCATCAGCTTCATAAATGTTGCTGGGCTCGGCATCCCCGTCGTCGGGAATTCCGGTAGCGCTTCCAACATTCCGTAAAACTCATCGGGCTGGATGTCGACACGGTCCTCATACGATTTATTGTCAATCGTGATGATGAGCGGTGCGACGCCAATCTCATATTTTGCTAAAATCTCATCGGATAAATCGCAAGTTGAATCTGCTAGTAATTTAATCATAGTACCCTCCAAAAATTGCTCCTGAGTGACGAGAATCGTCCTAGACCACTACGTCGATTCAGACGTCACGATAGGACTTCTCCATTGTATCAGATATGGAAGGGTAGATGTTTTTTTACCAGGCCTGAATATGCGTTGGCTTGCTCGTGTCGAAGCAGCCATTCCTTTCGCCAGAGGCCGCCCGCATAGCCAGTCAACGTCCCGTTCGATCCGATGACGCGATGGCACGGGAGGACGATGCTCAACCGGTTGCGCCCGTTGGCACTGCCGACGGCCCGCACGGCGCGGTCCCGGCCGAGTGTCACGGCCAGTTCGCGATACGAGGTCGTCTCGGCGTATGGAATCATGACCAGCGCCTGCCACACTTCCTGTTGAAACACCGTCCCCTCGACTTCAAACGGGAACGTGAACGATTGGCGACGTCCGTTGAAATACTCCTCGATTTCTCGGTGGCACGTAGTCAACACGTCCGGCGTCATCTCCTCCGCTTCAAAGCGGACATCATCGCGTTCGACGAACAGGATGGAGCGGATGGCCGTCTCTGTCCCGACCATCTCTAGAATGCCAATTGGACTCACATAGTCCAGTCTATACGTCTCCATACAATGACCTCCATAAATAGAATGTGGCGTACGCTTCCCACCCGGCAAAGCGTTCCCCGTACTGCCTCACTTCGTCTGCCGTCAATTTGTCGTTTCGCCCGAGGTGATGCTTCAACGCCTGATGCAGACCAGCGTCCGCAACCGGGAACGCCGTCGGATCTTGGAAACACTTCATCCGGACATACGCGGCCGTCCACTCCCCGACACCGCGTAAGCTTAACAACCGTTCATGCATCACGTCGGGTGGCTCGCTGCGTAACTGCTGTTTCGACAATCGTCCGTCCGTCATCTCCTGGGCGATGCCGATGATATATTCTGCTTTTCGGGTGCTGAATTGGAGCGGTCTCAGTTCACTCGGATCGAGCAGCGCGATCGTCTCTGGGGTCGGGAAAGCCCAGTACGTCACGTCGTCCACTTCCCGGGATGGTCCATATTGCTCGACGAACCGTCGTTTCAGCGTATAGGCGAACGAGAGTGTGATCTGTTGGCCGATGACGGCCCACGTGAGCGCCTCGAACAAGTCCGGGAACCCGATCAGGCGCAGCCCCTCGTACTCTCGGACGAGCGGACGCAACAGTTCATCCGTCTCGGCCATCCGTACGAACGCCGCGACGTCTTGGTCGAGGTCGAACCAGTCGCGGACGTAGCGCTCCACGTGTTTCTGTTCCGAGCTCGTGATGTCGTCTTCCGGGAACGCGATGACGAGGCCGTGAGCCGTCTCCATGATATCCCCTAGCAGCAATCGTCCGTCCACATCGAACAGCTTCGAGACGGACGTTTCGCGGGCCACATGCATCACTTCATCGTTTGAGCGTCGTAAAAATAGCAGACATTGCTGAAAATCAAACGGAGCGGTGACGTGAATCTCGAACGATGAGCGGCTCATCGGCTTCCCCCTTTCGATACACGCTCGGTGAACATCCCTTTAGCCGTCGGAAGACGCGATAAAAGTTGGATGGGGTTTGAAAGCCGACCTCATAACAGATGGCGAGATTGCTCATGTCCGTCGTCCGCAAAAGATGGGCCGCCTTGTCGATGCGAACCTTTTCGAGCAGACGGCGCGGCGTCTCGCCCGTCGCTTGGGTGAACGTCCGCTCGACATAGAACGGGCTCAAGTTGACGTGCTCGGCAATCTCCTCGAGCTTGAGCGGTCGTTTGTAATGCGTGAGCACGAACGCCGTCACGTCATGGACGAGCGCGCTCGCCGGACTACGGTCGACCTCGGGCTGACATCGCTTGCACGGCCGAAAGCCGGACGACTCCGCTTCCGCTTTCGTCTCATAAAAATCGACATTCTCCCGCTTCGGCTTCCGCGAGCGGCACGAGGGCCGACAGTAAATCCCGGTCGTCTTGACCGCGGTATAAAACTGTCCGTCATACGCCGCGTCACAGGCGAGCACTTTCTCCCACTTCTCTTCAAACGTCAGCATCTCAGTCCACCCCCTTTGTTCCAATGTATCAGATTGATTTTCGTTCACTCGTCCTGTTTCTTGCCCTTACAGTCTACATTCCCGCGATTCACGAATCTCATTGATTTTGAATCCGTCTCCCCCTTTGACTCGTACTATGATTACGCGACTCGATTGAGTACACTTTAGCTAATCAAGTCAGAAGGAGTACATACGATGCAAAAGCGATTTTCCTGGAAACAACTGAAATGGTTGCTTCCATTCCTATTGATTGGACTGATTCTTTATCAGAGCGGCCAGGAGCTCCAAAACCTGTCTCTCGCCGCGGCGTTTCAAACGTTAGAGGCGTTGACGGGCTTTGAACAAATCGCCTTGATCGGACTCGGCCTCGTCGCCGTCTTGACGATGACCGGATACGACTACTTTTTACTGCGCTCGCTCGACGTCCATATCCCGCTCTCGAAGCTGCTTCGCGCGGCATGGATCACTAACGCGATGAACGGCATGATCGGGTTTGGCGGCGTCATCGGCATCGCGCTCCGGACGTCGCTGTATCGTCCATATACGGACACGTTGCGTTTGCTCCGGGCCATCGGTTGGATGACCCCGACGCTCATCAGCGGCTTGTCGTTGCTTGCCGCAGGCGTGCTGCTCGGGCTCTTCCCAGCTAGCGCGCTCACCGAAACGAAACAATGGATTTGGCCCGTGCTCCTCGCGACACTCGCCGTCCTACCGCTCTATATCTATGTGACGCGGAAGCGTTCGAACTTAGATTGGTCGACATTGCTCGGCTATATCGCGACGTCGCTCGCCGAATGGGTGACGGCCGGACTCGTCGCCTTGTATGCCCTGCATTTGCTCGGAGGCGAAGCACCGCTCGCGGCCATGATGGGCGTCTTCATCGTCGCGACCATCGTCGGGGTCGTCTCGCTCGTCCCGGGTGGTGTCGGTTCGTTTGATCTATTATACCTCGTCGGGATGACCCAGCTCGGCATCGACCAAGAGATCGTCTTATCTTCTTTGATCGTCTATCGCTTCGTCTACTTCATCGTCCCGTTCATGATCGGCCTATTCTTGGCGGCCCTCGTCTTCGGGGACCAGGTCGTCAAACAGATCGAGTATAAACCGATCATCGGGTCGTCCTATGAAATCGGGACCGTCGTCTGGCGCATCGTGTCGCGCACACTCGCCAAGACCGGACGGCTCGCCGGAAGCCTGATCGCATTGATGCGAGCCTCGTCTTGTGGTTCCAGACGCTGTTACCGAGCGTGTCACCGCTCTATTCGACCGCCCTCTGGTTACAGTGGGTTGGCACGCTCGCGCTGTTCACGGCCGGTCTGTTGACGCTACTGACCACGTTCGGGATGTACATTCGGACGAAGCGTGTGCTCTGGCTCGTCGGGGTCGCAGTTTTCATTGCCAGTATCGGTGTCATCGCGCGCGGCTTCAATCTGTTTGAAGCGTTCGTCGTCGGTGGGTTCGCCTTGTTTGTCTGGTTGACCCGGACCCAGCACAAACGCTATCGCTCCATCGTGACCGTCAGCCGCTTCGTCCGCAACGTCGCCTATGTCGGCCTCTATGTCGGTACGCATGCGTTCCTGCTGCAGTCGTTCAGTCAGACCGACACGATTTTCTTCGATCCGGAAGCTGCCGCCGCGTTGAGCATCGCCGCCGTCGTTTTGTCCGGACTGCTGTTGATTGGCATCTTCACGCTGTTCAACCGGTTGAAACGTCCAAAGCTCGGCACGTCGTTTGAACCGTCCCGCTTCGCGGCGTTTCAAGCCACGCATGCGACGACGAGCGCGTTCGACTTGGCCTATATGAACGACAAACTCGTCTATTATGGGCCGGACGACGAGGCGTGTCTCTTGTTCGCCGTATCTGGCAATCACGCCATCGTCCTCGGGGATGTGCAAGGAGCGCGAGACGCCGCGTCACACCTATTGCTCGCCTTTATCGAAGAAACGGACCGGCTCGGCTATATCCCGCTCTTTTATCAAGTCACCCCGGACTGGATGCCGCGCCTGCACGACGCCGGTTTCACGTTCTTCAAACTCGGTGAAGAGGCGACGGTCGACGTCGCCACGTTTTCGCTCACTGGTAAAAAGCGCGCCAACATGCGCTCGCTCCATAATCAATTCACGAAGCGGGGCTACACGGCCGACATCGTCATGGACCCGTCTTCCGAGCTGATTGCGTCATTGCGCGGCATCTCGGATGATTGGCTCGGTAATCGAAGTGAGAAAGGGTTCTCGCTCGGCTTTTTCAACGAGCAGGCCTTGTCCCACTATCCGGTCGCCCTGCTTCGTGACGAGACGGGACAAGTCGTCGCCTTCATCACGTTGCTCCGCGGTAGTGACACTGTCTCCATCGATTTGATGCGCTCTCACGGTGACGCCCTGCCCGGATCGATCGAAGTGCTGATTCTGCATGTGATCGAGTGGGCTCGGGCCAATGACTACGCCCATGTCGGTCTCGGCATGGCACCGCTCGCCTCGGTCGGTGAGCAACCGTTCGCGTACTGGCCGGAGCGAATTGCGGCTGACATCTTCGAGAACATCAGTTACATCTATCCGTTCAGTGGACTCCGTCAGTTCAAACACAAGTTCAAACCGACGTGGGAAGCCAGATATTTGGCCATCCGCAAGCGACGGAAGTTACTCCCGTCCTTGCTGCGGACGGCGCGGTTGATTAGCCGAAAAAAAGTTCAATGACAAAAAGGAGCGTCTCGACATCATCGAGGCGCTCCTTTTGTTCCGTTATTTCGTTGTCACGCTAACGTTATCAATCGTCACATCGTGCGCACCGAGCGGCGAGCCGTCCGTGCGGCCGAGCAAGAATTTCATCGCTGTCATGTCCGTCTGGCCCATCGTGAGCTCGAACTCGTACGACTTCGTCTCAGGAGTGACTTGGACGATTTCGCTCAAGTAACGCGTGTACGCCGCATTCTCAATCGTCACTTCCATGTTACGGGCCACTGTTGATTTGGCGTCAAAGCGCACGACGTACGTTTGACCTGCATGTAACTCGAGACCGCCCTGTTCCATGAGCACGCTCCACGGCTCTTGTCCTTCTTGTGTGATCGACAACTGAGCCGCCTCATTCACCGCTTCGACCGCCGCTTGGGCGTCAAAGTGGACGTATGAGCCCCAATGCGTCAATCCTTCAGCGAACGAACCGTTTTTGAGCGGCGACGGGTCCACTTCGACCGGTGTCACATCCAACAACTGCACGTCATCGAGCGTAATCGTCCCTTTAGCCGAACCAAGGACGAATTGAAGTTGGCTCAACAAGTCTGTTTCTTGATCCATCGTGAACGGGATTTCAATTGATTGGAAATCGCGCGTCAACGCCACGTCTTGGAGCGGGAGATACGCGTCCCCATCCAAGCTGTTCAAGCCGACTTGAAGCGATTTGATGCGTTCCGATTTCGCGTTGAAGCGAAGCACGTACTCACGGCCTTCCGTCAATTGAATGCCGTTTTGGACGAGCGTTGCCGGTTGCCCTTTCTTCGCGTTCGTCACGAACTCGAAATGACGAGCTTCTTCATCAACCGTGCCCGTGCCTTTCGTTGCGCCTGGGTCGAACTGCCAGTACGTCAACCGGTCCATCGCCCCTTGATCGAACGTGCCGTTATAGACGTGGTTGCCGTCGCCGAGCGCTGGTTTCGTCGCATTCGGGTCGAGCGCTTCACGCGGTGTCTGTTCGACGCGGACGTTCCCGATTTGAACGCCTGCCGTGCTGAGGCCGACGTTGAACTCGAGGCGTGCCGCGAGATTCGTGTCTTCCGTCATGTCGAACGTCATCGAATACGTTTGGACGTCGGTCGTCAAATCGAACGAACCTTCATCCGAATATTTGGCGTAGCCGCGGTCTGGTCCGCCGCCGACTTTGACAGCAATCGAGCGGGCCGAGTCTGCACTCGCGTCGAACGTCACTTTGTAGTGACCGCCTTTACCGAGGGATACGTTTTGAATCAATTGGTGCGAGTACGGCTGGCTGCCTGCTTGCGTGATCGAGATATCCGCGAAGCGTGAACCTGCCTGCTCAATCACATCGATTGATCCGGCCCCACCGAAGTCCGGTAGCGCCACATAGTTCCAATTCACTGGATCGAGCGCCTGCGAACCGTTCGTCACGGTCGTGATCGGCTCATTATAGGCTTGGTCATAGACGAGGTTTCCGTCTTCAGATGGTTGTTTCGCTCCATCCGGAAGTACAATCGTTTCATCCGTATACACCGGTTCGACCGCTTCGCGATAGTCGCGGTTCTTCAAATCGAAGACGCGAACGTAATCGACTTTCATGTCAGCCGGGAACGGTGTCGTCGCATCGACGTCCCCATCAAACCAGCCGCCAACGGCCAAGTTCATAATCAAATAGAAGTTTTGGTCGAACGGTGCCGGATAGCTGTATTTCGTCGCTTGGTTCAACCCTTTCGAGTACCAATCGTTTTGAGTCTGATACAATTTCCCGTCAACGTACCAACGCAACTCGCCTGGCTCCCACTCGACCGCATATGTATGCCATTTGTCGATGCCGTCGCCTTCTTCAAAGTGGTAGTCTTTGCCTGTATATTTATTGTTCGGCCAGTTCTCGCCGTAATGGATTGTGCCGGCGACCTTGTCAGGCTGGCTGCCCCATGCTTCCATGATGTCGATTTCACCAGACGCGGCCCAGGCGCCGTAGCGGTCCTGTTCCGGCAACATCCAGAACGCTGGCCATAACCCTTTGCCGGTCGGGAGCTTCGCACGCATCTCATAACGGCCGTACGTTTGACTGAACTTGCCTTTGGTCGTCAACTTCGCTGATGTGAAATCGTATGACCCGAGTTCGTCTGTCACTTGTTCTTTTTTGGCACGGATGACGAGGTTCCCGTCTTCTACGAAAGCGTTTTCGTTTTTGTCCGTGTAAAATTGTTTCTCATTGTTTCCCCACCCCGGTGTGACCGGCGTGCCTTCGGCGTCTTTTAACCAGTTCCCCGTGTCAAAGTTCCATTTCGTTTGGTCGATCTCTGATTTGTTGAACTCATCCGACCAGACGAGCTTCCATTTCGTGTTGTCTTTTTTCTCCGGTTTTTCGGCAGAAGCGCCTTGTGCGGCTGATAAGACAAGACCGGTCCCGAGTGCAAGTGCGACCCATTTCTTCATTACATTTCCTCCCTTGGCATGAATGAAGGCAGGGACGACACAATCGACCTTGCCTTTATTGAGTGACGTACAAATTGAAACCGCTTTCCGAAAGCGCTTTCGTTAACGCCATTATAAATTTTTCCATGCCTCGATTCAACCATTTTCTTAAAGTGAAATGAAAATGACTTGAACTACCCCCACCTACGCTTCGCTTGGAGGTGGAGGATTCCTGGGTCATCCGGTCTGACGACCGGAACCTGATCAGGCTAGCCCCGTCGTCCCGACGGTTGAAGAGGCCAGGATGTGCTCGGCCTCGCGTTTGAGGTTCAGTCCTGCGTTCACATCGCGGTCGTGATGAATCCCGCAACCCGGGCATGTCCACTCGCGCAGACCGAGATGCTTCACGTCCTTGTGTCGATGGCCACAACTCGAACAGAGCTGGCTCGAGGCGAACGTTTTTCCGACCTTCACGACGGTCTTGCCGTACCAGTCCGCCTTGTATGCGAGCATGCGGAAAAACGCCGACCAACTGACCTCGGAGATGGACTTGCTCAGCCGGCGATTTTGTTGCATATCCTTCACCAGCAGGGTCTCGATGCCGATGACGTCGTGGTTTTTGACGATCTCGGTCGATACCTTGTGCAGGAAGTCGGTACGTCTGTTGGTGATCTTCTCGTGGATGCGGGCGACCTTGCGCTTCTGCTTCTGGTAGTTCTTCGCCTCGGACAGCTTGACGTTCTTGTTCAGGGCGATGAACCGACGCCGCGACAGCTTGCGCTGCTCGCGGGCGAGCTTCTTCTCGAGCGAACGGAAGTGTCGGTCGTTTTGGTACACCGTGCCGTCGGACAGGACGGCGAAGTTTTTGAGTCCGACGTCGACGCCGACGGTTGAGCCGGTCTTCGGCAGCTCGTCGATCACCTGCTCGACGCATAGGGAGACGAAGTGTTTGCCCGTCGCGTTCCGGCGGATCGTCGCGCTAATGATCCGGCCCTCGACAACCCTGGAGTTGGCGAACCGGACCCACTTCAGCTTCGGCAGCTTGAGCTTGTTCCCGACGATCGACACCTCAGGAAGTTGAGACTTGCCTTGGATGTTGGTTTTGTAGGATTGGACCGGGTTCCGTTTCGACTTGAACCGGGGCCGTCCGTTCTGTCTCTTGAAGAAGCGGTCGCACGCCTCGGCCAGGTGCTTGACGCTCGCTTGGACAGAGGTGCTATCGACCTCCCTCAGCCAGTCGAACTCTTGCTTGAGTACAGGGATTTTTTTCGAACAGGAGCCGTAGGACAAGCCTTTTCCTGTCGCCTCGTAGGTCTCTTCCCACTTCGCCAAGAAGTGGTTGAAGACGAAGCGTGAACAACCGATCGTCTTGGCGATCAGGACCTCCTGCTCTCTTGTCGGATAGATCCGGAATTTATACGCTTTATGCTTCAACAAGATGTTCACCTCCTCTAGGTATTTATACCCAAAAGAGAGGTTGGCGATTCATAGCCCACTTTCACTAGGGCTTCGCCCGCGACGTTTAGAAGCGGGAGTATTCTCGCCTAATTTTGATAAAAAGCATCGACTGATGACTCAAGTCGTTGCTTCCGTAACGATCCAATCTGAAATCGTGACCGTGAATCCAGGCGCCTCCGTATCCGGACTACAGGCGTACGGTCCGACGCGTAACGTCGACACGTCGTGGAGATGGGCAATCCGCAACTGCTCACGCGTACCATCCTCGTATTCGAAGAACACCTCGATATCCCCATCTGTATAGACGAGTTCGAACGTCAACCGTCCTTGTATGTCCTTGTTCGGGAAATCGCGCGTTGACCAATCCGAATAACCAAAGGACGTGACGACGGCCCCGAGGTGTGACGGTCCGTCCGGGATGTACTCGACGGACGTCTTGAGCCAATGGTCGTCGTTGACGTACAACAGGATGCCGGCCTGATCGAATGTATGGCTCGGCCCCATCTGAATCGTCGCTCGGCACGTGAAGCGTTCGGCCGAAACGTCCGTAACGAAAGCGTGCGCTGTCATCCGGTTGAAGCCGTAATGGGTGTTCCGCCAAAAGTCGGTGTCTGGTAACGTCTGGAACGTCAGGCGCTCACTTGCATTTACTTCATCCGGTTCATTGATCCACGTGTACGGCTGCCACATGATTGATTCCTCCCCACTGTCCTCGCATCGCGAACAATAATGGAATCATCCCCTCGTGATATGGGATGAATTCACCTGAACGGATCATGTCGAGGATGGTCCTCTCATCCGCCCACTGCACGGCCTGCACTTCTGATTCCTGAAGCGTCAGGCTATCCAAATCGACTTCAGCCTCGACGAGATAGATGTCGTCGAAGCCTTCGTCAAAATTGACCGTCAAATGCGGTCGCGTCTCCGATAAATCTAGTCTTAGCCCAATCTCTTCTTCAAGCTCGCGCATCGCCGCCTGTTGGCTCGTATCGCCGACCGTGGCGCTGCCCCCGACGGTGATGTCCCACATGTTCGCCCAACCGTCCTTGAACGGCTGGCGTTGCTGAATCAACATCTGTCCGTCCTTGTTGAAGATGCAGACGTGGATGACGAGGTGATAATCACCTATCTCGAGACGGTTGCCTCGTTGCCACGTCCGCCCCGTCTTCTTACGGTCCACATCATATACATCCCAAAACTCCATCGTTCCATCCCCTTTATGTCGCCGCGCTAGCACCTGCGGCTTGGTCTGACTTCGCACAATCGATGGCGACGACGATTGAGATGAGCATGTGCTCCATCGTCTCGTCCATCACTTGAATCTCGTAACTGTCACCCCATGACAACCATTTCTTTTGGACGCTGCCGATGACTTGGCCGTTCTGCATCACTTGGAAGTCCATGTCCCACCAGTTGCCTTGCACATCGATTCCGGCCGCATCAATCGTATAACGCGGTTTGAATAACGTAAACTCTTTCGAAATCGTGACCGTCTCTTGGCCTTCGACGTCGACATAGAACTTCGGCAAGAAACTGAACGTCTTTTTCGTGATTGTGGTAATCTCATGGCCGTCTTTGTCCGAGATGGTAAACGACTTCGGAAGCTTCATGAAGCTTCCTTCGACGAAATACAAATCGTTCTCATCCGCATCCTTGATGGTGAAACGTCCGCGCAGGCTGAAAACCTTTTGTTTCATGTAGAGCGTGTTCATCGTCATCCCTCCGATTGTGTGTGGTACCATGTATACGAGTATTTACCCAACTATGGTTCAGTTCATTGTATTTTTCTGTGCTGATCGTTGAGAGGAGTTTTTATGAACAGTCAAGTTTCAATCGAAGTAGATCTCGACTCTTTAATTTATGAGACACATATCATCGGCAATATTGCCTTCGTCATCGATGCTTATGCTTATTTCCCGGGACAAGGATGGTCTGATTTCGTCGCCGTCGTCTTGAACTGGTGGATTGCTAATGCCCGCGCCCTCTTATTCGCCCCATTGCATGAGACATACTCGTTTCAATTCATGGACGGCCCGATCCGGATAGCCACTAAAAAGGTGACCGCCACAGAAGTTGAGCTCACCTTTGTAGAAGATGGTCATGCTAAGACGCCTATGGGGACTGTATCGCTTGAGGAATTGAAAGATGCCCTCATCAAAGCGACACGTCAGTTCATCAATGCCGTGGATCGACTCGGCTGGAGAAACGAGGACGTCGAGACGTTGCGACACGCAATCAAAGTGCTACATACAAGCTAAATCTAAACAAAAAGACGACGCGGCAACTGTCCGCGTCATCTATAAATCCAATTTTATTATTTGATTTTCCCACGATTTTCTAACAGCTCAAAAATGCGAGCGGCTTGATCCGTGTTATCGATCATGCCCGTGAACTGCTCTTTTTGAGGACCGTACGCATAGACCGGTACGTCGTCCCCAGTGTGACCGTCCGTCGTCCAACCCGTTCCTGAGCGGACGTCGAAGATTTTTTCAATCGCATTGTCAATCTTCGTCACGTCTTTCGTTTCGGCAGCTTGCTGGACCGATTTGATTTCAGCATCCGTCAGCTCAAGGTCGATCCATTCGTTCAAGACGGTTTCCACATCTTTTCCTGCTTCAATCTGTTTCGCCATGAAGTCCGGCGTCCGTTTTGCAGCTTGAATCGCAGCCGGGTCCCAGTTATAGTTCCCGTCCGATCCGATCGAGAAGCCTCCGGTCGAATGGTCGGCCGTGACGATGACCAACGTCTCCCCGTTTTCTTTCGCAAAGTCTTCAACGACTGTGAATGCGTTCTCGAAGTCTTTCATTTCACTCATCGCGCCGACGACATCGTTGTCATGACCGGCCCAGTCGATTTGACTGCCTTCGACCATCAAGAAGAATCCATCTTCGTTGTCCTCTAAGCGATCGAGCGCCGACGTCGTCATATCAGCCAGGCTCGGCTGGCTGTCGTCCCGGTCGATCATCTTGTCGAGTCCGACCTCGGCGAACAAGCCGAGCACTTGTTCATTATTGTCCTGCTTCATCTCTTCTGCCGATTTTACATAGCTATATCCATCTTGTTGAAACTGTTTCGCGATATTGCGGTCCGAGCGTTCGAAGAATTCGGTCCCACCGCCTAGCATGACGTCAATTTTATGTTCCCCATTGATTAAATCATCATAATAATCGTTAGCGATGGCGTTCTCACTCTTGCGCTCTTCTTCGTGGGCACCGTACGAGGCCGGTGTCGCATGCGTGATTTCAGACGTGGCGACGATCCCCGTCGACATGCCGTTCTCTTTTGCCTGCTCGAGGACGGTTTTCACATCCGTCTTATCGTTATCGACCGCGATGGCATTGTTATACGTTTTGACACCGGCGCTCATCGCCGTGGCCGCTGCCGCAGAGTCTGTCACGTTCTCTTCTTCATCTTCAGGATACGTCGACTGTAATCCGACCAAGTGAGGGTCGAATGCCGTCTGCGGCATATCTACCCCTTCTGTATCGTTCATATAACGAAGCGCCGTCGTGTACGGCACACCCATCCCGTCCCCAATCATAAAGATGACGTTTTTCGCCTTGCCGTTCTTTCCTTCTTTCGCCTGTACTTCGGCCTCATTTTGTTGCATCCCAATCAGCCCACCAAGTGCAAGTGTCGACACGACCGCCAATGGAATCACTTTTTTCATCGATTTCTTCATTTCCTTAGTCCCTCCCGAATATGTACTGCGTTTCTAGACTTTTGTAGACTAAAGGAAATTTGTTAAGAAGCTTTTTCAACACCGAGTCAATCCTGTATAGGTTTTGTAAAGACAACAAAATGCGCTTGGTTTTAAGCTCCACAAAAAAGAATCGACGCATGGTCGATTCTCCGTTTACTCTTTTAACGCCGTTTCGACGAACGTCATCAAGGCGTCAAGATTCGTCATGTTCTCGTTGCATGAGGCACTGTCTGTACAAATATACGTCCCAATCGCTTTATAATAGTCAGGATTTTTCGCTTGTTTCGCTTTTGTGATGGTGACACAGTACGAGACTTCTGCCAACTGGTTACAGAAGGCGCAAATATTTTTCTTCGCATTCGAGCTTGCCTTAAGCTCGATTCCCATGAGCTGATGGTCCTTCTCGCAAACGATATATTTCCGATTGGAGCGCAGGTCGTTCCAGCTCATATAAGATATCCGATTCACATTGAGATCATCTCGGTCTGGAAGTCTCAGTTTTTTCTGTTTGGGAAACATTTTTTTCACTTGCTGTACCGACACTTGCGGAAACGACCGGACGTGAGGTCTTAACTCATCTATAAACCCATCATAGGCTTCGTCAGTTTGTAACTTTGATACGTCCAACATGGCAAGCCGAGCTGGTGTCGCTTCAGGAAACAGAAAAGCAATTTTGGCATTTGCCAAATCGATGACGGCTTGTAACACGGAAGACGGTAAACTTTTCTTTCGACTATCTCGAATCGTCTCGACTTGCTCTCGAATGAAATTAAATTGGTGGTTCTCAATAAAACGCTCTTGCATATTCAGTCATCCTTTCTCAATCCTGACTCCTTTCAGTGTAAAGGATTTTGGACGACCCGATTGTACCGACTTTGAATTAGAACTGTTCTATACAAAAACGGTACAGTCGCAAAAAATGCGCTGTACCGCTAGTTACTGTGAAGAGTAGACGATTTTCCGAATGGTCGTGACCGCTAAATGATAGTCAGCGGCCAACTGCTCGACCCGAGTCCCCTTCGCAAAGGATGTTCGAATCGCTTCATTCCGTTTTTCAAGCAGCTGTTTCCCACCACTGACCGTTCCCCAGCGCTTCTTGTCTTGACCGGTCCGGGGAACGTAAAGTGTCTCCCCTTGGACGTATCGTTGAACTTCCTGAAGCAACTTCTCTGGAAGAATCTGTTGCGCATTTACGTACTTCATCTCTGCTCGCTCCTTATAAAAAATCCGACAATAAGGAAGCAAAGCCATTGTTGTAAAAGACTAGATTGCGATCAAATTAACCGTTCTGCCCCATGCAAATGATCGCCTTTGTGACAACTGGCTTTGCATGAGTGATTGAAGACTTAGAAAATCTCAAACGATTTTCCACGTATATGCGCCCCCCTTTCCAATCACAAGATGTTGACTTCATTATACAGAATAGCTCGTGATGTGTGAAAGGCGGCCAGACGTATACGATGAAGCGATCGGGCTCATCAGCCGTTTTTCATGCTGAACGAGTCGACGAGCGTGAACGTGATGTCTTTCACGTCGAGACCGCCGAGCGCGAAGTAGAGCTGCAAATAGTTGTGTTGGTTCAAGAAGAACACTTGCTTCGTCTGCGTCACCCATTCCCCGTCCGTGCCGTTGAACGTGAACGTCGGGCCCGGGATGTTGTTGGCGAACAACGTGACCGGCATCTGGGCGAGTTCGCCTGCGTCCGACTTCGCCGTGATCGTCACGTCGTACGTCCCTGTCTCATTGACCGAGACGGCAAAGACATGCGTGTTCCCCGTCGATGTGTCGGCGTCACTCAAACTGACGCTCTCCCCGTTTTCGAGATGGCGATACGTCACATCAAAGTCGATGGCTTGTCCGGCTTCCTCGTCGAGCCCGATCACCTCGACCGTCCCGTCGTGAATGCCGAGCTCGCGCTCCATCGCCGGTGACTGCAAGACGAAACGACAGATGTTCGCCGCACTACGGAGCAATTCACCGCGCGTGAGCGACCCGGCCGCGAGAGCCGCGCCCGTGTTGTCATCGAACGAGTTCGTGTCCGGACGGTCGACGACCATATACAAGTCGTTCTGCGACTGGACCATCGCCGCCGTGTTCTGACGGTTCGCCGGCTCGTCTTCATGGTGGTTCACTTTCGCCCACCAGTCGGTCATGACGATGCCGTCAAAGCCCCACTCGTCCCGGAGGATACGTGTGTTCTGGTCATAGAGTCCAGCCGTCCAGACGCCGTTGACGGCGCCATACGTCGTCATGATTGATGTCGCCTTGCCTTCTTTGACAGCCATCTCGAACCCTTTCAAGTAAATCTCACGCAGCGCCCGCTCCGAAACGATCGAGTCGATATCGTGACGGTGCGCCTCTTGGTTGTTGGCGCTGAAGTGTTTGAGCGTTCCCGTCACGCCGACGCGATGCATCCCGTTCAATTGAGCGATCGCCATCTTACCGGTTACGTGGGGGTCTTCCGAGAAGTACTCGAAGTTCCGGCCGTTCAGCGGGTTGCGGTGGATGTTCATCCCAGGTCCGAGGAGTGTATCGACACGATTTTTCCGAATCTCGAGTCCGGTCATCTCGAACAGGTCTTCCACCAATTCGACGTTGAACGTCGAAGCGAGGAGCGTCCCGTTCGGAAGGGCGAATGCCTTCGTCCCGATGTCCATCCGGATGCCGGACGGGCCGTCCGCGCAACATGCTGCTGGGATGCCGAGGTCGTTCAAGCGGTCCGATACCCCACCGAACGCGGCGGCCGTTCCCGGTGTCACGCGCGGCGAGTTCATCCCTTGTCCACGGACGATGCAGGCGAGGTCTTCATCCGTCAACTGATCGAGGAACGTCTCGAGTTCGGCCTTGCCGGCGTAAACGTCCTTCAGTGTTAAGCCGTTGTCACCGACGTAGTCGCGCGAGAGCGGACGTTCGGCGAGATAGCGTGCATCGACATCGACCGCACGGAGCGGCGTCGGCACGTATTCGACCAAATAGCCATTCTCACCGACGACCGGCTTGATGCGGTCGAACGGAGTGACCGGGGCCATGTTTTCACTGAGCGTTTCAATGACTTGAAGCGAATCTACATTATACGTAAATACAGGTCGCGCCGTGCGGACGTCCGTCCCGAGGTGAAGCTCGTATGTCCCGGCCTCGAGAACGAAGCTTGATACGTGCCCTGTCGCGCCGTTATCGTCATAGCTCGCGAAGTCCGTGACTGGGACGCTGAGTGTGAGCGTCGTCCGTTCCCCCGGTGCGAGTGTGTCCGTCTTATCGAAGGCGACGAGTGAACGAGCCGGGTTGCCGAGCGTGCCTTGTGGCTTCTCGACGTACAGCTGGACAACTTCTTTTCCTTCAACGGCGCCTGTGTTCGTCACATCGACGGTCACCGTGATCACGCCATCCTGTTCGCTCGCCGTCGCGACGTCGGTCGTGAACGTCGTATACGATAAGCCAAAGCCGAACGGATAGAGCACCGAATCTTTGGCGAACGTCTCGAAATAGCGGTACCCGACGTAGATGTCTTCTTGATAGATGCCCTTGTCCGCATGTCCGAAGTTTTTCGTCGATGGGTAGTCCTCAATCGATTTGGCAATCGTATCGGTCAACTTACCAGATGGCGTGACAGCACCCGTCAAGACGTCGACGAGCCCGGTCCCACCTTCCATTCCACCCTGCCACGTATAAAGGATTGCGCTCGGTTGGTGCGCCCAGTCCATGTCGATGATATTGCCGACGTTCAAAACGACGGCCGTTTTCGCGAATTGTTTGGACACTTTCTCGATCAACGCCTGCTCGATGTCCGTCAACAAATAGCTGCCCGGGTCGGCCGTGTTATCTCGGTCCTCACCGGCCGTGCGTCCGATGAAGATGAGTGCCAAATCAGAAGCTGCGGCCGCTTTTGTGACGAGCTCGTCCGTCACCTCCATCTCTGGCTGCGACCACGGCTCACCGGCCCAACCGACACCCTGGTCGAACGGATTCGCCTCGACCCACGTCTCGTACATCTCAAGAAGCGACGCGTTCAATTGAATGCCTTCTGTCGCCTGAAGCGCCTCGAGCGGACTCGTCACATGCGAGACGTTGACCATCCCGCCTGATCCTGTGCCGCTCTTGTAGTAGTTGAATTGGCTGCGCCCGAATACGGAAACGGTCGTCCCCGCTTGAATCGGAAGCGTCGCGTGTTCGTTCTTCAAGAGGACGGCCCCTTCTGCGACGGCTGTCCGCGCCAGTTGTTTATATGTATCCCAGTTCAATGTGTAAGTCTTCATCGTGTCATCTCCTTCATTCCATTTGCGATTTCGATCATGCAGTCTTCGGCTTGCGGAAAGTCGCCGAGCTTGTCCATAAAGGCGTGGTCCATCCCGCGATATTGAATCAGTCGCGTCGGTACGCCGTCGCGTGCGAGTTTACGCGCGTACGCCTCACCTTCGAGACGAAGGTAGTCGTATTCGGCCGTAATGATCAAAGCGGGCGGTAAGCCGTTCACATCATCCGCGAACAACGGCGACACGAGCGGGTCGGTCAGCTCGGCCTTGCCCTGTAAATAAAGCTGGTTGAAGAATCCTTCATTGTCAGCGAGCGCCCGGACGACTCCACGAATCAAGTCGTGATGATGCTTGATTTCATAGTCGTCCAGCGTCCATTCGTAGTCGTCTGTTGGAATCGATCCTAAATTGACGACCGGATAAATGAGCGCCTGGAAACGAATCATGTTTCTCTCGTTCGATCGGTCGAGTAAGCAACAAGCCGTCGCCAAGTTCCCACCGGCACTGTCACCGGCGACCGCGATGTCGTCGCGTGACACCCTGAGGTCATCGGCACGCTCGTGCACCCATTCGAGCGCCCGGTAACAGTCGTTCAGTCCTGCCGGAAACGGATGCTCCGGCGCGAGCCGGTAATCGACCGAGACGACGAGGGCGTTCGCTTTCTCGGCGAGCAGTTTACACGGGTTCTCGACCGTATCGAGCGTCCCGCCGAAGAAACCGCCGCCATGGAAGAACAGGATGGCCGGTAACGTCTCTTCCGTGCGCGGCCGATACAGGCGCGCCGGGATGTCGCCGTCAGCGCTCGGAATCAAAACGTGGTCTGTCGTGATGTCCATCGTCGTCACGTCACGGTTCGGCCAGCCCATGCTGGCACGGGCCGACGCCAAGTCGAATGACGTTTCCGGCTCGGATGCGTCATACCCTTGGATGACGGCCAATACCCGCGGGTCGAGGTCACCGGTCACATCAGCGTCCGGGACGGGTTTGATGATTGTTTCGACGCCGTCTTGTAAGACGACCTCTCTTGTTCGACTCAACCTTATAAAGAGTCCGTCTTGTTTGTTTGCCATGATTCGTTTTCACCCTTTCTTATACCTACACATAAATCTTATAAGGTGATGATTGCACCCTCATTCTTCCCATGCTACGTTTTAACGTAGATGAGTAAAGGAGCGTGTTCTATAATGTCTCGATGTGTACGTTGTCAAAAAAATCGTGAATGTGTTCAAACCGATGAATTTGGTCACTTTGGTGATCCGCTGAAGTCGTATTGTGCCGAATGTTTCGTCCATGAGGTGAAATCCGGTTTTCACCGGTACGAGATTGGTGACTGTACGGTCTGCCAACAACCTCTTGTCCTACAATATGATGATGAAGAAACGTTTTCGCTTGCCCAAGACGAAGGCTTGGTACACTATGTCTGTCCGGAGCTAAAGGCAGCTTTCCTCCAACAAAATGAGGTGGATATTGAGCGATTGTGGGATTCGCATGATGAACTCATTTTGTATATCATCCAGCCTGACCCGATGGAACCAGACTTTGGCTGAACCACTGCGATTCGCTTTCCTTCATGGATTCGGTCTATAATGGACTGTATTCAAATATGCTATTGAAATTTTCTGAAGCAGAAGTTTTCACTAAAGAATGAGGTTAATTATGAGTAAACAACAATTTTCTGACTATCGCCTAAGCGAAGATATCCAACGTGCACTAGGCATCATGAAATACGAATCACCGACCGAGGTCCAACAGAAAGTCATCCCGCTCGCACTCGAGCGTCAAGACTTGGTCGTCAAAGCCCAAACCGGGAGTGGTAAGACAGCGGCGTTCGGGATTCCAGTCACGGAACTCATCGAATGGGAAGAAAACAAGCCGCAAGTGCTGATTCTCACACCGACGCGCGAACTCGCCGTCCAAGTCCGTGAGGATATGACGAACATCGGTCGTTTCAAACGCATCAAGGCGACTGCCGTTTACGGCAAAGAACCGTTCTCGAAGCAACGTGATGAATTGAAACAGAAGACGCACGTCGTCGTCGGGACACCGGGACGCGTCATGGACCACATCGAACGGGAGACGCTCGTCCTCGATAAAATCGATTACTTGATCATCGATGAGGCCGACGAGATGTTGAACCGCGGTTTCCTCGCTGACGTCGAGGCGATTCTTCAAGAATTGCCGCGCGACCGCGTGACGATGGTGTTCTCAGCGACGTTCCCGAACGACATCGAGCGTTTATGCCAAAAGCACATGAACGAACCAATCCGTGTGGCTATCGAATCGAGCGGTGTCACCGCTTCGACGATCGAACATGGCTTGATTGAAGTGCGCCGTGAAGACAAGCTCGCCGTACTGAAAGATTTGACGGTCGTCGAAAATCCAGACAGCTGCCTCATCTTCTGCCGGACGAAAGAACACGTCGACACGGTGTACAGCGAACTCGATCAAGCCGGTTACTCGTGTGAACGCCTCCACGGTGGCCTCGAGCAAGAAGACCGCTTCGCCGTCATGGAAGGCTTCAAGATGGGTAACTTCCGTTATCTCGTCGCGACCGACGTCGCAGCGCGCGGAATCGATGTCGATAACGTCAACCTCGTCATCAACTATGACGTGCCGATGGAAAAAGAGAGCTACGTGCACCGGACCGGACGCACAGGCCGTGCCGGCAACGCCGGAAAAGCGATCACGCTCGCGACGCCGCATGAAGGCAAGTTCGTTCGCGCCATCGAAGCGTTCATCAAGTTCGACATCCCGGAAATGGATGCACCGACTGAAAGAGAAGTCGCGCGCAACCAAGCCGCTTTCGAAGAGAAGTTGAGCGGACGACGCGTCGTTCGCAACAACAAGACGGCCCGCATCAACCAAGACATCATGAAGCTTCACTTCAGCGGCGGGAAGAAGAAAAAACTCCGCGCCATCGACTTCGTCGGTACAATCGCCAAAATTCCTGGTGTGACGGCAGACGATATCGGTATCATCACAATCAACGACCAAATGACGTACGTCGACATTTTGAACGGCAAAGGCTCACTCGTCCTTCAGGCGATGGAATCAACGCCAATCAAAGGGAAGAAGTTGAAAGTGAGCAAGGCGAAAAAATAATCATCCATCAGACCTCAACGCCTCTCCACATGGAGAAGGATTGAGGTTTTTTGTTGTCCTCACTCGTACCGAAAGCGCTTTCGATAAATTTTAAAAAAATAAGACTTACCGAGAGAACGCTTTCAAGAGCATCATACCGATAACCGTTCCGAAATTCAACTATCCTCACGTGATTGACAAAAAAAGGCTCAGACGAATGTCTGAACCTTAGTCTTCCAAATGAAGAAAATCAAACTTATTTTCTTGGATTGAACTATGACTCGTCTGACGGATGTGCGTCCCATCCTCGACAACATACGTGTATTCCGCGTCCGGTTCTGTTGAGAACGTGACGAACAGCGTGTATGGGTTCATGCTCTCAAAGCCGTCCGTTCCGTAGGGGATGCTTTCAATCGTGACCGTCTCGTCCGGATAGCGCGACTCAAGATACGACTCAAGCGCTACGACGTCTCGATCAATCTGATGATTCATCCAATATGGGCGGACGAGGTAGAACACCCCATAGGTGATAACGTACGCAACGGCGAGCACTCGCATTGCACGCCGCCATTTCCCACGAAATAAAAAGGAAGTGGCGACAATCAACAAGAGGATGCCGATTGCCGTCATCCATTCAAAGATGTCTAAAGGGTGCACCCGCTCGCCTCCGTCCGTTTAAAGTCAGTCCAACAGTTCTTCCGAAATCAATTTGAACCCTTCGATTTCTGTATCCTCTTCTAATTCGATCAACAGGCATCGTTTCCCTTTCACGTTCACTTGCTTCACGTACTTCAGGTCTTGCGGACTGATCGAGATATTGGCGACTTTCGTATTGATTTTAATCGACTTCGACGTGTATTTCGGGACGACGCTGCTCGCCTTCATCTCATATTGCCGGTCGTCGACGACTTGTTGGAACGCCTGCTCGACCTTCTCCGTCGTCACATCCTCGACTCCGCTCGCCTTCAACACGATTTCGACGGTACGGGCGTCAATCATCGGCACGCTCTCGTCCTCGTCCTCGCGTTCCTCTTCGGCGAGAATCATCTGATTGATTTCATCATAGACAGTGGCGAGCGTCCCGACGTTCACTTCTTCGCCGATGACAGTTTTGACGACCTCCTCGAACATCGCCTTTTCCTCGACGGCCGTCACGATCTCGGTCCCGTTCAACACGTTCTCGATGAAACCGAAGTCCGGTTGGTGTGCCTTCTGCGCCGCATACAGGATATGGTTGACGTCGGCCGCATTGTCCGTGAAGCACGGGAACAAGAAGCCGCCGACCGGGGCGTCGAGCTTGATGACCGGGTTGATAAAGATGTTCGATTTGAACTCTCGCTCGATATAGTCGAACACGAGTGACTGTTTCGGGAGCTCGGTCTGGTTGATGCTGCCGAGAATGAACCGCGATGTCCATACCTCGTCACGCATATCGATTTCCGTCTCCTCCGAATGGCGACGCGTCGGCTTATTGTATTTGAAGCGGATGAACGTGATGACCATGTCTTTCTCGAACGGTGCGTCCTGCACCATCTTGAGTGCGACCCGCTGCATCATGCCGGCCCATTCTTCGATGTCGTCTGTCCGGAGTGCCTCATACAATAACGTTTGCGTATGATCGGTCTGACCTGCTTCTGGATGCTGAAACTTCACTTCGAACAACTTCTCGTCAATCTTGCCGCCGAGCACTTTCTTGAAGTTGGCGAGGAACAGCTCTTGATGCTCCTGCTCGACGAACGGGAACGAGCGCAACTCCTCATGGAAAATCTCGTTGCTGTCTTGGCGAATATAAATATTATAAATGTCAGCGATTTTGACCGCTTCCGCATTCAACTTGAAATGCTTGCGAATCGCCGCGATGTCTTTTTGATTCATTCATCCCAACTCCTTCGTCCTTTACTACAAACCGCCTTCATTATACCAATAGTTGGTGCCTACGCGTATGTCAGTAGTGCTAAAGCCGGGACGTCTGATGTCATGTATCATGTCCCTGACCTCAAGTTTTATAATCGTTAGATTCATTTTTCGTAAATTTGCGTATTTCTCACTTCCTTGCCATGTATATTCGAGGTGCATCGTGCGTTTACGATGCACCTCGTCCAGTCGTCATACATAATAGGAGGCACAAACATGCTTAAAAAATGCATCAGTTCGTTATTCGCCATCATCTTGGTCATCACAACGCTTCACTTCACGACGCCAACCGCTTCGGCGCTCCCACCAGGTATCCCATCTAAGTCAATGGCGTTATCTAAATTAAACGCCTTGACGGTGAAAAATGAAGGGTCGATGACCGGCTATAGTCGTGACTTGTTCCCCCATTGGAGCAGCCAAGGGAACGGGTGTAACACGCGGCACATCGTCTTGAAACGCGACGCCGACTCGGTCATCGATGAGTGTCCGGTCACCACCGGTAAGTGGTACAGTTACTATGACGGCATCACATTCACATCAGCGTCTGACATCGACATCGATCATGTCGTACCTTTGGCCGAAGCGTGGCGCTCAGGCGCAAGCAGCTGGACGACGACGAAGCGTCAAAGCTTCGCCAATGATTTGAATGGGCCGCAGCTCATCGCCGTCTCGGCCAGCTCGAACCGTTCGAAAGGGGACCAAGACCCGTCGACATGGCAGCCGCCACGTACCGGTGCGCGCTGTGCCTACGCGAAGATGTGGGTCGAGACGAAGAGCCGTTGGGGCCTCAGCCTCCAATCCACAGAAAAGACGGCCTTGCAAACGGCCATCAATGCTTGCATCTATTGAGTTTTGAAAGGAGTTCGCTATGAACCAGCACTCTTCAGTATTTAAAGCCTCCCACGGCGTCATGACCGAGGAAGTCGGCGTCATCAGTGGAGAACTTGAATTACGGACGACATGTCAGGAAGACGGCACGCTCGAGCTCGCCATCACGTACGTCGGGGCGGCCGAGTGGTATACGTTACCGGGGAAAGATTACAAACTGCATGACGTGCGTGACCACGAGGTCGTGCATCGCTTGCTCGTGAACGTCCTCGAGCGCGCATAACAAATGAGCCGACACGGCATCGTGTCGGCTCATTGTTTGTACTTCTCTAATAATGTCTTCGGGATATGGCAGTAATCGTCCGGACATCGCTCAAGCCTGTCTTGATGCTCGTCCGCGCTTCGGATGTAGTTCGTGAGCGGTAATACCTCGACCGCGATTTGCTTCGCATCGCTCCGACTATTGATAAACGTGCGCGAGACTTCCAAGTGGCGCGGGTCGGTACTATAGACGCCGGCCCGATACTTTTCGCCGACATCTTCGCCTTGACGATTGACGCTGTATGGGTCGATGATTTCAAACAAGTACTTCATTAAATCCTTCATCGTGACGATGCTCGAATCGAACGTCGTTTTGACGCATTCGGCGTAGCCGTCATATTTTCCATCGAGTGAATCCGTCGTCCCATTCGCTCGCCCTGCTTCTGTCTCGACGACGCCCGGTAACGTCTTGATGAACGCTTGGACGCCCCAAAGGCAGCCCCCTGCTAAATAAACGGTTTCGATGAGTCTCACTCCTTGTCTGTCAGGTTTAGGAAATCCTCGCTATACTATCGTTATACATGATTATATCCAAAAAGGAGTACCATTTTGAAAACAATCAGACTCGCTCTTCTCCTATCCGCAGCACTCCATGTGATGTACATTATCGCCACGTTCGGGATTGGCTTCATCCGCACGCTGAACTACGAACCCGATATCATCGCCGAGGCGGATAACGTCACCATGTTTCAAAACGAGGTGGCCATTGGGACGACCGGTTCACCCTTCTATTTGGGATTCACGTTCATTGTCCTAACCGTCATTTTGGCGCTCGGACTATTCATAGTTCAACGGATCCGCCAAACTCGTTAAACAGGAAGGGAATCCAGGATAAATTCGCTACACTCGTGATAGAACCTAATTCAGGAGGGATGTCGTTTGAATCTCATTCAGCAAATCAGACAAATCTATGTGCCGGTGCACGACTTGGATCGCGCGGTACGTTTTTATCGGGACACGCTTCAGCTTCCGCTCTTATTCCAGGCAGACAACCTCGCCTTTTTAGAATGTAGCGGTGTGCGGCTCATGCTGTCGCGTCCCGAAAATGAAGATTTTGCGAAAGCGAGCTCTGTGCTATATCTCCAAGTGAACCATCTCACTGAGGCGTATGAACAGCTTTTGGCGAAAGATGTTCAGTTTATCGACGAGCCGCACCTCGTCGCGAAAATGGAGAATCTCGAGACGTGGATGGCTTTTTTCAAGGACTCTGAGGGTAACACGCATGCGTTGATGAGTGAGATTGTTTCGTGATTTGACACCAAGCAAAAAGGAGATCTATAGCATCACTGTTTAGATCTCCTTTTCTTTATTATTCAAAGGTTACACTTACCTCATAACCAAGATTATCGAAGAAGCCAGTCAAAAATTTTTCGGCATTTTGTTCCGCTGTAACTAATAAACCAATCTCAACAGCCTCATCTTTAATATTTTTTTGTGCCTTTTTCATTAAATCGGTCCCCTCGTCAAATGTAACTTCTCCACGAAGGAATCCTTCATCTGAAACATAAGATACGTCATTCATTACGATTGCCGGTTCTTGAAGAAAACTTGCCTTGGGTAAGACGATATCTAATTTCTTTTCCTCTTCATTAACGTCAATGTCTTCAGACGTTATTTCTTTCAAATCAACTCCTGCTATGACTGTACCAGGAACAACGAGTAAAATTTTTTGTTTTGTTCCGGCTAAATTAAATGGCAATTTTATGCCTAACAACTCATTATTCTCTTCTTCAATAGTTGTCTCGATATGCGCTTCAGCCGTTGCAAGCGTCGCGATTTCACGAATTTGATTAACTGTCACAGAGCTTTTATCCTTAGATGCATTTCCAACGAAAAACCAAGTTGCCATTGAAGCGAGAAGTACGATAAGAAATGCACTACCTATAATTGTTCCGTACCATTTTCTTTTATTAGGCTCTTGTTGTTTTGATGTACGTGCAAATTGTGATGACTCTTCACTTCTTTTGTCCATTCGATTTTCCTCCTGCACTATTAGTGGTTTTCGTTTTGGCCACTCACGGATTCAACTTTTCTTCTTTGAAATCATCAATGATTTGTCATACAGTAATTTGAAAATTTGATACTAGATTTTGTATGTAAACATTTAAATATCTATGGATAAATCATACTATTTTTAATATAAAAAAAGGAGGAAAAATTTAGTATCTGACATTTTTCTTCTTCTCTTACTTTAAATACTGACCAAAGATTGATTTTATCAGCAAAAGAGGAATAGCCAATGACATATATCTGTCCCATATGCGGGTTTGATGGATTAGACGAACCTGCTTACAACGAATTTCATGATCCTTCATTTGAGATTTGTCTATGTTGCCAATTTCAATTCGGAGACGACGATGACGTCGAACTTGAAAATGGCTTGTTTATGAAACGAGAAGAGACTCACGCGATGTATCGCCAAGCATGGATTGCAAAAGGGGCCCCGATCTTCATGCCTAAATATTATCCGCAACAATTCCAGTCCGATGGCGCAGTAATGAAAGAACACTTGATTGAACAACTGAAAAATATTCGTCTTTTCAAGGCAAAATAAAAGGTTGATGAGCGTTGGCTCATCAACCTTTTATTAGACCTCATTTATTTATGGTAAGGCTCATTCCGGTTGATCCGATATGCCCGATAAATCTGCTCACACAAGACGAGCTTCATCAACTGATGCGGGAACGTCATCTTCGAGAATGAGATTGTATCATCCGAGCGTTTCATGACGTCGTCCGACAAGCCGAGCGAGCCGCCGATGACGAACGCGATTTTGCTCTTGCCGTATGTCGCCAAGTGGTCGAGCTCACGGGCGAACTCTTCGCTCGTCCGTTGCTTGGCGTCGATGGCCAAAGCAATCACATGCGTGTCCGGACTGATTTTCGCTAAAATCCGCTCGCCTTCTTTTTGTTTTACTAGAATCATGTCCGCCTCACTCAAATGCTCGGGCGCTTTCTCGTCCGCGACCTCGATTTCCTGCACTTTCGCATAGGCCGACAAGCGTTTTGTGTACTCGGCAATCCCTAGTTTCAAATACTTCTCTTTTAGTTTGCCGACCGTGATAATTGAAATATTCATCCAATTCTTCCTTTTTCCACAGTTTTTTTGGAGTTATCCATAGGGTTATCCACAGAGTTATCCACAAATCCACATGTTGATAATCATTTTTTGCTTGACACAACATATGTTGCGTCGGCATCGCAGAACTCACATGTCACTTGTCCAATTGTGGATAGTTCTTCGAGCAACGGGTATTCCCCCGTCTCATCGACAATGATATCTAAAGCGATTTCAACATGTTCCTTGCATACTTTTTTTTCCACAATGTTTCCTCCTTAAAAAAGAAGCGTCGCCGCTCCTTTAGGTTGCTTCAGTTAATGTTGCCTCGGTCTTGCCTGCCTTGCCGCGTCGCGTATATTCAATCGTGACCTTATCCCCAACCGTGGCATCACGATACAGCGCGTCCCGCAAATCGACGTAACGTTTGATGTCGCGGTCGCCGATTTTGACGATGACGTCACCGACGCGGAGGCCCGCCTCTTCGGCGGGACTGCCGGGCGTGATCGCCTCGACGAACACCCCGTCTTCGTTATCAAAACTAATCCCATACTCTTCCCGGACGTTACCCGGTACGGCGATGACTTCTTGAATCGTGACGCCGAGCTGGGCCCGCGTCACTTTTCCATCACGCTCGAGCATATCGATGACCGGCAGCGCGACGTTGACGGGAATCGAGAAGCCGACCCCTTCGACGCTCGCCTCGGCGATTTTCATCGAGTTGATGCCGACGAGTTCGCCGCGGATGTTGATGAGTGCCCCGCCGGAGTTCCCCGGGTTGATGGCGGCGTCGGTCTGGATGACCTCGGCGTTATAATCCATGAGTCCGTCACTGTTCGTATCGACCGGCACGGTGCGTTCGACACCACTGACGATACCACGGGTGACCGAGTTTGAAAAGACGCCGAGCGGATTGCCGATCGCCATGACGGTCTCGCCTGCTTGAAGCACGGTCGAGTCACCGAGCGTGATCGGAGCGACATCGATATTGGCCGGCAGTTCGACCGATGCGACAGCTAAATCGTTGAGCGGGTCCTCGCCGAGAATCGTCGCCGAAGCGACTTGTCCGTCAGAAAACGCTACGTTGATCTCGTCCGCTTCTTCGATGACGTGGAAGTTCGTGACGATATACGCCGTGTCGCCGTCGACCTTATAGATGACACCAGAGCCCGCTCCGGCCTCCCACTGCGAGTCCGAGGTGAACGCCCGCTGGATGTTCGTGATGCTGACGACGGACGTCTTAGCGCCCGTCACAGCGCTCGTGATGTCAGATTCCGTGACAGTGACGGCTTGTTCCGTCCGAATCAGTTCATTTGTCACAAAACGAGAGGTTGGGGAATCCCAGAGCATCATCGCCAAAAAGAACAAAGCCGCTCCTAAGAATCCGCCAACCCCTCCGAGTAACAACGGTTTTAAGTTCATTCGCGGCTTATGGCGCACATGTTCTTCTTGTTTCGGGCGCCACTCGCTGCGAGATGGGTACGTCGGTTTTACATCGTTCATTGTATCTGCTTCGTGCTCTAAAGGTTCGACGTCTTGAGGTTCATACTCATGGTGTCTCTCTTCATTCACGACGCGTCCCCCCTTCAAGACAGTGTGTTATCTGTCTTTTCCCAAGTTCGCTTATAAAGAAACGAGCGAAGTGGGGGTCGATGGGTCGGTATCGCACAATTTGATGCGACCGAGGTCGACATCGCGCATCCCGAGTGTTTGGGACACGCTCATTTGAGCGAGTTCTTTCATATTGTTGTCTTTACTGAGGTGAGCCAAATAAATCCGTTTCGTCTGGTCTCCGATGACCTCGCTCATCGCGATGGCCGCGTCTTCGTTCGAGACGTGACCGTAGTCCCCAAGAATCCGTCGCTTGACGCTCCACGGGTACCGTCCCATTTGAAGCATCGAGACGTCATGGTTCGATTCGAAAATAAAATCATCGGCCCCGCGGATGACGCCTTTCATCCGATCGGACACATAGCCCGTATCGGTGATGTGGGCGAGGCGTCTGCTGTCATGCGCGAACTGGTAGAACATCGGGTCGGCCGCGTCATGGCTGACGTTGAACGACTCGATTTCGATATCCCCGAACTGTTTAATCTCCCCTACCTCGAAGTGAAACTTCAAGGCCGGGTCGACTTTTCCAATCAACGATTCCATCGCGTCCCACGTCTTCGCGTTCGCATAAATCGGTAAGTTATATTTTCGAGCGAGAATCCCGACACCTTTAATATGGTCGGAGTGCTCATGCGTGACAAGCAGTGCATCGATCCCATCAAACGATCGTCCAATCTCAGTGATGCGTTGTTGCATCGCTTTCCCGGTCAATCCGGCATCGACGAGCAATTTCGCCCGTTCCGTCTCAATGTAGAGGGCGTTCCCGGTCGAACCGCTCGCAAGCACACTATAGCGTAAAGTCACTCGATCACTCCTTTCATTCTTCTGAATCAAATTCGACCCGTTCGACCGTCCCATCGATCGCATTGACGAAGTAAACGTCCTCGTCAATCGTGATCGACCAGAGCGGCGGCATGATGATCAAGCTGCCGGAACTGTCGAGCGGCAGGCTATAGAAGCCCGTATTGATGGCCCGCATCTCTTGGTTCGGCTGGAAGTACTTCCGGGCCGCAAGTTGCGAGATCGCCTCGCTCGCCGTCAAGACGAGATCGTCTTGCGACTTCGAGGACAAGTTCGTCAAATGACGTTGTTTATAGTCGGTCACTTCGAACGCTTCGTTCAGTTGAAGCAACAGGAGCGACGGACCGATGTACTGCTCGGTCTCCCCATCGATCTCGGGGTTCGAGAAAATCTTATTGTTCTCATACGTCTGCACGAAGGCGACTTGACGCGTCTCGGCGTCATAGCGCCAATACGCATACTCGGAACCGAACGGGACGTACTCCGAGACGAACGTCGACGCAGTCGTCCGTAAATCGTCTTGATCGAGCGGGACCGGCTGTTTGAGCTCGACTTCGAGTTGCATATTGTCGAGCGTCGTCGCCAGCTGGGCTTCCCGGTTCTTCGTGATCATCGAGGCCGACATCTGTTCCGACGACCCCGTCAAATAACCGATATCCCGACCCATCCGCGGCAACTTCGACGCATCGACGTTTCGTTGGTCCAAGATTTGCGCGATCGACGTATTGTCGTTCGTCACGACCTCTGTCGCCCACGTTTCCGTCAAAAGCTGGAACAACAGGTAGATGTTCAGCGCGAGGAAGGCGAAGAGAAGAATCGTTTTCGCTTTACTCCAATCCACGATACATCATCCTTTCTGTCCAGTCATCCGGTTGATCGAATGGGATCCATCTTCCGGCTTCCCGAACGAACCAGTTCGGGGAGAACGTGACGTAACGGCTCGTGTCTTCATTGTATTCGATCTCATAACCGAGTCGAATCTCGGTCACGTTTTCAAATCGTCCGGCATTGACGAGCGTATCGACCACATCTTGTCCGTCCGCGAGCTGTGTCGTCCCGACCGAGATCAAGCGATCGATCTCGAGATGGTGCCGAGTGATCGACCGGACTTGTGTCCCGTCGTTCTCGACACGCAGCGTCGATAAGTCGACGGCATCGTTATTGATAAACGCCTCCCGTTGACTGAACACCGGGAAACCCTTCACGTGAAACCGGAACACGGTCGTTTCAAAACCTTTGTTGGCCGGGGTGATCGCATCAAACCGAAGCGACAAACCTTGGCTCTCCGACGTCTCATCGACCCAACCTCCGTGGAAGTTGACGAACTCGACGATCGTGTCGAGTCCGATGACCGACTCCTGTTCCGAACTGTTGCGTGATAAGTTTCGATAACGGCTCGCGTTCAGGTTCGCATCATATTCGGCGACGCTAATCCCGTTCGTGAGTGCGCCCACGGAGCTGGCCGGATCGACTTCTTGTACATTCGGGTCGCCCGGGAAGAACGTATCGCGCATCCAATCAAGACGGGCCGAGATTTGAATCTGAGACACGTCGTAAGCGAACAGCTCGTTCATCTCCGGTCCGACGACGGGAATGTAGTTGACGCGTTCATCCGTGTACGTGACACGACGCATCGATCGGTCTGAGTCTTTCAAGAACAGACTGTTGACGTCCCCTTGGCCGACTTTCGACAAACGCCCTTCCCAAAGTGATTGGTCGCTCATGATCGTGCGGATGCGCCACGTGTCGTCCTCCATGAAGATGAGGGCCCGCTGTGGCACTTTCCCCGACAAGCTGTATGAGCCCGGAAGCATGTAGCTGAGCGTATCCGCATAATACGGCTCCGGTAAAATCAATTCGACGGCCTCATCGACACCCGCATACAAACTCGGGACGTTCTTGACGGCGAGCGGTTTAAATTCGCTCGCCTCGAACGACTCCCGGATGACACGCATAATCTGTTTCGGTGAGTTTTTCGTGGCGAAGACGGCGTTGTTCTCGTGGACGACCGTCTGGGCCGGCACGATGACTTGGCGCGGTTGTCGCTGCAGCGACTCATCCACCGTCGCGACTTGCGTCTCTGACTGGACCGACTGATACTTCGGATGGTAGTCCCAGAGGATGACCGTTTGGACGATGGACGTGACGATCAAGGTGAGCAAGACGAGCGATTTCACTAGTTCTGGCTTCGCCAAGAAGCGTGGTCGTTCCATCAGTCATTCACCTCCACGATCGTATCGAATGGGATGGTGAAGTAAATCGTCGTCCCGCGTCCGAACTCACTCTCGGCCCAAATGTCGCCGCCATGGGCGGAAACGACTTCTTTGGCAATCGACAAACCAAGTCCGGTCCCGCCGATATTGCGGGCCCGAGCCTTATCGACCCGGTAGAACCGTTCAAAGATTTTCTTCAAATTCGATTTCGGAATGCCGACTCCTTCATCTTTAATACCGATGACGAGTCGCTTGGCACGGAGCATCGTCCGGAACGTGATTGTCCCGCCTTCTGGCGAGAACTTGATGGCGTTCGTGATGATGTTGTCGATGACCTGCGTCATCTTATCTTGATCGGCGTGGACGTACACCCGGCGTTTCATGAGCTTCCGGCGGAACTGGATCGTCTCGCCTTTCGTCATCTCATGCCGGTCGATGATGTCGTTGAAGAACTGGATAAAGTCGAACTTCACTTTTTGCATCGTATACTCTTTACTGTCCATCTTCGATAGCTGCAACAGATCGTTGACGAGGCGAATCATCCGCTCCGTCTCATTCTGGGTCGTCTCGAGGAAGCGCGGGGCGAGCTCATCGTCCTTGTATGCGCCTTCCGCGAGCACTTCGAGGTAACTCCGCATCGTCGTGAGCGGCGTCCGCAGCTCGTGGCTGACGTTCGCGACGAACTCGCGGCGGTCTTGCTCGACTTGTTCTTGCTCGGTCACATCGTGCAGAACGACGATGAGACCGGTGATTGGTCCGCTATGCTTTTGAATCGGTGAGAAGTAGGCGCGGACGAGGAATAGTTCTTCGTCCGTACTGAGGTCGATCAGTTTTGGCGGCATCGTCCCGTCTTCCGGAATGACGATCTCGTCATCGAATTCGAGTAAGTTCTGTAGGTTCGTCCCCATCGCTTCTTCTTCAGCGAGTCCGATCATATCGCGGGCTTGGTCGTTCATCAAGATGACGCGCAAGGAACGATCCGTCGCGACGACCCCGTCCGACATGTTCTCGAGGACGCTCGTCAAGCGGCGCCGTTCGGCTTCCGTCGTTGCGTTCGCCTCCATCAGTTCATCGGTCAATTCGTTGAAGGCGTAAGCAAGTTGGCCGACCTCGTCGTCGGAATAGACTTTAACTTTCCGCGAGAAATTCCCTTTTCGCATCTCGACGGCTTGACGACGCATATCCGCAATCGGTCGCGTAATCGTCCGTGACAGCAACACCCCAAGGATCGATGTGATGATGAGAGCGATGAGTGTCCCGGTCGCGAGAATCCTCGTCACTTGTTCCATTTGGTTATAGATGGACTGCATCGAGGCCTCGATATAGATCATACCGGTCGTCGTCCCATCGACCTCGGATTTCACCGGGACGGCGACGACACGCATGCGTTCGTTCGAGTCTTCATAGACGAGCGTCTCTTGCGCTCCGCTCGTCGCAAACGATTTTTGAATAAACGAGTTCGCCGTCCGTTGTCCGACGAGACTTTGGTTATTCGGATTCGACGTCGCCCGGACGACACTGTTCGTGTCGATAATCTGGACTTCGCGAATGTCATCAGCTAGCGTCGTGCTCTCCGTAAACTCAGACAGCAGTTGATCCAGTACCTGGTTCAACTGCTGGTCCGAGGTCGAGTCACCGCCGTTCGATGCGATCCCTTCACTGACGTTATAGCTCAGAAGGTTGGCGCGATCGACGAGCGACTGCGAGAAGTTGTTGATGTATTGTCGTTCGAGGGAGCGCACAAAGTACACTCCAATGACTTGCATCGCAACAAGAATGAGCAGCGCATAGATGACGACGAGCTTCCACTGGATAGATTTAAAGAAGTTCGTCCGTTTCATCGTTTAGTCTTCTTCTCCTGCTTTTAAATAGTAACCGACACCACGGCGCGTGATGATATACGTCGGCGTCGATGGGTTGTCTTCGACTTTTTCGCGCAAACGTCGGACCGTCACATCGACCGTGCGGACATCGCCGAAGTAGTCATAGCCCCATACCGTCTGGAGCAAATGCTCGCGCGTCATGACTTGCCCGATGTTTTGGGCAAGATAATGGATGAGCTCGAACTCACGGTGTGTCAGTTCGATTTTCTCTTCCCGTTTCGTGACCATGTATGAATCCGGATGAATCGTCAAGTCACCGATGACGATATCATTGGCGTTGGCACCTTTCGTTTCTGGGGCCGGGGCCGTTGCATGACGGCGCATGTTCGCCTTGACGCGGGCCAAGAGCTCGCGCGAGCTGAACGGCTTCGTGACGTAATCGTCAGCACCGAGCTCGAGTCCGAGCACTTTATCGATCTCAGAGTCTTTCGCCGTCAACATGATGATCGGCATATCGTACTTCTTCCGGACTTCACGGCATACTTCCATACCGTCTTTGAGCGGCAACATGATGTCGAGCAAAATCAAATCTGGTTTGACTTCTTCGACTTTCACGAGCGCTTCTTCCCCGTCATAGGCGACGTGGACTTGGTAACCTTCTTTTTCAAGCTTAAACTTCAATATATCTGCGATTGGTTGTTCGTCATCTACCACTAAAATCGTACGATCCATTCAGTGAGTCCTCCTCTTATCGTTAAACGTACATGTCTACATTGTAACTCTTTTTCTATAGGTTAGAAAGCGTGGTCCATTTCCGTGGAAATGAAAAGAGAGCCACGAGGGCTCTCTGTCTTATGCTTTGTAAATATCACGCAAGATGACCGTTTGCTCACGTGCCGGTCCGACCGAGAACGTCAACAATTCGATACCTGTCAACGCTTCGATGCGCTTGACATAGTTCTGCGCGTTCACCGGCAAGTCTTCGAACTTGCGAACGCCTGTGATGTCTTCTGTCCAGCCTGGAAGCTCTTCAAACACCGGCTTGCACTGTTCGAGCACGCGGAAGTTCGGCGGGTACTCGTCGAGGAGCTTGCCTTCGAACTCGTAGGCTGTACAGATCTTGAGCGTCTCAAGACCTGTCAACACGTCAATCGAGTTGAGGCAAAGGTCTGTGATCCCACTGACGCGACGTGAGTGACGGACGACGACCGAGTCGAACCAACCGACGCGACGCGGACGTCCTGTCGTCGTACCGTACTCTTTTCCGACTTCACGGATCGTGTGACCGATCTCATCGTCAAGCTGGGTCGGGAACGGGCCGTCTCCGACACGTGACGTGTACGCCTTACAGACGCCGACGACGTGATGGATCTTCGATGGTCCGATTCCGGCACCGCTCGATACGCCGCCTGAAGCTGCGTTCGATGATGTGACGAACGGGTACGTTCCATGGTCGATGTCGAGCAAGACACCTTGTGCGCCTTCAAATAACACTTTCTGTTCTTCGTCGAGCGCGTTGTTCAACACGACCGATGTATCACATACGTACTTGGCGAACTGTTGGCCGTACGCGTAGTATTCTTCGAAGATGTCATCGAATTCAATCGCATCGACTTCATACATCTTCACGAACATGCGGTTTTTAATCGCGAGGACGGTCTTGAGCTTCTCGGCGAACACTTCTTTGTCGAGAAGGTCGGCGATGCGAATCCCGATACGCGCCGCTTTGTCCATGTAGCAAGGACCGATCCCTTTGAGCGTCGTCCCGACTTTGGCGTCGCCTTTCGCGTCCTCTTCGAGCTTGTCTTGCAACTGGTGGTACGGCAAGATGACGTGGGCCCGGTTCGAGATGCGGAGGTTATCCGTACTCACGCCACGCTCGTGCAAATACGCGAGCTCCGTGACGAGCGATTTCGGATTGACGACCATCCCGTTCCCGATGACACATGTTTTGTCCGAGTAGAAGATCCCCGATGGAATCAAGTGAAGTTTATACTTCGTATCGTTGAAGACGATCGTATGACCAGCGTTGTCTCCCCCTTGATAACGCGCGACGACCTCGGCCTGCTTTGATAAGAAGTCCGTGATTTTCCCTTTACCTTCATCGCCCCACTGCGTTCCCACTACGACTACTGATGACATAATGAATCCTCCTTGTAGATAAACGTTCTATTCAAACCATCCGTAAGTGTACACTTGCTTCTCGCGAAAGTCAACCTAATACCGAACGATATTTTTATGTTGTAACCTTTCGTTCGTTATTGACGCATCATTTCTCATCCAACGAATGAATTCTTCAAAAATTGAATACGTTTAGGTCCAAAGACCGACAAAAAAGGCGACGTCTCGTGACGTCGCCTTTGGCGGAATGACTCGTCCTACATCGGTGGCGCAAAAGCTTGCGTCTCCATGTTGACGAACTTGTTATATTCTTTTCGGAACGAGAGCTTGACCGTGCCGGTCGGACCATTACGCTGTTTGGCGATGATGATCTCGATCGTGTTGGCGTCTTCACTCTCTTTATCGTAATAGTCGTCCCGGTAGAGGAACGCGACGATATCGGCATCTTGCTCAATCGCCCCGGATTCCCGGATATCCGACATCATCGGCCGCTTGTCTTGACGGCTCTCAACACCACGTGAGAGCTGTGACAAGGCGATGACCGGCACTTGAAGCTCACGCGCGATCGCTTTGAGCGTACGTGAAATCTCCGAGACTTCTTGTTGCCGGTTCTCGCCCGGCTTACCGTTCCCGACGATGAGCTGCAAGTAGTCAATCATGATCATGCCGAGGCCGTGCTCTTGTTTCAAGCGGCGGCACTTGGCCCGGATCTCGTTGACGCGAAGACCCGGCGTGTCATCGATATAGATACCGGCTTGTGACAGCGACGACATGGCGAGCGAGAGTCGCCCCCAGTCCTCGGCCTCGAGCCGACCCGTCCGCAGACGCTGGGCGTCGATATTGCCTTCCGCACAGAGCATCCGCATGACGAGCTGCTCGGCGCCCATCTCCAAACTGAAGATGGCGACGTTCTCGCCGGTACGGACGGCCACGTTTTGCGAGATGTTGAGGGCGAAAGCCGTCTTCCCGACGGAAGGACGGGCCGCGACGATAATGAGGTCGTTGCGTTGGAAACCGGCCGTCATCTTGTCGAGATCGCTGAACCCGGTCGCGATACCGGTGATTTCGCCACTCGATTGGTGCAGTTTTTCAATCGTCGAGTAGGCGTCCGATAAGACGGAGCCAATCGGATGGAAGCTTGACTGCCCTTTACGTTGCGAGACTTTTAAAATGTTCCGCTCGGCGTCTGATAGGACGGCATCGACCTCATCTTGGCGTTCATAGCCGTCCGAGACGATATTCGTCGCAGTCCGAATCAAGCGGCGGAGTGCCGCCTTTTGATCGACGACGTTCAAATAATACCCGATGTTCCCGATGGCTGGAACCGCCTCGGCGATTTCCGCCAAATAGTTCAATCCACCGATCTCATCGAGAATACCTTGGGCTTGAAGCTCCGAACTGAGCGTGACCAAATCGACGAGTTCGCCCCGGTCATTGATCTTCAGCATCGCCTCAAAGATCCGTTGATGGCTGACACGATAAAAGTCGTCCGGGTCGACCCGTTCCGAGGCCGTGATCAGCCGATCGGAATCGAGAATGACGGCCCCGAGGACAGCTTGTTCCGCTTCGACGCTATGTGGCGGGGTGTTGACTTGAATCGCATCACTCATACGTGTCTACCTCACCTTCACGCTTCTTGAACATGAACGTTTAACGAAGCCGTGACGTCATGATGCAACTTCACCGGCACTTTCGTGAACCCGAGCGCTTTGATTGGATGTTCGAGCTCGATTTTACGCTTGTCGATCTTGTAGCCCATCCCTTTCAACGCTTCACCGATTTGTTTGCTCGTGACCGATCCGAAGACGCGACCGCCCTCACCTGACTTCGTCTTGACGACGATCGTCTCTTTTTCAAGCTTGTCCTTCAACTGCTGGGCTTGTTTCAATTCTGCTTCGGCCGCTTCTTCGGCGCGTCGCTCTTTTGCGGCGAACGCCTTCAAGTTACCCGGTGTCGCTTCGACCGCCAAGTTCTTTTTAAAGAGTACGTTCTTCGCGTAAGCGTCCGCGACGTCTTTGACGTCACCAGCTTTACCTTGACCTTTAACATCTACTTTTAAAATGACTTTCATTCAGAATCCTCTCCCTCTGTTTCATCTGTCATATAATGATCAATCGCTTCTTGTAATAACGTTTTCGCCTGTTCCCGGCTCACGTTCAATTGTGTCGCCGCATTCGTCAAATGACCGCCCCCGTCCAGCATCTCCATGATGACTTGGACGTTGACATCACCGAGCGAACGGGCACTGATGCCGGTTCGGCCGTCGGGTAAGACGGCGATGACGAACGATGCTTTGACGCCCTCCATATTAAGGAGCTGGTCAGCGGATTGGGCGATCAACACTTGATGGTGCACTTCATCGTCCGAGGCGACGGCGATCGCCATGCCATCGGAATAGATGTCCGTGTTTTCGAGAATATGAGACTGTTCGATATACGAATCGAGGTCTTGCCGCATGAAGTGCTGGACGAGCACGGTGTCTGCCCCTTGAATCCGAAGGAAGGAAGCAGCATCGAACGTCCGCGACCCGGTCCGCAAGGTGAATCCTTTCGTGTCGACCACCATACCTGCGAGGAGCGACGTCGCTTCTAAAATCGATAGCTTGCGCGTCCCGGCCTGATACTCGATCAACTCCGTTACGAGTTCGCACGTCGAGGATGCGTACGGCTCCATATAGACGAGGACCGGATCTTCAATGAACTCTTCACCACGACGATGGTGGTCGATGACGACGACCCGTTCCGCACGGTCTAGAATATCCCGCGAGATGACGAGCGACGGCCGGTGCGTATCGACGACGACGAGGAGCGTCTGTTCGTCGATGAGGGGTTGAGCCTCGAACTCGGTCAAAAAACGGCTATACAGCTCTTCGTCGTTTTCGACTTCATTGACGAGACGTTGAATCCCAACGCTCGTCTCGCCGGCCGGGATGACGACGTACGCCTCACGTCCGACAAATTCAGCCAGTTTCATGATGCCGATGGATGCTCCAAGCGAGTCCATATCCGGGTTTTTATGCCCCATGATCAGGACACGGCTCGACTCGCGAATCAAATCACGCATCGAGTTCGAGATGACGCGGGCTCGAACCCGGGTCCGTTTTTCGGTCGGGTTCGTCTTGCCACCGAAAAAGCGGACTTTCCCGTTATGACGTTTGACGACGACTTGGTCCCCGCCGCGTCCGAGACCTAAATCAAGACTCGATTGCGACAAGTTCCCCAGTTCCGTCAGCGTCGTCTCCCCACAACCAATCCCGATGGAGAGTGTGAGCGGAATTTTATGCTCTTTCGTCGCCTCGCGGACCTCATCGAGAATCGAGAAGCGATTGTTCTCGAGTTCGGAGAGCGTCCGTTCGTTCATAACGAGAAAGAAACGATCGGCTGCCGTTCGACGCATATAGATGTGGTATTTTTGAGCCCATTGGTTCAAGAGGACGGTCACGCGTCGATTGATTTCACTCCGGACCTGTTCATCCACAGCGGTTGACATCTCATCATAGTTGTCTAAGTATAAGACGCCGATCACCGTCTGTGTTTCCGAGTATTTTTGTTCAATCTCTGCCTCATCCGTCATGTCGAACAAGTAAAGGGTCTGATACTCCTTATTGTAGAGGACCCGATAAACGCGGTCTCCGACTTCGATGGTCGCCTCGTCCTCTTCTTCCTCAATCAACTCGGTGAACGCCGAGTGAATCGAATCGATCGAGATCCCGAGTTCCATCTCGAGCTCAAAGATGAGTCGAGACTGTTCATTGAACCAGCTGATGCGACGAGTTTCGTCAAAGACGAGAATCCCAATCGGCATGCCGGTGAGCGCTTCTTTCCCGACGTCTTCGATTCGATGCGACAAGGAGTGGACGTATTGTTCCCAAGCCTTGCGTTCTCGTCGAATCGTCACTTGCTGATAGATGAAAAAAATCAGCGTGCCCACGAACAGGGTGATTGCCGCCACAATGCTGTAGAACGCCAATCCTAACGCGACAAGCAGTCCAATCACATATGGAACGGCGTGACGCGCGTACTGGTTCTTCACTGATGTTATTGCTTCACCACTGTGCATGTGTGCCTCCTAAAATGAGTGGTGTTCCACCCATGATATCTAAATGGTTTCTGCTCTATCATACCATATCCGGCCGTTTCACTTACACTCCTACATCGGCTCGGAAAACAAAAAACGACCTATCCCGAGGGATAAGCCGTGTGTCAAAAATTACTCTGCAACGTATGGAAGCAAAGCCATTTGACGTGAGCGCTTGATAGCGACAGTAAGTGGACGTTGGTATTTCGCTGAAGTACCAGTCACACGACGTGGAAGAATTTTACCACGCTCCGAAACGAAGCGTTTGAGCAATTCTACGTCTTTATAATCGATATGAGTGATGTTGTTCGACGTAAAGAAACATACTTTACGACGACGACGACCTCCTGGACGACGTGCCATGTGAAGACCTCCTTTTTAGTTTAGTTTCGAATCGACGCGATCAAAATGGTAGATCGTCATCCGATAAGTCGATTTTTCCGCCACCCGAGAACGGGTCAGCTTCAAAACCTTTGTTTGAGTTCGAGGACTGAGATGAAGTCGAAGAAGCGGCTGCGCCCCATCCTGATCCACTTGACTCACCACCACCGAAGACATCTCCAGCCGGTGCTGTATCACGTTGCGTTGAAGCACCGCGTGGTTCAAGGAAGCGTACGCTATCGGCTACGACTTCTGCCCGGTAACGACGTTGGCCATCTTGACCTTCGTAACTACTGATTTGAAGGCGACCGTCTACGCCGGCCATGCTGCCTTTTTTCAAATATTGTGCTACGTTCTCTGCTTGTTTGCGCCAAACGACACAATCAATAAAGTCCGCCTCGCGCTTCCCATCTTGTCCAGTGAATGGACGATCGCAAGCGAGAGTGAAGCGAGTTACGGCAATCCCGCTCTGCGTATAACGCATTTCTGGATCGCGTGTCAATCGACCAACTAACACAACTCGGTTAATCATCTCAAAGCTCCCCTTTCGCAATATGAAGCGTTAAGAATTAACGCTCGTCTTTAGTTGTCATTTGACGGACAACGTCATCAGAGATCTTCATGAGACGCTCTGTTTCTTGAATCGCTTTAGGCTCAGCAGTGATGTTGAGAAGAACGTAGTGTCCTTCGCGCATCTTGTTGATTTCGTAAGCGAGACGACGTTTACCCATGTCTGTTGTTTTATCAACAGTACCACCGTTTTCAGTGATGACGTTGTTGAAGCGTTCGATTAAAGCTTTCTTCGCTTCCTCATCAACTGATGGACGGATAATGTAAAGAAGTTCGTATTTACGCATTATCTTTCACCTCCTCTTGGACTAACGGCTCCTACCGGTTGTAGGAGCAAGGAGCAAACAATTGTTTTACTCACGTCATAATATACTATCAAACTTCTGTTCATTTTACAATACGTTTGCGGAAAATGCCTTAAACGTTGAAGCGGAACGTGACAACATCGCCGTCTTGGAAGACGTACTCTTTTCCTTCTGAGCGAAGTTTTCCTTGTTCTTTAACTGCCGTCATGTTGCCGGCAGCTGACAAGTCTTCATACGATACGACTTCGGCACGGATGAACCCACGTTCAAAGTCAGAGTGGATGACGCCCGCGCATTGTGGAGCTTTCATGCCTTGCTTGAACGTCCAGGCGCGCACTTCTTTCTCACCAGCTGTGAAGTATGTGGCGAGACCGAGCGTCGAGTAGGCGGCACGAATCAATTGATCGAGCCCCAACTCTTCGATGCCGAGGTCTTGCAAGAACTCAAGGCGCTCTTCTGGCTCGAGTTCTGAGATTTCTTCCTCGATGCGAGCACAGATGACGATTACTTTCGCCTCTTCTGTCGCGGCGTGTTCACGAACTGCTTGGACGTAAGGATTTTGGTCCGCGTCAGCCACTTCGTCCTCACTCACGTTCGCGACGTAAAGCATCGGCTTCATCGTGAGCAACTGGAAATGTTTGACGATAGCGAGTTGATCCTCTGTCAATTCAGCAACACGAGCCGGGCGCTCCGATTCGAGGACTGCTTGAACGATTTCAAGTGCTTCGAGCTCTTGAGCTGCGCCTTTGTCTTTCGACTTGACCATTTTTTGAACGCGTGTGATGCGTTTCTCGACCAATTCAAGGTCGGCCAAAATCAATTCGAGGTTGATGGTCGTGATGTCATCAATCGGTGAGACTTTACCCGCGACGTGTGTGATGTTGTCATCTTCAAAGCAACGGACGACTTGGCAAATCGCGTCGACTTCACGGATGTTAGCCAGGAATTTGTTTCCGAGCCCTTCCCCTTTTGACGCACCTTTTACTATTCCGGCGATGTCTGTAAACTCAAATGCGGTCGGTACGGTCTTCTTCGGTTTGACGAGTTCCGTCAACCGGTCAAGACGCGCGTCCGGTACTTCGACGACCCCAACGTTCGGGTCGATCGTGGCGAACGGATAGTTGGCTGCCTCTACACCTGCTTGCGTGATGGCGTTAAATAATGTCGATTTCCCGACGTTCGGTAATCCGACGATTCCTGCTGTTAATCCCACTTGTATTTCCTCCTCATCCGGCTTTCCCGGGAAATGTTGATCCGTCTGTGGAGTGGGTACGTTCAGTACACCACACCGTCACATCCTTCACAATTATAGTTAGTCCTCGATTAAACCGCAACTCACGGTTGTAACATAGAGAAGAACGCCACTTATTCAGCGGCGTTCTCTTGTGGAAGCACTTTTTTCAATCGCTTATCAAAGTCTCGGCGCGGCATGAGTACACTCGCCCCGCAGCCTTGACACTTGATACGAATGTCCATCCCGACCCGAGTCACCTGCCAACGGTTCGTCTGACAGGCGTGTGGTTTCTTCATTTCTACAAAATCGTTCAACTCATACGATTTAGCCTGCATTTTCGGGCGCTCCTTTGGTCGATGTGGTTGGCGGCATCATGACGGTCCGCGGATACGGGATCTCGATTCCGCGCTCATCAAGTCCGGTTTTCAACTCTTTATGCAAAATCCGTCCGGCCGCGAAATGTTGCGTCGGTGGCACTTCGGCCATGAGACGATAGACGACTTCCGACGGTCCGAGCGACTGGACCCCGGCGAGCGTGATCGGCTCGATGAACAAGTCGTGATACTTCTCTTCGACCGTCTTCGCGATCTCTTTCAACGCCTTCTCGACTTTGCCCATGTCTTCTTCATAGGCGACACCGATATCGACGACCGCGACGCTGTTCTCGAGCGAGTAGTTCGTCACTTGCATGATCTGTCCGTTCGGGATGATCGTCACTTGCCCGTTCAATCCTTTCAACTTCGTCGTCCGAATCCCGACTTCGATGACGGTCCCGTCGACTTGTTGATTCAAATTGACGTAATCCCCGTTCTTGTATTGATTCTCAAAGATGATGAAGGCGCCCGTGATGACATCTTTCACCAAGTTCTGCGCCCCGAACGAGATGGCGAGACCGGCGACCCCGGCCGATGCGATCAAACCAGCGATGTTGACGCCGAACTGGCCGAGCACCGTCAAGATCATAATCAAGCCAAGGACGTACCGAATCGTGTTTTGAGCCAGTTTTGACAGCGTCTCATTTTGGCGCTGAGCGACGATATTATCTTCTTTGATTTTGCGTAAGGCGAACACGCGCTGCACCATCGACGTCAAAATGCGTGACGCCACATAAAGCGCCAAGATGATGAGCGCGACACCTGTCAATTTAATGCCGAGCCCAATCCACATCTCCGTGTCTTGGAAATAAGCGACGAACCGATTGACGTTATCAATCGTCTCATCGGCCACTGTGCTCAAATCTGTATCTGTATTTTGTGAAGCCATGTTGTCACCTCTAAAGTTATAGATTCTAACTCATCAAACCATAATTGACGACTTTTCTCAAACCCTACATCCGGACGTTATAAGTTTCGGTGTTCCGGGAATGGGATAATACGGTGTCATTCCGCAATTGCAACTAGACGCAGGCAGCTTAGAAGAGAGGATGAGATTCATGCCGTTTCGCCTAAAACCTCATAAACCATACTCTTTCTTCATCGAACATACCGAACGGAGTGGATCCAAGCTCTTTGCCGATCAACTGCACGACCAGTTGGCGAAAGAGACGCATCGTCCCATCGTCCTCGTGTGTATCGGCTCCGACCGTTCCACGGGGGATTCACTCGGACCGCTCGTCGGTACCTTCCTCGAAGAACGGTCCGTTCGCAATATCCATGTTTACGGAACGCTGACGAAACCGGTCCATGCCTTGAACCTCGTCGAGACGCTCCACGAGATTCAGACACGATTTCACCGCCCCCTCATCATTGCAATCGACGCCTGTCTCGGCCGATTGTCGAGTGTCGGGTATATCTTCTTTTCGGAAGGGCCGCTCGCTCCTGGCGCCGGCGTCCAAAAAGAGCTCCCTTCGGTCGGTGAATACAACATCAAAGCTGTCGTCAACGTGAGCGGCTTTATGGAGATGATGATTTTGCAGAACACACGCTTACATCTCGTCTACGAGTTGGCCCGTTTCATCACCGATGGCTTTGCCGAATTCGACTTACGAATCGGACGGCTCCATCAAGAAGAGGCAGCCATTACCCGGCTTCGTCAATCTCGCGACGAATCGAAATCTTGAGGCGATAAAAGCGTCAACAAATGCTCCAAATCGTCTTGCGAGAAATACTTCAGCTCGAGGACGCCCCCTTTTCGACGCGGGCGAATCGATACATCCATTTGAAGACGTTCCGCTAGCACCGCCTCGACGGCTTCCACGTCGGCGTCCGAGCGTTTGAGCGTCTTTTTTTCAATGCGCTCTTTTTGTAAATAGCGCTCGAGTCGGCGGACCGTCCATTGCTCGGCGATGACGCGACGGGCAATCTGTTCCATCGCCTGAACCGATTTCATGCCGGTGATGGCCCGGGCGTGGCCCATCGTCAACTCACCGACCATGACCGCATGCTGGACCGCACTCGGTAACCGAAGCAGTCTGAGGCTGTTCGTCACATGGCTCCGACTCTTGCCGACGCGTTCGGCCAGTTGTTGCTGGGTCAATCCGAGCGTTTGCATCAACTGTTCGTAGGCGAGCGCCTCTTCGATCGCGTTCAAGTCGGCACGTTGAATATTCTCAATCAAGGCGAGTTCCATGACGCGGTCCGAGTCGGCCGTGACAATCAATGCCGGGATATCCGTCTTGCCGGCTAACTTCGCAGCTTGAAACCGGCGCTCGCCGGCGATGATTTCATAAAACCCACTCGCTTTACGGACGACGATTGGTTGCAACACACCATAACGTTCAATCGATTGCCTGAGCTCGTCTAGCTTTTCTGGTTCGAACTGCTTACGGGGCTGGTTCGGGTTGGGACGAATGTGTTTAATCGGTAACCGTTCCATCCTGATTCCTCCATTCCTTCTGACTGATAGCTATAAAAAAAGCACGGGCTCACTTTTGTGGCCGTGCTTTCGGGATTCGAATTCGAATTTCAACAAATTCGTCTTCTTCGACTTCCTCGGTTTGGACTTCGATTCCGGTTTTGCCGATCAAACTGACCGAGTCCCGGATCGTATTGAGGGCGATTCGCGTGTCACGTGCGAAACTTTTCGTCCGACGGCGTTGCTTTTTCGGTTTCCGCTTCTCTTCTTCAATCGGTGTCGTCAAGAAGGCGACGCGTTCTTCCGTCTCTTTGACGTTAAAGTCCTGTTCTATAATCTCCATGAGCACTTGGAGCTGGAGTCCTTCCTCTTTGAGCGGCAAAAGCGCCCGAGCGTGACGTTCATTGATTTGGCGGTCGCGCAAACATTGCTTGACGTCGTTCGGCAATTTCAACAGGCGTAGTTTATTGGCAATCGTCGACTGACTCTTGCCGAGACTCTTCGCGAGCGCGTCTTGTGTCAGACCTTTCATGGCGAGCAGACGATCATATGCTTCCGCTTCCTCGATTGGACTGAGCTGTTCGCGTTGCAAGTTCTCAATCAGCGCCAAGGCAGCTGTCGTATCGTCATCCATCTCCCGGACGATGGCCGGAATGACCGACCAGCCGAGCGATTTAACGGCGCGGAAGCGGCGTTCCCCAGCGATAATCTCGTAGCGTCCCTCTTCTGCTTTTCGGACGACGATTGGCTGCAAAAGACCATGTTCGTCAATCGTGACGGCCAATTCGTCAATTTTAGCCGGCTCGAATACTTTACGCGGTTGATAACGGTTCGGTAAAAGCAACGATAAGGCAATTTCTTGGACAGCATCATTCGATTTGACTTCTGCCAGTTCCGCGACGGCTACTTCCGGACGACTTCCGAACAGTTTAGCAAATGTTTTCTTCAACGTCGGCACCCCTCTATGTAAAAAATAAGCAGATTCCACTACCGGAATCTGCTTTTAGTTTCACGTGAAACACTATTGCTCAGATTAGCGGCTCTTTCGCTGGGGTACCCGCTTTACGTGGATATTTCCCAGGCGTTTTTCGTAATTTATCTACAATTACGATATTACGCTCACTCATCTCTCCTGGCAATAGGAACTGGTGTGTCGTTTTTACTTTCCCACCGAGCACGGCCAAGGCGTTTTTCGCATCGATAAGCTCGTCAGAAACCTTCGCTGCTTTGAGCGCTACGAACGTTCCGCCGACTTTTGCGAGCGGTAAACAGTACTCGGCGAGCACCGTCATCCGGGCAACTGCACGGGCGGTTACGACATCAAATTGCTCACGAAATTTTTTATTTTTTCCAAACTCTTCGGCGCGTCCATGATGGAACGCCACACCTTCTAACCCGAGCGCGAGCGCGAGTTCGTTTAAGAACGTGATCCGCTTGTTAAGCGAGTCGATAATCGTCACGTGAAGGTGCGGGAATAGAATTTTGAGCGGCAAACTCGGGAATCCAGCCCCGGCACCGACATCACAGACGGTATCCACGTTTGCGAAGTCGAAATGGAACGCCGCACTGAGCGAGTCATAGAAATGCTTCAAATACACTTCTTCCTTATCTGTGATCGCCGTCAAATTCATCTTCTCATTCCACTCGACGAGCATCTCGAAATACAGTTCGAACTGAGCGAGTTGTTTCTCGCTCAATTCAAACCCTTCTGCCTGCAGCGCCTCAATAAATTGGGATTGGTTCATCGTTTCACTCCACTGTCGCGTATTGTCCTTGCTCGATATAGACAAGAAGGATCGAAACGTCCGCCGGGTTTACCCCGGAAATACGTGACGCTTGTCCAATCGAGAGCGGACGAACTTGTTTTAGTTTTTGTTTCGCTTCCGTCGCAAGACCACCGATTGCATCGTAATCGAGTTTCTCCGGAATCCGTTTTTCTTCCATCCGACGCATCTTCTCGACTTGCTCGAGCTGCTTCGAGATGTAGCCTTCGTATTTCACTTGAATCTCGACTTGCTCCGCCACTTCAAACGGCACTTCGATCGGGGCCGGTGCAAAGCGCATGAGCGTCGCGTACGTCACTTCTGGCCGCTTCAAAAGAATACTGGCATGTGTCGCTTCTTTGAGCGGGTTCGCGCCAACTTCTTCGAGCACGGCGTTCACGTCAGCCGACGGTTTGATGACGAGTCCGTTGAGACGTTTTACTTCTGCCGCAATCGCGACTCGTTTGTCTTCAAGATGGGCATGACGCTCTGGTGACAATAGACCGACTTCATGACCGATGTCGCTCAAGCGAAGGTCCGCATTGTCGTGACGCAGGAGCAACCGATACTCGGCACGGGATGTGAGCAAGCGATACGGCTCGTTCGTCCCTTTCGTCACGAGGTCGTCAATCAAGACGCCGATATACGCCTGTGAGCGGTCCAAGATGACCGGATCTTTGCCGAGCACTTGGCATGCGGCGTTGATTCCGGCCATGATTCCTTGTCCGGCCGCTTCTTCATAGCCGCTCGTCCCGTTGATTTGACCTGCCGTGAACAATCCGCCGACCGTCTTCGTCTCGAGTGTCGGCCAAAGTTGCGTTGGCACGACCGCATCGTACTCAATCGCATATCCAGGGCGCATCATCTCTGAGTTCTCAAGTCCAGGAATCGTCCGGAGCATTTGATGCTGAACGTCTTCCGGCATACTCGTCGAGAAGCCTTGAACGTAAATCTCTTCCGTGTCGCGACCTTCTGGCTCGAGGAAGATTTGGTGACGCGGTTTATCGTTAAACCGGACGACTTTATCTTCAATCGATGGGCAGTAACGCGGGCCCGTCCCTTTAATGGCACCCGAGTACATCGGCGAACGGTGCAAGTTCTCGTCGATCAATTGGTGTGTCCGCTCGCTCGTGTAGGTGAGCCAGCACGGGATTTGCTCGATCGGGTCGAGGTCTTGCGACGTGTAAGAGAAGAGCGACGGATTGTCGTCCCCTGGTTGAATCTCCGTCTTCGAGTAATCGATCGTCTTGCCGTCGATTCGTGGTGGTGTCCCCGTTTTGAAACGGACGAGTTCGAGCCCGAGCTCTTCTAAATGCTTCGACAATTCGACCGAAGGCATCTGGTTGTTCGGACCGCTCTCATACGACAATTCGCCGATGATGATTTGACCGCGCATGAACGTACCCGTCGTGACGATGACCGCTTTCGAGCGGTACTCCGAACCGGTATTCGTGACGACACCGGCGACTTTCCCGTCTTCGATGAGAAGTCGTTCGACGAGCGCTTGACGAAGCAATAGGTTCGGTTCGTCTTCAAGCACTTTCTTCATATGATTTTGGTATTGGAATTTGTCCGCTTGCGCCCGTAATGCGCGCACTGCTGGACCTTTTGATGTGTTGAGCATCTTCATTTGAATGTATGTCGCATCGATCGCCTTCGCCATCTCGCCGCCGAGGGCATCGATTTCGCGAACGACGATCCCTTTCGCGGGACCACCGATCGATGGGTTGCAGTACATGAATCCGACCATATCCGGATTCATCGTGAGCATCGCCGTTTTCGCGCCCATGCGTGCCGACGCCAGTGCGGCCTCGATCCCTGCATGACCGGCTCCGATGACGATGACATCAAACTCGCCTGCCGTGTAAGCCATAGTTGTTCCTCCTTATTATTTCCCAAGACAAAACTGTGAAAAGAGTTGATCAATCAAACTTTCTTGAACGGTGTCCCCGTTGATCTCGCCGAGCGTGTCCCACGCCCGTCGTAAATCGATTTGGACCATATCGATCGGCAAATTCATGACGGCACTTCCGAGCGCCTCATCGATTTGTTCGATCGTCCGTTTGATGAGTTGAATGTGTCGTGCGTTCGAGATATATGTCATATCCTGTGATTCGACGCCTTTAGCGAAGAACAAGTTCGAGATCGCCTTCTCCAATGCGTCGATTCCCTCTTCTAATAAGAGAGACGTCGCCACGATCGGGCGACCTGCCGCTAGTTTCTCCAGCTTAGAAGAATCCATACTTTGTGGCAAGTCCGTCTTATTGATGATGATGATCGCATTCATACCAGCAATCGCCTCAAACAAGGCCTCATCCTCGACAGTCAGACCTTCGTGCCCGTTCAAGACGAGTAAAATCAAGTCCGCGCCCGTGAGCGCCTTGCGCGATTTCTCGACACCGATCCGCTCGACGATGTCTTCCGTCTCCCGAATCCCTGCCGTATCAATCAATTTGAGCGGAACGCCTTTGACGTTCACATACTCTTCAATCGTATCGCGCGTCGTGCCGGCGATTTCCGTGACAATCGCTTTCGTCTCTTGAACGAGCGTGTTCATGAGCGATGACTTGCCGACGTTCGGCCGACCGATAATCGCTGTCGCGAGACCTTCCCGCAAGATTTTCCCTTGTCGCGCCGTCTCAAGCAGTTGCTCGAGCACACGCTTCACTTCGCCCGCCTTGTCTTCGACGATGGCCTGGGTCATCTCTTCGGCGTCGTATTCCGGGTAGTCGATATTGACCTCGACCGCCGCAATCGTCTCAAGCAACAATTGACGCAACTCGCGGACAAGCCGTGACAAACGTCCTTCCATTTGTGACATGGCGACGTTCATGGCCCGATCCGTTTTGGCACGAATCAAATCCATGACGGCCTCGGCTTGCGACAAATCGATGCGTCCATTTAAAAAGGCGCGTTTCGTGAACTCGCCCGGTTCTGCCAAGCGGATGTCCGGTTGTTCAAGAATCAGTTCGAGGACACGATTGACCGCGACGATTCCTCCGTGGCAATTGATTTCGACGACGTCTTCTCGCGTGAACGTCTTCGGTGCGCGCATGATGCTCACCATGACTTCATCGACGACCTCGTCCGTGCCAGGACGTTTCAATTTTCCGTAATGGATCGTATGTGACTCCACTTTCGTCAAATCTTTTCCAGAAAACACACGGCCCACCGTCTCGACGGCGCGGTCACCGGACAAGCGGACGATTCCGATTGCCCCTTCACCCATCGGCGTCGAAATCGCCGTAATCGTGTCAAACTCTAGCATCATCTTTCCCTCCCATACTTCTTACTACTTCCTCTATCTTATGCATAACGCACCTACTATACACGATATTTGTCTCGAACGAAAGAGTCCGACCTCTCGAGCAACGGTTGCATTTCAAGGAATTACTTTAGTACAATAAAGGAATATATTTCCATGGAGGACGTGATGAAATGCGACAGCAAGATGCCATCGCCACATTGACCGACAGCCTCATCTCCGACACGGATGTGCAGGCCATTTTCTTGAAAGGATCGTTCGGACGTGGTGAAGCGGACGAACATTCCGATGTCGACTTGTACGTCATGGTCGCCCCTGACAGCCTGAATGAGTTCTTGTCGCGCCGCCGCGACCATCTAGCCACATATCGCTCGATTCTGCTCGAGGACGAAATCGATATCGTGGCCCCGCAACTGATTGTCGTCTATGATGATTTCTTGCATCTCGACTTCTTCACGGTGACGGCGGACACCTTGAACCATCAAGACACAATCACGGTGCTGTACGATCCGGAACACCGATTGCAATATCACTCGAGTTCGCTCACTTTATCGGTTGAAGATTTGAGCGGACACGTGTTTGATGCGATTTGGTTCTTTTTCCAATATACGAAAGCCCGTGACCGCGGCAACGACGTCTGGGCCGTCGAGATGCTCCGGCAAGGCATGAGTCATTTCGCCTACGTGCTCGCCGCTCACTATGAACCTGAACGGGCCGCACTCGGGTTGAAAGACGTGGCCGCCCGGCAGCGGATTGAAATCCGGACCTTTTATGAAGCGTTGACACCCGACCATCATGCGACAGCCGCTCGCTGGTATATCTCCCGTCTCGAAGCCGAGCGTCCCTTCTTCGAGACGACCGTTGCGTTCGAAGTGATTCGTCCGTTTTTCGACCAACTCGTCACCCGTGAAAAAAGCCGCTCCTGATGTGAGCGGCTTTCGTTTATGCTTGCTGACGTCTCGACGAGCGGAGCGTGAAATAGAGCACCCATTCGATCACCCCGACGGCGATGAGAAAACCACCGAACAATTGGAACAAGACGAGCAGGCTGTCAAACGGGTTCGCCAACATGAGTAGGCCAATCCCAATCCACAATAGACTGCTCAGCATGAAGTACATCCACCGATTGGCGATCGTCCGGCGAAATCCGACGGCTTGAATCAACCGGATGATCCCTCCGAACAAGAAGAGGGCACCGATGAAGATTGGAAGCAGGCTCGCTAACGTCTCGGCGAAGAAAAAGACGATCAAGGCGATCAATAGATAGATGATTCCCATAAAAAATCCGGGTGGGAGGCCGTTTCGTTTGTGGCGCAACCCTTGAACGATGGCGATTAGACCGATGATGGCAAAATAAGCAGCGACCACATAGACGATCGCATCAAAAAAGAAACGTGGATACAAGATGATGAGTAAGCCGATGATGACATAAAGTGCTGCCTGAATGAATGTCGACCGTTCCAACCGCTTGATAAGCGTCTCCATTTGAAAGACCCCTTTCTGATGTAACGAAGTAGACCACTTCTTCCTTTATTCCCGTATTCGGCCCTTATCCATCCGAAGCGACAAAAAAAGGCTGTGGATTGGTTATCCACAGCCTTAGGATTTATTTACGTTTTTTCTTTTTCGTCTTCTTCTCTTCTTCAGCAAGCGCGGCACGTTCTGCTTCTTTCGCCGCAATCTTCGCTTCAGCTTGGACTTTCATCTTCTCACGCATCGGGAGCATGATTGCCATCGTCACGATGATCGAGATGATGTAACCGACGACCCAGTACATCGAGAGGGCAGCCGGAAGGGTAATCGACATGACGAAGATCATCACAGGGAAGATGTAGAGCATCATTTTCAATTGTGGGTTTTGTTCTTGGCCCGCCATTGAAATTTTTTGCTGTGCAAACGTCAAGATTGCCGCGAGAATCGGCAAGATGAACGTCGGATCTGGTGCCCCGAGGTCGAACCAAAGGAACTGCGCTTCAAAGATTTCAGGTGTCCGACGGATCGCATCGTAGAACGCGAAGAGGATCGGCATTTGAATCAAGATTGGCAAGCAGCCCGCGAGCGGGTTGATTTGATACTCTTGATACATCTTCATCATTTCTTCTTGAAGCTTGCGTTGCGTCTCTTGGTCTTTCGAGCTGTACTTCTCACGAAGCTTGAGCATTTCCGGTTGCAACACTTGCATCGCACCCATGCTCTTCGTCTGCTTGATCATAAGCGGTAAAATCAAGAGACGAACGATAATCGTCGCAACGATGATCGAGTATCCGTACTGCCACGTCCCACCGATTAAGTAAGCCGCTTCTTTCAACAACCATGCCAATGGCCAAACAAAGTATTTCGACCAGAAGCCTTCCGTCTCAGCCGTGATCGGCTCTCCTTGGATCGTCGATGGGTCGACACAACCAGCCATCAACATGATGACGCCGGTCATGACGGCCAACAATCCTAATTTTAGCTTTTTGCTCATAGTTCCTCCTACGCTTTCTTTATCGATTCTTTTGTTTCATCACACGTCTATCGGTCAATCCTAATTAGTTCGCGTTATATATGAAAGAACGAGCTCGGATTGTTACGATCGATCGACTTGTCTCTGCTTCCAAACTTTAGCCCGTTTAAAGACGTGTTTCAAGCTTTCCGTCACTTCATCTTGTGTAAGGGACGTCGCAGGTTTGCGCGCAATGATGACGTAATTGTGCGGAGCCACGTTTGGTTCGAGCAAGCGAAGTGATTCACGCATCAATCGTTTCATCCGGTTTCGTTCCACGGCATTTCCAAGCTTTTTACTGACCGAAAGTCCGACCCGGAAGTGCGCTTGATCCGCTTTTTGCGTGTAGACGACAAACTGACGATTGGCCACGGAGCGTCCTTCACGAAACACCGCTTGGAACTCTTCATTCTTTTGCAGGCGGTATTCTTTTTTCAAAATTCTCACTCCATCCTTCACTTCAAAAATCGTCAACTAACATCATACCATATCCCATTCGTTTCAACGAGGGCGAATCAGCTTTTTCCGTCCGTTTGTGTGACTTCTGTGACGATATAAAAAAAGATTGCCCAAGGAAAAATCCTCGGGCAATCTCATGATCTTTATTAGACAGTCAAGGCTTTGCGGCCTTTACGACGGCGAGCTGCAAGAATGTTGCGGCCGTTTTTAGTCGCCATGCGAGCACGGAATCCGTGGACTTTCTTACGCTTACGGTTGTTAGGATTGAAAGTTGGTTTCATGGTTAAAGCACCTCCTCAAGGTTAACGCTCTATTAGCAAGTTATAGTTTCATTTAAGGCAGTCTTTAAGATTATATAAACAGTTCCCCAGATTGTCAATGAATTTTCGTTAGGTTTTCCATTAGGGCGAAATCAATTGCCAGGGGAGGGGGAGACGATCTCTGGATGGCACGATTTAGAAGAAACGGAAGCGTTAAGTAACATCGAGAATTAACAATCTTACAGTGACTTTTTTACAAACAGCTGTCTTAAGCCATTTTATCCACATATCCCAAGAGTTATCCACACTTATATGTGAATAACTCCTTCTTTTTCAACAAATTAAGCATGCCGTTTTTTAATTTTTCATTTTCTTCTCTTAAAAAAATATTCTTCTCCATTCCTTCTTCCTCTTTTGTGTATAACTTTTCTGACCACAACTTTGCTCACTAACAATTATCCACAACATATCCACAGTTTATCCACACTGTACACAGCATGTGGATAACTGCCTGTGGATTCTTTTGGTCGTCTGTGGATAAATATCAAAAACCGTTGCCACGTCTATTTTATTTTGATAAACTGAATGTGCACAAACTTGTGGATGAACTTTTAGCAATTCCAAGATATACACAGGCTGTGGATAACTGTTATCCCCAACATCAACACCATGTGGATAACGTTATCCACAGTTTTTGTTCTCTGGGGATAACCCTAGTATCTACTATAGAATAGTGAATGTGTATATCATGTGAATAAGTTTCGCCAACATGTGAGTAAAGGAGGTCTTTCATTGAAGAATGCTCGCGAGATTTGGAGAAATGTTTTATCTCTGATTGAAGAAGAGGAACGAACGCCAAAAGCCAGCTTTGATATGTGGTTGAAATCAACAGAAGGAATTTCGTTGATGGGGACGACGCTCGTCGTATCCGCGCCAGCCAGTTTCATTGTGACTTGGCTTGAACGTCAGTACTTGTCATTGTTACAAGATACGATTGAAGAAGTGACAAACAACAAGCTTGAGATTCATTTTATCGAGGAGTCGCAAGCACACAAGTATGCACCTGCGGATGGATCGAAAGAAACGATTGCTGCCACAGAAATGAAAGAACAGCCGCTTCCAGTACTGCCAAAAGAGGAAGGGAACCTCGGACAACTGAATGACAAATACATTTTCGAGACATTTGTCATCGGCTCCGGAAACCGGTTTGCCCATGCCGCCTCGCTCGCCGTGGCAGAAGCTCCGGCCCGCGCCTATAACCCGCTCTTCATTTATGGGGGAGTCGGACTCGGCAAGACACATTTGATGCATGCGATTGGGCATTACGTGAAAGGGCAAAAGCCTGGCGCACGAATTGCTTACGTATCATCTGAAAAGTTCACAAATGAGTTTATCAACTCGATTCGTGACAATAAGACCGAAGAGTTCCGTAACCGTTATCGGAACATCGATGTCCTCTTGATTGATGACATTCAGTTCTTGGCCGGTAAAGAGCAGACGCAGGAAGAGTTCTTCCATACGTTCAATGCGCTTCATAACGACCAAAAACAGATTGTGATTTCTAGCGACCGACCGCCTAAAGAGATCCCGACGCTCGAAGATCGTCTTCGTTCGCGGTTCGAATGGGGTCTTATCACAGATATCACACCGCCTGACCTCGAAACGCGGATTGCCATCTTACGTAAGAAGGCGACAGCAGAAGGGCTTGATATCGCGAACGACGTCATGCTGTACATCGCCAATCAAATCGACACGAACATTCGTGAACTCGAAGGGGCGTTGACGCGCGTCGTCGCCTACGCCAAACTCGTCGGTCGTCCGATTGATCCGGATGTCGCTGCCGAAGCGTTGCACAATATCATGCCGGTCCAAGAAGCGAAGAAGATCGTCATTCGTGACATTCAAGAGATCGTCGGTCGTCACTTTAATATTGAAGTCGATGAGCTGAAAGCGAAGAAACGGACGAAGACGCTCGCATTCCCTCGTCAAATCGCGATGTACTTGTCCCGTGAGATGACGGAAAGCTCGCTTCCTAAGATAGGAGAAGAGTTCGGCGGACGTGATCACACGACAGTTATCCACGCTCATGAGAAAATTAGTACGTTACTCAAGCATGATCCAGAGATGCAAGAGACGATTCAGACACTAAAGAAGGCTTTGTCCTAACGTCTTATGTTTCGCTGTGGATATCCTGTGGATAAACCCACATAGTTATCCACATGTTATTCACAGGCAGAATGGCTTAGTACGAGTGGTTCAAGTGACTTATCCCCAGTATCCACAGCCCTTATTACTATTATGACTTAAATAATACTATTATTATTAAACTATATGACTCAGTTCACTTAGGAGGAATTATCCACATGCACTTAACGATTCAGCGAGATGTATTCATGCAAGCCGTACAAGACGTATCGAAGGCCGTTGCTTCTAGAACGACGATTCCAATCCTCACAGGTTTAAAGCTTGAGGCTCATGCCGATGGGTTGACACTCACAGGAAGTGATACCGAGATTTCAATCGAACGCTTAATCCCGATTGAAGAAGGCGGAATCGAACTCATTCAAATCCAACGAGCAGGCAGCGTCGTGCTCAATGCACGCTTCCTTGGCGAAATTGTTAAAAAGTTGCCGACGAATGAAGTGACACTTGAAGTGTCTCCAAACTTTATGACGCGGATTGAGTCAGGACAAGCCGAATTCCACTTGAACGGACTCGACCCAGATGAATATCCACGTCTTCCTGAGCTTTCAAGCGAGCGTCGTTTTTACTTGCCGGCTGATTTGTTGAAGACAATCATCCGCCAGACGAGCTTCGCTGTATCAGCACAAGAGACACGTCCCGTTCTTACAGGGGTTAACTTCTCAGCTGAAAAAGGATTTTTGACTTGTGTCGCCACGGATAGCCACCGTTTAGCCCTCCGTCGGGCACGGTTCGAGACCGACAACGATTTGACGTTCCAAAACGTTGTCGTACCGGGCCGCTCATTGAACGAGCTCGCTAAATTGCTCGACCGCGAAGAATTGCCAGTCGAGATTGTTTTGACGGATCAACAAATTTTATTCCGAATGAAAAACATCTCGTTCTTCTCACGTCTCTTAGACGGGGCGTACCCGGACACATCACGTTTGATTCCGGAAGAATACCGGACAGCGGTCCGTTTGAACGCTAAAGATTTCTTGCAGGCAATTGACCGAGCCTCGCTGCTCGCCCGGGCCGATCGCAACAACGTCATTAAATTTGTCGCGGAAGAAGCGACGACGGTTGAAGTTTCGTCCCACTCTCCAGAAGTCGGGAAAGTGTCAGAACGCGTCAGCATCCTGTCGCTTGAAGGAGAAGAGTTAAAAATTTCATTCAACTCTAAATTTGTGATGGATGCACTCCGTGCGCTTGATGCTTCAGAAATCGAAATCCAGTTTACGGGTTCGATGCGACCGTTCATCTTGCGTCCGGTCGAACAGGATAGCGTCCTTCAGTTGATCTTGCCAGTCCGTACGTCTTAAATCTGACGGAGCGGATTCGGGGATGATGAGGTGTTTCACCTTATCATCCCCGTTTTTGCCTTATTCGACGTTTTTCGATAAACTAATAAGTATGGCGATTTTTTGTACTAAGTATGAAAGAAAGGAAGTGACGACATGCAAAAAGTGTCGATTACAACCGAGTATGTAACACTCGGACAATTTTTGAAGTTGGCTGATATTATTTCAAGCGGAGGCCAAGCGAAGTTCTTTTTAGAGGACGTTCAGATCAAAGTGAACGGCGAGGTCGATCAACGTCGCGGACGGAAACTACGGGATGGGGATACGATCGAAGTCGAAGGCTTCGGAGACTTCCAAATCGAGGGGAACTAACGTGCACTTAAAGTCGATCCGATTGCAAAACTACCGCAACTACGAAACCCTCGAGCTAGATTTTTCAGAACAGACGAACGTTCTCATCGGGGAAAATGCCCAAGGGAAAACGAATCTACTCGAATCGATTTACGTACTTGCGCTCGCGAAGTCACATCGGACGACGCAAGACCGTGAACTGATCGGCTGGGAAGCGGATGCTGCGATGGTCGAAGGGCGGATTCATAAACGGACCGGTGAGACGGTCCAATCGCTCACGTTTTCACCGAAAGGGAAAAAAGCGAAATTGAACCATCTCGAACAACGTCGTCTCAGCGACTACGTCGGGGCCTTCAACGTCGTGCTGTTCGCACCAGAAGACCTCGCCATCGTCAAAGGCAGCCCGCAAGGACGACGTCGGTTTTTAGATATGGAGATCGGGCAAGTGAGTCCTGTTTATCTACATGAATTAAACCAGTACTTGAAGACGCTAAAGCAACGAAACGCCCTGTTGAAACAGCTCTCAATCAAAGGCGGGGATGAGACACTGCTCGAGGTACTCACCGATCAAATGATTGAACTTGCGGTGAAAATCGTTTCACGGCGCCATCATTTCATCGATCAACTCGAAAAATGGGCCGGGCCGATTCACGCCGGCATCACGCGAAACTTGGAGACACTGACGATTCAGTACGTATCGGATACATTCCAAAAAGAACGTTACCCAAAAGATGCGATGTTTGAAACGTATCGTCGAAAGTTTGATAAAATAAGAGAGAACGAACGAAGACGAGGTGTGACGTTATTTGGTCCGCATCGAGATGATTTTGAGTTGTACGTCAACAATCGCAATGTCCAAACGTTCGGTTCGCAAGGTCAGCAGCGCACAGCGGCTTTGTCTTTAAAGCTAGCGGAGATTGAACTGATTCACGAAGAGGTCGGGGAATATCCGCTGCTCTTGTTAGATGACGTGTTATCTGAATTAGACGACCATCGCCAAACCCATCTGCTCGATACGATGGGCCAAAAAGTCCAAACGATTATCACGACAACCAATATTGATGGGATCGCTCACGAAACGATTCAACAAGCAAAGGTGTTTCACGTGAAACAGGGCGAAGTTGAAACAGAATCTGTATGAAGTAAGACCAATCCATATGAACACCAATTCATGTATAGTAGGTGAATGAAACCGATGAGTAACGAAAACGAAAAACAAATGCAAGATTATGGTGCCGATCAGATTCAAGTACTTGAAGGGTTAGAAGCTGTTCGCAAACGCCCGGGGATGTATATCGGTTCGACGAGCTCACGAGGACTCCATCACTTAGTATGGGAAATCGTCGATAACTCGATTGACGAAGCACTCGCGGGACACTGTGACACGATTACGGTCACGGTCGAGCCGGGTAACTCAGTCGTCGTTGAAGACAACGGGCGAGGCATCCCGGTCGATGTTCAAAAGAAAACGGGACGTCCAGCCGTTGAAGTCATTTTCACGGTCCTTCACGCCGGAGGTAAATTCGGTGGTGGCGGATATAAAGTCTCAGGCGGTCTGCACGGCGTCGGAGCCTCGGTCGTTAACGCCTTGTCGACGAAACTTGAAGTGTTCGTTCGCCGTAACGGCAACGTCTACTACCAATCATTCAAACGCGGTGTTCCACAAGGAGAACTCGAAATCGTTGGTACGACTGATACGACGGGTACGACTGTCCGTTTCTTCCCGGACGGCGATATCTTTGAGGAGACGCTCGAATACGACTTTGATTTACTCGCCACACGTCTGCGCGAACTTGCCTTCCTGAACAAAGGGCTTCGCATCGTCGCAAAAGACGAGCGCAGTGATGAGACGATTGAACGCAACTATCATTACGAGGGCGGAATCAAGTCATACGTTGAACACTTGAACCGCTCAAAAGCCTCAATCCACGATGAGCCTGTCTATGTACATGGCACGAAGGATGGGATTGAAGTTGAGATCGCGCTTCAGTACAACGAAGGATTTGCGAGCAACATCTATTCATTCACGAACAACATTCCGACCCACGAGGGCGGAACGCACGAGACAGGGTTCAAAACGGCACTCACTCGTTCGATCAACGACTATGCAAAACGCTTCGGTCTCATGAAAGAAGCCGATGGTAGCTTGTCAGGGGATGACGTACGTGAAGGATTGACGGCGATTGTCTCGGTCAAACACCCATCGCCACAGTTCGAGGGTCAAACGAAGACAAAGCTCGGCAACGCTGACGCTCGTACAGCGACAGACTCGCTCTTCACAGACACGTTTGAGCAGTTCTTGCTTGAGAACCCGTCTGTCGGGCGATTGATTGTCGACAAAGGTTTAATGGCGGCACGTGCTCGTCTTGCAGCGAAACGTGCTCGTGAAATGACTCGCCGAAAAGGAATCCTTGAAGTCAGTTCATTGCCCGGGAAACTAGCAGACTGTTCATCGAAAGATGCATCGAAGTCTGAATTGTACATCGTTGAGGGTGACTCGGCCGGTGGCTCTGCAAAATCAGGTCGCGATCGTCACTTCCAAGCGATCTTGCCGATTCGAGGTAAAATCATCAACGTCGAAAAAGCGAGACTCGATAAGATTTTAGCCAACCAAGAAGTTCGTACAATTATTACGGCGCTCGGGACTGGGATCGCGGAAGAGTTCGATCTCGCGAAGGCGCGGTACCATAAATTGATTATCATGACCGATGCCGACGTCGATGGAGCCCACATTCGGACACTGCTCTTGACGTTCTTCTACCGTTACATGCGTCCGCTCGTTGAAAGCGGCTATGTGTATATCGCGCAACCGCCACTTTATGGCTTGAAGCACGGAAAAGACGTCACCTACGTCCAAAATGAACGGGAACTGCAAGAAGCGATTAAACAGCTTCCAGAAAATGCTCGTTACAGTGTACAGCGTTACAAAGGTCTCGGTGAGATGGACCCTGAACAACTGTGGAGCACGACGATGAATCCAGAGACACGCTCGATGCTTCGTGTCGACCTTCAAGACGCCATTGAGGCGGATGAGATCTTTGAAACACTCATGGGTGACAATGTCGAGCCGCGACGTGACTTCATCCAATCACATGCGCATTACGTGAAAAACCTCGATATTTAAAAAGAAGGGTAGGCAATAACGAATGGCAGAACAAGAAAATATCAAGGATATAAATATTAGCCAAGAGATGCGCACCTCGTTCATGGACTATGCGATGAGCGTAATCGTGTCACGTGCCCTCCCAGATGTACGAGACGGTTTGAAGCCGGTTCACCGCCGCATTCTTTATGCGATGAACGAACTTGGAATTCGTGCTGACAAGCCCCATAAGAAATCGGCGCGTGTTGTCGGTGACGTTATCGGTAAGTATCACCCACACGGTGACTCAGCCGTTTACGAGACGATGGTTCGGATGGCGCAAGACTTTAGTTACCGTTACGAACTCGTAGATGGCCACGGAAACTTTGGTTCTGTCGACGGTGACTCGGCGGCAGCGATGCGTTACACAGAAGCGCGGATGTCGAAAATCGCGATGGAACTCGTCCGTGATATCGGGAAGAATACAATCGATTACCAACCGAACTTTGACGGGGAAGAAAAAGAACCGGTCGTCATGCCTGCCCGGTTCCCGAACTTCTTGGTCAACGGGACGAGCGGGATTGCAGTCGGGATGGCCACGAACGTACCGCCGCATAACTTGAACGAAGTGATTGATGGGGTGCTTGCATTGACGCATAATCCGGATATCACGATTTCTGAGTTGATGCAGCATATTCCTGGTCCTGATTTCCCGACAGCTGGTGAGATTTTAGGACGTAGCGGAATTCGTCGCGCCTATGAGACGGGTCGTGGATCGATCACGATGCGTGCCAAAGCTGAGATCGAAGTGTTGAAAAATGGCCGTGAGCGCATTCTCGTTCATGAAATCCCGTATCAAGTGAACAAAGCGCGCCTCGTCGAAAAGATTGCCGATTTGGTACGCGACAAGAAAATCGAAGGCATCACCGACCTTCGTGACGAATCAGACCGTAACGGGATGCGTGTCGTCATCGAAGTACGCCGCGATGCGAATGCCAGCGTCATTTTGAACAACTTGTACAAACAGACGCCGATGCAAACGACGTTTGGGGTCAACATGCTCGCCCTCGTCGGCGGTCGACCGAAGACACTCAACTTGAAGCAGGCGATTTATTACTATATCGAGCACCAAAAAGAAGTCGTTCGTCGTCGGACACAATTCGACCTCGACAAGGCTGAGGCACGTGCTCACATCCTTGAAGGATTGCGCGTGGCACTCGATCATTTGGACGAAGTCATCGCCATCATCCGTAGTACACGGACCGGTGACGAGGCTCGCGAGAAGTTGATCGCTCGTTTTGGATTGTCGACTGAACAGACACAAGCCATTCTCGACATGCGTCTTCAACGTTTGACTGGACTTGAGCGTGAGAAAATCGAAGGCGAGTATCGTGAGATTCGTGCCTTGATCGAAGAACTTCGTGCCATTTTAGGGGACGAAGAGCTCTTGCTCCAAATCATCCGCAACGAGTTGACAGAAATCAAAGAGCGTTACGGCGATCCACGTCGGACGGTAATCCGTACGGACATCATCGAACTCGAAGATGAAGATTTGATTCCGGTCCGTGACATGATGATCACACTTACGAGTGAAGGATACATCAAGTCGATCCCGAGTGACTCATATCGTACGCAACGCCGTGGTGGACGAGGGAAACAAGGAATGGGCACGAACGATGAAGACTTCGTGTTACGTCTTTTGTCTGCATCTACGCATGATACGATTCTCTTCTTTACGAATTTCGGCCGTGTCTTCCGCTTGAAAGGCTATGAGATTCCTGAGATGAGTCGGACTGCGAAAGGGATGCCGATTATCAACTTGCTCCAAGTCGATAAAGGCGAGAAAGTCGAAACGATGATTCCGGTCGATTTCCAGAGTTACTTGGCGGACAAGGCCATCGTCGAGGATGGCACTGAAGACTCGGAAGCGGAAGTGGCGGATGAGCAATTGTCGCTCGTATTCATTACGAAACAAGGACTCGTTAAACGTTCACCGCTCTCGGCGTATGCCCGCATCAATAAAAATGGACTTCGTGCCATCAGTTTGAATGACACCGATGAACTCGTCACCGTTCGTCTCGCGAAGAGCGACGACGAAATGTTGATTGTGACGCGTGAAGGGATGTCGATTCGTTTCCCACTTGAAGGGGAAGTGCGTTCGATGGGCCGTACAGCTCGCGGCGTTCGTGCCATCCGATTGAAAAAGGACGATGATCAAGTTGTCTCGATGGAAATCGTACGACCGACACAAGACGTATTGATCATCACGGAAAAAGGTTACGGAAAACGTACCGCAATGGAGCAATTCCGTACGCAAGGTCGAGGTGGTTCTGGAATCATCGGAATCAAGACCGACCGCGGTACCGTCGTCGGTATGCGAGTCGTGGATGAGGACGACGATATCATGCTCATGACCGAGCTCGGTGTCGCCATTCGAATTGACGCACAGACGATTTCACAAATGGGTCGCAGTACGCGCGGTGTGAAAGTCATGAACATCGAGGACGGCGATCGCTTAGCGACCATCGCAAAATTGAAAAAGGATGAGCTAGAAGAGGAATCAGCAGATGAGATGGAGAATGGATTTGATGGTGAAGCACCAGAAACCGACCTATCGTCTGAAGTGACCGAATAAGGCGAAACAGGTCGAACGGAGCTTCCGTTCGACCTGTTTTCATACGATCAGGAGGGATGAGCATGCGACTCGCAATTTCAAACGTTCACGTAGGGATGGTCCTAAAAACATCGGTCTCTTCATTAGAGGCTGGCATTAGACTGACGAATGAACATTTACGCTTGCTTCGGTTTTTAAAAGTGGAGACGATTGAAGTTGCTCCTGTGGAACGTCGTCGCTTCACGCAAGAAGAAGAACGCGATTTGTGTGAGAAGATCCTCCAATATGAACGTCACTATAATCAATGGGAGGAACGGATTGCTCCGAATCCCTATGAAGCCTTAGAGTTTATCCATCAATTGTTTCGTCGTGATTATCCATTATCAGCTATCGTTACATTTTTCACGAAACAACCACTTCGAAAAAATCACGTCATTCATCATGCGATTTATCGCGCACTCGTTGCAAGGACCTTGTCCAAGTATCGGGGGGATGAACATCGACTCCAGTTCGACTACGGCATCGCCTCGTATTTTGCAGACGCCAGCTACGCAAAAATTCGAAAATGGTCGCATATGCGTTATTTCACAAAAATGGAACGAGAGTTATTGTATCAACATCCACTCGTATCGATGGCGATGTTGCCTCAAGATCAGACGCTGCGCCAGCGCGTCAGTAAGTTGGTTGCGGAACACCATGAGCGTCTTGATGGTTCTGGCTTTCCGAATCGTCTCGAGGAGCGGTCGCTCCATCCGGCCTCGCCGCTGTTCATTGTGGCAGATCGATTTTGTCAGTTGACAGCCCCACGCACGTTTCGAGACGCTTTGACACCGGAAGAGGCATATTTCTATATGTGGCAAAATGAAGCTTACGATGGGGAAGCACTTACCCTTTTGGCGACATTGCTTGGATTTTATGAAGTCGGTCGAACCGTGTTGTTGAGTAGTGGGGTTCGAGGTACAATCCGTAACTATACACCGAACGTCGAACAACCGATTGTCATATCTGAACCGACGCAAGAAATGTACGATTTGACTCGTTTAGATGAAGTTCGAATCATTGCATTCCAATGATCTGTGGTGTGTTTCTTCTATATAGTGGCGACCGAAAACACACCACGTTTTTATTCTTTTAAAATATTTTATTTTTATAGTTGACGAATAGTAGAGCAGGTGCTATTATTAATGAGTCGCTAAGAGCGGCAGACGAACTTTGAAAACTGAACGATGAGGCAAAAATTTTTTACAATTTTTGAATGAAGCGCAAGCTTCGTCATTTTTAAAGAGCTATATCAAATTCTTTGGAGAGTTTGATCCTGGCTCAGGACGA